>NZ_JBUZNO010000001.1:0-237359 GCF_055326245.1 Tessaracoccus luoxuelianae
CGGACTTCGCGACGGTGAGCAGTTGCGGGAGGGGGGTGCCGTCGTGGCGGGGGGTGATGGTGGGGACGGGCAAGTTGAGGTCGGCGGCGGTTTTCACGTCGCCGAAGGAGTGGAACATGGTGAGCAGTTCGGGAACGTTGGTGAAGCGGGCGAATCTGGCGCGGAGTTGGAACTTGTCGCCGGTGATGTTGGTTTCGAAGCCGGTGACCACTTCCCCGAAGGTCGCGGCCCAGGAGTCGAAGTCGTTGATCCCGGCGTCGGTGAGGAGGTGGGGGGCGAGGTAGTGCTGCATGACGTACATCTCGGTGACGGAGTTCGCGATCGGGGTGGCGGTGGCGCCGGTCATCACCCGATGCCCGTAGCGCTCACGCAGGAACCACAGTTTCGCGTCGAGGTCCTGGGACCGTTGTGAGCCGTCGATGGAGGCGCCGGGGATGTTCGAGGCGACGCGCAGGTTCTTGTAGTCGTGGAGTTCGTCGATGACCAGGTAGTCGATGCCGGTTTCTTCGAAGCTGATCCCGGGGTCGCGGGGCTGGTCGAGTTTGGCTTTGAGTTTCTCTTCGGCGCGCAGGATCTGCTTCTCGATGGCCTTGACGCGGGACTCGGCGCGGCCCCCGGCGTCAGCGAGCCGGGTCAGGGCGGCACGGATGTCGCGGGTCTGTTCGGTGAGGTAGTCCAGTTCCCGGCGCGGGTCCAGGGAGATGGCTTGGAAGGCGGTGCGGGTGAGGATGACCGCGTCCCAGTCGTTGGCGGCGACGCGGGCGACGAACGCGCGGCGTTTGTCGGCGGTGACCTCATCGGCGCCGGCGGCCAGGACGGTGGCGTGGGGGTAGAGCTGCATCCAGTCGCGGGTGAACTGCGCCAGCAGGTTGTTGGGCACCACGATCGCGGGTTTCCGGATCATCTGGAGGCGTTTGAGTTCGGTGGCGCCGATGATCATCTCCGCGGTCTTCCCGGCGCCGACGACGTGGAACAGGCCCACGGATGGCTCGTTGAGCATCCTCGCGACCGCCGCCCGCTGGTGCGGCCGCGGGGTGAACGAGTTCACCAAACCGGGGAACGTCAGCTGTTGACCTTCGGCGCTGTAGTCGCGCAGCACGATCGAGTTGAACCGGCGGTTGTACTCGGCCTGCAGCCGCGCACCACGCTCGGGGTCCTCCCACACCCACCCGGCGAACCGCTGCGCCAGCAGGCGGGCTTTCTCCTGCGCGGCCTCGGTTTCGGTGGCGTTCAACGTGTCGATCTTGCGGCCGTCACGGTCGGTGTGGGAGTCCTTGACCAGGATCTGCGTCTGGGTCAGGAGACGTTGGATCAGTTCGGGGGCAGTCAGCCGGCGGGTCCCCCAATCGTGGGTGGCCGACATCGACCACTTGTTGCCCTCGACCACCCACTCGGAGCCATGAATATGAGTCACCTTCGCCTGCCGATCCTGGAGGATTTCACGCATGAACAAGGTGTGATCCTCGGCCGGGATCCACACCGCCCCCAGCGCGGCGGCGATGTCACCTGGCCCCAGATCGGGGGGCAGCACGGCCCGCAGCGCGGTCACGTTGTGATGCCAGCGGGGATCGACGGCGGCCGCCTGCCGGGCGAGGTCGAGCTTGTCGCGGACGTTGCCGGAGAGGTACTCGGCCCGCAACACCACACCGCTGCTGTCACCCTCGCGGGTGGGGGTCTCGAACACCAGATCATCAATCCGTTGTCGTGCCTGGGTCTGGTCGCAGCCCAGCAGGGCGGCGATGGTGGGCAGGTCGACGCGACCGAGGGTGTCCAGGCTGACACTGACAGCATCCGAAGGTGTCTCGGCCAAGGTGACGGGTTCCCGGGGCACGATCTGCCGGGCGGTCAGCAAACCCGCGGGCAGAGCCAGGCCGGTGTCGTCGTCGAAGCGTTCCAGGGCCGCGACCAGCGGACCGTAGGGGTCGAGGCGGGTCACCAGCCGCACCGCCGCCGGAATCAACCGCGCCGGTCTGCGGGTCGGGTCTTTCGGCTGCGTCAACGTGAACCGGTTGATCGGCCCAAACGTCTCGACGTAGCGTTCCCACGACCGCAGCAGCCTTCTCCGGTCCTCCTCCAACCCGGAATCACCATCGGCGGCGGTGGTCTCGCCCGCGATCACGCCTCGGGCCTGGTCCCGCAACTCGAGCAGGGCCAGCACCTCCACGTGTTGCCTGACCGGGACCTCCACCGCCACATTCACGCCCTCCGCCACCACGGTGAACCGGCCATCAGGGTGCGCGCTCAGATGCCCATCCCGCTCAGCCACCCCCTCCCCCACCACCACAGGCGAGTCGCCGGTGGCAGGGGTGAACGTCCACCCCCTCTCCCGCGCCTGCCGGGTGATCCCCGCCAGGGCCGCGCGGAGGGCCTCACTGGTGTCGATGTCGGGGGTGGGGGTGATGTGGAGGCCCGCCACACCGTGCATCCCGACCCGACACTCCGGCTGGCCGAGCACCAGCGACGGGTTGCTGGTCAGGCGACGGTTGACGTGGAGAGTCTCCTCGGTGCCGTGGGGTCCGGGGAGGGTGACCGGGTCGGTGAAGACCCAGTCATCCTCCCCCGGAGCCTCCCCTTCGACGCGGCGGCGGAGGATCAGCAGGTCGGTGACGGCCTCGGTGCCGGCGGCCGCAGTGTGGGCACCGCTGGGGAGCCGGATGACGCCGACCAGGTCAGCCAGGTGGTGCAGGTCGCGGCGATGCGCCGGGTCACGCGAGTCGAGGGTGTAGTGGCTGGTCAACACCGCCACCAAACCGCCGGGGCGGGTCAACTGCACCGACTTGGACAAGAAATGGTTGTGCATCACGTAGTGGTGCGGGTTGTGCAACGGGTCATGGAGCCGGACATCAGCAAACGGCACGTTCCCGACCACCGCGTCGAAGTACCCGCCCGGCAGGCGGGTCACGGCAAACGACTCGGCACGAATCCGCGCCGCTGGATACAGCAGGGCGGCGATGGCGGCGGTGGTCGGGTCCAGCTCGACGCCCATCATCGACACCGCCCCGGGGGCGGTCCCGATGAACACCCCCGCCCCGCAGCCCGGCTCCAACACCCGCCCCCCAGTGGTGGGGGCGCCGAGCTCGATCAGCGTGTCCCAGATCGCTCGGGCATACTCCACATGCGTGTAGTGCGCGTTGATCGTGGTGCGGCGCGCCGCATCGTAGGCGGCCGGGTCCAGCAACTCCCGCAACATCTGGCGCCGCTGCGCATGATCCGGTCGGGACTCGTCGAAGATCTGCGACAGGCCCTGCGCCCCCCACGACCCCCACCGGGCCAACACCTCCTGCTCCCCTGGCGTCGCAGGCCGGCCCTCGGCCTGCACCCGGCGCAGGACGCGGATCGCGGCCACGTTGGCATCGAACCTGGCCACCGCCCCCGACGGCGCCAAACCGTCCTGCCCCCCAACCCGAAACCCCACCCCCACCACCGGCCCGGCTGCCGCGCCGGCTGCGGTCGCTGGTGGGGTGGGGGTTACTGGTCCTCGATCAGGCCCGTCTTGTCGTGGATCGCGTGGTGGGCCTCCATCAGCAGCTGCAGGATCGAAGAGGTCTGCGGGTCGAAGCCCGCGTTCTCGTCGTCTTCTTCCAGGGTTTCCGGTTCCGGGGTCAGCATCTCGGCCCGGACGATCTCCTCGGCCTGCATCCGGATCGCGTTGAGCCGACCCACCTTCTCCCAATAGGTTTCGCCGGTCGGGTCGGGGCCCTGCATCTGCTCGGCCAGCCACACCACCCGCGTCTGGGCCTCCTGCCCCAACGTCGAGAAGAAGTGGTTGGGATCCTCCAACGCCGCGTACCTGGCCGGGGCCAGCATCTGCCACGACTGCTCCGCGAACCGGCCGTACTGATTCATCAACGGACTCCTCATCTGCGCTGAGCCACAACTCCTCAAGCGAGGGCTGGACAAAACGGGATCGACTTCTAGACGCCATGCCTTCGAAGAACCCCAACTCAGGTCACACACCGCGTGAACCATCATCGCGACCCACCCCTCTCCACAATCCTTGTAGCGTCATCATCTCGGGCCCCTCCGACACCTTCGAACCGGCGGGCCTCTGGCTGGCGAGGTTGCGCAGCACGTTCCGCAGCCCCGCTACCACCTTCTCCGGGTCGCGACCCGCCAGCCTCCGAGCCAGGGCGGTGAGGTCGGTGCCGGCGGCCTGCAACCTGGTCAGATCCGCCTGCACACTCCCCCACCCTTCACCCAGCAGGGTCGGGTTCACCGCTTGAGCCCAGGGACGCCAGTCGACCTCCACCGCAGCCCCCGGCTCGTGGTGTGCCAGGGTCGCGGCCGCCACTGCGGCCGGCACCCTCGCCAGCCGCCTCGCCAACAGCGGTATGTCGGCGCCGGCGTGGTGAAGTTCGTCGAGCCCGGCGGCGAGATGCGGCCACTCCCCCACCCCACCCAGGCCGGTCAGGTCGGCCCAGGACTGCCAGCGGTCGGCTGGGGGCTGGTCGAGGCGGCGGCGCATCTGCCTGGTCTGTTCGCGTGCGTGGTCGGCGGCCGCGGCCGGGGTGATGGTCCAGGCGTTGATCCGCGTCACCAGGTGTCGGGTCTGCTCCTCCGGCACCATCGCCTGGTGCTGCTTCCAGGTGGCTGGGGGGCGGGCGGCGAGGATCTCGGCGACCTGCCGGCCAGCCTCGGCGGGGTGGAGGAACGTGACCCGGTCACGGATCATCACCTCCCCCTGCACCGTGGTGGCCGTGACCAGAGCGTCGTGGAGGGCGTCGCGGCCGTGCTGTTGGAGTAGCTGTGCTGGGTCACCACCGGCGGGGAGGAGCAGGCGGCGTGGGTCGAAGCGGTGCTGCGCGAGGAGCCAGAAGGTGTTCTCGGCGGCGACGTGGCCGGCATTGTCAGCGTCTGTGGCGAGCAGCTGGGTGGGTCCGTCGCGCAGCAGCAGCGTCTGCTCCGGGGTCAGCGCGGTTCCCAGCGGTGCGACGCCGACGAAGGCCCCGTGGCCGGCGAGGGTGACCGCGATCGCGTCCATCGGCCCCTCCACAATCACCGGCGTGGCGGTGCCATGGAGGAGGTGGTGGCCGTAGAGGACGTCTCGTTTCGCAAACAGCGCGCTGGCGGGGCTGTTCAAGTATTTCGGGCCGTGGTCGTCGCCGGCGTCGGGGTGCCGGCGGCCGACGAACCCGACGATGACGCCTTCATGGGTGATGGGGAGGATGGCGCGGTCGCGGAAGCGGTCGATCACCGTGCCCTGCCGGGTGGTGGTGGCCACCCCCGCCGCGAGCAACTCGGCGGTGTCGAATCCTTGCTTCCGCAGCGCACTGACCAGGGAGGTCCAGCCCGCGGGCGCGTGCCCGACCCTGAACCGGGGGTCGCCGGCAAGATCCTCCCCGAACCGCTCCCTGAAGTAGTGCTGGCTCCATGAGCCGGGCAGCTGGGCCTCGAAGAACCCGGCCGCCGCCTCGGTGACCTGGGCGAGGCGCTGCGGGGTGTGGGGGGTCTCGGCCCAGCGGTCGGCGGCCGCGAACCCCTGCCGCAGCTCGACCTCGGTGAAGTCCGGATCGGTACGCTCCCGCAAACTCGCCGCCTTGGCGAGGTCGGCGGTGCGGGTGGACCAGTCGATGTCCTCGATTCCCTCAGGCGGCAGCTCGTCGGGATGCGGCGGCTCCTCCACCTCGTCGGGAGGCGGGGTGGTGAGGTGGTGTGTGCGCCACAGCATGGCCTGACATGCATCATCGAACCCGGACACATCCACCGTCGGGGTGATCAGATTGTCGAGGTGGTGTCCGTGGTCGGTGGCGTGGGTGATCGCGGCGGCCAGGTGGGGCCACCAGGGGCTGGCCTCCAACTCCGCCGCCGCCTCATACCCGAGCCGATCAACCAGATCCGATTCCCAGGCGGGGAGGGTGGGGCCGTCGGCGGCGGCGAGGTGGCGGGCCAGTCGCCACCACAACGCGGCCGCTGGCTGTTCCGCGGGCAGTGGCCCGTCGGCCACGGCTGCGGCGAGGTGCTCGGTGACGGGCACCCCGGCCTGATGGAGCGAGGCGAGGCGGTGCGCCAGGACGACCGCGTAGGGGTCGCGCGGCAAGTCGTGGCGGATGTCGCGCAGCAGATCGGTCCACACCCCCACCGGATGCGCAGGCCGCAACCGATCCAGGAGACGCTGCTGCCAGCGGTGCGCCGCGGCACCGAGCTGCGCGGGGCCGGTGGGGCGCCGGTCTGCGCGGTCGACCTGCCACGCCGCCCGCCACACCTCCACCTCCCCCACACTCGACGCCGTCAACGTCTGCCCGGGCAGCGCCCACACCGGCCGCGACACCACCGTCGCAGCGTCACGGACCTCGACAGCGAAGTCCTCCACCAGGTGGTGGCGCGCCGCCAGATACGGTCCCCACTGCGGATGCGCGGTGAGGGCGGAGGGGATGGCGGGGAGCCACGGCAACGGCCCCACCCCTGCGGGGTCGGGGAGTCGCCAGGTCAGCACCGCCGCCGGATCCGCAGCCGTCCCCAGCTCACGGGCATCGACCGCCGCCCGCAGAACTTCCAGCGGCGTAGCGGCGCTGTCGGCGGCCGCGTGCAGGAGATGGGACCGCAGCGTCGGCCACGCCGGGCAGGACGTCAATTGCTCCACCACCTGGTCGGCATGCTCATCCAACTCGGTGGCGGCGTCGGCGTGCAGCTGCTCGATGGCCACCGTGACCGCGTCGGTGTAGCGGGCGGCCGCGAGCCCCAGCCTCGTGTACGGATCGGTGGCGTGGCGGGCTTCGGTGGTCACCGATCGGGAGGATCCGTCCCGGGCCAGGACCTGCTCGAGGACGTCGCCGGCGGTGACCGGCCGCAGCGTCGCGGGATGGATCGGGGCATTCTCCTCTCCCCCGTCGACGACCTGCACATACGCCTCGTTCGAGCGGCGGCCGCGGCTCATCGCCACATACAACTGCTGCCTGCTCTCCGTCCCGGTCAGCACCGTGTGGGTGGTGTCGACCGTGACCCCCTGAGCGCAGTGCACCGTCACCGCGTACCCCAACTCCACATGCTCCAACACATACGCCGGCGGCAGCACGACCCGCAGCCCGGTGCTGCGGTGGACTGCTCGGAGTGCGCCGGCCGGGTCGACGCCGGTGACGGTCCACCGGTCGCCGTTCTTCACCCAATCCGTCGCGCTGATCGGGATACGGCGGTCGTTCATCCGGGTCACGATCACATCCCCTACCGATGCCACGTTCCCATCCGACAACCCCACCACCACCGCCGGCGGCGTGTCGTCGGGGGTGTCGGTGAGGCGGTGGTCGCGGGCCCACCGGTTGAGTTGGGCGACGCTTTCTCGGGTGCCGGCCAGCATCACGCTGTCGAGCCCCGCTCCACGATCGTGGAGCCAGCCGGCCAGCGCGTCACGCAGCACGGTCTCCTCGGAGCCGGCATGGATCCGTCCCTGGTCGAGGTAGAAGCCCAGCGCCTCGAGCCGGCCCTCCCGCAGCGCCAGCGATGCTGCTGCTTCTGCGGGGTCAATGAAGCGCATCACCTCGGTCAGCTGTACCGCGCCGTGGGTCTCGGTGATGTCGCGCAGCACGCCGCCGGCGCCGACCGCGGCGAGCTGCTGATCATCACCGATCAGCCGCACCGACGCCCCCCGCCCCATCGCGAACCCGACCACCACTGCCAGGGTGGGGGTATCGGCCATCCCGGCCTCGTCGACGATCACCAACGTCTCCGCACCGATCAGAGCCTCAACGCCCGCTGGGCTGTGGTGGAGGTCGTGGGCGATCTTCGCCAGCGTCGCCGAGGCTCCGACCTGCTCCCCCAGCACCCCGGCCGCGACTGCGGAGGGCGCCAGACCCAGCACGGTGCCGCCGCTTTCCCGCCACGCGCCGGCCAACACCGCCAACGCTGTGGTCTTGCCTGACCCGGCCGCTGCCAACCCCCCCTGCACCCGGCAACCGCTGGTCGCCATTTGCCGCACCAGCTGGATCTGCCCCGCGTTCAACGCAACACCGCCGGCGGTGGAGGCCAGCAGCGCCACCGTGACGTCGACCTCCTCGACCCGCCGCCCATCCGTCCTGCCGGCGGCCGCGGTGATCGTCTCCTCCGCTTCAATCACGGCGGTGGAGGTGAACCGGCGACCCCCGACGGTGCTGTAGACACTCTCCCCATCACTGCGGCGCAGCAGCTGCGGATCACTGACCGGATCGGTCCAGCCGGCCACCGGCAGACACCTGGCGGTCGCGGCCGCCAGCAGCGCGGCGGTCAACTCCTCCGCCTGCCGCGGGGTGGTGGCGCGTTCCCGGGCACGACGTGACGCCTCGGCCTGCAGGTGCCACACCGTCCACGACGCCCGCGACAGACCCATCCGGGCCACCATCTCGCCGGCCACAGAGTCGACCCATTCCGTGGTGACCGGAGGCCCCGACTGGTGGCCGGCGGCGGTCACGTCGGTGAGCATCCGGGCCACCCCGTCGCCGCCGAGGACGGCAGCCGCTTGGGTCGCCCAGGTGGTGCGCTGCTCGGCCAGGGAGCGGGGTTCGTGCTTGGCCTGCCGGGTCTCCAGCGTGGCCTGCTGCGCCAACGCGATCGCCTCGGCCGGCGTCGGCGGCCGGCCATGCGCGTGCTGGAAGTCGACTGCCAACTCCGCCTGACGGGCCTCGATCGCCGCCCGCCGGCTCGACCACGCCTCCCGCAACCGGGCCGGCACACCCAAGATCTCCCGCACCACCCGCTTACCCGCATCACGCGCCGTGTCGACCGCGAACCGGACCCCGAGACGGGCCACCAGATGGGCCTCCAGAGCCGTGTTGTACACCTCCGAGATGCTCACCATCCCCGCATGCAACGGTCGGCCGTCGACCGCCAACCACGCCCCATCCAAGGTCTGGACCTTGTTCGCGACAGCGACATGGGTGTGAAGATTCGGATCCCCCGCCCGCGAATCCCGATGCGTGAACGCCGCCGCGATCAGGCCGGTGACCTCGACCTGCCGCACCCCACCATGCCCACGCCTCGAGAACAGGACCCGCTCCTCCAGATACCGCAGCGCGTCCGCGACAGCCGCGTTGTGAGCCTCCTCGATCTGCGCCGCCACCTGCTGCGGCGCCACCGCCCACAGGGCAGACACCGACTTCACCGGCGTGAACGTCACGTCATACCCGGCGCACGCGATCGTCGGGTTCCTCGTCAACGTCGCCACCTCCGACGACAACTCCACCCCGCTCGGCGCCCTCCCCATCCAAGCCTCGAAACCAGCAGTGGCGAGCTCGTTGCGGATACCGGCCCGCACATCCACCGGCACCGTCCCACCACTGCCCAGCCCGTTGGCCGCAGCCCACTGACTGCACCGGATCGCGACCTCCTGCTGGAACACCGTGGCCGCCGTCCGCACCTGGAACGGCGACCCCAGGCGGGCCGCTCGGCGGATCTGCGCGGGCGTCGCGTCGGCCTGGAGAGCAGCCAGCCGGGCCTCCATGTCCGGATGGAACCCGGCCCCGAACAAGGCACGCATCTGCGCCTCCGACACCGCACTACCCGGCTGCATCTCCAACGCTTCCAGGCCGGCGCCGACCCACCGTCCGGGCACTTCACCCTTCTCCGTGTAGTAGCTCGTCAGCGACGCGTGCCCCTTCTCCGTCGAATCCTGGACAGCAACCTGCCGGGTCAGGTAGTCATACCCCGACCCGGCAGTCAGCTTGTGCAGAGACGCCGTCACACCCCCTACCAACCCGAACCCGACCCGGCCACAGCGTGAACCAACTCCGCTGAATCTCATGGGACCGAGCCCGGGAATCACGCGCGTGTCGGCCGCCGGAGGAGCAGACTCATCGCATGAATCCCGAGCTGGGCGCCGACTACCAGTTGCTCGCAGACGTAGCGCAGGTCGTCCAGGTCCTGGCATGGATCGCCATCCTCGTCGGAGCGTTCCTACGCGAAAGCGGCACCCGCGAGTACCTCAGCAAGGGCACCGAAGCCCTGGGATGGGTCGCCCTGATCGGCTCCGGAATCGTGGGCTCGCAGATAGCCGCCCAGCAGACGCTGAACTGCTCACTGTGGGGGCGAGACTGCATCGAGACAGACGCTCAAGCCTGGGCCAACCTCTGGGAACACCTCCTCAAAGGCATCGTCTACGACGCGGTCGTCGGCGGCGTCGCCGAGCTCGTTGGATGGTCCGCCGCCCGGCTACGCAAGAGCCGGCAAACCTCCGGACCATGACGCGCAGACCCACGAACACGAACGTACCCCCAGCCGATCCGCGGCCCACGCCAACCACGCGTGATGTTGCATCAGATGCAACAACCCGGCCTTCTGCTGGAGCACGGTGCCCTTTGAGTGTGAGTGGAGAAGCATTCATTCGGAGGGCAACCAGACGGCATAGTCTCGCCTTGTGACTCCTGAGTTGTTCGCCGTCGTGGTCGCTGGCGGCTTCGGCGTCACCGGCACGATCGTCGGCGTCGTGATGACGACGTGGTTGGGGCGGTCCGCGGAACGGCGGCACTTGGCCGCTGAGGATGATCGTCGTTGGCTCGCTGACCGACGGCGGGTCTATGTGGCGCTTGGCGAATTCGAGCGGCCGACCACGTCAAGCGATAACCAGGAGAGCTGCGCCATCCGATCACCCGGCAATTGGAGCGAGTACCCGACGTCGGTTCGCGTTCTCCCGCGGATTCCACTAGACTCCCGTTTCGCTAGGGGCGATTGGCGCAGTGGTAGCGCGCTTCGTTCACACCGAAGAGGTCGGCGGTTCGAAACCGCCATCGCCCACTCTAGATCCTCGAACCGCCATGCTCTGTGGCCCGATGAGAGAGAGTCGATGACGGCGCCGGCAATCGTGCTCGTGGCTGACGGCCCGGACGACGTGCCGGTGTCGGAGGCGCTACGTTCCATTGCTGCGGCCCTCCGCGACTCCCGGCCGGACCTGCGCATCCACCTCGCCAGGCTGGGCGGCGTCTCCCCCAGGCTCGAGGACGTCATCAAGGCCCTGGTTGCCGACGATGTGGCCGAGGCCGTCCTGGTGCCCCTGGATCTTGTCTCGGCCGCTGCGCACCCCCCGGAGTTGGACACCTTCTCGCACTCCTCGGACATCCACCTCGCGGTGAGCCGCCCCGTCGGCCCTGCGGGCGAGGTGCTCAACATCCTCGACGAACGGGTGCGGGAGGCCCTTCACCGAGGGGGCGCCCTGGAAATCGACGGACTCATCCTCACCGCCCCGGGTGGTGGAGACGTGCGTGGCTCCTCCCTTCTGGCACGCAGGGCACGGCAGTGGTCCGCCCACCACAGGTTGCCTGTCCAGCTCGCCGTCGAGGACGGAGACGGAACGGCAACCGCTGCGGCCGTCCAGTCGCTGCGCATGCAGGGCCGGAGACACATCGCGGTGGGCAGCCTCCATCTCACTCCCACGCCCGCCTACCGCGCCCACGCGCAGGCCGCGCTGCGGGCCGGCGCCGTCGCCGTCACCGCCCCCATCGGGGACAACCCACACCTTTGCCAGCTCATCCTGGCGCGCTACGCCTTCGGCGCCATGGAGTTGCTCGACGGGACCCCAACGCGCCTACCCGACGGCCTGGACGGCGACGACTCCTGAGCCTTGACTCGGGTGCCTAAGCTCGATCCATGACAGAGCCTTACGTCGCCCCCGTGTCCAAGACCGACGACCAGTGGCGCACCGAGCTGTCGCCGCTGGAGTTCAAGGTGTTGCGCCAGGCCGGCACCGAGATGGCCTACACAGGGGAATACACGGACACTGAGGATGAGGGCATCTACGAGTGCCGCGGGTGTGGCGCCGAGCTCTTCCGCAGCACCGAGAAATTCCACTCCCACTGCGGATGGCCCAGCTTCTTCTCCCCCTTGGCCGAAGAACGGGTCCGCTACCTGCGCGACGATTCCATCCGCGGGCGGACCCGGGTGGAGGTCCGCTGCGCCGCATGCGACGGACACCTCGGCCACGTCTTCGAGGGCGAGGGCTACGAGACGCCCACGGACCTTCGCTACTGCATCAACTCGGTCAGCCTGCGCCTCAGGCGCGCCTAGCCGGGCCCGCGCCCGGCGCGCCATCGCTGGATCGGATGCGCCCCGGCCTAGGCTGTCACCCGTGCCAGCGAACGTGACCCCCATCCCCCCGGAGCCGTTCGCGCGGGCGCTGCGAGAGCTCGAGTCCATGACCTGGAGGCGCGGGTTCAACACGGACGAGATCGGGTCCCCTCAGCGGATCGCGCCCTTCTCGGTGGCCATCGAGGCCGAGCTCGCCGGCACAGACGAGCCCCTAGCCTCGGGGAGACTCATCCTCCTGCACGATCCCTCCGGGAACGAGTCCTGGGGTGGAACCTTCCGCCTCGTCACCTACGTCCGCGCCGACGTCGAGATGGAGATGGTGACCGATCCACTGCTGCCCGAGGTTGCATGGTCGTGGTTCACCGAGGCGGTTGAGAGCCGCGGCTGCCTCGCGCAGGCGCTGGCCGGGACGGTCACGGCTTCCTACGGGAGGGGCTTCGGGGAGATGGCCGACGAAGACCGCGCCGAGGTCGAGCTCCGCTGTTCCTGGACCCCCACGCTGAACGACCGGCACCCGCTGACGAGCCACCTTGCCGCATGGGAGGATCTCGTGGGCCAGGTGGCGGGCCAGCCGCCCCTTCCCCCCGGCGTGGCCACACTGCCCCTGGGCCGGCGCTCGTGACCTACGTCGAGCAGAGCCGCGAACCGCTCCGGCCCGTGGTCGCGGACGCGCCCTCCCTCGCTGCGTGCCTGGCCGCGCTGAGCGCCGGCACGGGTCCAGTCGCGTTCGACACAGAGCGCGCCCACGGGCACCGCTACTGGCCGAAGGCCTATCTGCTCCAGATCCGTCGGGAAGGAGCGGGCACGTGGCTGATCGACCCCATCGCGTTCGAGAACGACGGGCCGGCGGACCTCAGCAGCCTGGTTGAGGCCTGCGGCGAGGCCACCTGGCTGATCCATGCCGCAAGCCAGGACCTGCCCTGCATGCGTGAGATCGGCATCATTCCCCCGCAGCTCTTCGACACCGAGCTGGCGGCACGACTCCTCGCGAAGCCGGGTGCCAGCCTGGGCGCGCTCCTCCTCGCGGAACTCGGGGTGCGGCTCCGGAAGGCCCACTCCGCGGACAACTGGTCCAAGCGCCCGCTGCCCGACTCCTGGCTGACGTACGCAGCGTTGGATGTGGACTACCTGCTTGAACTCGCCGTCATCCTCGGCGATGAACTCCGCGCCACCGGCCGCGACACCTGGGCGCACCAGGAATTCGACGACGCCCTCACGCGGTTCACCGCGGTGCCGGAACCGAGGGTGGACCCATGGCGACGCCTCACCGGCATCACCACCCTTCGCACGCCCCGGCAATACGCCGTGGCACGAGCTTTGTGGCTGGAGCGCGACGCCATCGCGCAGCGACGCGACCGGCCTCCCGGCTGGATCCTGCACGACTCCGCAATCCTGGAACTGGCCGTCCGAGCCAGGGAGGCGGTCCCCACCCGCGCCCAGGCCCAGGCCCTCCCCGGCTTCAGCACCCAGCCCGGGCAGCGCTTCCTCACCAACTGGATGGGGGCGCTGGATGAGGTCAGGGCCATGCCGGAAGCCCTTTACCC
Source organism: Tessaracoccus luoxuelianae (assembly GCF_055326245.1). Taxonomy (NCBI): domain Bacteria; kingdom Bacillati; phylum Actinomycetota; class Actinomycetes; order Propionibacteriales; family Propionibacteriaceae; genus Tessaracoccus; species Tessaracoccus luoxuelianae. Next base: position 13,527 of record NZ_JBUZNO010000001.1, read on the forward strand.
ACCCCGGCGCGGACCGCACACCGGCGTGCCCCACCCCCGCACCTGGGACCGGATCAACCCGGAGGCCGCCGAGCGGTGGGCCAAGGTGCGTCCGGCCGTCGACGAGTTGGCGTGCGACCTTGGCGGGCTACAGCCGAGTCTGGTGGCTCCCCCTGCGGCACTGCACGGAGCGCTGTTCGAGCACAGCGTCGTGACACGGGACGCGCTGATCGGTCTGGGTGCCAGGCCCTGGCAGGCGGACTTCCTGGAGCCCCTGATAGCCGAGGCCCTCGACAGCTAGGCCGGACGCCCCGCAGTCTCCTCCAGCTCTGATCCGCTCAGGACCACACCCAACACCTGCAGGGAGGTCTTGGCAGCCGTCAGTCCGATCTCCTCGAGCACCTCGTCGCGTGATCCGTGGGCAAGGAAGCGCTGCGGGATACCGAAGGTGAGGACCCGCGTGGCGGCGCCGGTATCGGCGAGCCTTGAGCGGAGCTTCTGGCCGACGCCACCCTCCACCAGGTTGTCCTCCAAGGTCACGACGAGATCGTGCCCGGCGGCGAGGCTGACGAGATCCTGGCTGACAGGCAGGGCCCACAGCGGATCGGCAACCGAGGCGGGCACTCCCTGGTCCCCCAGCCGCTCTGCCACGCCCAGGCCCATCCCGGCGAACTGGCCGTAACCGACGATGAGCACCCTGGCTCCCTCGGCTCGACGGAGGATGTCAACGCGGGCCAGTCCCTCGCCCACATGGGCCACAGCCGCGATCTCGTCGGGGAGGCGCTCCTTGGAGTAGCGCACCACCGTGATGGCGTCATCGACCTCGACGGCCCGGTCAATGGCGGCCACCAGCCGCGCCTGGTCCCGCGGAGCCGCCAGCTGCAGCCCTGGCACGAGGCCCATCAGGCTCATGTCCCACATCCCGTTGTGGCTCGGGCCGTCCGTCCCCGTGACACCCGCCCTGTCCAGGGCGATGGTGAGGCCCACACCGTGCAGCGAGGCGTCCATGAGCACCTGATCGAAGGCACGGTTGAGGAACGTGGCATACAACGCCACCACCGGGTGCAGGCCGGAGCGCGCCATGCCGGCCGCTGACACGATGGCGTGCTGCTCGGCGATGCCGACGTCGAAGGTGCGGTCCGGGAAGGCCGCGGCGAACCGGCCGAGCCCCGTGGGGTACAGCATCGCAGCTGTGACGGCCACCACGTCGGGGCGACGCTGACCCACCTGCACCATCGCCTCGGCGAAGGCGTCGGTCCAGGTGGCCTGCACTGAGGCCGACAGCGGCTCGCCGGTGATCTCGTTGATTCGGCCGACGGCGTGGAACCTGTCTTCCTCATGCTCCTCCGCAGCCTGGAAGCCGCGACCCTTCCGGGTGACGCAGTGGACAAGAACCGGTCCCCCGAAGTGGCGGGCCTGCTCAAGGTGATTGGTGAGGGAGGTGATGTCGTGGCCGTCGAGCGGGCCCATGTACTTGATCCCGAGGTCCGAGAACATCGACTGCGGGGCGACAACGTCCTTGATACCGGTCTTCACGCCGTGCATGAGGTCATAGACGGGACGCCCCACCAGCGGCATCCGGTTCACAGTGCGCTTGATCAGGCTGAGCGTCTTCTCGTAGCGCTGGTCCGTGCGGAGCCCTGCGAGGTGGTTCGCGAGGCCGCCCACCGTTGGGGTGTAGGAACGGCCGTTGTCGTTGACCACCACCACGAGGCGGAGACCGGGGGTGGCCGCGATGTTGTTGAGCGCCTCCCAGGCCATGCCGCCGGTGAGGGCGCCGTCGCCCACCACGGCAACCACCGTGCGCTGCTCGCCGCGGAGCCGGAATCCCTTCGCCAGACCTTCGGCCCACGACAGGGCCGTGGACGCGTGCGAATTGGCCACCCAGTCGTGCTCGGACTCGGCCGGCTCCGGGTAGCCCGACAGCCCGCCGCGCTGACGCAAGGTGTCGAACCCGGCCGCCCGGCCCGTGAGGATCTTGTGCACGTAGCTCTGGTGGCCCGTGTCGAAGATGACGGGGTCCGACGGCGAGTCGAACACCCGATGGATGGCGATGGTCAGCTCAACGACGCCGAGGTTGGGCCCCAGGTGGCCACCCGTCCGGCTCACCTTCGTGATGAGGAAGGACCGGATCTCGGAGGCGAGCTGAACGAGCTGCCGCCGGGAGAGCGCACGAAGATCGCGTGGGCTCTGGATCGATTCGACCAAGGACATGCGCACAATAGTAGGCCCTAACACCAGAGCACCCCCGCTACGAACCGCTACAGCCTGGGCACGAACCGCGCGTCCCGGAGCGCCTGTTCCACCAGATCTACTCCCCTGGCCACCCGGGTGAGCCGTGCCTCCTCCTGCTGCAGGAGGGCTGCGGCCTGATCCGCGGTGGATGAGTCCACAGCGCCGGCCAGGGAAGAACGCAGGCCCGTGAGGCCCGTCCTGGTGGCCAGCAGCTGCGAGGCGACGAACTCCCCCGCCAGGCGTGCCAGTACCACCGGATGCCGACGTAGCAGCTGGTATCCCCGATACTCCGCGGGGCAGCAATCCAGAAGATAGCCCTCGGCCGAGGCGAGCCACCCCTGCGAACCGGGCGGCCGCACCGTGCCCGGCCACCCAGGCGGCACATAGACCCGGATCATTTCGTCATCATCGAACATGTGTTCTATTGAATCTCATGCCCCCGACAGAAGTAAAGACCTCGACCAGACCAGGGAGACGCAAACGAGGCGACCCCCCGAAGGGGACCGCCTCGTTTGCGCGACGACAGGCTCAGCTCCTGGCGAGATTTCGGAGCACGTACTGCATGATGCCGCCGTTGACGTAGTAGCCGCGCTCCCCCGGCGTGTCGATGCGCACGACCGCCTCGAAGACGACCTCGGTGCCGTCCGGGCGGACCGCCTTCACCGTCATGGTCTTCGGCGTGAAGCCCTCGTTGAGTTGCGTGACTCCCGAGACGGAGAAGGACTCCTCACCCGTCAACCCCAGCGTCTGGGCGGTCTGGCCCTCCGGATACTGGAGCGGGAGGACGCCCATGCCGATCAGGTTGGAGCGGTGGATCCGCTCGTAGCTCTCGGCGATCACCACCCGGACGCCCAGCAGTGCGGTGCCCTTGGCCGCCCAGTCACGCGACGAGCCGGACCCGTACTCCTTGCCCGCCAGCACCACCAACGGAATGCCCGCTGCGGCGTAGTTGACCGACGCGTCGTAGACGGTGGTCACCGGGCCCCCGTCGACCGTGAAGTCGCGCGTGAAGCCGCCCTCGGTGTCCGGCGCAATCTGATTGCGCAGCCGGATGTTGGCGAACGTGCCTCGAATCATGACCTCGTGATTGCCGCGGCGCGATCCATAGGAGTTGAAGTCTTTCCGCTCAACCCCATGCTCGGTCAGGTACCGGCCGGCCGGCGAGTCCGCCTTGATGCTCCCCGCGGGCGAAATGTGGTCCGTGGTGACAGAGTCCCCCAGCTTGAGCAGCACCCTGGCGTCGGACACGTCCTCGACCGGTGTGGGTTCTGCGGGCATGTCGTCGAAGTAGGGCGCCTTCCGCACATAGGTGGAGTCCGCATCCCACTCGAAGGTCTCGCCGTCCGGGGTGGGGAGCGACCGCCAGCGCTCATCGCCGGCGAACACGTCGGCGTAGCGGGTGACGAACATCTCCGCGCTGATCGAGTCGTTGATGACTTCGTCGATCTCGGCCTCGGTGGGCCAGATGTCGCGCATGAAGACGTCGTTGCCCTCCGGATCCTGCCCGATCGGATCGTTGAACAGGTCGATGTCCATGGTTCCTGCCAGCGCGTAGACGATGACAAGCATCGGCGAGGCGAGGTAGTTCATCTTGACGTCGGGATTGATCCGGCCCTCGAAGTTGCGGTTTCCGGAGAGGACCGCCGAGACCGCCAGGTCGTGGGCATTGACGGCGTCGGTGACCTCCGGGATCAGCGGACCGGAGTTGCCGATGCAGGTAACGCACCCGTAGCCGACCAGATTGAATCCGATGGCGTCGAGGTAGCTGGTGAGCCCGGAGCGGTCGTAGTAGTCGGTGACCACCTGCGAGCCGGGGGCCAGCGACGTCTTGACCCAGGGCTTGCGGGTGAGACCGCGTTCGACCGCCTTCTTCGCCACCAGGCCCGCGCCGATCATGACGCTCGGGTTGGAGGTGTTGGTGCAGGAGGTGATCGAGGCGATCGTCACGGCGCCGTGATCCAGCTCGAAGGAGGTCCCGTCGGCCAGGGTCACCGGTGCCGCGGCATGCACGCGGGGGCGCATCGTGTGGTGTGCCGGGTCCGACGGGGCCGGCGAATCGTCCACGCTGCTCGGATTCACTCCGGTGGGGTCGGAAGCCTCCATCGTCGCCGCGACGGCCCGGTCGTAGCCGGAGTAGGCGTCCGCGTCATGCGGGGCTCCAACGAACCCTGCGACCGCTTCGCGGAAGGCCGCCTTCGACTCGTCGAGACGGATCCGGTCCTGCGGACGCTTCGGACCTGCGATGGAGGGGACAACGGTGGCGAGGTCCAGCTCGATGTACTCGGAGTACTGCGGCTCGACGCTCGGGTCGTGCCACAGCCCCTGCGCCTTCGCGTAGGACTCCACGAGGGCGATCTGCTGCTCGTCGCGTCCGGTGAGCCTCAGGTATGCGATCGTCTGCTCGTCGATCGGGAAGATGGCGATGGTGGAGCCGTACTCGGGGCTCATGTTGCCGATCGTGGCGCGGTTGGCCAGCGGCACCGCCGCCACGCCGTCGCCGTAGAACTCGACGAACTTGCCCACCACCTTGTGCTCACGCAGCATTTCGGTGATGGTGAGGACGAGGTCTGTCGCGGTGGTGCCCTCGTTCAGCTTGCCGGTGAGCTTGAAGCCCACGACCCGCGGGAGGAGCATCGAGACGCTCTGCCCGAGCATGGCCGCCTCAGCCTCGATTCCGCCGACGCCCCACCCGACGACGCCCAGGCCGTTGACCATGGTGGTGTGCGAGTCCGTGCCCACGCAGGTGTCGGGGTATGCCTGCAGGACGCCGTTCACGACGCGAGGGAAGACCACACGCGCGAGGTGCTCGATGTTGACCTGATGCACAATGCCGGTGCCAGGCGGCACGACCTTGAAGTCGTCGAACGCCTTCTGGCCCCACCGGAGGAACTGGTAGCGCTCGCGGTTGCGCTGATACTCGATGTCCACGTTCGCCTCGAAGGCGCCGGCGATGCCGAACACCTCCGCGATGACGGAGTGGTCGATGACCATTTCTGCGGGCGAGAGGGGGTTGACCTTCGACGGGTCCCCACCGAGCCCCGCGACCGCCTCGCGCATGGTGGCCAGGTCCACCACGCATGGCACGCCGGTGAAGTCCTGCATGATGACGCGGGCGGGCGTGAACTGGATCTCATGATCGGGCTGAGCGGCCGGGTCCCAGGCGCCCAGGAACGCGATGTCGTCGCGGGTGATGTTGGCGCCGTCCTCGGTGCGCAACAGATTCTCCAGGAGGACCTTGAGGCTGAAGGGCAACTTCTCCGAGCCCGGGACCGCATCGACCCGGAAGATCTCGTACGAGGTGCCGTTGACGTCGAGGCTCGCCTTGGCCCCGAAACTGTTGACGCTCATCCTTCTCCTTAACTTGGCACTCGCCAAACTGTCTTGATATCAAGATACCATGGTTCACGCATGCGCGGCGCCATCGCCGGTCCCCGTCAGTCTAGGGGTTGGTCAGGGGCGTCAGGCCGAGGGCGCAGGATCGCCACGCACTCCACATGGTGGGTCATGGGGAACAGGTCGAAGGCCCTGATATCAACCGATCCGTAGCCGAGCTGGGCAAAAGTGGCGAGGTCCCTGGCGAGCGCGGCAGGGTCGCACGCGACGTAGGCCACCGCTCGTGGTCCCCGATCGACGATCGCGCGGACTACATCAGCGCCGGCCCCCTTTCGAGGCGGGTCGAGCACCACGAGGTCGGCCCACTCGGGCAGGTCGCGGTGCCCCCGCTCAAGGGCGCCGGCGACGAAGTCGGCCTCCGGCACGTTGCGGCGGGCCAGACGCACCGCCTCGCGTGACAGCTCAGCCCCCAGCACCATGCATCCGGCGTCCACGAGGGCGCCGGCGAAGAGCCCGACCCCGCAGTAGAGATCGAGCACGCGATCTCCTGGTTCCGGCCGTAGACCCTCCAGCACCGCGCCAGTGAGAGTGTCCGCGCTGTGTGGATGGACCTGCCAGAATCCGCCGGGGGCCACCTCGTAGGTTCGGCCCCGCACGCGTTGCCGCACAGTGGCCTCACGTCTCCCCCCGGCAACGGCGGTCACGACGGTGCGATCCTCGCCTACCGTGACCTCGAGCTCTCCTCCGGGGCGGGCCTGGAGCGTGAGTTCGGCCACCGTCGGCCCGGGCGCCGCTATCAGGCAGCCGCCCTCGGGCAGCGCGACGATCTCATGCGAACGCCGTGCCCGGAAACCCACCCGGCCTGCCTCGTCGACGGCGTAGCGCACCCGCGTGCGCCAGCCGGTGAGCCCCCCGGGGACCGCCTCGACCGTTCCGTTCCAGTCGACTCCAGCCAGCCGCTGAAGCTGTTCGGCCACGACGGCGGTCTTCAGCTTCAACTGGGTGGGTTGGTCAGCGTGTTGCCAGTCGCACCCCCCGCATCGCTCGGCGATGGGGCACGGCGGCTCAACCCGGCCGTCGGAGGCCTCAAGCACCTGGGTCACTCGCGCCCGGTCAAACCGTCTTCCCGTCTCAGTGATCTCCGCGACTACCCGCTCCCCCGGAAGCCCCCCGGTGACGAACAACACCTTGCCCTCGGCGCGGCCGACGACGTACCCGCCGTGCGCGACCCGCTCGAGCCGCACCTCAACGCTCATCGCCTGCGTGGCTCGGAGGCCTTGTTGGCGGCCGCCTTCGCCTTGCCGGACGACTTCAACTGATACGGCACGCTCGTGACCATGACACCAGGCATGAAGTGCAGGCGGGTACGGATCAGCAGCGCCGTCTGGTTGTGAAGCAACTGCTCCCACCAGTGGCCCACGACGAACTCGGGGATGTAGACGATGACCACGTCGCGCGGGTTCTCGCTGCGCAACTCGTTCACGTACTTGATGAACGGCCCGGTGATCTCGCGGTACGGCGAGGCGATCACCTTGAGTGGGGTGCCGAAGTCCTCCGCCTCCCACTCGTCGAGGATCCGTTCCACCTCGTCGTCGTCCACGGCGACGGTGACGGCCGTCAGCGTCGTGGAGCGGGCAGCACGGGCGAAGGCGATGGCACGCAGGGTCGGGAGGTTGACCCTCTGCACCAGGACCACTCCACGCACCCGGCTCGGCAGGGCGCGATCCGAGTCCGGCCTGAGCGCGACCTCCTGCTCGACAGCCCGGTAGTGGTTGGAGATCGTCAGCATGAGTGCGAACAGGACGGCCATCGCGACGACCGCCAGGTACGCCCCGTGCGTGAACTTGGAGATCAGCACGATGATGAGGACGATCCCAGTGGCGGCGGCGCCGACCGTGTTGATGATGCGAGCCCGGACCATCCGCTTGCGTGCGCTCACGTCCTGCTCCCCACGGAGGGCGCGGGTCCAGTGGATGATCAGGCCCGTCTGACCGACGGTGAAGGACAGGAAGACACCTACCACGTACAGCTGGATCAGCGCGGTGACCGACGCGTCGAAGGCGAGGACGAGCACTGCGGCCGCGACAGCGAGCATGACGATGCCGTTGGAATAGGCCAGCCGGTCCCCGCGGGTGTGCAGCTGGCGCGGGAGGAAGCCGTCCCGGGCGAGGATCGACGCCAGCGACGGAAAGCCGTTGAAAGCGGTGTTGGCGGCCAGGAAGAGAATCAGCATGGTCGCGGTGATCACGATGTAGAACCCGGGCTCGAACCAGTCCATGAACACGACACGGGCCAACTGGCCGGTCACGGTGTGCGCCGCGCTGTGGATGGTCTCGCCGGCGGCGTTGACGTAGTGGGTGCCCGACAGTTCGTCGATCAGGTGCACCCTCGTGAGGTTGGCGAGCACGATGATGCCGAGGAGCATCGTGATGGCCAACACCCCCAGCATGGTGAGCACACTGGCGGCGTTCGTGCTCTTGGGCTTGCGGAAGGCCGGGACACCGTTGGCGATGGCCTCCACGCCGGTCAGCGCCGCGGCACCTGACGAGAACGAGCGCGCCAGGATGGCGACCATGGCCCACCCGGCGAACTCCGCGCTACCCTCGGGGGCTACGACGATGAGGTCTCCGGTCTCACTCACCAGCTCCTCCCCTAATACCAGGATCCGGAACAGCCCGATCCCGATCATGAGCAACATGGAGCCCATGAAGACGTAGCTCGGGATGGCGAACATGGCGCCGGACTCTCGCACCCCCCGGAGGTTCATCAAGGTCAGGAAGAAGATGACTCCGACAGCGGTCCACGCCTCGTAGCCGTCAAGGAACGGAGCCATGGCCTTGGCGTTGATGACACCGGCGGACACGGACACCGCGACCGTCAGCACGTAGTCGACCAGCAGCGAGGCCGCGACAGTCAGGCCCGCGTACCTGCCCAGATTCACGGTGGCGACCTCGTAGTCACCGCCTCCATTGGGGTAGGCGTGAACCGTCTGCCGGTAGGACATCACCACAATGGCCACGACGACCGCCACCGCCACGCCGATCTGCCAGGAGAACATGAACCCGGCCATCCCCGCCAGGGACAGCGTGATCAGGATCTCATCCGGGGCATAGGCCACAGAGCTGAGCGCATCGGAGGCGAAAACGGGGAGGGCCAGCCTCTTGGGCAGGAGCGTCTCCCCCATCTGGGCGTTGGTGAGACGCCGCCCCACCACCATGCGCTTGAGCGCCGACATCACGTTCACGGGGTTACGGTAGACCTCTTGTCCTCCAAAGTCATTGCGCAGCCCTCCTCCCCTGGGGTGTAGGTTCTGTTGCGAGAAGCCGCCGAAGGAGTCATAGGGTGCACATCGTCATCATGGGCTGCGGCCGGGTGGGCTCAATGCTTGCCACCGGCCTCGAGAAGCGTGGCCACAGCGTCGCCATCATCGACGTCAGCGTGGATGCGTTCCGCCGCCTGGGTCAGGACTTCAAGGGCCTGACCATCAAGGGCGTCGGGTTCGACCGCGAGGTCCTCGAGGCCGCGGGGATCCGCAAGGCCGACGCATTCGCGGCGGTGTCCTCCGGCGACAACTCAAACATCCTCGCCGCCCGCGTGGTTCGGGAGAACTACCACATCGACAACGTTGTGGCGCGCATCTACGACCAGGGTCGGGCAGCCGTCTACGAGCGTCTGGGCATTCCGACGGTGGCCACGGTGAAGTGGACCGTCACGCAGGTGCTGCGTCGGCTCCTGCCCGAGGGAAGCGAGCCCGTCTGGCGGGACCCCACAGGGACCGCCCGCCTGCTCCAGATCCACGTCCACAGTGGATGGGTGGGACGACGGATCAGCGAGTTGCAGTCAGCGGCCGGGTCTCCGATCCCCTTCGTGCAGCGCGTGGGTCGCGGGCTGGTGCCGGACCGCGACACCATCTTCCAGGACGGCGATCTGATCTACATCGCGTGTCACACGGACCGCACCGATGAGCTGGAGACGCTCTTCGCCTATCCCCCGGCCAAGCACTAGGAGAGTCATGCGCGTCGCCATCACCGGGGCCGGAAACGTGGGCCGGTCCATCGCCCGGGAACTCATCGCCAACGGGCATCAGGTCCTCCTCATCGAGCGCGATCCGGCGGCCATCAAGCCGGACTCGGTGCCGGGGGCGGACTGGTTCCAGGCCGATGCCTGCGAGTTGCAGTCCTTGGAGGAGGCCGAGCTTGAGAACTGCGACGTGGCCATCGCCGCCACAGGAGACGACAAGGTGAATCTCGTCCACTCGCTCCTGGCCAAGACCGAGTTCGGGGTGCCACGCACGGTGGGGCGGGTCAACCATCCCGGCAACGAATGGCTGTTCGACGCGCAGTGGGGGGTGGACGTCTCCGTGTCGACCCCGCGCCTGATGTCGGCGTTGGTGGAGGAGGCTGTCTCCACGGGGGATCTGGTTCGGCTGTTGACCTTCAACAAGTCGACCACCCATTTGTCCGAAGTGACGCTCCCGCAGTCGTCGCATCTGGCCGGCCGCAGACTCAGAGACGTTGAGCTACCGGGCGACACAGTCCTGGTGGCCGTCATCCGGGACGGCGCTCCCCTGACCCCCGAGCGCGATCGCGCCTTCGAGGGCGGCGACGAGCTGCTGTTCCTGGTCACGCAGGAGTCCGAGGCGGATCTGGCGGCGATGTTCGCCACCGACGTCTACGACGACTGAGGCACGATCTCGAAGTCGGGGTTGTACATCACGCAAACCCCATCTGCCTGGGCCAGGCGGCCGTCGACCCGGATGTGTTTGCCCGGGAGCAGACACTCCAGCCTGCTGCGTCCCATCCAGACGAGCTTCACTGTGCCTGAGCCGTCGCTGACTTCGGCCTCGAGCCATCCGTGTTGCGCATCCGACGTGACGGCGGTGATGGTTCCCTGGAGAACGACGCGTGAGCGCATCTGGCACGAGGTCAGCGGTTGGGCTCCGCTGTCCTCGGCCTGCTCCAGCAGCTCACGGGCCTCCAATTCCTCGTGGGAGAGAAAGTAGCGCCGCAGTCGATCAGCCACCGAATGCTTGCCCACGGGATCAGCCCTTCGCCTCAGGCACCCGCATCGGCAGCAGACTGCCCGGCGCGGCCGGGGTGTTGCCGCGACGCACCACCAGGTTGCTGAAGAACTCGAACAGATGGAGCGCGATCTCCTCGTCGTCGGGTTCGAAGGTGGCCTTGCCGAGGAGGACCCCCCTCAGGACCCAGCCGGGTCCAGGCACCAGCCATGTCCGCGACAGATGCATCGCGGGATTCCCGTTCTGGTCCTTGACCGGAAGCGCGCGCCGCAGCTCGGTGCCGAACGGTCCCTTCACAGCCTGACAGCGGCCCCCCTGCTGACGGGTGGACTCGATCACCTCGTCGCGGATCTCGCCGGTCATCGACGACTTGGCCGGTCCGGCGAACACTGCCACCTCCAGCGCGGATCGACCATCCCCGACGAGCAACGACTGCACCTGATTGGTCTCGCGGTTGACCTGCAGCTGCAGCGTCATGTCCTGGAAGGGCGTAAGAATCAGGGGTCCCATGTCCAGGCGCCTGACCTCGTCCGCGTCGGCTTCCAGGTCCACCTCGGAGATGTCGAAAGGGCCTTCCGCACGGGTGAACTCGGCGTCCCAGCGCTCGGAGTCTCCTAGCGGGAGTTCGTCGTCCTCCTGCTCCGCTTCGACGTCGGTCATCTGCTCGATGTCGTCGTCGAGGTCTTCGCTGCGCTTCTTGCGTCCGAAAATCACTGCTGTCCCTTACTCGGTGGAGGTGGAGAATCCGCCCGTAGAACCATAGCCACCCGTGCCTCTGGGGGTGTCATCGAGGGTGTCGACGGCGGTGAACGAGGCGCCGACGAACGGGATCACCACCAGTTGGGCGATGCGGTCCCCCGCGCTGAGGCTGATGGGCTTCTCGGGGTCCAGGTTGATGAGGCAGACCTTGATCTCGCCGCGATACCCGGAGTCGACGACTCCTGGTGCATTGACGATGCTGAGGCCGTGCCGGGCGGCCAGACCCGACCTTGGTGTGACGAGGCCGACATACCCGGACGGCAGCGCGACACGAACTCCCGTGCCGACCAGTGACCGCTCCCCGGGACGGAGCACCACGTCTTCTGCGGCCCTCAGATCAGCCCCGGCGTCGCCTGGATGCGCGTAGGTCGGCAACTGCCCGGGGCTCACCATCGCTTCGACGATCACGGATTCCCCCTGACTGCTTCGAGGGCTGCCGCCAACTCCTCGGGGTGACGAGTGCTCACCAGCCAGTACGGATGCGGATCCGCCGGATCCGCCAGGTCCACGCGTACCAGATCGGTGATGAACGGGCGGGTGAACAGGAAGGCGCGATGATCAGCCTCGGGACCGTAGGCAGTGCGGGCCGACGAGCCACTCAACGGCACCACGCCGGCGATGTACTCGCGCGTCAGCCGGTGCCGTCCGGCAATGAGAGCGTCGTGGTCGACGGCGACGAGCGTACGGCTGTACGCCACCAGCGCGAGCAGGAGGCCGACGGCGGCCAGGACGGAGAAGGCTACGGCCGGCTGCAGCGGGACATAGGCCACAACCGCCACGGCGAGGCTGAGCCAGAAGAGAAGGGCGATCACCGCCCACCACCAAGGCACGTGCAGACGTTCGCGGTAGGTCACCTTTCCACAGTACCTCGAAGCACTTAAGGTGGCAGTGTTGGTCCGATCGAAAGGAACCCCATGGCCCTGACTGAGAAGCTCATGTGGAAGCTCTACGCCGGAGTGCTCGGCGCGCTCACCACCCTGGTCGCCCAGAAGCTGGTCACCAAGGTGTGGGAGGCGTCCACGGGCGAGCCGGTCCCGGACATCAACGATCCCGAGACCCCGATGGCGAGGGCGTTCATCTGGGCGGCGGCCAGCGGACTTGGAGTGGGCATGTCCCAGATCGTCATCAACCGCTTCATTCAACGGCGCTGGGTGACCACATTCGCCCACCAGGGCCCAAGCAAGCTGCGCAACAAACTGGACCTGTGACGCCCACCCCTGAGGACAGGTGGAGCCGCTCAGACGCAGTCGACGCAGTAGCTCTGCCCTCCGCGGACCTCCGCGAGCTGGCTCTGGGACTTCACGAGAAAGCATGACGCACACGTGAACTCGTTGGCCTGGCGCGGGAGAACGCGAACTGTGAGCTCTTCGTGGGAGAGATCCGCACCTGGAAGCTCGAACGATTCGGCAGCCTCGACCTCGTCCTCGTCAACCTTGCCCGAGTTCTTGTCGTTGCGACGGGTCTTGAGCTCCTCGATGGAGTCCTCGCTCATTTCCTCATCGGTCTTGCGGGGTGCGTCGTAATCGGTTGCCATCCGTCAGTATTCCTTCCTGTGCCGCGAACGGGGCTATGTGTATCACATCGGGAGCCCTCGTGGTATCCCGGCCCGGCCCTCGCCTCGACACCATTGTGCGCGGCCACGCAAGCAGATGACGCCCGGGCGGGTGGGGCGCTGGTAAGTTGTGGGAAATAACCTGACCGGACGAGGAACAATAGTGAATGCTCTGACCCCCCGCGAAATCCAGCTGCGGATTCGCTCGGGCGCCTCAGTGGCTGAGGTCGCCGAGGATACGGGCATGGAGATCGAGCGCATCGAGGCCTTCGCGGGCCCTGTGCTGGCGGAGCGCGAGCATGTGGCCCAGTCTGCGCAGACGGCCACCGTCCGACGGCGTGGCGAGGCAGGGACGCACAGGCGGTTGGGGGATCTGATCGGGCAGCGGTTGAGGTCCAGGGGCATCGACGCCGATGCCATCGAGTGGGACGCCTGGAGGCAGCCGGATCTCAAGTGGCGACTGTTGGGCCGGCTCGCACTGGATGTGGAGTCCCGCTCGGCCGAGTTCATCTTCGACACCAAGGCCCGCATCTGCGTGGCCCACAATTCGGATGCACGCTGGATGATCGGCGAGGAGTCCGCGGACGCACTGACTGGCGAAGAGAACACCGTCGATTTCACTGACGAGATGGCGCTGGTCCGGGCCATCTCCGTCTCCGAGTCGGGGGCGCCTGGGGACGACGTGCCGGCCTCAGAACTGATGCACGACGGGAACGAGGACACGTCCCAGCTCGATCGCCTCTACGACATGCTCAGCGGCATCAGCGAAGATTCGGTGCGCATCTACACCGGCATCCTGGATGATGAGGCGCCCCGCGAGGCACGGCTCAGCGAGTCCGCGGAGGAGGAGCTCGAGGACGCAGCCCTGCCGGATTCCGACGACGCATCCGAGGCGTCCCCGCCCGTCGCCGAGGACGCGGAGCCTGCTCAGGAGCCGCTGGTGGACGCCGGAGAAGAGCCCCAGAAGCCCCGGCCACGCCGGCGGAGAGCCAAGATCCCCACCTGGGACGAGATCATGTTCGGCGGGCCCACACCCTCGTAGAAGTCCATTGTCAGGACACTAGAAGTCGTCGGGATCGAAGGGCAGTGGTTCCGCCGTCAGGGTCGCCTTGGCTCGGGTGGAGGTCATCCGACGACGATGGTGTGCCCGGCACAGCACCTCGTAGCGCACTTCGGCCCCGTCGCCGGTGTCGCCGACCACCACCTGGGATCCCTCCGTCACCATCAGCCCGCCCACCGTGCGCGCGTTGTGGGTGCCCCGAGACCCGCACCAGCACAGGGGCCCCAGGGGCAGCGTCTCCACCCTGTCGGCTAGTTCGATGAGGCGCTGAGCGCCTGGGAACAGCCTGGTCCTGAAGTCTGACAGGATCCCGAAGGCGTAGACGTCGAGCTGGAGTTCGTCGACGATCCGCGCCAGCTGATCGATGTGCTCGGGACTGTAGAACTGCGCCTCGTCGCAGACGAGGTAGTCCACGCGCTTGCCGGTGGTCAGCTCAGAGATGACGTAGCGCCAGAAATCGAAGCCGTCGTGCACCTCCAGGGCCGGAGCGCTGAGGCCCAGCCTGGAGGCGATCACTCCCTCCCCCGCGCGGTCCTGCGAGGTGAAAACCCGGCCTTGGCGACCGTGGGACGACCGCGTGTAGTCCAACTGCAACGCCAACGTGGACTTGCCGCTGTCCATGGGTCCGGTGTGGAACACGAGCTCAGCCACGCGTCGCCTTTCGCTCGATGAGGTCCGTGTAGGCCTCGACGTACAGCTCGGCCATCCTCGCCGGAGCCAGATCGGGCATCAGCTCAGCCGAGGCAGACGCCATGGATGCCCTCAAGGGGCCGTCCGCCAAGGTACGGAATCCCTGGGCCATGGAGGTCACGTCGGGACCGGTGAGGAGCGCGGTCCGCGGCGAAACCCCCACCGTCAGCCGATCGTCGCAGTACATCACCGGCAGTGACGCGGAGACGGCCTCTGCGATGACCAGCGCCTGCGAATCGAAGCGGTAGGAGCTCAGCACCAGGGCGTCCGCGTTGCGGAACTCGTAGGCCAGGGCGGATGTGGATGACAGGTGCCACCGGAAGTCGATCGAGTCGCATCCCCTCGCGAGCGCCTTCAGTCTGTCGCGCTGGTCGCCGTCACCGACGATCACGAGCTCGGCGCGGGGAAGCGCGGCACGCCGGAACGCCTTGATCATCACATCGAGCCGCTTCTCCTTCGCCAGCCTGCCCACCGAGAGGAACCGGACCGCGTCGTCGCCACGTTCGCGGGGGGCCTCGTCGATCGCCCGCTTCATCCGGCGGTTGTATCCCGTCGGCACCACGTAGCCAGGCAGGCGCCTTCCCGCGGCCTCATCGATCAGGTCGCGCATGAATGGCGACGGCACCGTGTAGGCGTCGGCCAGCTGCGCGATCGTGGCGAATGATCTCCAATCGGTGCGGGCGGCCAGGCCACCCGTCTCACTGGTGGAGGCTGGCAGCCTCGTCGACGGGGCAGGACCACCGCCGCGCGCAATGCGGAGGCCGGGCAGAATCAGTGCCTGGTATCCGAGGGTGCCGAAGGTTGCCCCGTAGACGGTCTGGTGGGTGCCTGCGATGTTGGCGTGGAAGGTGTGCAGATGCGGGATGCCTTGAAGCCGTGCGATCCGGGCGCCGAGTCCGAGGGCCCCCCGCTCGGTCTGGGTGTGCACCACATCGAAGGTCGCCACCTCGCTGATGAGGCGCGCCCGTCTCTTCGACCAGTGGAGGATGCTCAGATGCGCGGGCAGTCCCTCCACGTACAGGGTGGGGCACTCGATGACGCGCCCGATCCGCGGCTTCTGCAGGTGCCGGTCCGGCGCGATCAGGGTGACCTCGTGACCCAGTGCCGTCAGCTCCTCCAACTGGGTCTCGACTGAACGTCCGATTCCCCCGGATGAGGGATAGAAGTCGTCGATGAGGATGGCTATGCGCAACCTCACCGGCCACCGCCGTGCATGAGAAGCGGGACCTCCATCTCGGCGGCTGTGAGCGACCCGTGCATGCCGACGAGGCTGAATTCCCCCGGACTCTGCCTGCTCATGACCGCGTAGTCCGACGTCATCGCAGCCACGACGTCACCGATCCTGGCCGCGCTCAACCCCGTCACCTGCGGTCCGAACCACCCCGCTTCGATGGCCTCCTCCCGCCGCAGCACATGTGCCCGCTCGCCCAGTACGCTCTCCCAGGCCCAGGCGAGTGCGCGCGGGTCCTCGCCATGGATGTGCCGGAACCGCGGCTCGCCGCCGAGGAACGAATAGCCCGCGAGCCTCGGCTCGTCCTCCGCCACCACACGGGACCCCGACGGCACGTTGACCATGCCGTGGTCACCCGTGATGAGCAGGCAGACATCTGCTGGGAGCGCCTCGACCAGGTGCGTCACCAGATCGTCGACCATCGCCAGGCGTTCCAGCCATTGCCAGGAGCCCACGCCGTGGCCGTGGCCGTCGTGATCCAGCATCCGCTCGTAGCCGTAGACCACCTCGGCAGTCTCGAGGGCCTCGAGCACGAGTCCGGAGAACTCCTCGGCGGCTCCCTCCACGGCGACAGGGAAGAGCCTGCTGCCGCCGAACGCGAGGCGGGTCAGAGCGCTTCCCGCAAAGCGTCCGAGGGTCACTGCCGCGGAGCCACGACCCGACGAAGCGAGGCGTTGGAAGAGCGTGGGGGTCTGGGCGAAGGTACCCAGATCCTCCGGCCCACCTTCCCAGGTGAGCGCGTTGATGACGCGCGAGACGCTGGGTTCGAAGAAGGTGTACCCCACGATGCCGTGCTCGCCAGTGGGCACCCCGCAACCCAGCGAGGTCAGCGACGTGGCCGTCGTGGAGGGCACCGAGCAGGTGAGCCTCGGCGCGTCACGCGCGAGGCGCGACATCGTCTCAGCGTGATCGCCGAACTCCAGCAGCTGATGCCAGCCAAGTCCGTCAACCAGCAGCAGCACGTACCTGCGCGCCCGCGGAAGCGCGATGATCGGCGTTGTCGCGTCCAACGTGGCCATAACGCTGGGCAGCAGGTTGGCCAGCGCCAGATCCTCGTAGCGGGGCTCCACGAAGTCTGAGCGCATCAGCCGACCACCGCCTGCAGACGAACGCCGAAGGCGACGAGCCGACGCGCGTTGTCTCCGTCGGCCTGGGGGCTCATCCGGACCGTGATGTCGTCGGGCTGGATCACGCCCGTGTACCCGTGGTCCGCCTCACAGGCTGGATCCTCGCAGGCCGCGGGGCCGAGGTCCACGCGCCTCGCAGCTCCCCACACGATCGTCAGCCACGCCTCGCTGAGCCCGGAGCGGTTCTCCGGATCCTGCAGTGCGCGCGTCACCACGACGGAATCGACCGCCCGCAACGCCACCACCTCGGCAGTGGCCACCGCCTCGGTCTGAGCGCCCTCACCCTCGTCGATGTGGCAGATCAGCAGCTGCCGCGCGGTGCGCACCAGCACAGTCATGTGGCGGTGGAGCTCGTGCCCGGCAAAGGTGGCCTCGTGCTGGACGAGGAAATCGAGCAGCTCCCGCTGGCCCAGCCCCAGCGCCACCGTCTCTGCCACCAGACTGGGGTAGAACCCACACTCTGCGATCTCGGCCAGGAGCTGCGGCGGCAGGGCATTGACGATCTCGACGGACTCAGGCACCCGCCCATTCTGGCACGTTGCACTAGGTTTGGGGTCATGGCTTCCCGCCCCTTCATCGCCGCCCGGATCGAGGATCGGATCAACTCTCTGGTCAATCGCGCCCTCAACAAGCGAGGGTGGGAGGAGTCGATCCTCGCCTTCACCGGCTACGGCACCTCGGAGCAGTTGCGCATCCTCGGTCGAGTGGTGCTGCGCCCGTCGGCTGACCTCGGGATCGTCCAGGCTGCCTCTGCGCTGATCTATCGCCGGGGTTGGCGCAACTTCCTGGGCTCAGCGAAAGTCGGGGCCAGGATCACCGTGGTGATCGGCGATGTCCGGATCCCGGTCCATGCCGACCGGGGCGGGTACATCGACGTGCGGGTCCGCAACCCCGGGCTGCCACCGGGTTGGCACTCGGTCACGCTCGAGGGCGCGGGCGGATCCTCGGCCCTGGCCAGCCTGCAGGTGATCGCCGACGACGTCGATTTCGGGATCGTGAGCGACATCGACGACACCATCTTGTCCACCTGGCTCCCTCGTCCGATGGTGGCCGCATGGAATTCGTTCGTCGTCACCGAACAGGCTCGTCAGGCAGTTCCGGGCATGGCCAGGCTCTACCAGCAGCTCCTCGCCGCCCATCCTGGCTCCCCCATCATCTTCGTCTCCACCGGCGCGTGGAACACCTACCCGATGATCCAACGGTTCACCGCCCGCCACGGGATCCCCCAAGGAGCGATGCTCCTCACGGACTGGGGGCCCACCAACACTGGCTGGTTCCGCAGCGGCCCGGATCACAAGCGCCGATGCCTGCGGGAGCTGGCCCGCGACCTTCCCCAGATCAGGTGGTTGCTGGTGGGAGACGACGGGCAGCACGATCCGGACCTCTACGCCGAGTTCGCCGCGCTGCAGCCGGAGCACGTACGGGCCCGCGCCATCCGTCAGCTCACGCCCGGCGAGCACACACTGGCCCATGGCCTCCCGATGAAGGTCCCCGCCACCGAGGAGCGCTGGGAGCCGGACATGGCGCCGGAGGTGCGCGCCCCGGACGGCGACGGATTGGGCGATAGGCTGCGCGGGTTGCTGTAGCGGACCCAGGCGAGGAGGCGGCCCCATGGCCAAGCCGACGATCGACGACGAGACCTTCGAGGACGAGCACATCCTCGACGTCAACGTCACCGAGGAGATGGAGACCAGCTTCCTGGAGTACGCCTACTCGGTCATCTACTCCCGCGCTCTTCCAGATGCGCGGGACGGGCTGAAGCCTGTGCAGCGACGGATTCTCTTCGCCATGGACGACATGGGCATCCGCCCGGATCGCGGGCACGTCAAGTGCGCCCGCGTGGTGGGTCAGGTGATGGGCCTTCTGCACCCGCACGGAGACGGGGCGATCTACGACGCGTTGGTGCGGGTGGCCCAGCCGTGGTCCATGCGCCTGCCGTTGATCGACGGCCATGGCAACTTCGGCTCGCTGGACGCCGGCCCCGCCGCGATGCGCTACACCGAGTGCCGGATGGCCACCCCCGCCGTGGCCATGACCCGCGGACTCGACGAGGACACCGTCGACTTCAAGGCCAACTACGACGGCAAGGAGTCGGAGCCCGTCGTACTGCCGGCGGCCTTCCCGAACCTGCTCGTCAACGGCGCCACCGGGATCGCCGTCGGGATGGCCACCAACATCGCCCCCCACAACCTCATCGAGGTGGTGGCGGCGCTGCAGCAACTGATCCGCAACCCGGACATCGGGCTCGAGGACCTGATGCGCCACATTCCCGGACCGGACTTCCCCACCGGTGGAAAGATCGTGGGGCTCGACGGGATCCGTGATGCCTACGCCACCGGCCGCGGCACGCTGAAACACCGGGCGACCACACGCATCGAGAAGGTCTCGGCCCGACGGATGGGAATCATCGCCACCGAGCTGCCCTACATGGTGGGCCCCGAGAAGATCATTGAGCAGATCAAGAAGGCAGTCGACGACAAGAGATTGACCGGCATCGCCGACGTCAAGGACCTCACAGATCTGGCCAACGGCACCCGCCTGGTGATCGAGGTGAAGAACGGGATCAACCCCGAGGCGCTGCTGGAGCAACTGTTCAAGGTGACCAAACTGGAAGACACCTTCGCCATCAACGCGGTGGCGCTGGTCGAGGGACAGCCCCGCACACTGAGCCTGAAGGAGATGCTCGAGGTCTTCCTGGCGCACAGACTGGAGGTGACGCTTCGGCGCACCCAGTTCCAGCTCAGGAAGGCCGAGGACCGCCTCCATCTGGTGCGGGGGCTGATGGTCGCCATCGCCGATATCGACAACGTCATCGCCATCATCCGCTCGTCCGCCGACGCGGCCGAGGCACGCGGCAGGCTCACGGTGGCCTTCGACCTGACCGAGACGCAGGCCAACTACATCCTGGACATGCAGTTGCGCAGGCTGACGCGTTTCTCCACGATCGAGCTTGAGAAGGAGGCTGCCGAGCTGTCCGACCTCATCGCCGGACTCCGCGACATCGTCGACGACGACACAGTGCTGCGTCGCGTCGTCAGCAGCGAGCTGGCAGACGTGGCCAAGCAGTTCGGGACCCCTCGCCGGACCGTGCTGCTCGCCTCCTCTGGTGGCGCCCCGACGGCGGCCGCCCCTCTGGAGGTGGCAGACGACCCGTGCTGGGTGCTGCTCAGCGGATCCGGCCTGGTGGCGCGAACGGACGCACAACACGACCTCTCCCCCGATGGGCGGGCCCCGCACGACGTCATCGTCTCCCGCGTGAAGACCACGGCCCACGGCGAGTTCGCGGTGGTGACCAACAGAGGTCGGTTGATCCGCTGCCGTTCGATCGAGCTGCCGACCGTGCCCCTGACCGCGTCGGCCCCGAGCCTCCAGGGCGGTAGCCCAGCGCACGAGCTCTGGCCGTTGGCGGCCGGCGAGCGCCCACTTGGTCTGACCACGCTCGGAGGGGAAACCGCTGGCCTGGCCGTGGGCACCGCCCGTGGCGTCGTCAAGCGCGTCACGACGGAGGTCCTGACCAGGGACGCCTGGGACGTCATCGCGCTCAAGGACGGCGATGAACTGATCGGCGCCGTCGAACTGGCCGACGAGCAGGCCCACCTCGCCTTCATCACCTCCGACGCGCAACTGCTCCACTTCCCCGCCTCGTCTGTGCGCCCCCAGGGCCGCTCCGGCGCCGGGATGGCAGGCATCAAGCTGGCGCCGGAGGCCCGCGTCATCTGGTTCGGTGCGACAGACCCGGCCGCGGACGAGGCGGTGACCATCTCGGGATCGTCCTCCTCGCTGCCCGGCACCGAGTCGGGTATGGCGAAGGTCTCCCCGATGAGCGAGTTCCCGGCCAAGGGGAGGGCCACCGCGGGCGTGCGTGCTCACCGCTTCCTCAGGGGCGAAGACACTCTTCTCATCGCCGCCATCGGCGCAGCACCGGTGGTCGCGGCCGCTGCGAGCGGCTCTCCCGTAGAGCTGCCGACCGCTCACGGTCGCCGCGACGGCTCTGGCGCACCACTGTCCCAGCCGGTGGCCGCACTCGCAGGACGCGGCTCTGCGAGGGGGTAGGACCGGTAGCATCACGGACGGAAGGGAGGCCCATCATGAGCTTCGAGGATCTGCTCACCAGCAACCTGGCCTATGCCGACGGGTTCACCGACGGCGGTTTCGACGGCATCGCCCAGGCCGGCGTCGCCATGGTGACCTGCATGGATTCCCGGATCGAGCCGCTCGCCATGCTTGGACTCCGGCTGGGCGATGCGAAGATCCTGCGCTCGCCCGGAGGCCGCGTCTCCTCCTCGGTCCTCACCGGCTGTGTCCTGAGCGTTCAGCTGCTGCATGTGGACCGGATCATGATCGTGCCGCACACTCGCTGCGCGATGGCCTCGGGCACGGACGATGACATTCGCAGGGTGATCGCCGCCAAGACCGGGATCGACACCTCCTGGATCTCGTTCGGCGCCAGCCCCGACCAGCAGGCACGGCTGCGGGCCGACGTCGACATGGTGAACAACCATCCGCTGATCAAGGGTCAGGCAGAGGTCGGCGGCTTCATGTACGACGTGGACACGGGTCTGCTCACGCAGGTGATCTGAGTCACCGTGAGCCGGGCAGCAACACCCGGTGTGCTCCTCGGATGTGTGCCTCGCAGAGGTTGGCCGCGTTGGCGCCGTCGCGGGCGCTGAGCGCGCGGTGGATGCCCGCATGCTCCGCCAGTAGCCGCAGCCGCAGCGCCTCCCAGTTCGGGATCCGCTCCTCGGCCCCGAGGATGGGCCGTGCCACCGCTTCGCGGATCGCGATGGTCATGTCGCGGATCAGCCGGTTGGCGCCCAGGCCGGCGATCGCGACGTGAAATGCCGTGTCGAGCTCGTTGAACCGCGCGGTGTCCGAGACCGCGACCATGGACTCGGCCAGCCTGCCCAGGTCCGCCAGCGACGCGTCGTCCGCGTGGACCGCAGCCGCCTCCGCAGCAGCTCGCTCCAGCACCACGCGCGTCTCGGTGAGTTCGTCGAAGGAGATCGCGTCCAAGGCGACGTGCAGCTTGAGCATCCGCCCCAGCGCCGGACCTTGACTCGCGGCCACGCGGGTTCCCCGCCCTGGACCGGTGTGGGAGGTGATCACCCCCTGCGCCTGCAGGACCTTGATCGCCTCCCTCACCGCGCTGCGGCTGGTCCCCAGCTGCGTGGCCAGCTCCCGCTCGTTCGGGAGCCTCGCGTCCTTGCTGACCCTCCCTGCCAGGATCTCACTTGTCAGGAAGTCCAGGGCTGTGTCGAATCCGCCGGCGGTCATTGACCCATTGTGGCGCACAGGGAAAGTCTTGACATGGGTGCCATCGCCACCGTATGGTCAGACCAGAATATTTTGGTCTGACCATATGAACGACGGAGTTCAGCAAATGCTCTTGGAAACCTTCCAACCAGTCACCAATCCCCTTGGTGCCCAGTGGCTGTCAGCCCTCGTGGCGGTGATTCCGGTCGTCGCCATGTTGGTCACGCTCGGGCTCCTCCGCTGGAAGGCACACCACGCCGGCCCCTTCTCCTGGGCCCTGGCCCTCGTGGTGGCGGTCACCGCGTTCGGCATGCCGGTCACGACGGCTCTGGCCACCAGCGCGCACGGGTTCGTCTACGGCATCTTCCCCATCGTGTGGATCCTGCTGACCGCCATCTGGATGTACGAGGTGACGGTGGCCTCGGGCCGCTTCGAGGACCTTCGCCGCACGTTCTTCCTCATCAGCGACGATCCCCGCGTGCTGGCCCTGCTCATCGCCTTCAGCTTCGGCGGGTTGCTCGAGGCCCTCGCCGGGTTCGGGGCGCCAGTGGCGATCACCGCCGCCATGCTCGTGGCGATCGGGTTCTCCCCCCTGCGCTCGGCGATGATCGCGCTGCTCGCCAACACCGTCCCTGTGGCCTTCGGTGCGGTCGGCCTCCCCGTTCTGATGGCCGCCAAGACTGGCGGCTTCGACGATGTCCTCGCCATCTCTCCCATCACCGGTCGCATCACGGCGATGCTGTGCCTCGTCGTGCCGTTCCTTCTGCTCCATGTCATGGACGGCAGGCGCGGCCTCAAGGAGGTGTGGCCGTTCGGTCTCGTGGTGGGACTCAGCTTCGGGGTGACGAAGTGGATCGCCTCCGCCAGCCCCCTCTGGAACCTCACCGAGGTGTTCGCGGCGGTCGCCAGCGTGGGTGTGGCCATCGTCTTCCTCAAGGTGTGGCATCCCACCGGTGGTGAAGAAGCCACCGAGCGGATCGGAATCCCTCTCGACACCACCGTCGAAGGCCACGACCGGCACACGATGACCTCCGACGTCGGCGCGGCGGCGCTGACCGGCCGACGGATCGTGATGTCCCTGGTGCCCTACATCCTCGTGATCGTCGTCTTCGGCCTCGCTGCCCTCCCGCCGGTCAAGGCGGCCCTCGTCAGCACCGATATCAAGATCCGTTGGCCGGGCCTGTCGGAGATGCTCAACGTGGCCGGGGACCCAGCCACTCACCAGACCTACACCCTGGCCTGGGCGTCCACCCCCGGCATCCTGCTGGCCCTCGTGGCCGTTGTCACGGGCCTGATCTATGGCATGTCGCTCGGTCACATCTTCCGGGTGCTGTGGGCCAATGTGAAGAAGCTGAGGTTCGCCATGCTGACCATCGGCTCGGTGGTGGCGCTCGCCTACGTGATGGGCGACTCGGGACAGACCCTCGCCCTGGGCCTGTTTTTCGCCGGTGCCGGGATGGTCTACCCGTTCGTGGCTCCGGTGCTCGGCTGGATCGGCGTCTACGTCACCGGCTCCGACACCTCGGCCAACATCCTCTTCTCCGGCCTGCAATCCAGTGTCGGCGCCGAGATCGGCCCCGGGAGCCATCTCGGAACCGAGGACATGCGGGCACTCCTGGTCGGTTCAAGCGCCGCCGGCGGCGTGGTGGGCAAGATGATCTCACCGCAGTCCCTCACAGTCGCCGCCACTGCCATCGGCATCGCCGGAGCCGAATCCGTCATCCTGCGGCGCATCATCAAGTGGAGCATCATCCTCCTCGCCCTCCTGTGCCTGATCTCAGGCCTGATGTCCACGCCAGTGCTCAGCTGGCTGCTCCCCTGATCGAAAGGCCAACGATGACCACTGCACCCCACGTCGCACTCTTCGCGACCTGCATCACAGACACGATGAAGCCCTCCATCCCGATCGCGACCGTCACGCTCCTCGAACGCCTGGGCTGCCGCGTCTCCTACCCCGAGAAGCAGACCTGCTGCGGGCAGATCATGACCAACACCGGCTACTGGAAGGAGGCGCTGCCCACCGTCCGCAACTACGCGGCCAGCTTCGGCGCCTACGACTACATCGTCGCCCCCTCCGGATCCTGCGTCGGTTCGGTGCGGGAACAGCACGCGATGCTCGCCCGCCACGCCGGAGACTCCGGGCTGGAGGCCGAGGCCTCGGCCGTGGCCGCCCGCACCTACGAACTGACCGAGTTCATCGTCGACGTCCTGGGCGTCACCGATGTCGGTGCCTACTTCCCCCACCGCGTGACGTACCACCCCACCTGCCACTCGATGCGCATCGCGAAGGTCGGGGACCGGCCGCTGCGCCTCCTTCAGGAGGTCCGCGGGATCGATCTGGTGGATCTGCCCAACGCGGACCAGTGCTGCGGCTTCGGCGGCACGTTCTCGGTGAAGAACCCTGAGGTCTCCGTGGCCATGGCCTCCGACAAGGCCCGTCACGTCCGCTCGACGGACGCTGAATACCTGGTGGCCGGCGACCATGCCTGCCTGATGAATATCGGTGGCGTGCTGCACCGTCAGCGCGCCGGCATCAAGACCATCCACCTGGCCGAGATCCTGGCCACCACCGAGGAGGCACAGCGATGAACACCCGTCGCACACCGGAGCCCGGCTCATGGTTGGGCATTCCCCCGTTCCCGGAGGCGTCGAAGGGAGCCCTGGAGAATGCTGAACAGCGCAAGAACCTGCGCCACGCCACGGGCACCATCCGCGGCAAGCGCGTCCTGCGCGCGGCCGAGGTCGAGAACTGGGAAGAGCTGCGTACCGCCGGCGCCCAGATCAAGGACCGTGTCGCGCGTCACCTCGAGCAGTACCTCCTGGAGGCGGAGGCATCCATGACCGCGGCGGGCATCACGGTGCACTGGGCCCGCGACGGGGCCGACGCCAACCGCATCGTCTCCGACATCGCCAAGGCCAAGGGCGTCGACGAGGTGGTCAAGATCAAGTCCATGGTCACCCAGGAGATCGACCTCAACGAGCACCTCGAGGCGGAGGGCATCGCGGCGTGGGAGACAGACCTTGCCGAGCTCATCGTGCAGCTCGGACACGACCTGCCCAGCCACATCCTGGTGCCGGCCATCCACCGCAACAGGTCCGAGGTGCGCGAGATCTTCACCGAGGAGATGGGGCGCTACGGCGTCGCTGCGCCCGACGGAATCTCCGATGACCCCACCGAGCTGACCAACGCGGCCAGGGCCCACCTGCGGGAGAAGTTCCTCCGCGCGAAGATGGGCGTCTCCGGCGGCAACTTCATCGTGGCCGAGACCGGCACTCTGGTGATCGTCGAGTCCGAGGGCAATGGCCGCATGTGCCTCACTCTTCCCGAGACCTTCGTCTCCATCGTCGGCATCGAGAAGATCCTTCCGACGCTGGAGGACCTCGAGGTTTTCCTCAAGCTCCTCCCCCGGTCCTCCACCGGCGAGCGGATGAACCCCTACACCTCGTTCTGGACGGGCGTCACCCCTGGTGACGGTCCCCAGGATCTGCACGTGATCCTGCTGGACAACGGGCGGACCAACGCACTCGCCGACCCTGTGGGGCGTGCAGCGCTGCGGTGCATCCGATGCTCGGCCTGTCTCAACATCTGTCCCGTGTATGAACGGGTCGGCGGCCACGCCTACGGCTCTCCCTACCCCGGCCCCATCGGCGCCATCCTCGGACCGCAGCTGCGCGGGATGGAGGCGCCCAACGACCGTGCCCTGCCGTTCGCGTCCACGTTGTGCGGCGCCTGCAACGACGTGTGTCCCGTCCGGATCCCGTTCACAGACATTCTCGTCCACCTGCGTCACAAGGCGGTCGAGTACAAGACCTCCAAGCATCCCACCGGCGAGCAGGCCATCATGAAGGGCGCCGGATGGGTGATGGCCGACGGCTCGCACCTCGAGACGGTCCAGGTGGGCAGCCGGCTCGCGGGGCGGATGTTCAAGGGCAGGTGGCTGGGCCCGATGCCCATCCCGATCGCATCCCGATGGCTCAACGCCCGGGACACCGAAGCTCCACCCACCCAGACCTTCCGCCAATGGTGGAAGAAGAACCACGAAGGGGGCGCGAAGTGAACGCGCGAGATGAAGTGCTTCGCCGCGTGCGGGAGGCCACGAAGGACGTCACTGAGCCCCGCCCAGAGGTCGACGTGCCCGTCGAGTGGACCTACGGACAGCCCTTGGCCACAGCGGACGTTCTCGCGGACTTCGTCGAGAAGGTCGAGGACTACAAGGCGACGGTGACCCGGTGCGGGCAGCAGGAGGTGGGCCAGGCCCTGGTCTCCGCGCTGCAGAACCTGGGCGCCACCAGCGTCGTGGTGCCTGGCGGGTTCCCGGAGGAGTGGACTGACGCGCTGAGTGCTGCGGGCATGGTCCTGCACTCCGACGAGCCGCCGCTGACCCACGCTCAGCTCAACGTGATCGACGCCGTGGTGTCGACCTGCGCGGTCGCCATGGCCGACTCCGGCACCATCGCGCTCGACCATTCCGCGGGGCAGGGACGCCGAGCCCTCTCGCTGCTTCCAGATCGGCACATCTGTGTGGTGCGTTCGGATCAGGTGGTCAGCGATGTGCCCGAGGGGATCGCGCGGCTGGCACCCGCCCTGAGGGGGCATCGACCGGTGACCTGGTTGAGTGGGGGCTCCGCCACCAGCGACATCGAGCTCAGCAGGGTCGAAGGCGTGCACGGACCCCGCCACCTGTCGGTGGTCCTGGTCGACTGATCCACCCCTGCCTGGTGGAGGCCGGCCGCGTCACGCGTCGATGCGGTCGGCCTCCAACGCGTAGGCGCCCTCGATGATGAACTCCTTGCGCGGGGCGACGTCATTTCCCATCAGCATTTCGAAGACCCGCTCAGCGTCTGCCGCGTCGTCGACGGTGAGCCTCCGGAGGGTGCGGTGCTTCGGGCTCATCGTGGTGTCGGCCAACTGGTCCGCGTCCATCTCACCCAGCCCTTTGTAGCGCTGGGGCTCCTTGAAGTTCTGGCCGCGCTTGGTCAGTTCGGCAGCCTTCCTCTGGTACTCCGCGTCCGAGTAGGTGTAGATGTACTTGTCGTAGCCCTTCTTCGGGTTGATCAGCTCGAACCGGTGCAGCGGCGGCACGGCCGAGAACACGCGGCCGGCCTCGACGAGCGGGCGCATGTAGCGGAAGAACAGGGTTGCCAGGAGGCAACGGATGTGGGCGCCGTCGGAGTCCGCGTCCGCCATGAAGATGACCTTGCCGTAGCGGGCGGCCTCCACGTCGAACGTGCGTCCCGACCCGGCGCCGACCACCTGGATGATCGAGGCGCACTCGAGATTCTTCAGCATGTCGCCCACCGACGCCTTTTGGACGTTGAGGATCTTCCCCCTGATGGGCAGCAGTGCCTGGAACTCGGAGTTGCGCGCCACGTTCGCGGTACCCAGGGCCGAATCGCCCTCGACGATGAACAGCTCGGTGGCGTACACGTCGTTGGAGCGGCAGTCCTTCAGCTTGGGTGGGAGAGTGGAGGACTCGAGCGCGTTCTTGCGCCGCTGGTTCTCCTTGTGCGCCCTGGCCTGCACACGGGTGCGGGAGGCGCTCACCACCTTCTCCATGAGCGTGCGGGCCACGGGACGGATCGCAGCCTTGGAGCTGGTGAGGAACTCCCCCATCTCGCGCTCGATGATGCCGGCCACCAGCTTCTGAACCGGCGGCGTGCCGAGGACCTCCTTGGTCTGTCCCTCGAACTGGGGCTCCGCCAGCCGAACGGTCACCACGGCGGTGAGCCCCTCCATGCAGTCGTCCTTGAGCACCTCCTCGCCCGCCTTGAGCAGGCGTGTGCCTTCCAGGGACTTGACGAACGCGCGGGTCAGTCCGCGCTCGAAGCCCGAGACATGCGTGCCGCCCTTGGGTGTGGCGATGATGTTGACGAAGGACTTCACCGCCGCGTCGTAGCCGGTGCCCCAGCGCACCGCGACATCGACCTCCAGTTCGCGCTCGACGTCCGTCGGGGTCATCGCGCCCGTTTCGTCGAGCATGGGGACCGTCTCGACGAAGGAGTCCGTTCCCTGCAGTCGGATGACGTCCGTCAGCGGTGCGTCCGAAGCGAGGAAGTCCGCGAACTCCGTGATGCCGCCGAGGTGGACGAACGACTCCCTGACCGACTCCCCGGTCCGCGCGTCGTCGACCTGGATCCGCAGGCCCGGCACGAGGAAGGAGGTCTGGCGTGCGCGGTCGTGCAGGTGGCTGAGGGACAGCTCGGCGTCCGCAAGGAAGATCTGACGGTCCGGCCAGTAGCGGACCCGCGTGCCGGTGGTGGCCTTGGCCACGCGGCCCGTCTTCCGGAGGCCGCCCTGGGGTGTGAACGGCGCGGAGGGGCCGTCGCCGGCGAAGACTCCGGGTACCCCCCGACGGAAGCTCATCGCCCAGGTGGCCCCGTTGCGGTCCACCTCCACATCCAGCCGCGAGCTGAGCGCGTTGACCACGGAGGCTCCGACGCCGTGCAGACCACCGGTGGCGTTGTAGGAGGAGTTGCCGAACTTGCCTCCTGCGTGCAGCTTGGTGAACACCACCTCGACGCCGGAGAGCCCGGTGCGGGGCTCGGTGTCCACGGGGATGCCGCGGGCATGGTCGACCACCCCAACCGACCCGTCGGCGCCGAGTGTGACCTCAATCTCGCCGCCGTAGCCGGAGAGTGCCTCGTCAACGGAGTTGTCGATGATCTCCCAGAGGCAGTGCATGAGGCCGCGGGTGTCCGTGGATCCGATGTACATGGCCGGCCGCTTCCGGACCGCCTCCAAGCCTTCAAGAACCAGCAGATTCTTGGCTTCGTAGTCTCTGGAGTGTGGTTGGTTGCTCTTCGGGCTCTGCACCGGCCCAGATTACCCACGTCAGACAGGGAACATTGTGGAGGCCAGCTACGTTTGATTACCAAGAAGCACCAGAGGTGAGGAGCCCACAATGACTGAAGTAGCCATCGACCCGACGCTCACCGCTATCGATCGCTGTGATCGATGCGGTGCGCAGGCATATCTCCGCGTGTTCCTGCGCAACGGCGGCGAACTGCTGTTCTGCTCGCACCACGCGACACAGCACCGCGAGAAGCTCACCGAGGTGGCAGCCAGGATCCAGGACGAGACGGACAGACTCAGCCGGCAGTGATCCAACGCTCGATCAGGTGGCGCGCGATAGACGCCCTACCTGGCAGCGTGACAGCACCGGACTCGACGGCGGCGGCGAGGTCTCCGCGGGTGTAGTAAGCACCTTCGGCGATCTCGTCGCCGTCGACGTTGATCCGGGAATCCACCGCACGCCCCGTGAACCCCAGCATGAGGGAGCGTGGCATCGGCCATGGCTGGCTGGAGACGTACTCCAGCGTCTCGAGGACAACACCCACCTCCTCCGCGACCTCTCGGTGGCACGCCTGTTCGGCAGACTCCCCCGCTTCGATGAATCCGGCCACGATGGAGACCCGGGTGGCCTGCCACTGGCTCTGGCGGGCCAGCAGGAGCCGATCCTCGTGGTCCGTGATGGCGACGATGACGCACGGATCGATCCGCGGGAAGGCCAGGGCGCCACACGCCGGACAGATCCTCCTGGCGCCGGCGAGGTCCGGCACGGTGGGGGCGGCGCATCGCTCGCAGACGGGCGCCTGCAGATGCCAGCGGGTCAGCGCTACCGCTGCCGCCAGGGGGTGGTGCTCGGAAGGATCCACGTCCCTCCATCCCAGGGGTTCGCCGTGCAGGGAAGCCACCGGTCTGGCGAACCAGGGCCTGCCGTCGAACAGGCCGAGCAGAATGTCCTCGGGGCGGCGATCGCCCGCTCCCTCGAGCGGCTTCGGGCGGCCGCCCAGCGAGGCGACGTTTCCCTGGGCATCCACCTCAAGGACGACGGCGGCCCGCCACGATGCGTCGATATCACCCGCGACGCGCAGGCCGGGTGCCCGATCCAGGCCGGACGGCACGCTCCAGTGGTTCATCGTGGTTCCATTCCCGCCTTCAGCGCCGCATCGATGAGTGATGCGGGGGCCTCGACGAAGCGCAATTGGTCTGCCAGGACATGGTAGAACGCCGCGCCCACCCGTGCGGGGTCCAGCCCGCGTGCTTCCGCCCAGGCCTGCCGGTACACCGCCAGCTGCAGTGGATCCGCGCGACGCGTTGAGGTCTTCCAGTCCACCACCAGGTACTGGTATCCGTCGCGGTCCCACTCGTAGACGGCGTCGATCCTGCCGCGGAGCACGTGGGACCCCCGCGACATCACGAACGGCACCTCCACCCCCAGCGGTGTGAGGTGAGCGAACCGGCCGGCCTCGAACGCCGCCACCAGCCGCGTGAGCTCACCCGGCTCCGCCGTAGGTCCCCCCTCCATCTCCTCCAACGGGGCGGGCAGCTCGAAGCGATCCTGGAGCCAGGCGTGGAACCGGTCTCCCACCCGGGCCTCCTGCGACGGGGGCCTGGGCATCCGTCGCAGGAGTGAGGCGGCGAACGCGGACGGATCTGTGCGCAGCGCCATGAGGGCCGTGGCTGAGAGCCCCTCCGGCAGGACGACGCCGCGGTCGTTTCTGCGGTTGGCGAGAGCAGCCAGGTGCCGGGCGCTCTCGTCCCACGCCGCCACCCGGGCCTCCTCCTCGGCAGACAGCGTGCCGGACAGCCACGTCCAAGCCGCGCGCTCCGACTCCGTCGCGCCCACCATGCCTGCCGCCTCCCGCACCAGGTCCGAGGCCGTCCGTCGAGCGGCCACGACATCCGCGTCGAGCGCGGCCGGCCAGGCCGCCCGGGTCGGCGTCGCTGGCACGGGGTTGGTGTCGGCTCCCCGCGTGGCCACGTCGAGATAGCACTGGGCAGCATCAGCTGCCTCCCGCACTACGCTGAAGTAGGGCGACTCGCTCCGGGGCCGCACGTTGCCTGGGGTCCAGACGTGGCTGGAGGCGACGAGCAGCCGTTTGGCCCTGGTGACCGCCACGTACGCCAGCCGGTCCTCTGACAGTCGGTGGTCGGCTTTCGTGGCCTCACGGTAGGCGCTCAGCCCGTCCTTGGTGTAGTGGCCCAGCTGCGGAATGCTCGAGGCGTCGCCACGAAGGGGGGCGGGGAGGCTCTCCGCGCGGCTGGGCCAGGTTCCCGATCGGGACTCGGAGGGGAACACCTTGTCCACGAGGCCTGGAAGGAACACGGTGTCCCACTCGAGGCCCTTGGCGCGGTGAACGGTCATCAGCTTGACCGAGTCAGCCTCGGTGGGCACGGACTGCTGCAGCCCCTCCCCGAAGTCTTCTTCCGCGTCCAGGTAGGCGAGGAGACCGGTCAGGCTCCCGTCGCCGTCGACGTCCGTGTAGCTCGCCACCTCGGCGACGAACCGGGCCACCTGGCTGGTCTCGGAGCCGCCTGCGAGGAGTTCGGCCTCCAATCCCAGGGTGGCGATGACCCGGGTGACCAACTCCGCCACAGGCTCTGAAGCGTGCCGCCGCAGTTCCTCGATCTCCAGGCCGAACCTGCGCAGCCTGTCCCGCGCGGCAGCGCTGAAGGGGAGTTCCCCCGGGTCCGAGACGGCGTCGAGCAGGCAGAGCACCTCGCCGGGGTCGGCCTGCGTGACCGCGTTGGCGAGGGCGTCGTCGAGACCGCTGGGCGCGCGCGGAACGCTGGCCACCTGCCTGGCCCGTTCGCCGAGGAGCTCCAGATCCCCGAGTCCCAGCTGCCAACGCGGGCCCGCAAGCAGTGAGATGACTGCGGGGTTGGCCGTCACATCGTCCATCACCCGGAGCGTGGACACGATGGGAGCCACCTCCGGAAGTGCCAGCAGCCCGCCGAGGCCCACGATCTCGACCGGAACGTCCCGCGTCCGCAGCGCCTCGAACAGCGGCGCCAGCAGTGCGTTGCGGCGCACCAGGATGGCCTGATCCAGCCAGCTGGTGCCGGTCTCGTGGCGAGCCACCACGCTCTCGGCGATCCATTCCACCTCGTCGGCGAAGGTGTCGAAGGTGGCCGCTGCCACCATGGCGCTGGGCGCGTCTGGGGGGGCCACGAGGGAGACGCCAGCCTCGCCCGGGGCTGAGGCGAGTCCCCGCGCCAGCGCATTGCCGACGTCGAGGATCTGCTGCCCGCTGCGACGGTTGATGCTGAGGGTGTGGCGCGATGCAGGGGTACCGTCGCCGCGCCGGAACTGCATCGGGAACTCGAGGATGTTGCCCGACGCCGCCCCCCTCCACCCGTAGATGGCCTGGTAGGGATCACCGACGGCCGTGACGGGGAACCCCATGGCGTCTCCGGACGGCGGTCCGGTGAACAGCTCGCGGAGGAGGCGCGCCTGAGCCGAGGACGTGTCCTGGTATTCGTCCAGCAGAACCACCCGGAAGCGGCGGCGCAGCTCCTCGCCGACGGCTGGCACCTGGGTGACCAGCCGCACCGCCTCGCGGAGCTGGTCAGCGAACTCGACCACGCCGAGGCTCTGCTTCATAGCCTGATACTGGCCGACGAGGTGCAGCAGCTCGCGGCGCTCGGCGGTCGCGTCCAGGGCCCTGGCGACGTCACGCATGGTCCGGCCCCGGTACAGCGGTGCCTCGGCGAAGCGCTGCTCGGCTCGGGCGCACTCCTCTTCGACGTCCGCCGAAGTGACCAGGTGCGACTGCATCTCCGCGTCGAGCGCCAGGACGCGCTCCGGGATGCTGTGGTGGCTCAGCCGGCTGATGCTGTGGAAGGGGCCGGGCGCGTCGGCCACCACCCGGGTGGCCAGCCGGAATCGACTCGCCCCGGTGACCATGACGGGGTCCCTGTCGATGCCGATCCGCAGCCCGAACTCGCTCACCAGCCTGGCCGCGAACGAGTCGTAGGTCATGACCAGTTCCGCGCCCTCGCCGTCGATCCCCGTCAGGACCCCGGCCCGGTCCAGGGCGGAGGACACCCGCGCGGCCAGTTCTGCCGCCGCCTTACGCGTGAACGTCAATCCGAGAACCTCTTCCGGGCGCACCTGCCCGGTGCCCACCAACCAGACCACGCGGGCGGCCATGACGGTGGTCTTCCCGCTGCCCGCGCCGGCGATGATGACCGCAGGCTCCAGGGGTGCGGTGATGGCGTCGAGCTGCTCCTGGGAGAAGGGGATCTGCAGGGCGTCGATCAGCTGCTCCGGGGAGGAGAACGGTCGCCTGCGGAGGGGATGGATGGTCACCGCGCAACCCCCGTCCTGGGCCCCTTGGCCGGGCAGGACGCGGCGAACGCACAGTAGCGGCAGGCGTCGCACTCCACCGCGTCAAACCGGGCCTCCCGGATGATGTCCACGCCTTCCGCGATCCGATCGTGGACCCAGGTGGGTCCGGGCCCGGGCTCCACGCCGGCCAGCCGCGGTACCTCGTCGATGGAGGGTTGCGCCACCAGCGTCGGCAGGGCATCACCGCTGCGGAGGAACAACAGAGCGGGCGGAGCCACTGAGCGCTCTCCGGGCGCCAGGTCGTCGAAGGCGCCTAGCGATGCCGCAAGTTGGTAGATGCCCAGCTGGGCGTGATCCGCCACGTCCGCCTCCTTCAACACCCGCCGTCCCGTCTTCATGTCGACGACCCGCAGCCGCCCGTCCGGCTGCCTCTCCAACCTGTCCACTGTCCCGTCCAGCACAACCTCCGTGCCCGCAACTGTCAGCGGCACCCTGAACCGACGCTCGACCGCCAGGAGGGTGTTGGGATTGTGGTGGTGGTATCGCGAGAACCTCTCGATGGCCTGATCGATCTCAGAACGCTCAGTGACCGACAACCATTCCGTCTCGAAGGGGATACGCAGCCACACCTCATCCAGTTTCGCGCGCATCTGGTCAGCCGAGAGGTTGTCGGTGGCGGCATGCTTGGCCAGCAGGTGCACCACGTCTCCTACGGAGGCCCGGGACTTGCGGCCAGCCTCAGCCTTGGCCCGCCGCGAGAGGAACCAGCGGCGCGGACACTCCAGCAGGGTCTCCAGGGATGATCCTGTGATGACCACCGGGCCGCTGTGTTCGGCCGACGACGACGTAGGCCCGGCCGTCCCCCACCACTGATCGGGATCAGCCCCCGGGAAGGCCCGGCTGCCGTCCTGGGTGGCTGCCGCCGCCAGGCCCGCCAGTCTGAGGGCGGCGGCCCGGCGCAGGCCGGGCGAGGACGATTCGTCGACCGCCGCACGACGAAGGTCGCCTACGAGGGCGGAAGCTGAGAGCAGCTTGTCCGGCCTGCCGTGGATGCGCTCCACCTCGACCCCCAGCTCGGCTAGGAACCTTGACGGCCGGCCGCCCTCGCCGTCGACACCCTGGACGCCGCTGACATGCAGCGCTGAGCGGGCGCGGCTGCACGCGACGTAGAACAGCTGACGCTCATTGCCGAGCTGCGGCACCGCTCCGGGGGATGCCAGCTCCTCGGGGCCGAGCCGATCAGAATCGAGCAGGAGGCCGGCCCTGGTCAGCCTCGGCCAGAGGCCCTCCTGCACGCCGACCACCCACACCCGCTCCCAGCCCAGGCCCCGGGTGCGGTGCGCGGTGACGACGCGCACGCCCCTGCCCGCCGCGGTCAGCTCACGGCCGGTATCCGCCGGGATCTCCTGGCCCGAGATCTCACCCAGGAACGTCTGCGCGCCGGCGGCGCCACGCAGGTCCTCCTGCCTCGAGGCGAGGTCGAACAGTTCCACGATGGCGTCGAGATCCGCATTGGCGCGGCGCGAGCCCCTCAGCGCCTGCTCGCGCAGCCGGTCCGCCCACCCGGTGCCGTCCCACAGGTGCCAGAGCGCCTCCTGCACCTCCGCGCCGCCCGCCATCATCGCCGACGCTTCCGCCAACAGCGCGGCGAGGGCACGCAGCGCTTCGGCCTCCGCGGACTCGAGTCCCTCGAGGAGCAAGGGGTCAGCGAGGCTCTTCGCCAGTAGGGCCTGGGAGTGGCCGAGCTGGCGGTGCCTCGCGAGGAGCTGGCGCCCCAGCCGACGCTGCGCCACCCCGTCGAGGCCGCACAGGGGAGACGAGACCAGCAGCCGGGCCTCATCCGCCTCGGGCCCCGAGGTCCTCGCCGCGACCGTCAGCGCGAGCAGCAGGGTGGAGACGGCCGGCTGCTCGGACAACGCGATCTCGTCTCCCGAGACATCCACCGGTACCCCGAGCCGCAGCAGCTCTCTGGCGACGGCGCTCAGCTGCGTGCGCCCCGCCCGGGTCACCACGGCGAGGTCCGACCAGGCCAGCCCATCGACCGCCACGCAGTGCCGCAACTCCGCCGCGACATGGGCCAGCTCCGCCGACTCGTCATCGAAGACACGGGCGTGCGCCTCCCCCACGCCCGCCACCGGCGTGGGCGACGGGGGCGCGAGCCGAGGACCGATCCGGACGCTGAGCGCATCCAGCGCCCCGGCAACCCGGGCGGTGGCCCGATGGCCTTGCCCCAGCGTCAGCAGCCGCGCACCCGGAAGCTCCGCGATATCCGCCAGTGCGGTGGGGCTGGCGCCCCGGTAGCCGCCGATCCGTTGCCGGGGGTCCCCCACCGCCAGCAGGGGGAGACCCAGCCCCGCAAGGTCTGCCAGGAGGCCCACCTGGGCGGGGTCCGCCTCCTGGACGTCGTCGATGAGGAGGGCGTCGAACGACGCCCCGACGCCCGACGCGACACCCGGCTCGGTGAGCAGCAGGCGGGTGCGGTAGACGAGTTCGGTGTAATCCAGCGTGCCGGAGAAGTCCCCCACCGTGAGGTAGTCCTCCATGAATCGTGCCGCGGCGGCGAACGTCTCATCCCCCGCGGCGACGGCGAGCCCGGCCAGGCGCTCAGGATCCAGAGACAGCTGCCTGGCTCTGGCCAGGACCTCGCGCAGCTGACGGGCGAAGGCCCTGGTGCCCAGTGCCGCCCTGACCGACTCGGGCCACGCGTCCGGGCCCATGCCGGGGATCAGCTCGCGGATCCGCTGCTCCTGCTCCGGCGCACGGAGGAGACGCCAGGGGGCGTCCTCGTGGGGCCAGTAGCGCCGCAGGAGGCCCAACGCGAGGCCGTGGATGGTGGTGACCTGCGGGTTCACCTGAGCCGCCGTGATCTGTCGGCTGATCTCCCTGCGCAGCTGCTGCGCGGCCGAGCGTGAGTGCGACAGCACGATCAGCCGCTCGAGGCTGCCCCCCTCACGGACGCGCCGCGCCGCGGCCGC
Source organism: Tessaracoccus luoxuelianae (assembly GCF_055326245.1). NCBI lineage: Bacteria > Bacillati > Actinomycetota > Actinomycetes > Propionibacteriales > Propionibacteriaceae > Tessaracoccus > Tessaracoccus luoxuelianae. Next base: position 49,816 of record NZ_JBUZNO010000001.1, read on the forward strand.
GGCCAGGAGCGTGGTCTTTCCGGTACCCGGTCCCCCGACCACAACTGTGACTCCGCGGACTGGCTCCGTGGCCGCCAACTGCTCGCCGGTGAGGATGTGCGCCTCGACGGGAGGTGGCGGAAGGACCCGAAACTGCATGGGTCCTATGCAACCAGCAACCCCCGACATTTCCACACCGCCCCGTGGCAGGCTTGGCCTCGAGCGGAGGGCAGAGGCCATGAGTGAGCGCATAGCAACCGAGATCGACGGGCTTCCACTCGCGTTGAGCAACCTGGACAAGCCGCTGTTCCCCTCCGGGTTCACCAAGGGTGAGCTGATCGCCTACTACGTGGAGATCGCGGACACGATGCTCCCCCACCTCCACGATCGCGCACTCACCCGGGTCCGGTTCCCCAACGGGACATCAGGCGAGTCGTTCTACGAGAAGAACGTCCCGCCGGGGGCCCCAGCCTGGGTCTCGTCGGTCGATGTTGCCACCTCCGCAGGCACCGTCACCTACGTCACGGCCTCCCGCCGCGCGGACCTGGCCTGGTTGGCCAACCTGGCCGCCGTCGAGCTCCACACACCCCAGTGGCGGGTCCGTGACGCCACCGGTTCACCCGATGGGATCCTGCTCAGCGGCCCGGACGAGCCGCGCTCCACGACGCTCATCGTCGATCTCGATCCAGGCCCGGGCATCACCCCCGCCGACTCGGCCAAGGGGGCGATCCTCGCCGCCACGGTGCTCGCGCAGATGGGCCTCGAGGCCTTCGCGAAGAGCTCCGGCAACAAGGGGCTCCAGCTGAGCGTTCCGATCCGGCCGACCCCCGCCTCGCACGTCCACGCCTTCGCGATGGCGCTGGCCCAGCACCTCGCGCAGCGGTATCCCCGGCAGTTCGTCGCCGTCATGAGCAAACAGGCACGGGCGGATCTCATCTTCGTCGACTACGGGCAGAACCTGGCCGCTCGCAATACCGTCACCGCCTACTCGGTGCGCGGGCTTGACTCACCGTCGGTCGCCACTCCGCTTACCTGGGAGGAGGTCGCCGCACTCAGCCCTGACGCCCCGGTCCGGGTTACTCCGGCGCAGATGCTCGAACGGGTCGCCGCCCACGGTGATCTCTGGGTGGGCACCCTCCCGACTGCGGACTCGCCGGTCCTGCCGCCCCCCGAGTTCTGACAGGATGGAGCCAGCACCCGCACCGGACGGAGGACGCATGAAGTCTGAGCCGAACCCCTCCTCCAGAGCTCACTATGTACGCGAGCCGGCCTTGTGGGTGGGCGGGTGCAGCGACACGGGGCTCAGACACCACACCAACCAGGACGCCATGTCCATGGCCGTGCGTTCCGAGCCCAGCCCCGCGGCGGTGGTGGCGGTTGCCGATGGTGTGAGCACAGCACGGGGCTCCGAGCTGGCCTCGCTCGTCGCCGCTGAGACCGCGGTAGAGGTCCTGATCAGGCGGCGTGCTGCGGGCAGCAGCGAGGCGGACGCCTTCGTCGAGGCGTTCGAGGAGGCCAACCGCGCGGTGGTCGCTGCGCACGACGACCCCTCGGCGTGCACCCTGATCGCGGCCACGGTCGAGGATGGGCTGATCACCGTCGCCAACGTCGGGGACTCCCGTGCCTACTGGCTGGGCGACGACGCCGTGGCGAGTCAGCTGTCGACGGACGACTCCCTGGCGCAGGCCCGGATCCTGCTCGGGATGACCCGGGCGGAGGCGGAGCAGTCCATCCAGGCCCACGCCATCACCAAGTGGCTGGGGCGCCAGGCCTCCGACGTGACCCCCTCGGTGGTGACGCTGCGCCCCACCTGCGGGGGATGGCTCCTTCTGTGCACCGACGGGCTGTGGAACTACGCCAGCTCACCCGAGGCGATGGCGGGGCTGGTGGCCGGGCGCACGGGGGCCGAAGGGGCGGGGTCCCTGGCTGAGGAGCTCGCGCTGTGGGCCAACAGTCAGGGCGGCAAGGACAATGTGACGGTCATCCTCGTGCGCCTGGAACCCTGAGCTTGGCAGCTCTGGCTAGAGTGGCCACTATGGAAGTCAAGATCGGCATCACCGACATCCCCCGTGAGGTCACCATCGACGCCACCGCGTCCCCGGATGAGCTGATCACACAGCTCCGTGAGGCCGTCGAGCACTCCACGCTGCTGGAGCTCACCGACGACAAGGGGCGCCGCGTGCTCATCCCGGGCCAGCGGATCGCCTACCTCGACCTGGGCTCCCCCAGCTCTGGCAGGGTGGGCTTCGGCGCGGTGTAGCCGGCCTGCGTTAGACTGAGGGCCTGCGGGCAGCAACGCTCCGCCTCCGGTGCGCCAACCGTGCCGTGAGTTCTTCCAGATTGGTTTGAGCCCTGAGCGACAACGAGACTCCGGTCGACGAGACCTTCGCCGACCTCGGCATCCACGAATCCATCACCTCGGCTCTGGCCGAGGTGGGGATCGTCCACCCCTTCGCCATCCAGACGTTGGCCATCCCCCTGGCCATCAGCGGCACGGACCTGATCGGTCAGGCCCGCACCGGAACCGGAAAGACGCTGGCTTTCGGCGTCAGCCTTCTCCACCGTATGGTCACCACGTCCGGCGGTGAGAAGCCCACGCACGGCAAGCCGCGCGCTCTTGTGGTGTGTCCCACCCGAGAGTTGGCCCTCCAGGTCGGGCGAGACCTCGACATCGCCGGGAAGCACCTGAAGATGCGGGTCCTCACCATCTACGGTGGCACCGGCTACGACGAACAGCTCGGTGCGCTGGAGTCGGGAATCGACATCGCGGTGGGCACCCCCGGCCGCCTGCTCGACCTCGCAGACCGCGGCGCACTGGACCTCAGCCGCGTGCAGGTGCTGGTCCTCGACGAGGCCGACGAGATGCTGGACCTCGGCTTCCTCCCGGACATCGAGCGCCTCCAGCGCAAGGCGCCCAAGGACCGCCAGACGATGCTGTTCTCGGCCACGATGCCCGCCCCCATCCTGACCCTGGCCCGTGCCACGCTCAACAGGCCGGTCAACATCCGCGCCGAGGGTCACGACGCGAAGATGACCGTGCCGGACATCGACCAGTACGTCTACCAGGCCCACGACCTGGACAAGCCCGAGATGGTCGGGCGCCTGCTGCAGGGCAACCAGACCACCAAGGTCATGATCTTCTGCCGAACGAAGCGCGCGGCGCAGCGGCTCACGGACGAGCTGGTGGATCGCGGGTTCGCCGCGGCAGCCATCCATGGTGACCTCAACCAGGAGGCCCGCGAGCGGTCCCTGAAGAAGTTCCGCGCCAACACCATCTCTGTACTGGTGGCCACCGATGTGGCGGCGCGCGGCATCGACATCGTGGGCGTCAGCCACGTCATCAACTACGAGTGCCCGGACACGGATGCCACCTACGTCCACCGCATCGGGCGCACCGGTCGCGCTGGGAACTCCGGTGTCGCGGTCACGTTCGTGGACTGGGCAGACCTCCACCGCTGGAAGTTGATCAACCAGTCACTCAACCTCGAGCTGGCGGAGCCTGCGGAGACCTACTCGTCGTCGCCGCACTTCTACACCGACCTCGACATCCCAGAAGGCACCAAGGGGCGGATGCCGGGCCACGTGGCGTCGCGTGCGAAGGCAGTCGACGCCCGGCACTCCCCCGCGGAGGGGCCCAAGCACCGGTCGCGGCGCTCGACGGAGCCCGCCGGCGACCACCCGGCACAGGACAAGCACGCCGAGGCTGAGCGCAAGCCCCGCCGTCGCCGTCGCCGCACGCGCGGTGGGGTCGAGGTCGCGGCCGAGACGCCCGCTGCTGAGTGAGGCTCAGTACACCATCCGCATCGCCCGATGGACCTCGCTGAGGGTCTGTTCGGCGACGTCGGTGGCGCGGCGGTTCCCGGAGGCCAGGACCTCCTCCAGATAGCCGGGGTTCCCGACCAACTCGGCCCGGCGCACGCGGATGGGTGCGAAGAAGTCGTTGACGGCCGAGGTGACGAGCTTCTTCAGCCCGCCTCCGCCACCGTCGCCGATCTCGTCGGCCACCTCGACGGGGTCGCGGTCCAGGCAGAGCGCAGCGAGGTTGACGAGGTTGGACACCTCTGGGCGGGCAACGGGATCGTAGGTGATGTGACGGTCCGAATCCGTCACGGCCCGCTTGAGGAGCCTCGCCGTCTCGTCGGCTGTCATGCCCAGCTCGATGGTGTTGCCCTTCGACTTCGACATCTTGGTGCCGTCCAGGCCGAGCACGGTCCCGGACTTGCTCAGCAGCGCCTCGGGCGCGGGGAAGACGGGACTCGCCTCGTCCACACGGCCGTACCGCTCGTCGAAGCGACGGGCGATCACCCGGGCCTGTTCCAGGTGCGGCAGCTGGTCCTTGCCCACCGGCACGAGGTTCGCCTTGCAGAAGAGGATGTCCGCGGCCTGGTGCACCGGATAGGTGAGCATGAGCCCGGACATGGGGCGGTCCCCCGTGTCGTCGAGTTCGGTCTTGACCGTGGGGTTTCGTCGTAGCTCGGCATCGGTGACCACGGAGAGGAACGGAAGCATCAGCTGATTCAGGGCGGGGATCTGGGAGTGGGTAAAGATCGTCACCCGCTCCGGGTCCAGACCGACGGCGAGGTAATCCGCGAGCAGCGAGTACACGCGCTCCCTGATCGGCCCCACCCCGTCGCGGTCCGTGATCACCTGATAATCGGCGATCACCACGAACGTCTCCACCCCGAGAGCAGCCAGGCGCACCCGGTTCTGAAGCGAGCCGAAGTAGTGCCCGATGTGCAGGTTTCCGGTGGGGCGATCTCCCGTCAGGATCCTGAAGCCGCTGGGATCCTGCGCGATCTTCTGCTCGATCTCGACGCTGCGCTGAGTCGAACGTGCCAGGGACGCCTCGGGATCGAACGTGTCATCGGGGGAGAGCGACATGGGCCTTACCTGCCTAAACGGGACGCGATGGGATGCGAGGCCCAAGAATAGCGTCCTAGACGACGCCTCCCCGTCGCCGGATGCGGGCCAGAAGATCGCGGTAGGCGGAGGGTCGGGTGAGATTGGCTCCCAGCGGGTTCCGCTTCTTCCCGAGACCGTGGTAATCGCTCGAGCCGGTGCGCACCAGTCCCACCCGGGCGCCCATCTCGAAGAGCAGGGAGCGGGTCTCCTCGTCATGGTCGGGATGCTCCACCTCGATTCCCTCCAGGCCAAGCTCCCGGGCCAGGGACTCCAGGTAGGGCGCAGGCAGCACGGTCTGCCCGCCTCGACCCCATGGATGGGCGATGACGGCCACACCTCTGGCTGCGTGCACCAGCTCGATGGCGCGCTCCAGTGGGCACGCGTATCGGTGCACGTAGCCCGGCCTGTCGTCGCCGATCCACAGCGCGAATGCCTCGTCCCGGTCAACGACGTAGCCCTTCGCCACGAGTGCGTCCGCTACGTGGGGACGGCCCAGAACGGGGGCTCCGTTGGCCGCGGTCATCACGTCATCGAGGGTGATCGCGAGCCCGGCTTCATTGAGCTTGGCCACCATGGCCGGAAGTCTGTGCGTGCGCCCGAACCGGATGCGTGCGAGCTCTGCGTTGAGCTCCCTGTCAAACGGGTCACAGCCGTAACCGAGCAGGTGGACCGAGCTGCCGTCGTGCTCGGTGGACATCTCGATCCCGCCCAGCACCTTGACCCCGATGCGCTTGCCCGCCTCCTGCGCCTCGCCGACGCCACCGAAGGTGTCGTGATCGGTGAGGGCAATGACGTCCAGCCCTGCCTCGAAGGCCTTCATCACCAGGCTGGTCGGGGTGTCCGTCCCGTCGCTGACCCGGGAATGCGTGTGCAGGTCGATCCTCATGGGGCAATCCTAGGGATCCGGGATGGCCACTAGGCTGGCGGCATGGATTTGGATTACACCCACCAGTACGCTGCCGACCCGTCCTCTGTAGTTGCCCTGATGCGCAACGAGGAGTTCATCGCTGATGTGGCCCGGCACGCCGGGGCTCTCGAGCACAACGTCTCCATCGGCCAGGAGTCCACGCGGCTGGAGATGAAGCTGCCGGTCCCGGGGAACCTTTCCAAGTTCGTGGGGCAGACGGTATCGCTGACGCAGATCTTCCGATTCCAGCCACCGGAGGTGGACGGCAGCGTCCGCGGCGTGGTGGACGTGGAGGTGCCGGGCATGCCCATCACCGTCAACGCCGCAACACTGTTGAGCCCCGAAGGCGCCGGCACGCGGGGTCACTACACGGGCGACCTGGCGGTGCGGATTCCGCTGGTGGGTAAGAAGGTTGAGGGACTCATCGAGCCGTTCATCCGTGACGCGTTCGCTGGGCTGGAGCGCCGCGCGGCCGTGTGGCTGGCACGCTGAGCGAGATCAGCTTGCGGCGGCCTCACGCCGCTTCTTCGCGGCCTCCACAGAGGCCTTGAGCGCCGCCATGAGGTCGACGACATCCCCCGACGGGGCTGAGGTGTCCGTCGAGGCCGGGGCCGGCGTGCCCGCGAGCTTCGCCTCGACCACCTCCAACAAGGCCTCGCGGTAGGAGTCCTGATAGGCCTCCGGCTCGAATGTGCCCTCCAATTGGGCGATGAGCAGCTTGGCCATCTCCATCTCCGCGTCCGAGATCTTCACCTCGGACGACGGCGCCGCGAACTCGCCGTCACGCAGTTCATCCGGCCAATACATGGTGTGCAGGAGCAGCAGATCGCCCTTGGGCCGAATCAGAGCAAGGGACTCGCGGCTGCGGAGAGCCACCTTCACCACCGCCACCTTGTTCTCCTTGGCGAGCGCCTCTCTCAGCAACACGTAGGGCTTCTGCCCGGCGGCCTCCGCCTCCAGGAAGTAGGTGCGCTGGAAGAACCCCGGGTCCACTTCGTCCTGGTCGACGAACTGGACCACCTCCACCGTCTTGAGGGTACTCAGCGGGAGATTGGCGAAGTCCTCGTCCGTCAGGACCGCGATCCTGCCATCGGCCGACTCGTAGCCCTTGGCGATGTCCGCGTAGGCCACCACTTCCCCGCACTTCTCGCAGACGCGTTGCTGACGGACCCGGCCGCCGTCGCTGGAGTGGACCTGCCGAAAAGACACGTCCTTGTCCTCGGTGGCCCCGTACAGCTTGACCGGGATGGACACCAGTCCGAAGGACACGGCGCCTTTCCAGATGGATCGTGGCATGCTCGCGACTTCCCTTCCTCAGGTTCCTCGCCGATATTCGACTCGGTCGTTCCACAGCAGCTCGTGCGATTGCAGCAACGCCTGCACCTCAGGCAGATCCCATGCCTGGTCGATGGTCAGGCCGCGTGCAATCGCGGCGGCGTCGGCAAAGTCCACCCCCTCCTCCTCGGCGAACCATGCTGTCATCGCCGACACGGGGCAGCTGCTCAGGCGCACCTCACCGTTGAAGGGGTCCTCGGCCGGCCCGATCAGGTCCGTGGTCACCTCAGCCACCACCACCAACCGCACGCCGTGGGTTGTCAGCCCCGCCAGCGAAGCCAGGATCAAGGCCGCGTACTCGGCATCCTCGGACTCCGCCTCGAGATAACCCAGCTCGGCGAGCAGCTCAGGAGTCACCGTGTAGGCGGGCCTGTTGACGACGGGCAGGTCGCCCGCGAGGACGCCCAACTCGCCTTCCGCGATCGGGATGAACACCAGCTGACGCTTCACGTGGCCAGCCTAGATGCAGGTGGCGCGTGATCGGAGTAGGTTCGACGACGACATGGTGCGCAAGATCCTTATTCTCCTCACGTGGGCCGTGCTCAGCGGCCTCTCCGCCTGCGCGGCTCCCGCCGCGGCACCGCTGACGATCGAGCTGGAGGTCACAGACCCTCCGGCCGCTACGCGTCGGGTGGACGTCCCGCTGGGTGCCGAAGTGACGCTGCGGATCACTGTTCCCTCCGAGGATCGCGCCCACGTCCACGGCTACGAGATCGAACAGGATCTGGTGGCGGGGGTCCCCACCGAGATCGTGTTCGATGCCACCATGGCGGGCACCTACGAGGTGGAGTCCCACGTCACCGACGCCATCTGGCTTGATCTGGTGGTGAAGTGATCCTGCTGCACGGGATCGCCTCCAGAGGCGACCTTCCGCTTCCGTTCGAACTCGTGCTGGGCGGGGCCGCGGTGGTCCTGATTGTGACCTTCTGGGTGGCGCTCTATGCGTGGAGGACTCCGCGCTACCGCGACCACACCGGTATCGAGTTGCCCCGGCTCACCCGGGTGGTGGATTCGCCCTGGTTCTCGCGTCCCCTTCGGATCGCGGTGGGCCTGGTGTGGCTGCTGGCCGCGATGGCGCTCACCTTCGGCGTGGACCGCATCGACAACCCCGTCTTCGGATTCGTCTACGTTCTGTTGTGGGTGGGTCTGGTTCCGATCTCTCTGATCTTCGGCGGCGTCTACCGTCGGACCAATCCGCTCCGCCTTCTGCTGAGGTTCACCGGCGCCACCGCGGCAGCCACCCCCGGTGGGGCGCAGGGGTCGCGGCTGCCGGCCGCCGGGGCGTTGATGGCCTTCCTGTACCTCGAACTCGTGCAGCCCGATGGGGCGACGCTGCCTGTGCTGCGTGGGTTCGCCGCGGCCTGGGTCGCCTGGGTCGTCGTCGGGGTGATGGTGCGCGGACAGCGGTGGATAGCCCAGGCGGATCCCTTTGAGGCCTACGCCTCCTCTGTTGCGCGGCTCTCCCCCTGGGGTCGGAACGCCAGAGGAATCCTGCTCTGGATGAATCCCCTACGGAATCTGGCTTCCTGGCGCGCACCGGCACACCTGACGGTGTTGGCCAGCGTCCTGCTGGGGGGCACCCTGTTCGACGCACTGTCGAACACCGCGTGGTGGGTGCGCGCCACTCAGGACCTGGATGTGTGGGCCTGGCCCGCTGCACTGGCGGGTCTGCTCGGCAGCGTCGGAGCGATCTACGCGTTGTTCTGGCTCGGCGCCCGGGCGTACGGCCGGGGCCGCGTGGACGCGCTTGCGCCGGGCCTGATCCCGCTGGTGGCCGGCTACGCCCTCGCCCACTACTCGACGATGCTCTACCTGGAGGGTCAGCGCACCGTGATCCGCTTCAGCGACCCGATGGGTCTCGGCTGGAACGTGTTCGGACTGGCGGAGGCCGCGCCGGGCACCGGTCTGTTCGGCTACCCCACCGTGATCGCCGTCGTGCAGGTCCTCCTCATTGTCGGGGGGCATGTGGCCGGGGTGCTGGTCACCCACGACATTGCGTTGCGCACCCATCCTGGTCGGGTCTGGGCGCATGTGCCGCTGCTGTCGATGATGGTGGCGTTCACGGTCGGCGGCCTTGTCCTGATGTTCGGCGGCGGCTGAGGCCCGTTCCCGAACCTCCCGAGGTGTTGTCCGGTTCGCCCGAGGTGTTGTCCGAGTTTCCCGAGGTGTTGTCCGCAGGAACGGAGGTGTTGTCCGCCCGCCCGTCGAGCCTGGCCCCGTCGGCAGGCCCCGGCCTAGCGTCAGGGCCATGAACTTCCCGATGCCGATCACCGTCCTCACCAGGCCTGTCCTGGTCCCCGCACCGGCTCACCAACCAGCTCCTCCGCAGGCCATGAACCTCATCCGCGTGGTGGTGGAGGCCCTGATGGGTCGCAGGCCGCTCCATCAGGTCCGTCCCCACCTGGGGCATGCTGCGTTCGAGAATCTGTCACGCTACGTGGACAGTGGCGTCTTCAAGCGCATCAAGGTGGGCCGGGTGCGCTCCCAGATGCCTACGGTCAGGGCCGTCGAGGCCACCGTCTGCGTAGATGTCAACGGCCGGTCTATCAGCTGCGTGCTTCGTCTCGACGCGAGGCGGAACTCCTGGCGGTGCACGGAACTGATCGTGCTGGCCCCCGTCGGGGTGCTGGACCAGCTGGCGGCCTAGACGTCCATATCCAGATGGAGGGGTGCCAGATCGCCCGATCCGGTGCGCCGCAGCCGAGGCATGATTGTTCAGCAGGCTCCTAGGCCCCAGGCCGTCCGTGGCACATTTTGTACTTCTTCCCAGACCCACAGGGGCAGGGCTGGTTACGGCCCACCTTGTCCGTGGCGGTGGCCGGAGCTGCGCCAGTCTGGGTGACCTCACCGGTTTCGTCCGGCGCCGAATAGGTGAGGTTGGTGTCCGAGCGCCGTTCCAGACCCTTCGCGAGCGGCGCGTCGGGCGCCGGCGTGCTCGCCCCGACTGTGGGCACCTGGACGGGCGCTCCGGTCTCATCGGTGATCAGGCCGACGCTCAGCTTCGGCTCAGCGGGACGGACCGTCACCTCCAGGTTGAACAGGAAGCCCACCACCTCTTCCATGAAGGCATCCATCATCGCGGCGAACATGTCGCCACCTTCGCGCTGATACTCCACAAGTGGGTCACGCTGGGCCATGGCCCGCAACCCGATTCCCTCGCGGAGGTAATCCATCTCGTAGAGGTGCTCACGCCACTTGCGATCCAGGACGGTCAACAACACCTGGCGCTCCAGCTCGCGCATGGTGGTTTCGCCGAGCTGCTCCTCCCGTGCCGCGTAGGCCCGCAGCGCGTCGTCGGTGAACATCTCGACCAACTCGTTCTGCTCGGGAAGCTCCTCCTCGAGCGCCTCCATCGTGATGGTGACCGGGTAGAGGGTCCGCAGCTCGGTGAGCATGGTGTCCAGGTCCCAGTCCTCCGGAATGCCGGAGGTGTGCGCGCGGACCACATCCGTGACGACGCGGCTGACGCTGTTCTTCAGCTGCTCGGAGACATCCGCCCCGTCCAGGACCCGCCGACGATCGCCGTAGATCGCGTGGCGTTGCCTGTTGAGGACATCGTCGTACTTCAGCACGTTCTTGCGCATTTCGAAGTTCTGACCCTCGACCTGCTTCTGCGCCCCCTCAATGGACCGCGACACGGATTTCATGTCGATGGGGACGTCGTCGGGCACCTTCATCATGAGCAGCGCCCGCTCCAGAAGCTCGGGGCGGAAGAGCCGCATCAGGTCGTCGCTCAGCGAGAGATAGAACCGGCTCTCCCCAGGATCACCCTGGCGGCCCGAGCGGCCACGCAACTGGTTGTCAATGCGGCGTGACTCGTGGCGCTCCGAGCCGATCACATAGAGGCCGCCGGCCTCAACCACCTCGTCGTGCTCAGACTTCACCTGCGCCTCAAGCGAGGCCAAGGTCTCGGACCACTGCGCCTCGTACTCCTCGGGCGTCTCGTGTGGGTCCAGCCCGGCCTTGCGGAGCTGCAGGTCCGCGAGAAACTCGGGGTTGCCCCCGAGCATGATGTCCGTGCCTCGGCCGGCCATGTTCGTGGAGACGGTCACCGCCGCCTTGCGTCCGGCCTCCGCGACGATCGAGGCTTCGCGCTCGTGGTGCTTGGCGTTGAGCACCTCATGAGGGACGTTGGCTCGCTTGAGCAGCCCCGAGAGCAGCTCGGATTTCGCCACGGACGCCGTGCCCAGGAGGATCGGCTGGCCCTGAGCGTGGCGTTCCACGACGTCCTTGACGATGGCCTCGTACTTGGCCTCCTCGGTGCGGTAGATCAGGTCCGGCTGATCGAGCCGGATCATGGGGCGGTTGGTGGGGATCGGGATCACCCCCAGCCCGTAGATCTTCTGGAACTCGGACTCCTCCGTCTTCGCGGTGCCCGTCATCCCGGCCAACTTGTCGTACATGCGGAAGTAGTTCTGCAGCGTGATGGTGGCCAGGGTCTGGTACTCGTCCTTGATCCGGACGCCCTCCTTGGCCTCCAGCGCCTGGTGGAGGCCCTCGTTGTAGCGTCGACCGGCGAGTGTGCGGCCGGTGTGCTCATCGACGATGAGCACCTCGTCACCGGCAAGGACGTAATCCTTGTCTCGCTTGAACAGCTCCTGGGCCTTGATGGCGTTGTTGAGGTAGGAGATCAGAGGCGTGTTGGCCGACTCGTAGAGGTTCTCGATGCCCAGCCGGTCCTCGACCTTCTCGATCCCGGGCGCCAGCACGGCGATGGTGCGCTTCTTCTCGTCGACCTCGTAGTCCACGTCGCGGCGCAGGGTCCGGACAAGCTTGGCGAAAACGGGATACCACTCATGGGTGTCCTCTGCGGGACCGGAGATGATCAGCGGGGTGCGGGCTTCGTCGACGAGGATGGAGTCCACCTCATCGACGAGTGCGAAGTGATGTCCCCGCTGCACCAGGTCCTCCCTGCGGAGCGCCATGTTGTCGCGGAGGTAATCGAACCCGAACTCGTTATTGGTACCGTAGGTGATGTCTGAGGCGTAGGCGACCCGGCGCTCCTCGGGCGTCATGGAGGCCAGGATCGCGCCCACCTCCAGCCCCAGGAAGTGGTGGATGCGCCCCATCTGTTCGGACTGGTACTTGGCCAGGTAGTCGTTGGTGGTGACGATGTGGACGCCCTTGCCGGTGAGCCCGTTGAGGTACGCGGGGAGCGTGCCGACGAGCGTCTTGCCCTCACCGGTCTTCATCTCAGCGATGTTTCCCCAGTGCAGCGCGGCGCCACCCATCAGCTGGACGTCGAAGTGGCGCTTGCCGAGTACCCGTACCGACGCCTCCCGCACGGTGGCGAACGCCTCAGGCATGATGCGGTCCAACGACTCGCCGTCCTCGATGCGGGCGCGGAAGGTGTCCGTCTCGGCACGCAACTCGGGGTCCGACATGGCTTGGAACTCCTCCTCGATGGAGTTGACCTGATCGGCCACTTTCTGCAGCTTGCGGAGCTGGGCCCCGGAGCCTATGCCGCTCAGAAAATCCATGACACCCACAGGTCGGTTCCTCTTCATCTCGAAAACACCGCGACAGCTCGCGACGGTACCGCCAGCCATCCTAACGCCCGCCACCAACGCACGGCACACGGCGGCGCCCGGACAGCTCCGGGACGCCGCCGTGGTTCGGGCCTCAGGTGAGGTTGAGGTGGATCACGCCATAGTTGTACGCCTTGCGCCGGTAGACCACCGAGGGGCGGCCGCTGTCAGCATCCTGGTAGAGGAAGAAGTCATGCCCCACCAGCTCCATCTCATCGAGGGCCTGAGCGAGGGTGAGCGGCGCCGTGCTGAACTCCTTTTCGCGAACCACGAGGGGCCCATCGCCCGTGACCACAAGCCCGGCCACCTCGCGCGTCTCGACATCGTCGGACCCGTGCCCGTTGACCTCAGCCACCGGACGGACGATCTCGGCGATGTTGCCTGCGCGGAGCCCGCGATGGGTCTTCCTGCGGTCTGCCGCCTTGCGGAGCTGGCTCATGAGCCGCTCGAGGGCCATGTCGAAGGCGGCCGTCTTGTCGTTGGAACGCGCCTCGGCACGGATCACGGGCCCACGACTGCTGCGCAGGGTCAGTTGCACGACGACGGCGTCCGAAGGATCCTTCGTGCCCTCCGAGGCGTGGAACTCGACCTCGACGCGGATCACTCGATCCTGCAATCGCTCCACGGCGGCCAAACGCTCGTTGACCAGTTCCTTCAGCTCGGGATTGATCGTGCAATGCCGACCGGTGACGACGATATCCATGCTTCCTCCGTCTGTCGTGGGGCTCTCGACGAACCCGACTCGAACACCACCCCAGGGAGCGTCCCTGAAGCTGATGCACAGAGCCGCAGGTGATCTCTCCCCTGCGGCTCGTCCATGAATCAACGCTACCCCTCCGGGGCAACGCTGTCATGGACTTGCCCGACCATTCAGCGATAGTCGGCATCCGCCACCACCGCAGCTCCCACCACGGGCACCCCGGCCGCCCTCAGGCAACGGATGGTCTCCCGCAGTGAGGCCCCCGTGGTCACCACGTCGTCGACGACAAGGGCGCTTCCGTTCATCGGCCGCGCCTCCATGCTGGAGTGGAGGTTCTCGGCCCGCTCCTGACGGGTCAGCCCCTCCTGGTCTGAGCCACTGGCCAGGCGACGCGCCACCCGCTTCGCTGGCAGCCCCATTTCCCGGGCGGCGATCCTCGCCAGGCGGTACGCGTGGTCGTATCCCCGTGCCCGGGTGGAGGATGACATCGACGGCACCGGCACCACGACGGTGCCCGGCTCCGGGTCCACAGCCCTGACCGCCCGGGCCAGCAGGTGCCCAAGCACACGGTCCAGGTGCAGCGCTCCGTCATCCTTGTATCGGGGCACCACATGGGCGAGGATCGGCCGGTAGGGGCACGCGGCATACAGGGGCACCGGGAGATCGCGGTGCACCAGGCGGACCGGAATCTCCAGAGCGGTACGGCATTCGGCGCAGAGTCCGAACCAGGCTCCTCCACAGCCCGGGCAGGAAGCGCCCAGGAACAGGTCGGCGGCGGTGTGGAGGAGAGAGGTCATGGTCCATGATGGGAGCGAACACGCCCGATTTCCCGTTATCCACAGCTGGTCGACGGAGCACTCAGCTCGCGTAGGCGATGGCCGTGATCCCTTCGGCAAGCCTTGTCCATCGGGTCCGCGCCTCGTAACGCCACGTGACCCCGACGTCGGTGCGCAGCGCGATCGAACCACCACCGAGGCGGGCCATGGCGGTGAGCTCCTCCACAGCTCCGGTGAAGGGTCCCAGTTCCTCGACCAGCGAACCGTCGACCTCGACCGCGAACACCGACCTCACTCCCCCGGCGGAGCCGGCCACCGCGATCGACGTCTCGGCGTGCCAGGCGAGCGCCATCACGTCGCCGACCATGTCTCCCGAGGCCGCCATCATCGGTAGGGCGCGCCAGTCCACGACCTCCACCTCGCCGACAGGCACGACGGTGGCGATTCCCATCGTCCGGCTCCCCTCCCCGGACAGCAGGAGGGCCGCCCTGGCCTGGGCGGGCGACACCGCGAAGTCCTCGAGCTCTCGCCCAACGGGGAGAGACAGCTTGACCTCCGTCACCGAGCCCATGCGGTCCACCGTCAACAGCCTGGGCACGCCCTCCGTGTCGTCGCCCATCAGCCAGAGAGTCCCCAGAACGAATTGTGGCGATCTGAGGTTGGTGACGGGCACCGCAACCTCCCCGAACTCGCCGCGCATGCTGCCCATCAAGAGTGTGCTGCGGGTGGCGTCGATGAGCGCAGCGGTGTCGCCGTCCAGGGACACCGCCAGGTCGGCCGCGTCGGCGACCGTGGTGCCCCACGGCTCAAACCGGCTGTCGCCGGTCACGCGTCCCGGTGTTCCTTCCCTGATGCCGAAAAGGTCGACGGTGGCGGCGCGCGAAAGGATCTGATACCCCTGCTGGCTGGCCAGCTCGAGAGCCCCGTCGGCGCGGGCCCCCGGCAACGTGAACGGGACACCGTCGCTTGTCACTACGAGCCCCGTCACGCGGGGAATGGCAGTCAATGACCACAACAGCTGCGCTCCCAGCCTCCTGCGCGCATCGTCGCCCAGCCGGTCGAAGAGGCCCTCCAGGTTGACCGTGACCACGCCGGACTGCTCGATGGTGGCGCCCTCATCTGCGAGGCTGATTCCACTGGGCATGGCGTCGGTAACAGCCTGGTCAACAGCCTCCGACGGCCCGTTGAGTAGGGCCTCGACCACCGCCGTGGGTGTGACGAGCATCTCGGGCAGGTGGATGGGGTCTGGTACCACATGGGTTCCGGAGCGGCTCATGAAGTAGAGGGGCACCCGCTCGTAGTAACGCTCGAAGATGTAGCGCGACACCATCAGCGAAGGCAACGGCGAGTCGATGCGCCACTCCCCGCCCTGGCTGACCACCCCGAAGTCGTGCTCAAGGTCGCCGGGCTCAGAGGAATAGCGGCCGTGCTCGTCGATAGTGCCCAGCTGGGTGGCGTCCAGGGTCGCGGTGGCGGGTCCACCCACCACCAGGCCATCGAAGACCACGGCATCGGTGGGCTCCCACCGCTGTGCCGCGTCCTCGGTCAGGTACTGCCTGGCGATCGAGTAATCCCCCTCGGGGGACGCCATCGCCTGGAGGAAGCCGTCGACGAGGCGGGAGGGGAGCATGCCCGCGACGGGGGGTTGCGGCGCGATGTCGATCCCCCTGGGTTCGGCGGACACCGGCACCTCCTCGACGGGCCCCGCGGTGGGGATGTGGGTGCACCCGGTGGCGAGAATCACGCTCAGCAGGGCTGCCAGCAGCAGTCTCACCGGTGCACCTCCTTCGGCTTGTCGTCGACGGGGATGACCGACAGCGGTGAGATCGTGAGCTCATGACCGGGCGCCCGGGGAAGGGTCAGGCGGAACTGGGCCCCGCGGTGGGGACGGCCCCACGCCGTCAGCCATCCACGGTGGAGCCGTGCGTCCTCCATTGAAATGGCCAGGCCCAACCCCGAACCTCCCACGATGCGCGTCCGGCTCGGGTCCGCACGCCAGAAGCGGTCGAACACCCGCGCCGCGTCCTCCGCGGCAAACCCGACGCCATGGTCCCGCACCGTCACAGCGACAGCCTGGTCGTTCGAGGCCACCACCACCTCAACTGGTTGCTGCTCCGCGTGCTCGATGGCGTTGGTGATGAGATTGCGGAGGATGCGCCGGATTCTGCGTGAGTCCACCGAAGCCGTGGTGTCGGCGCTGCGCCGCTCCAAGACCAGTTCGACACCCACTTTCTCGGCCATCCGACGGGCCGCTGCGAGCTCAGCTTCGACGAGCGAGCCCACGTCCGTTTCGTCAAGGGTCAGGACCGCCGCTCCGGCGTCGAACCTGGAAATCTCCAACAGGTCAGCCAGCATGCCGTCGAACCGGTCGATCTCGAGACTCATCAACTCGGCCGAACGTGCAGTCAGCGGGTCCAGCGCGTAGCGGGAGTCGTAGATCATGTCCGAGGCCATCTTGATGGTGGTCATGGGTGTGCGCAGCTCGTGCGAGACGTCACTGACGAAACGTTGCTGGAGGGTTGAGAGCGTCTCCAGCTCACGGATGCGCTGCTGCAACTGGGCCGCCATACGGTTCATGGACTTTGCCAGGCTGGCCAGGTCGTCGGTCCCCCGCACCGCCATCCGCTCCCCCAGTTGCCCGGAGGCCAGCCGTAGCGCTGTCTGACTCGCGCGTCGGACGGGGCGAACGACCTGGTTGGTGACGAGGTAGGCCACCAGTGCGAGGGCAGCCACCAGAGCAATGCCCGTTCCGGACACGGCGCTCTGGAGTGCGCTGAGTGTCTGCGTCTCGGTGGTCATGGGGAAGATGTAGTACACCGGGTAGCGTTCGCCGTTGGCCCCGAGCAGCACCGTTCCGATGGCCCACCCTGGCTCCGATTCGGCCGTTGGATCGGTGAAGATCACCTCGGTGGGCGTGACGAACATCCCCTCGCTGTTCTCGACCTGCGCGATGAGGGGCTCCGGCACGGACTCCGGGCGGATTCCAGCGGAGACCAGGCGCGAGGCGGGCCCCTGGATCACCACCCGGTACTGGGCTGCCTGCGCGTCTGCGAGATCTGCCAACCGGTTCAGGGACTCGTGAACGGCCACGCCGCGATTCTCCGGACCGCGCAGCTGCGCCTGCATGAAGGCGAACACGCCCGCCGCCTCGTTCAGCGAGGACGCCTTCTTCGCTGCTACGACCCCGGCGGTGGCCTGCTGGAGGAGCACCATGCCCGCCAGCAACATGAGGACGATGGACAGCCCGAGCGTTGAGATGAGCACTCGGAGCGGCAGCGACCCCCACCAGAGCCTGCGGACTCCCACCGCGGGCTTACTGCGTCGGTTCACCGGCCCTGTATCCGATTCCTCTTACCGTGATGACGATCTCCGGACGCTCGGGATCCCGCTCGACCTTCGCACGGAGGCGCTGAACGTGCACGTTGACCAGCCGGGTGTCTGCCGAGTTGCGGTACCCCCATACCTCGTCGAGGAGCGCCTCCCGCGTGAAGACGTGCGTCGGCCGCTTCGCCAATGCGAGCAGGAGATCGAACTCCAGCGGCGTCAAAGGCAGGGGGGTGCCGCCGCGACGGACCACGTGGGACGACACCGAAATCGTGAGGTCTCCGACCATCAGTGTGTCGTCACCCGCATCGCCGCTGGTGCGGCGCAGCCGTGTGCGGATCCTGGCGATCAGCTCCTTGGACTTGAACGGTTTCGCCACGTAGTCATCTGCGCCGGCCTCAAGCCCACCGACCACGTCAGCGGTGTCTGATTTCGCGGTCAACATGATGATCGGAACACCCGATTCGGCGCGGATGTCGCGGCAGACGGCGACCCCGTCGCGACCGGGCAGCATCAGATCGAGGAGTACCAGGTCCGGGCGGGACTGCCGGAACTCCTGGAGGGCAACCTCCCCGGTGCTGCAGCGAACCGTGTCGAAGCCTTCCTGCCGCAGGACGATCTGCAGCATCTCCGAAAGCGCCGCGTCGTCATCGATGACGAGAATGCGGGCTTTGCCCTTGGCATCGGTCACCCAGGCCTCCTTGCTTGCCGGTTGTCCATGGTAGCCGCGCACATCACTAGTTGAGGCTCGGCTCTTCCGTCCACGTGGACCACCGGCCGGTGGCCCCGCCCAACCGGCGCAAGACCCGACGCCAGAGCCCAGCCGGGTGACCGAAGACATCCTCGGGTCTCGCCGGGGCCCTGAACCAGGATCCGCGGATCAACTCGCTCTCCAACTGCCCGGCGGCCCATCCGGACAGGCCCACGAAGAGGCGCAACTGACTGAATGAGGACTCCATGAGCTCGGGCGGGAAGTTGAGATCCACCACGCCGATCTCATCGATGACCCGTTCCCAGCCCGGCGGTGGGGCTTCAGCTGTGGCCGGCTCGCCCAGCACGATCGCGACATTGGGGTTGACGGGCCCACCCTCGAAGACGCGGGCCGGAGGGGTCAGGTGGTCCCGGAAGCTCTCCTGGATACTGTCTGCCGGAAGTTCGGAGAGGCGGTTGAGGCACACGCCGAGGCTGCCTTCCGCGGTGTGCTCCAGGAGCAGCACGACGGAGCGATCGAAGTAGCCACCTCGACCAGGCTGCGTGGCGATGAGCAGCTGCCCGACGCCGACTGCTCCCGTGTGCATCACGGGCCCCACTCTATCGGGGCCAGACGTCGACGTGCCCGCCTGCGCTACGCAACAGGGCACGTCATTGCCTGAAGGGTGGAGGTGCGGGAGTCTCCCCTGACAAGGAGAAAGGGGCCGCCAGCGAACTGACGGCCCCACGGGGGTGGAGGTGGCGGGAATTGAACCCGCGTCCTCGAGAGATGAACCAGGGCTTCTCCGGGTGCAGCTGACAAGGCGTTTTACTCGGCTCTTGCACTCACGTCAGCATGTCGCAAACGAGCCCAGTGGCAGTAAAGTCCCGAGCTACCCCTGACACACAGGAAGCTCAGCAAGCCTTCTAGATGAGGCCAGGAACCGGACGGAAGGCACGTCCGGGCTGACCCTTCGGTCGCTGATCAGGCAGCGAGAACGAAGTGAGTGCTCTTGTTTTCGGCACTTATTGGTTTCCATGCATCGTTTACGAGATAAGCATGGATCCTCGACCCGCTTCCCCTGGAACTACCGTCCCAAGTCGAAACCAGTCACCCCCCTGTTGAGTTGTACTCACCCATGATAGCGCGTCTGCTGAAGCTGACCACGCGGCGGCTGGGGACGGGCCAACAGGACCTTCTCGAACCGGCCGGTGCCGGACTGCCCGTTGAACGCGCGGACGCTCGCGGCGAGGGTGGCGGCGAACCAGGCCAGCCACACCAGGCCCATCAGGCCCTCGAACCCGAGGACCAGGCCGATCACCAGGGCGGCGAATCCTGCCACCATCATGGTCACCTGCAGGCTCAGTGCCCTCGCCGCCTCCCACCACACCCGCGAGCCCGGCGTGGCCACGGCCTTGACGACGGCGGGGCCGACGAACGAGGTGAAGAGGCCGGACAGTTGCGCAAGCCCGGCACCGACGTTGTCGGCGGGGGCCGGAATTCCAGGTGCGGGAGCGCGGAGCGCCGCAGGCGCGATGCGGGCCAGCCCCGCCAGGGATCGGTTGAGCTCCGCCCGGTCCCGAGCACCCAACGCCTGATCGAGCCGCCGGTCGAGATCCGTCTCGTTGAGCTGACCCTGCGCGTAGCACGCCTGCAGGTGGGCGATGGCACGGTCCCGGGCCGCCTCAGTGACGTGGGTGGTGGGGTGCTGGGGGTAAGCGGTCATGGGATCAAGTGTGGTGCCCAGTGGGGGTTCAGCACACCCGGAAGGCCCCTGACCGGACCCCGACTCACCCCCGGTTGTACCGGTTCCTGCTGGCCAGCGCCCGCTCGGCCTCACGCTTGGCGTCACGCTCGGCGAGGGTGTGCCTCTTGTCCCAGTCCTTCTTGCCGGTGCCGATGGCGATCTCCACCTTGGCGTACCCGTCGTTGAAGTAGATGGACAGCGGAACAAGAGTCTTCCCGGACCCGTCGAGTTCTCGAGAGATCTTGGCGATCTCCTTGCGGTGCAGCAACAGTTTGCGGGTCCGCCGCGCCGAGTGGTTGCGCCACGTGCCGAATTCGTACTCGGGGATGTGTGCGTTGATCAGCCAGGCCTCGCCGTTGTCATCGACGGTGGCGTACGCATCGAGGAGGGTGGCACGGCCGGCGCGCAGCGTCTTGACCTCGGTGCCGGTCAGCACCAGGCCGGCCTCGAACACGTCACCGATGTGGTAATCGTGCCGAGCCTTCTTGTTCTGCGCAATCAGCTTGCGCCCGATCTCCCTGGGCATTCGACCAGTATGGCACGGGTCAGCCGAACCACCGGGCCATCGGATTGACCACCGAACCGTTCTGCCAGACCATGAGGTGGAGGTGGCAACCTGTGGAGTACCCGGTGCTGCCGATGTAGCCGATCACCTGTCCACGCGAGACCCGCTGGCCCACGCCGACGATGTAGCGCGACGCGTGGTTGTACCCGGTGGTCACGTAGTATCCGTCCACCCGCCCGTGATCGATCATCAGGCGGTTACCGTAGCCGGCGTTGTAGTAGCGCTCCGAGACCACCCCGGAGGCAGCGGCGCGGATGGGGGTGCCGCACGAGGCGCCGAAGTCTGTGCCGTCGTGCAGCTTCCAGTATCCGAGCACGGGATGCAGCCGCATCCCGTAACTCGACGTGATGCGGGCGGCCACCGGGAACATGAACCCGGACCCGGTGGAGGTGCTGGTCTTCGCGGGCGCCGGTGCCGGGGCTGCGGCGGGGGCGGGTGCCGTGGTCTTGGTCGCACTGCGCGACGCTGCCTGTTGCTTAGCCGCCGCCTCTCGGGCAGCCGCTTCACGGGCGGCCTTCTCCGCCGCAGCCTTCTCGGCGGCCTGCTTGTCGGCCTTCTCCGCGGCCGCCTTCTGCGCGGCGATCCGATCCTTGATCCGCTGCTCCACAGCGGCGTTCTCCTGGGCGAGCGCGGCCTGTCGCCCTTCCTCGGCGGCCAGCTGAGAGGTGGCGTTGGCCTCCGCGGTGCTCGTCTGAGCCACCAGTCGAGCCACCTGTGCGCGCATTGAGGCTGCGGCCTCGGCCGCGGCCTTGCTTGCCGCCAATTGATCCGCGGCGGCCTCCCGCGCGGCCTGCGCTGCCTTCTCAGCGGCGTCGGCGGCCGCCTGAGCATCCTCAAGCATCAACCTGCGCATCTCGAGCTCGTCCAGCTCAAGAGCCGACGAATCGAACAGTGTCTCAGCGAGTTGGGCGCGCTGGTTGAGGTTGGCGACCGTTACGTCGGAGAACAGCATCGCCAGATTGAGGAGGCCGTGGCTCGTCTGAGTCGTGACGAGGATCTCCTCGTTCAGCCTGCCGTTGACCGCTTCCAGAGCGGCCACGGCGGCCGCCACATCTGCCTTGGCCTGGGCCAGCTCGGCCTCCGCCTCACTCAGTTCGGCTGCGCGCTGCTGGTCCAGCTCCGCGGCGGCACGCTCGGCGGCCTCGGCCTCGGCCAGCTGCGCCTCGGCGTAGGACAACTCATTGCGTGCAGCCTCGTGGGCCTGGACCGCCGAGGCCAGCTGGGCGTTGGCGCCCTCCACCACAGCGGCCTGCTCGGCCATCTGCTGACGAAGCTGCGCCTGCCGATCATCGAGCTCGTCTGCTGCCGAGTGCATCGCCAATGATGCGGTGAGCGCCAGTGCGAGAACCGCGGCTGCGAAACCGCGCGTGATCCTGGTGAATGGGCGTCGGACGTGGGGCAGGTCGGGAAGTTCCCGGGTCACGCTGGTCCCTCCTTTGGGCTGCTAAACGCGCAGGTACTTTCTGGTGGCCAACAGCGTGGGAATGACAGACAAGGCTATTCCCACAGCCGCGATGGCAAGAATGGCAGTGACCAGGTCACCCCAGCCAATCCAGGGTAAAGCCGTGATTGAGGTTTGCGCGTTCTGCACAATGACCACCCAGTAGCCCAGCGTCAACGCTCCGGCAGCCAGGATGATCCCGATCACTCCTGCCACCAACGACTCCAAGAGAAAAGGCAGCAGGATGTAGAGGTTGGATGCCCCGACAAGGCGCATGATCCCGATCTCGCGCCGTCGGGTGAACGCCGCCATCCGGATGGTGTTGGCGATCTGCAGGGAAGCGGCCAACAACAGAAGCACGCTCATGGTGATGGTTCCCCATTGGAGGGCGCCGAGCCACTTGAACATCGGCTCCAGCACGGTGTGGAGATCCTGTACGTTCTGCACGCCCTGAAGTCCCTGCGCCTCGCTGACCACACCGGCGTAGTTCTCCGGGTTGACCAGGCTGACCCGGAAGGAGTCCTGCATGTCTTCTGCGGTGCGCGACGCTACCACGGGCGAGTCCTTGAAGACCTCCTGGAACTCCTCGAACGCGGCCTCCTTGGACTCGTAGACCACAGCGCCGACCTCAGGGTTGGCCTCGAGCGTGGCACGAATCTCCTCCCGCTGTGCCTCTGTGGTGCCCTTGCCCGGCTCGCACCGGCCGCCCTGCGTGTTCTCGGTGCAGAGAAACACGGAGATCTCGATCTTGTCGTAGAGGCTCCGCTTGGCCAGGTCCACCTCCATCGAGGTCAACACGCCAGCGCCGAGAAGGGACAGCGAGACGCCCATTGTCACGATGACCGCGATGGTCATCGCCAGGTTGCGCTTGAGCCCGGACCAGGTTTCCCGTAGTGAATGCCGCATTGTCTCTCCTGCCTAGGCCGAACCGTAGACGCCCTTGGCCTGGTCACGCACGAGCTCACCGTCGCGCAACTCAAGGACCCGGCGGCGCATCTGATCGACGATGGACGAGTCGTGGGTGGCCATGATCACGGTGGTGTCGGCCTTGTTGATCCGGTCGAGGAGCTTCATGATGCCCACCGACGTCTCGGGATCGAGATTGCCCGTGGGCTCGTCGGCGATGAGGATCTTGGGCCGGTTCACGAAAGCCCTGGCGATCGCGACACGCTGCTGCTCACCACCGGAGAGTTCCTCGGAGGGCCGGTCAGCCTTGCCGGCCAACCCCACCAACTCAAGGGTGTCTGGCACGATGCTGCGGATCTCCCGGGCGGGCTTCCCGATCACCTGCAGTGCGAACGCGACGTTCTCGTAGACCGTCTTGCCCGGAAGAAGCCGGAAGTCCTGGAACACGGTCCCGATCTGTCGCCGAAGCGCCGGCACCTTCCACTGGTTCATCGTGGTGAGATTCTTGCCCGCCACGTACAGGGTGCCCTTGGTGGGCCGGTACTCCCGCAGGATCAGACGGATGAAGGTGGTCTTGCCCGAGCCTGACTGCCCGACGAGGAACACGAACTCGCCCCGGCCTACCTCGAGGTTGATGTTGCGCAGGGCAGCCCTGTCCTGCCCTGGGTAGAACTTGGTGACGTCCTCGAACGTGATCACGCGGCACTCCGACGGTTGGGGAAGATCCTGAGAAACTCTCAGTCGCAAGGCGAGTTTAGATCACGCGGACAAGTCGGCCTAACCCGACACGCAGGCGGCTGGCGCTAGGAGTGTGCTGAACAATGCTGTCTCCGGCGAGGACGT
This sequence comes from Tessaracoccus luoxuelianae, assembly GCF_055326245.1. NCBI lineage: Bacteria > Bacillati > Actinomycetota > Actinomycetes > Propionibacteriales > Propionibacteriaceae > Tessaracoccus > Tessaracoccus luoxuelianae. The sequence goes on from NZ_JBUZNO010000001.1 coordinate 73,460, forward strand.
GCCGGGCGGGATGAGGTGGCACCACTACATCTGGTGCGTGTACTTGACGTCCATATCCAGCTGGAGGGGTGCCAGATCGCCCGATCCGGTGCGCCGCAGCCGAGGCATGATTGCTCAGCAGGCTCCTAGGCCTCGACCTCGGACCGTTTGCGCCAGCGGATACCGGCGTCGATGAACCCGTCGATGTCACCGTCGAAGACAGCCTCCGGGTTGCCCACCTCGTGCTCGGTGCGAAGGTCCTTGACCATCTGATAAGGGTTCATCACATAGGAGCGCATCTGAGCACCCCAGGAGTTCCCGCCGTCGCTCTTGAGCGCGTTGAGTTCCTTCTCCCGGTCCTGCCGGACCCGCTCCAACAGCCTCGACTGCAGCACCCTCAGGGCCGCGGCCTTGTTCTGGAGCTGGGACTTCTCGTTCTGACAGCTCACCACGATGCCAGTGGGCAGGTGGGTGATCCGCACAGCGGAGTCTGTGGTGTTGACCGACTGCCCACCCGGGCCAGATGACCGGAAGACGTCGATGCGGAGTTCGGCCTCGGGAATATCGATGTGATCGGTCTCCTCCGTGACCGGAAGGACCTCCACACCGGCGAAGGACGTCTGCCGGCGCCCCTGGTTGTCGAACGGGGAGATGCGAACGAGGCGGTGGGTACCCTGCTCGACGGAAAGGGTGCCGTACGCGTAGGGGGCCTTCACCGCGAAGGTCGCAGACTTCAGTCCGGCCTCCTCCGCGTAGGAGGTGTCGTAGACCTCGGTGGGGTATCCGTGCCGGTCCGCCCAGCGCAGGTACATGCGCATGAGCATCTCCGCGAAGTCGGCCGCGTCGACTCCCCCGGCCTCAGCCCTGATCGTGATGAGCGCATCCCGGGGGTCGTACTCACCGGAGAGCAGGGTGCGTACCTCAAGCGACGAAATGTCCAGGGCGAGCTTGCGAACCTCCGTGACGAGGTCTGCCCGGGCCTCGGCGTCGCCCTCTTCGTCGGCGAGTTCGAGCATCATCTCCGCGTCGTCGAGCCGCGAGCGCAGCCGCAGGAGCCGATCCACCTCACCCTGCTTGAATGAGAGCTGTGACGTGACGCGCTGTGCGTTGCTCTGGTCGTCCCACAGGTCCGGTGCGGCCACCTCCTCCTCAAGCGAGGCGATCTCGGAACGGATCTTCTCGATGTCCGCGACCGCCTCGATCGACGCTAGGGACCGACCGAGGTCTGAGAGCTGCTGGGAGAGGTCATCGTGAGCCACAATCGATCATCCTACCGGCAGTTGGCCTCCCTGGCCCTGACACAATGGGGCGCAACAGAGAAGAGGATGACGAATGGGTGCGACGAAAGACCAATTGAAGCAGGACCTCGCGGCAGCGCTGCGCGCAAAGGATGAGGCGGCCAAGACCACCATCCGGATGGTGATGGCCGCCATCGGCGTCGAGGAGGTGGCGGGGGAAACCGCACGTCAGCTCAGCGATGCGGAAGAACTGGCGGTGGTATCCAAGGAGATGCGCAAGCGCCGCGAATCGGCGGAGACCTACGCTGCTGCGGGACGCTCGGACTTGGCCGCCAGGGAGCAGTCGGAGGCTGAATTCATCGCCGGATATCTCCCCGCGCCGCTCAGCGAGCAGGATTTGGCGGCTTTGGTGGACGAGGAGATCGGGCGTCTCGCGGAGCCGCCCACGATCAAGCAGATGGGCGCGCTGGTGAAGGCGGTCACGTCACGCGCGGAGGGTCGCGCCGAGGGAAAGGCCATCGCTGCCCTCATCCGCAGCCGTTTGGTCTGACGGCGGAGACCCACTTCGTCGGCGTCCCACTTCCACGGTGGCTGGCCTCGCCGCCATTGGCTAGGGTTGGTCCACGCCGGGCGCATAGCTCAGTTGGTTAGAGCACCTGCCTTACAAGCAGGGAGTCGGGGGTTCGAGTCCCTCTGCGCCCACCACCGCCGGAGGGAGGCACCATGGACACCGGTCGGCGCGCCCTGCCCCCCGAAGGGATGCCATCTCCGCCCCCCACCCCCAGAAGAGGCCCTCTCCCCGACCCGCCGAGGAGCCACCCGCATCCCGGCCGTGCCCGACGCGCCGTCGCCACCCCGCCGGAGGACGAGGGGGCCAGACTCGCATGGATGTCGCTGGCTGCGCTGGGCGTCGCGATGACAGTGCTGATCGGTGGCCTCTATCTCATTCTCGGCCCCCGGAGCACCGGCACCACGTCCCCGGCACCCTCCCCGTCGTCGAGCAGGGTCGAAGCGTCGACCTCGTCCACGGAGTCCTCCGACGGCGGATCCAGCCCGTCGACGGAGCCGTCACCCTCCCTGGACGAGTCGTCCCCGGGCCCCTCTCCCCCCGCTGAACTGGACCTGGGCGATGTGCGCCTCACCGTCCCGGATGGATGGGAGGTGTACGCCGACGAGGTGGTGCAGGATGATCGCAGGCTGGTGCGCCTGCGCGAGCCGGCCACAGACGTCCGCGTGCAGGCTGTCACCCTGACCACCGTCGGGGAGGATCTCACCCAGGCCTGCCGCGATCTCGTGACCGACCAGCAGCAGGCGTTCACCGGTGTCGCCGAGTCGGTGGTCGTCGATGTGCCCCTCACCGGAGGTGCCAGCGGTGTCTCGTGCGCCTTCACGGGAACCCGCACCAGCGACACGGTTGCGGCGAAGGTGGAGTTCACGATCATCCGGCGCGACGCGGACGCTCAATCACTGGTCTTCCGCGACACCGTGCCCGACAGTGTCGCCGAGGGCTCACCCGTCCTGGCTCAGCTCGCAGACATGGAGTGCGCGGCCACGGAGACCTTCGGCGTGGTCGTCGGCACCTGTTAGTGAAGCACCGATTTCAGAGGTCTACTCCTGACCGGGGCGTCGGCTCAGCTTGTCGAACACCGGCCGGAGGCTCATCCACCACTGCTCGCTGGGCCGTTGCAGGTCCCAGTCCATCGCATCGGTCACCTGCCGGAGCGGCGCCATCAGCCCAGGAGTGGGGCTGTGCGCCGCCACATAGGTGGAGGTGCCCTCCCTCAGCTGCTGATCCAGGTTCACCAGGGCCTGGTAGGCGAGACGGGTGGCGTTGATGCGATCGAACGGCGAGGGGTTGCCCCCCTGCTGGATGTGGCCGATCACCGCCTTGCGGACGGAATACATACCGTGGCCTTCGGCCTCGAACACCTTGGCCAGGACATCCGAGGTGTAGTGCTCACTCGTCTCCTCCCCCATCACAGCAAGGTAGAAGCTGCGCCCCGTCTCGAATGCGTCGACCAACGCTTCCACGTCTGTCGACAGCTCTTCCAGGGAAATCCCGGTCTCGGGGAGGTAGGCCTTCTCCGCGCCGCCGGCGATGCCACCGAGCAGAGGGAGAAAGCCGCACGTGCGGCCCATGGTCTCAACGACGAAGGCCCGCTTGCTCGCCGAGGCGGACATGCGCACCATGTCGATCGAGTTCACCACGGTGTTGAGCGCAGTGTCGGCGCCGACGGCCATCGGCCACCCGGGCAGGTTGTTGTCGATGCTGGCGGGCAGGATGGCGACCGGGATGTTGAAGGCGGGGTAGCGACGACGCTCACGCTCCATCAGGTCCACCGTCGCGTAGGCATGGAACCCGCCCATCACCAGGAGCGCGTCGATCCGATGCTCCTCCAGTGATCGCGCCATCTGGTAGAGCTCGTGCTCCTGGGCCACGTAGCGCCGCGTCCCGAAGGAGGCCCCACCTGTGTGCGCCATGCCCTCGACGTCCGACCAGTTCACCTCGCGGAGGTCTCCGCCGACGAGGCCCGGCACGCCGCCTTGGACGGCGAACATCTCATGGCCGAGATCGAGGCCGGACCTGACCGCGACGCGCGCGAGCTGGTTCATGCCGGGCGCGAGGGCGCCGGCGTGCATGATGGCGATGCGCTTCGGCTCCGACGACGGCGCGACGCTGGGCCTGGCCTCAGAGAGCATCCGGTAGATGTCGATCATCGTGGTGAAGCCGTGGCCCCGGGCCGTCACCGCCGATTCGTACTGACCCTCGGCGATGAAGTTGCTGATCCGGTGGGTGGCTTCAACGGCGCCGAGAAGTGGCGTGCCGTCGACGCTGTCCCGGCGGACGCCCACGAGCACGGGTTCGCTCTCATCATCGGCCTCGAGCACTCGCCGGACCGCCTCGACGCCGCACGCCGTCGCCATCCAGCGGTCGTAGGCGGAGGGAGTACCCCCGCGCTGCACGTGACCGAGGATCGTGATCCTGGCCTCCTCGCCGGCACGCTCGCGCAGCACCGCCTGGATCCGGTCCGCCGTGATCGGGGCGCCTTCGCGATCCGCCGCCCCCTCCGCGACCACCAGGATGGAATCGCGACGTCCGGCGGCGCGTCCGCGGGCCAGCACCTCCACCATTCTGTCCTCCCACCCCGGTCTGGGCGGAGACTCCGGTAGGAACGTGTAGTCGGCCCCGCCCGCGATCGCGCTCATCAGGGCGAGGTAGCCGCAGTGCCGACCCATGACCTCGACGATGAAGGTGCGGCGGTGCGACTCCGCGGTGGAGCTGATCGCGTCGATCGCCTCGGTGATGCGGTGCAGCGCGGAGTCCGTACCGATGGTCATGTCCGTGCCGACCATGTCGTTGTCGATGGATCCCACGAGGCCCGCGATGTGAAGTCTGGGATGCGCCTCAGCCTGTTCCGGGCTGATCCGGCCCGCCTCGGCGAGTTCGGCCATGTAGGTCGGCCAGGCGACGCACAGGTTGCGCGCCCCGGTCAGCGACCCATCTCCGCCGATGACGATGAGCCTGTCGATTCCCCGCTCGACGAGGTTCTGCGCGGCCGTCAGCTGGCCTTCACGGGTCCTGAACTCCATGGATCGCGCGGTGCCGATCACCGTGCCACCCTTGTTAAGGATCCCGGAGACATCGCTCCACCCCAGTTGCGCGATCTGCGCACCACCCTCAATGGCTCCCTGCCATCCTTCGCGGATGGCGAACACCTCGGCGCCCTCGTGGATGCCGGTCCTCACGATGGCGCGCACCGCGGCGTTCATGCCCTGCGCGTCACCGCCGGACGTCATGACGCCGATGCGCGCGGTCATCTGCGTGAGCCCTTGGGTCGGACGACCTTCGTCGCCTGCCAGTCGGCCGCCACGTTGGCCGTCTTCGTCAGAGACAGGCCCGCAATCGTGACTGCCTCCGCCACCGAGCTGGGGCCGATGAATCCCGGCCTCCCGACCTTCGGGGTGAGCAGCCAGATGTATCCCGAGTCGGTCAGGTCCGTGAGCGCGTCCACAAGTCCGTCGACGACGTCGCCGTCCTCGTCACGCCACCAGAGCAGCACGACGTCCACGGCCTCGAGGGGCTCATCGATCATCTCCCCGTCGATGATGTCCATCACGCCGTCGCGAAGTGTCGCGTCGACGTCCTCGTCCCATCCCAACTCCTGCACCACCAAGCCTGGCTCCAGCCCCAGGAGCTCCGCTCCGGTCACTCCTTCGTTGGTCGATGCGAGGCCCTTGACTTCTGCGTTGTCCACAGGGCAAGCCTGCCAGAAGACCAGGGTTCTCGCATCACACCCCCTCGATAGCTGAGATCAGGCGTCTCCACCAGCGTTGCCTGAGGACCCGGCGGTGACGTCGTCCAGCCTGTACTTGGCCGCGGCCTCGGTGGCCCACTCCGTCGGGACCTCGCCTGCAACGGCGAGACGCTGGAGGACGGCCACTGCGATCGACGGTCCGTCGATGTTGAAGTAGCGCCGCGCCGCCGCCCGAGTGTCCGAGAATCCGAAGCCATCAGCGCCGAGCGTCATGTAGTCGCGAGGGACCCATTGCCGGATCTGATCAGGGACGGCGCGCATGTAATCGGAGACGGCCACCACCGGACCGGCGGTCCCACCGAGCTTCTGCTCCACCCAGGTGGGGCCGTGCTCGCCGAAGGGATCGGAGAACCTCTCCTCGTCCAGCTGCAGACCCTCGCGACGCAGCTCTCCCCAGGAGGTGACACTCCACACGTCCGCGACGATGCCGTAGTCAGCCTTGAGAAGGTCCTGAGCCTCGAGCGCCCATGGCAGAGCCACCCCCGAGGCGAGGATCTGCGCGCGGCGCGCATCCTCTCCCAACCCGTCGAAGCTACCGGTCCGGTACAGGTACATCCCGCGCAGAATGCCCTCAACCTCGACGCCCTCCGGCTCGGCCGGCTGGACGATGGGCTCGTTGTACACGGTCATGTAGTAGATGATGTTCTCCGGATCATCCCCGTACATCCTCCGCAGACCGTCCTTGACGATGTGCGCGATCTCGTAGCCGTAGGCCGGGTCATAGGAGACCACCGCAGTGTTGGTGGACGCCAGGATGGGCGAATGTCCGTCCATGTGCTGGGTGCCCTCGCCAGTGAGCGTTGTCCGCCCCGCCGTCGCGCCGATCAGGAAGCCGCGGGCCAGCTGATCAGCCGCCGCCCAGATCGCGTCGCCGGTGCGCTGGAACCCGAACATCGAATAGAACACGTAGATGGGCACCATCGGCTCACCATGGGTGGAGTACGCCGAACCGGCAGCCGTGAACGCACCGAGCGAACCCGCCTCGTTGATGCCCGTGTGCAGGATCTGTCCGGTCTTGGACTCGCGGTAGCTGAGGAACAGCTCATTGTCCACGGGAGTGTAGTTCTGGCCGTGCGGGTTGTAGATCTTGATGGTGGGGAAGAAGGCGTCCATGCCGAAGGTGCGTGCCTCGTCGGGGATGATCGGGACCACCCGTGGAGCGAACTCCTTGTCCCGCATGAGGTCTTTGAGCAGTCTCACGAAGGCCATGGTGGTGGCCACCTGCTGGTTGCCGGAGCCCTTGCGCGACGAGACGTACGCCTTCTCCGCCGGCAGCGAGATGAACTTCTTGTCCCCACGGCGGTCCGGCAGATAGCCGCCGAGCTCACGGCGGCGGTCCTGCAGGTACTTGATCCGGGGATCCTCCTGCCCGGGATGGATGTAGGGCGGGCGGTAGGGGTCCGCCTCGAGCTGCTCGTCGGTGACCGGCACGTCCACACGGTCGCGGAAGGCCTTGAGGTCATCGAGGGCCAGCTTCTTCATCTGGTGCGTCGCGTTGCGACCCGCGAAGTGCTTGCCCAGGAAGTAGCCCTTGATGGTGTGCGCCAGGATCACGGTGGGTGCGCCGGTGAACTCAGCAGCCGACTTGTAGGCCGAGTACACCTTCGTGAAGTCGTGACCGCCGCGGGTGAGGCGCCAGATCTCCTCGTCCGACCAGTCCTTGACCATGGCCGCGGTGCGCGGATCCCGGCCGAAGAAGTGCTTGCGCACATATGCGCCGTCATTGGCCTTGAAGGTCTGGAAGTCGCCGTCGGTGGTGGCGTTCATCAGGTTGACGAGCGCGCCCTCCGAGTCGTTGGACAGCAGCGGGTCCCAGCCCCTGCCCCACACGACCTTGATCACGTTCCAGCCGGCCCCGCGGAAGAACGCCTCCAGCTCCTGCATGATCTTGCCGTTGCCACGCACCGGTCCGTCCAGGCGCTGCAGGTTGCAGTTGACGACGAAGGTGAGATTGTCCAGCTCGTCGTTGGCGGCCAACTGAAGAACACCGCGCGACTCGACCTCGTCCATCTCGCCGTCACCGAGGAACGCCCACACCCTCTGCTGGGAGGTGTCCTTGATGCCGCGGTTATGGAGGTACCTGTTGAACTGGGCCTGATAGACGGCGTTGAGCGGGCCGAGCCCCATCGACACCGTGGGGAACTCCCAGAAGCTGTCGAACTGACGCGGGTGCGGATAACTGGGCAACGCCCTGAGCTCACCGTCGACGTAGTGTGAGCGTTCCTGGCGGAAGCCGTCCATGTCGTTCTCGTCCAGGCGGCCCTCGAGGAATGCGCGGGCATACATGCCGGGAGACGCGTGGCCCTGGAAGAAGATCTGGTCTCCGCCGCCCGGATGGTCCTTGCCTCGGAAGAAGTGGTTGAAGCCCACTTCGTAGAGTGTCGCGGACGAGGCGTAAGACGCGATGTGACCGCCAACGCCCACCCCGGGGCGTTGGGCCCTGTGCACCATCACGGCAGCGTTCCAACGCAGGAGCCGACGGATGCCTCGTTCCAGCGTCTCGTCCCCAGGAAAGGCCGGTTCGCTCACGGCCGGGATGGTGTTGACGTAATCGGTGCCCGTCAGTGACGGCACTCCAATGTGACGCTCACGCGCCCGCTCAAGCAACTTGAGCATCACGTAGCGGGCGCGGTTCCGGCCTCCGGCGTCGATCACCCCGTCCAGGGACTCGAGCCACTCCGCAGTCTCTGCGGGGTCGATGTCTGGCAGATTGGTGGGTAGACCGTTGAGGATCGGCCCGGCCTCGTTCTGGCTCACGAATGTTCCTCTCGATGAAAGAGTCGACGGCATGCGCTGATGGGCCCAATGCCGGATGCCCAACCCTAGCGCGACAATTGCACGCATTTCTCGGCTCCGGCCATCCCGGCTCGCAATCTGTTGATGCTGCCATTGCCGGGGTTTGTCCGCGCCGTAAGCCTCGCGTGCGGGAGAATCGTGGACAGTCACACGCAACGTAGAACGCGAGTCAGGGGGTGAGTGATGGGGCCACTGGTGGGTCGCGTCGAGGAGCAGCGTCAGATCGCCGCCCTGGTGGCCGCTGTCCGCGAGGGCCGCACGCAGGTTCTCTTCCTCACGGGCCCGCCGGGGATCGGCAAGTCCCGCCTCGCGGGCACCATCGCCTCTGAAATGCCCACCTACACCCATCTCCTACTCGAGGCCGAACGCGATGTGCCTTTCGGTGCGATCGACCGGCTGATCGACGAGCAACTCCCTGAGACCGCCCCCGAGCTCATTGATCTGCGCAACCGCGCAGGGGTCCCCACCTTCGCCATCGGTGTGGTGAACCTCATCGAGCGGCTCGACGGTCCCTTCGCGATGATCATCGACGACCTGCATCACCTCGACGAGCCGTCCCAGGAGGCGTTCTGGCACGTGATCAGGAGGCTGGACACGGTGCCGGCGCTCTTCGTCGCCACCAGCAGGACCACGACGGGGTGGTTCGCGGAGCGCATGATCCAACACGTCACCGTCGGAAAGAGGGGGCGCCATCTCGAGCTTGGGCCGCTCAACGAGGACGGGGTGCAGGCCTTCTTCCGCAGCATCCTCTTCGCGCCCCTCAACCCGCGCCAGCTCCGCATCGTTATGGAGGCCACGGGGGGAAACCCCGGGCTGGTGGACGAACTGACGGCTCGCCTCCGCCGCGGAGGCGCCACCCTTGCCTCTGCCATCGCCGAGCTGGGAGACAGAGACAGCGCCGAGGTTGTGATGAGGATTTCCCGGTGGCTGCGAGAGGACCCGAGCCCGCACGACGTTGCCGCGGTGCTCGCCCTGGCCCTCGGCGGTCCGCTCCCCCCAGCCCAGCTGGACCGGGTCATGCGCGATCTTGGCCATGGACGCGCAGATCTCCAGGCCCTACGTGCTGCCCGCGTGCTGGCCGGCGATGATCAACGACCCAAGGTGCCCGCCGCCGTCGCGTCGTACGCGGCGCCAGCCACCATCCTGGCCACCCATCGGGCTCTCGCGGATGCGCTGCCCGGCGTCGAAGGACTCCGTCACCGCGTGTTGGCCCTCGACGGTGCACGCGATGACGCCCTGCTCACCGAGTTGCTGGCCAGCGCTCGCGCAGCAGCCCAGGTCCGTGACCTCGAACTCGCTTCGCAGCTCATGATGTGGGCCTGCAGTCTCGATGACGCCCAGCTCCCGTTGGCGTGCCTCTACGCGCTGCGCGCACGCCGTGCGGGGGTCATCAACCAACTCGAACCCCGGATCAGGGCAATGCTCCCAGGAGTGGCGCGCTCGGTTCTCCAGTGCGCAGTAGACGCCACCGCTGTGGGCGTGCGGAGGCTACCCCTGGCCGATGGACTCCCCCTCGCAGACCTGGACGACACCCTGCTGCTGCTGCTCGCCCACTCGTTCGAGCTCCTGGGCCGCAGCCGCGCCTCCATCGGCGCGCGCGACATGCCCGCGGCAATGGCTTCCGTGCGCGACGAACTGGGGCGCCGGATCGAGGCGGGTCGTGGTCGGAGGGGGCTGTCGGACGCCGACCCATCGGAGGCGGCCGACCTCCACGGGCTGCTGACGATGTGGCTGTCGTTCGCCGCGAAATGGGCCACACCCGTTGGGACGGAGCAGGTGCCGGGTCTGCAGGCTCCCTCGCTGACCGACCTGGCAGCGGACTCGGCAGCCCACACGGCTGCCCTGTCGGTGGCCGCCTCCCTGGATCTCAGCGCGATGCGCAACCTGGCTGCTCAGAACCAGCTTGATCGACTGCTCCGGATGGCGACGGCACCTCCCGGCTACGAACTGTGGCCCTCCTTGGTACGGCATCGGCTGGGCTTTCTCAGTGGCGAGTGGGATGCCGCTCAGTCCTCCATCGAGCCGGGACTGACGATTGCCCTCGAAGACCTCCGAGACGTGGGCGCTCTCCATGCGCAGGCGATTGCCGCGCTGATCCCTGTCTGTCGCGGCGAAGAGCAAGGATCACGGATGCTCGCTCATGTGGCCGAAGTGGCTGGCCCCCGCGGCTTCAACTCCGCCATGGGCGCGGTGATGGTCGTGCGTGCATTCGCCGCCACAGCCGAGGGCGACCCTTGGACCGTGGCCGAGACCCTCGGCCAGCTCTGGAGCAGTCCACTCACCGGTCAGTTCCCGGGGGCGGCCACCTCAGTCCTGCGGGTCCGTTCCCACGTTGCGATCGACGATCTCGCAGCGGCGAAGATGGCGAGGGACCAGGTGTCTGCGCTCGACGTCGCCCCGGGTGCATTGGCGTATCTCCATCACCACATGGACGCGTTGCTCGCCGTAGGGTCGCGAGACCATGCCTCTGCGTCGGCGTCGTTCGCTCTGGCCCATGCGGCGTTGCAGCGGCGACGGGAGGAAGATACGCCTCGCGGGCTCCAGTTGCTGGGTGCCGTCCTGGCTGAGGACTGGGCCCAGTTCCTCGTCGGCACCGGCGAGTGGGCTGACGACGCGGGCGTATGCCTGGGTGAGCTGGGCGCCGCCACCGCTCTTCTGGTGCAGGCGGGTGCGCGGTCGTGGGCTGAGCGACTGGAGGCGCTCCAGATGCGTCTCTCCTCACTGAGCCCCCCTCCCCGCGCCGCCCCGGTGACCGCATCCGAGACCTCTGCCCTCCTCGCCAGACTCACAGCGAGGGAGCGCGAGATCACCGGCCTGGTTCTGAGCGGCCGGACCAACAAGGAGATCGCACAGGAGCTGTTCGTCTCGGTCCGCACCGTCGAGTTCCACGTCCGCAACACGCTGGCCAAACTTGGGGCAGGGTCGCGTGTCGAGCTGCGTGCGCTCCTGCACTCTGCCCGGTCCTGACGCGACCAACGCACGTGGAACCCGTAGGAATGCCAGTACCGTCATCAGTCAGACCAGTACCGGACACTGGGGAATTCCGACCCTCAGCAGCCGCAGAATTGCTATCAGCAGATGGCCACGTCGTGATGGGTAGGTTGGGGGGACCAGTCACGACGGGGCCATAGCCTTGTCCCGGCCGCATCGTCAGCGGTGGCGCCGCGCATGTGCCAGCAGCCGGTCGACCGGCCACGTCGTGATAATCCGATCCGGATCGATCGCTACAGCGGCTGCCTTCGCCGCCCCGTAGGTGAGGAAGTCCAGTTGGCCCGGGGCGTGCGCATCCGAGTCGATGCTGAACAGGCACCCAGCTTCGACAGCCATCTCCAGGAGCTCCACGGGCGGGTCCTGGCGTTCCGGCCTCGAGTTGATCTCGACGGCCACTCCGAACATGGCGCAGGCCGCGAACACAAGTTCCGCGTCAAATCGTGACTGCTCGCGCCACGTCCCATCGGCGCGCAACTTCCGGCCGGTGCAGTGCCCCAGCACTGTGGTGTGCGGATTGGAGATCGCACCGATCATCCGCATCGTCATACTGGCCGGATCCGCCCGGAGGTCGGAATGAACAGAGGCCACGACGATGTCCAGCCCACCCAGCAGGTCGTCCGCCTGATCAAGCGAGCCGTCCTTGAGAACGTCGACTTCGATCCCACGCAGGAGTCGCATCGACAGCTGCCTCTGCACCCGCTCGATCTCGTCCCACTGGGCCAGCAGCCGTTCCCGGCTCAGTCCGTTGGCGACCCTCAGCCGCGGGGAATGGTCGGTGACAGCAAAGTAGGCGTGACCCAGTGACTCAGCAACCGCCGCCATCTCGGCGAGCGGGGAGCCACCGTCGGACCAGGAGGTGTGTGTGTGGAGGTCGCCCTGAAGTACTGCACGGAGAGTGTCACCTGCCGGATCCAGGGAGGCCCTCCCCTCCTCCCGGAGCCGCGCGAGGGCCTCCGGCAGATGACCGGACAGGGCGGCAGCCGCGACAGAGGCCGTCCTGGGACCGAATCCCGGCAACTCCCGCCAGCCTGCCTCCGTCACCGGGCGGTCGCGGGGGTCGATCGCCTCCGCGACGTCGGCGGCCTCACGGTAGGCGCGGATGCGGTACGTGTCCGCGAGTGCACGCTCCAGCCAGAACGCGCACTCGCGCAGCACCGCGACCGGGTCCACTGGCACCGAGATCAGCGGGGCTGATCCACCATGAACTCGTCGACTTCCTTGCGACCCGCCCGGAGCTTCGGATCGTTCTTGAGGTAATGGCTGGTCTCGCGCGCGATGAGGCCGGAGAGCAGGAGCAGGCCGATGAGGTTGGGCAGTGCCATGAGACCGTTCATCACGTCTGCGAACGCCCAGACCACGCCCAGCGGAACGGTGGCGCCGATGTAGACCACGATGGTGAAGGTGATGCGGTAGGCCATGGTGGCCCGTGCTCCGAACAGCCGCTCGACGCAGCGGTCGCCGTAGTAGGACCAGCCGATGATGGTGGAGAGGGCGAAGAGGATGACGCCGATGGCCACGATGTAGCCGCCCCACTCTCCGGGCAGCCCGTGGCTGAAGGCCATCGAGGTGAGCACCGCGGGACTGGCGTCGGCGTTCCACACACCCGTGGTGACCAGCACCAGGCCGGTGAACGACACGACCACGAGCGTGTCGATGAAGGTCTGGGTCATGGACACCAGACCCTGACGCACGGGGTGGGTGGTCTGGGCGGCGGCAGCGGCGATGGCCGCCGAACCCATGCCGGACTCGTTGGAGAAGATGCCTCGCGCCACGCCCATCTGCACGGTGAGCAGGAGGCTGCCGAACATGCCGCCAGCCACGCCTTGGCCAGTGAACGCCTGTCCGAAGATCAGCGCCAACGCCCCCGGCAGATCGACGATGTTGACGATCAGGATGTAGAGGGCGCCCAGGATGTAGAAGACGATCATGAAGGGAACGAGGGCCGCCGTCACGTTGCCGATGCTCTTGATACCACCGACGATCACCACGCCCACGAAGATCGCCATCAGGATCGCGGTGATCTGCGGGTCCACTCCGAACGCATTCTGGGCGTTGGCCGCGACAGCATTGCCCTGCGTCATGTTGCCGATGCCAAAGCTTGCGAGGACGGCGAACACTGCAAAGATGATGCTGAGGGCCACCCCCCACGTTCCCGGCAGCGCTTTCTTCAGGTAGTACTGGGGGCCGCCGGAGGCCTCGCCCTTGGCGTCGACGGTGCGGAAGCGCACCGCCAGGAAGGCCTCCGAGTACTTCGACGCCATGCCCACCAGGCCGGTGACCCACATCCAGAACAGAGCTCCTGGGCCGCCGATCGAGATGGCGGTGGCCACGCCGACGATGTTTCCGACCCCGACAGTGGCCGCGAGGGCCGTGGTGAGGGCCTGGAACTGGGAGATGTCGCCACCCTCTGCGTCAGCGTCCTTGCGCTCCCACAGCGCCAACCGCAGGGCGGACCCAAGCGTGCGGAACTGGATGCCGCGCAGCTTGATGGTCAGCCACAGGCCGGTGAGCAGGAGCAGCGGAATGAGCAGGAACGGCCCCCACACGAATCCCGCGATTGTTTCGAGCACTGTGGTCAGTTCTTCCATGGCGGTAGCCCTTCAATCTCGGCGAACGGCGTCAACCTAGCAACGATGGGGGTCGACGGTGAGACCCGGCCCGGCGTTTGTTACGCATTGTTAACGTGCGTCAGGAAAAGGCCGGAGGAGATACGTGTCGTGGATCCAGCCATGGTGGGCCTGGAGCCGCTGCCTCAGTTCGGCCAGGTCTCCGGCGATGGTGCGCAGGGGCCCGTTGGCCAGAACCTGATCTGGGGTGCCCAGGTAGGCACCCCAGAACACTTCGGTGTCCGGGAATTCCCCGATCAGTCCTCGGCAGGCCAACGCGGGGTCATTCATCACGACCACGTCGCCGAGCTCGGGCCGGTACTCCGCGAGCAACCTGGCCCCCGTGGTGATGTGCACGGAGGCGCCCGCGTTCAGGGCGATCTGATGCGCGGCGGCCAGCACCTGCAGGGCACTCACTCCAGGGATGACGGTGACTTCGAGCGCCAATCTGTCGCGGAGTGCGTCGACGACACGCAGGATCGAGTCGTAGAGACCCGGATCGCCCCAGGCGAGAAACCCCACCGCGTCGTCGGTCGGCAGGCCGGAGAGGATGTGGCTGTAGGTGGCGAGCCGTCCCGTATCCACCGCCCCCGGGTGCTCCCGCTTGGGGTCCAGCACCGTGATCACGCGGTGCGGCCTGTTCACATGCCGGCGCAGCAGCTCGCTGCGGAGCCAGACGAGCTCGGGCTGGTCTTCACTGTGATCCCCGACGAGAAAGACGTCCACCTGGTTCATGGCGTCGACGGCGTCCAGCGTCAGCTGCCCCAGCCCGCCGGGGCCGATGCCGATCACGAATACCTTGCGTCCCATGGCTGTCCAGCGTAGCCCCGGTGAAGCGACGGAGGACACCACTAGGCTGGCGGGATGGACTTTCGGCCAGGGACGGCGCCCGCGCTCATCTCGTCGGCCCGCGCTCGCGCCGGCCTCATCAAGCGGCTTCAGGCCTCCACCTCGGAGATGAACACCGCGACACTGGCCGCCCTCGTCGCCCGGCACGAGTGGTTCAGCCAGCTGGACGCCGAGTCACGCTCCTGGATCGGCATCCTGGCCCGCTCCGGCATCGACGGCTTCGTCACCTGGTTCGCGGGCGAGCCTTTCACCCCGGAGTCGATCTTCGACGCCGCCCCGCGGGCCATGGCGCGCCGGATCAGCCTCCAGCAGACCGTGGACCTCGTCCGCACCACCACCGAGGTGGTGGAGGAGCAGATCCAGCACCTTCTCCCCAGGGGTGACCGGCAGGCACTTCAACTGGGCATCGTGCACTACTCCCGCGAGATCGCGTTCGCCGCGGCCGCCATCTACGCCCGTGCCGCGGAGGCCCGCGGCGCCTGGGATTCGCGGATCGAGGCCACCATCGTCGACGCCGTGGTCCGCGCGGAGACCGACGAGTCCGTGCTGTCGCGGGCCTCGACTCTGGGCTGGAACACCGAGTCGAAGGTGGCGGTGGCCATCGGCGGAGCCCCGCAGGAGGCGTCCGTGCTCGACGGGCTGCGTCGCGCCGCGTCGAAGTTGTCGCTCGACGTGCTGGCGGCCCCGCAGGGCGATCGGCTCGTGGTTATCGCGGGCGGGGCAGGAGTCGGCGACCCCGTCGACACCTGCGAGCGGATCTCCAAGCTGCGGGACTTCTTCGCCGCTGGTCCCGTGGTCGTGGGGCCGACGGTGGACGGACTGGCGGGGGCTCCGAAGTCCGCGCGCGCTGCCGCGTCCGGTTTCAGGGCTGCGAAGGCCTGGCCGGAGGGGCCACAGACGCTGTTGTCGGTGGACCTCCTCCCCGAGCGCGCCCTCGCCGGCGACGGGCATGCGCGGCGCACCCTCGCGTCGGAGATCTTCCCGGCGCTGGCCGCCAACAAGGAGCTCCTGGAGACCTGCGTCGGGTTCCTGGACTGCGGCTCCTCGATGGAGGCCACCGCACGGGCCCTGTTCGTGCACCCCAACACGGTGCGCTATCGCCTGAAGCGGATCCAGGAGGCCACCGGCTACAACCCCACCGACGCCCGCGAGGCCTATGTGCTGCGGATGGCCATCACGTTGGGCAGGCTCAACGGCTGAGCGCGGATCGCCGGCTTGTGGGGTTCCCACAAAGGCCGGGTGGGCAAATTCGTGAGTCTCACGCCCGCAGCCGACTCTCCGCACGGGCACAGTGGTTGTCGTGCTCGTGATTGTTGCTCCTGGCCAAGGTGCCCAGACCCCCGGTTTTCTCCTTCCCTGGTTGGCGGAGCCCGCGTTCGCGGAGCGCCTTGCCCTCTACTCGACGGCGGTGGGTCTGGACCTGGCGCACTACGGCACCGAGGCGGATGCCGAGACCATCCGCGACACCGCCGTCGCGCAGCCGCTCCTGGTGGCCTCCGCCCTGGCTGTCGCGGCGGAGCTGCTCCCCTCTTTCGAGGGCGTCGGCATGGTTGCGGGGCACTCGGTGGGCGAGTTGGCCGCCGTTGCTCTCGCCGGTGTGATCTCCCCGACGGAGGCGCTCGCCCTCGTCCGCGAACGCGGCCTGGCCATGGCGGAGGCGTCCGCGGCCCGGCCCACGTCGATGACCGCCGTGATCGGCGGGGACCGCGACGAGGTCCTCGCGGCGATTGAGGCCGCGGGCCTGACCCCGGCCAACAACAACGGATCCGGGCAGATCGTCGCAGCCGGCACCGTCGAAGAGCTCGAGGTCCTGTCCGAGAACCCGCCGCGGCGGGCCCGCCTGATCCCGCTCAGCGTGGCCGGGGCGTTCCACACCGTCCACATGGCTCCCGCGGTGGACCGGCTGCGTGCCAAAGCAGAGGGAATGCGCGCCAGCGACCCCGTCACGCCGCTGCTCAGCAACGCCGACGGGGCGGCCGTCTCCAGCGGCAGTGAAGCGTTGGACCGGATCATCCGGCAGGTTGCCAACCCGGTGCGGTGGGACCTGTGCATGGACACGATGCGCGACATGGGCGTCACGGGCCTCCTCGAGCTGCCCCCGTCCGGTACTCTCACGGGCATTGCCAAGCGCAACCTCAAGGGGGTTGAGCTGTTCGCCCTCAACACCCCCGATCAGCTCGACGAGGCCCGCGAGTTCTGCCGCACCCACAGCCAGCCCACCCCCGAGTCCGAGTAGGTCAGACATGCCCCTCAAGTCCTCAACCGGCGCCGAGTATGCCCGCATCATGTCCGTCGGAGGTGCCCGCGGCAGTCGTGTCGTGACCAACGACGAGTTGTGCACCATGATCGACTCCACCGATGAGTGGATCACTCAGCGCACGGGCATCAAGGAGCGTCGCTGGGTCGCCGACGGCGAGGACGCTGAGACCCTCGGCCTGGAGGCGTCCCGAAAGGCGATCGAGCGCGCCGGGCTGCAGCCCGCGGACGTCGACGCCGTCATCGTGGCTACCATCTCGCACTTCATGCAGACCCCGGCGCTTGCCGCGATCCTCGCCAAGGACCTCGGTCTCCCGGCCCCGGCCGCCTTCGACATCTCGGCGGCTTGCGCCGGCTTCTGTTACGGCGTCAGCCTGGCCGAGTCCATGGTCCGCACCGGCTCCGCCAGACACGTACTGGTGCTGGGCGTGGAGGTGCTCTCCAGCTACACCGATACCACCGACCGCTCCACCGCCTTCCTCTTCTCCGACGGCGCTGGGGCCGTCATCGTCGGCCCCAGCGACGTGCCCGCGATCGGCCCCACCGTCTGGGGGTCCAAGCCCGAGGCTCACGAGGTGATCGAGGTCGACGACTGGCGCGGGGTCGAGCCCGGCGCCGGAGGTCCCTACATCCACATGGAGGGTCGCGAGGTGTTCAAGTGGGCCACCACGGCCATCGTCGAGAAGGCCGTCGAGACGCTTGAGGCTTCCGGCCTCACCGCCGATGAGCTGGACTGCTTCATCCCCCACCAGGCCAACAACCGGATCACGGATTCGATGTTGCGCCACCTCAAGCTGCCCGAGGATGTCGTGGTCGCCCGCGACATCATCCAGATGGGCAATTCGTCGGCGGCATCGGTTCCGCTGGCGATGGAGGCGCTGCTCGAATCCGGGCAGGCCAAAAGTGGTGACAGTGCACTGATCATCGGCTTCGGAGCGGGCCTCGTGTTCGCCGGCCAGACCGTGATCCTGCCCTGACCCCACGAGTGTCCAAAGAGAAGAACCTAGGAAGGAGCCACACCATGGCTAGCACTGAAGAAATCCGCTCAGATCTCTCCGAGATCGTCAACGACATCGCCGGCGTCGCAGTCGAGGATGTCCAGCTGGACAAGTCCTTCGTCGACGACCTGGGCGTCGACTCGCTGTCGATGGTCGAGATCATCTACGCCTGCGAGGACAAGTTCGGCGTTTCGATCCCCGACGAGGACGCCAAGAACCTCAAGACCGTCGGCGACGCTGTCGCCTACATCGAGCGCGCGTCCAACTGACGCATGCGAGGGGCGGCCGCACACCCGGCCGCCCCCCATCGACCCCCCATGCAGTGACGAGGAGATCCCCATGTCCACCACAGTCGTGATCACCGGTCTCGGTGCGACCACACCACTCGGCGGAGACGTCGCCAGCACCTGGACTGCGATGCTCGCCGGACGTTCCGGCGTGGTGGCGCTGACCGAGGAGTGGGCTCAGCAGCTTCCCACTCGCATCGCTGCCAAGGCGGCCGTGGACCCGAGCGAGGTTCTGGACCGCGTCGAGGCGCGCAAACTCGACCGCTCCACCCAACTCATGCAGATCGCCGGCCTGGCCGCCTGGGCGGACGCCGGCTTCGGCCTCGGCGAGGATAATCCCGTCGACCCCGACAGGCTGGGCGTCGTGTCCGCCACCGGCATCGGTGGGCTGCACTCCCTGCTCTCCCAGTGGGACGTGATGAAGGACAAGGGCGTCCGCCGCGTCTCGCCGTTCACCATCCCGATGCTGATGGCCAATGCCCCCGCGGCCAACCTCGGCCTCAAAATCCACGCCCGTGCGGGCGTGCACACCCCTGTCTCGGCCTGCGCTTCCTCCAATGAGGCGATCTCGCTGGGTCTCGACATGATCCGCCTCGGCCGCGCCGATGTGGTCCTGGTCGGGGGCGGAGAGGCCGTCGTGCACCCGCTCCCCATCGGAGCCTTCGGTCAGATGCAGGCGCTGTCTCGGCGCAACGACGAGCCGGAGCGCGCCTCGCGCCCGTGGGACGTGGACCGCGACGGATTCGTGCTCGCCGAGGGCGCCGCCCTCATGGTGATCGAGACTCTGGAGCACGCCAAGGCCCGTGGCGCCCGGATCTACGGCACCCTCGCCGGCGCCGGCATCACGGCCGACAGCCACGACCTCGTCCAGCCGGACCCGGACGGCTACGGTCAGTCCCAGGCGATGATCAAGGCGCTTCGGGAAGCGGGTCTCACCGCCCGTGACATCGTGCACGTCAACGCGCACGGAACCTCGACGCCCCAAGGTGACGTCACCGAGGCCGGCTCCATCCGAACCGCGCTGGGTGCTGAGGCGGACCACGTGGTGGTGACCTCCACCAAGTCCATGACCGGGCATCTGCTCGGTGGCGCGGGAGCACTCGAGACGGTGGCCTCCGTGTTGGCGCTACGGGACCGGATGGTTCCGGGCACGATCAATGTGGAGAACATCGAACCAGACCTGGGCATCGACGTGGCCACCTCGAACCGAGCGCTGCCCTCCGGCCCGCTTGCGGCTATCAACAACAGCTTCGGCTTCGGAGGCCACAACGTGGCCGTGCTCGTCACCAACGAGAACGTCACCGACTGATCCTGGGCGGTGGCTATACCACCTGGTGGAGCCACCGCACGGGAGCGTCCTCGCCGGCGTGCCGGAACACGTCGAGTTCCTCGTCCCACGGGACGCCCAGCAGTGATTCGAGTGCCTTGAGCAAGGGCTCGCCCCCGAGTGCCTCCGTGGCCACGGCGTGCCGGAGACGATCCTCCGGCACCAGGATGTCCCCGTGTACGCCCACCACGGCACTGAAGGCGCCCAGGGTGGGCGTGAAGCAGTATCGCTGACCGTCGCTGCCGGGCGTGGGTTCCTCCGTCACCTCGAACCTGATCCGGGTGAGCCGGCTCAATGCGCTGGCGAGAGCCGCTCCGGTGCCGACTGGACCTGTCCAGGACAGCTCCGCACGGCGGCTTCCCGGCTCGGCTGGCTGCTCCGACCATTCGAGGTCCATGCGAGTGCCCAGGACAGCACCTCCGGCCCACTCGACATGCGGGCACAGCGCAGCCAACGCGGAGTGGATGAACACCATCCCCCGCGCGACGGGCTGACTGATCGTGTCGAAACGAGCAGACATGGTCGGTACCTCCTGGTTGGGCCGGATTGCCTTCCCCTGCGATCAGGCCCGCCCAGGTGTGGGCCTATTGTGCCCACGAATGGAGGCTGCGCGCAACGCCCGGTTGCTGCGGGGGGCATGGTAGACAAGGCCCCATGCGTGATCCCATGCCGCTTGAGGCCGTGCTGAATGTCCCCGACGCCATCTCGCAGGTGCAGGCCACCGCCGCAGGCATCTACTGGCTGGCGACCATCGCCGCCGAGGACGGCCGGGTGACGGTGCGTCGCTGGGCGGCGGGCGTCGTCACGGACCTCACACCTGACTCCGTGGTCCGTTCACGGGTGATGGAGTACGGCGGAGGAGCGTACGCGGCCGACGGCGCCGCACTGGTGTACTGCGACGACCGCACCGGGCAGATCTGGTTCGACGACGGGGACGGCCGCCGCCCGCTGACGGAGCAGGGCACCGCATTCGTCTACGGGGGCCTCCACCTGAGCCTCGCGGACGGCGTCGCCGTAGCCGTGCGTGAGGACCACTCGGCCTCACCCGAGCCCCGCACCGAGATCGTCGCACTCCCCCTCTCCTCAATCGACCCCGACGGTGGCAGGGTGCTCGCGACGGGGGCAGACTTCTACGCCGGGCCGGTTCTTCGCTCGGGGCTGCTGGCGTGGTATCAGTGGAACCATCCCGACATGAGCTGGGACACCTCTGAGGTGTGGTCGGCTCCTCTGACGCAGACCGCAGCCGCCGCCCCGGTCGCCGGCCGCGCGGGGGTCTCGACGCAGCACCCCCTGTGGCTGGACGACGGGGTGCTGGCCGTCAGTGAGGACACGTCCGGGTTCTGGAACTGGCGGGTGGTGGGCGGACCCGCATGGCGCGTGGCCCACGACTGCGATGGTCCCACCTGGGTGCTCACTCCCCCGCCGGCAGCCGTCGTGGAGGATCGGGTCGTCGCCTCGGTAGTGTTCCGCGAGGGCCGCGGCGAGCTGGCCCTGTGGGACAGCGTCACCGGAGAAGTCAGCCACCCGCTTCCGGGCACGGCCGCCATCGAGTCAGTGGCCTCCCAGGACGGGACGCTCTACGTGGTGGCCCAGTGGACGGATCGCCCTGCGACCCTCGTCTCCATCCTGCGCGACGGAACGATCAGCCACGTGGCGGGGGCGGCGAGTCCCGAGCCTGCTGCCGTGTCCCCCATCGCGTTCTGGGCCGACGGCCCCGCGGGGCCGGTGCACTCCTGGCTGTACCTGCCGGAGGCCGAGAGGGCACCGCTGATCGTGTACACCCATGGCGGCCCCACGTCGATGGCCACCTGCGCCTACGACGCGGGCATCGCCTTCTGGGTCTCGCGCGGCTTTGCCGTCGTTGACGTCAACTATTCGGGCTCGACGGGTTTCGGGAGGGTCTACCGCGACAGGCTCCGTGGACGATGGGGAGAGCTCGACGTGGCCGATGCGGAGGCGGTGGTGCTTGCCCTCGTGGAGGCGGGACACGTCGATCCGGATCGCGTGGCCATCACCGGCGGCAGCGCGGGCGGTTTCACCACCTTGAAGTCTCTTGTCTCGACGGACATCTACGCCGCCGGGATCAGCCGCTACGGCATCGGGTACCTCCCAACGCTGGCCACCGACACGCACAAGGCCGAGTCGCGGTACCTCGACGGGCTGGTGGCCCCCTGGCCTGAGGGACGGTCCGTCTACGAGGACCGCTCCCCCATCAACCACCTTGAGAACCTGCGCACCCCCATGCTGATCCTCCAGGGCTCGGAGGACAAGGTGGTGCCACCGACACAGGCGAGGGAGATGGCGGAGGCCGTGCGCTCCGCCGGGCAACCGGTGGCGCTGCTTGTCTTCGACGGTGAGGGCCACGGATTCCGCACCTTGGCTGCGAGGCGCCGGTCCCTGGAGGCCCAGGTCTCGTTCCTCGAACAGATCTTCGGCATGCCCGCGAGCCCGGATGTCCCCCGCCTGGAGATCGAGAACCTGCCTCAGTAGCCGCGCGGACCGAAAACTGCGGTTCCGAGACGCACAGTGGTGGCTCCGTGGGCGATGGCGATGCGGAAGTCGCTGGACATGCCCATGCTCAGCTCGTCCCAGCCTCCCCCCACGGCGTCACGGATGCGGGACTGCGCCTCCACCAGGCTGGAGAAGCAGGCGGCCACGGCCGAGACGTCCGGGCTGTTGACCGCCATCGTCATCAGTCCCCGCGCCTCAAGAGCGTCGAATGCGGCCAGCTCACGCGCGAAGTTCACGGCGTCCTCGGACGCGATGCCGAACTTCGCCTCCTCCTGGGAGGTGTTGACCTGAATCAACACCGGGAGGCGGTGGCCCAGCTGCTCGAGGCGCCGCTGCAGGGCCTCCGCGAGCCGCAGTGAGTCGAGCGAATGCAGTTCGGCGGCGAGTTCCGCCACGGCCCTGGCCTTGTTGGTCTGGACGTGTCCGATCACCGCGAACCCGATTCCCTCACCCGCCAGCTCCGCGTGTTTGGCCGCCAACTCCTGCACCTTGTTCTCCCCGAACAGGCTGTAGCCCACGGCGTGGGCCTCGCGGATCTGATCCGGGCCGTGGTACTTCGACACGGGAAGCAGCCGCACGGCGGCTGGATCTCGGCCGGCGGCGCGGCACGCGTCGTCGATCTCCGCGCGTACCGAGGCAAGCCGCTCCGCGATGCTCATGGCCAGCGCGCCCCCAACGAGATGACGCCCAGGGCCGCGAGGACGGCGAAGATGATCGCCAATCCGGCGTAGCGGTCGGTAACCTCCGCGGGGACCTTCTCGGTGCCCACGGACTGGCGGATGGCCTCGTACACCTCGCGCAGCTGGCTGCTGCTCTCAGCCGCGTACTTCTTTCCGCCTGAGAGCCTCGCGATCTCGGAGAGCTCGTAGTGGTCCACCGCCACCCGTTGGCGTTGGCCATCCTGCTCGACGAAGCCGTTGTCAGTGCCGTACGCGATGGTGTGGACGGGCACCCCGGCCTCGCTTGCCGCCGCCGCGGCGCCCGAGGAGGAGCGGCCGATGTTGGTGGCACCATCTGAGAGGAGCACGATCGCAGCGGGCGCAACCGCCTCTGGATCATCGGGGTCCGGGGGCACCAGCTTCAGCGCATCGAGGCTCGCGTACACCCCCTCACCGACGGCGGTGGAGGGGGCCAGCTCCACAGCGTCGATGGCTCGGTCGATCACGCCGCGGTCGATCGTGGGCGGCACCGCGACATTCGGGGTGCCGGCGAAGGTCACAAGTGCCACATTGAACCGCTCTGGCAGGGAGCCGATGAACGCCTTGGCCCCAGCCTGAGCGGCGGCAAGTCTGTTGGGATCGACGTCCTCGGCTTCCATGGACCACGACACGTCAAGGGCGACCACCACGGTGGCGCGGTCCCGCGGCTTGTCCACATAATCCTTCGGGACCGCCCAGGCGATGATGAGCGCTCCCAGGCTGAGGAGGGCGAGAAGCACGGCCCCGTGGCGCTTCCAGGCGGCGTCCTTGGGCACGACCAGACGCAGCCGGCTGCTCATGGGGCGGTGGGTGGTCCGCCCCGACAGCACGACATAGAGCACCGCGATCAGGGGGATCACCAGGAGCGCCCACAGGCGCTGCGGCAGCATGAACTCGAGCGCCAGGGGAATCATCGTGGCCACCGTGCCGCCATCATGACCGCGCCGAGTGCAGCCACGACGGCGAACCCCAGCGCGAAGAACGCATACTGGGCCGTGATCGGCTTCTTCACGTCCTCAAACCCCACCACCGAGCCGATGTCACGGTAGGCCTCCACCAGCGACGCGGCGTCGTCTGCGTCCACGGCCCGCCCTCCCGTCGCGTCAGCGATCGCCTTCAGGGCAGCCGTGTCGGGTGCCACGTTCTCTCGCTGCCCGTCCAGGTCCACAAACCCATTCTGCGTGCCGTAGGCAATGGTGAAGATGGGGACTCCCCGTTCCTGCGCCTCGGCGGTGGGTCCTTCGGCCGGGGGCCCTTCGGTGTTGGTGCCATCCGAGAGCAGCACGATCATGGCGGGAGCGGGCTCGTCCTCGGCGTCGCCCGGGGGCGCCTGATCGACGGCGCGGAGCGCGGAGGTGATCGACTCCCCGATCGCGGTTCCATCCGCGAGCTCCAACGAGTTGATCGCACGCTCGGTGACGCCCCGGTCCGTGGTGGGCGGCACGACGATGGAGGGGTTGGCGTCCATCGCGACGACGGCCACGTTGTAGGCGTCCGGGATCTCCTGGATGAAGCTGACGGCCGCCTCCTTCGCGGCGGTGAGCCTGTCCGGCGGCACGTCCTCAGCAGACATCGATAAGGACGTGTCGATGACCATCACCACGGTGGCGCGCTCGCGGGGCTGGCGCTCGGTGCCCAACGGGTTGGCGTAGGCAAGCCCGAGGGCCACCAGCGAGGCCAGCGACATTGCGACTGCCAGGTGCCGTGTCCACCGGCGCTGATGCCCGACGACCCTGGCAAGGACACCGGTGTTGGTGAACCGCAGGGCGATCCGGCCCTTGAGGCGGAGCAGGATGAGGTACACGACGATGAGCACCGGCAGCAGGGCCAGCGTCCACAACCGCTCGGGGTTCTGGAAGTCCGGGATCACCTACTTGCTCACCCCCTGGGGTGGCTGATGCAGCATGCCTGCCACCCGGCGGTAGTTGAGCACGAAGCGGGCGATGTCGGCCACCCAGTCGCGATCGGTCCGCAGCTGGATGTGGCCGGCTCCGGCGCGGCGCAGCGACACCTTGATGCGCTCACGCTGCGCCTTTGTCGCGGCGTCCATTCGCCGCCTGGCCGCGTCGTCGGAGGTATTGACGTAGCGGGAGAACGAGGTCTCGGGGTCGTGGATGAGCATCTCGCCCACGTCCGGGAACTCCATCTCGTGCCTGTCGATCACCTCGACGCACAGCACCTGGTTGCGCACCGCGAGACGCCGCACGGCCCGCTCCCACGGCGGCGGCACGGCCGGGTCTAGCTCGGCGTCTCCGGGGGTGAGGAAGTCGGAGACGATCACCCTCATACCGCGGCGGCGCTGCGACCGGGTCATCTGCTCGATGCCGTCGGCCAGCTCAAGCTGTCCGGGTGCATGGTCCGGCACAATCGGCTCGGTCAACATCTTGCGCAGGAGCCCGTAGAGCGCGGTGCGGCCGGAGCGGGCGGGCAGCCGCTTGACCCGGTCCGGGAGCATCATCATGCCGCCGAACCGGTCCCCCATCCGCTGGCTGAGGAAGCCGATGGTGGCGATGGCCGCGATCCCGAGGTCCCGTTTGGTGACCCCCTCGGTGCCCCAGTTCATCGACGGCGTCACGTCGAGGAGCGCCCACACCTCGAGCTCACGGTCCGCCATCGTGTCGCGGACGTGCGGGACGGTGGTGCGTGCGGTCACGGCCCAGTCCATCTTGCGGACGTCGTCCTGACCCGGCTGGTAGACACGCGCATCGTTGGTGTCCGACCCGGCGCCCGGCAGGAGCCCAAGGTGGTCGCCGTGCAGGAACCCCTCCAACCGGCGCACGATCGTCAGCTCGAGTCTGCGCAGCGCAGCCTCCGGGGCGAGCTTGCTCAACGGGATGGTCGGGCCTGCCGGTGGCCTGAGGACGGACCACTCAGCGCCGGTCTTGTCCGGAGGCGGCAGCGGAGGACCCTGCGGGGGTGGGCCGGTGAACGAGAAGCCGGGTTGGGCCATGGGCCCTCCCTAGCTGCGTCCGGGCTGGTGCGCGTGCTGCTCGTGCGCCACCTGCCGTTGCTGCTCGCTCCACACGGGCGTGGGTGCGGGAACCATCGCCAGGATCCGGTCGACAACATCCGCTGTGCTGATGTTGTCGGCGACCGCGTCGAAGCCGAGGACGATGCGGTGGGCCATCACGTCCTTGGCGACGGCCTGGACATCGGTGGGAAGCACATAGTCGCGGCCGTTGATGAGCGCCAGGGCGCGGGCGGCCGCGACCAGGCCCAGCGTGGCACGCGGCGAGCAGCCGATCTGGATGACGCCGGTGAGGTCCGGCATGCCGAACTCGGCCGGGGTGCGGGAGGCGAGGACGAGACGGACGATGTACTCGGCCACCAGATTGTGGACGAAGACGTTGGACGCCATGTCCTGGAGATGGCGGACGAGGCTCGGATCCAACACACGCGACGCCTCAGGCGGGCTGACGCTCATCCGTCGGAGGATCTCCAGTTCCTCGTTGCCGCGCGGGTAGGGCACGTCCACCTTCAGGAGGAAGCGGTCCCGCTGCGCCTCGGGCAGGGGGTAGACGCCTTCGGACTCGATGGGGTTCTGGGTGGCGATCACGATGAAGGGCTTGGGCGCCGGATACGTCTTTCCGCCGATCGAGACCTGCTTCTCGGCCATCAGCTCGAGCATGGCCGACTGGACCTTCGCGGGTGCGCGGTTGATCTCATCGGCGAGCACGAAGTTGACGAACACGGGACCGAGCTCGATCTCGAAATTCTCGGACTTGGCGGAGTAGATCCGGGTGCCGACGATGTCCGAGGGCACCAGGTCCGGGGTGAACTGAACTCGGGCGAAGTCTCCGCCCACGACCGTGGCGAACGACCGCACCGCCAGTGTCTTCGCCACACCGGGCACACCCTCGAGCAGGCAGTGCCCCTTGGCAAGAAGGGCCACCATCAGCTGCTGGACCATGTGTTCCTGGCCGACGATGACGCGCTGCACCTGGCTGACCGCCTGACCCAGCAGGCGCGCGGCGTCCGCGACATCGCGGGGCAGCTGCGTGTGTTGCGTCGGCGTAGTGCTCACGCGGTGACTCCTTCTGGCTCGGGTGACCCGCGCTCAACGATAGCGCCCCCGTCACAGCACCCACATGGCTTCACGGAGGCGCATCGGGTGGCGCAGCGTTCTTGCGCACCGTGGTTTGATGGTACCGATGAGCACGCACGACGATCCCGCCGCGCCGGCCCCGAAGGCCGGCCATCATCCGTTGCGGGACGACGATCCCGCCCGGGTCGGCGATTTCTGGCTCGATTCGTGCCTCACTGCGACGCCGGCAGGCACGGCCTTCGCCGCTCACGAGGACGGCGGCGACTCGGTGCTGCTGATTCTGCTGTCTGCGGGCGCCGCTACGGATGCTGCCGCTCGCGCACGCTTCTCCGGCGAGGTCAACGCCATGCACATCGACACCGTGGTGGCGCGAGGCGGAGAGGGGCAGCATGAGGGGCGCATGTCCGTCCGGTTCCGGGAAGAGGGCGGCGACCCTCAGCTTTCGCAGCACCCCCCGCTGGCCCCGTGGGTCGCGCTCGCCTTCGACGGCTCGTTGGCGGCGGTCCACGAGGCGGACCGCGTGCTGCGCGCCGTCGATCTGTCCCGCATCCCGCCGCTCAGCGAGCCGGCGGGGCCGGACTACCGGCTTCATTGGATCAGCCGGACCGAGCGGGGCGCCACCCGCATGTGGCCACTCCCCTGGCCCGGCCGTACCGATCGCGCGGGGTGGATCACGGTGCTGGTGTCATTCCTGCTCATGGCGCTCCTGACGGCGCTGGCGCTGCTGCTGGCCATCCTGCTGTTCCAGAATCAGCCGCCGGTCAACGCGCCGCAGCCCATCCCGTCGATGGGTGAGGGCAGCGGAGGTTCAGGATCGGGCTCAGGCAGCCCTCAGTCCGCCTCGCCGTCCCAGGGCGATGGCAGTGGGAGCCCGTCGGGCAGCCCGGGGAACGACCCGGGGCCCTACACGCAGAGCCCGTCGATGAATCAGCCCAGCGGCAACGAGTCAGGGCCGGGCGACCCGTCGCCGAACCCTCGTCTCTGAACCTCGCCTCGGGCACGCGATATGCTGGCGGGCGACCCAGGGGCGATAGCACAGCCGGTTAGTGCAGCGGACTCATAATCCGCGGGTCGCGGGTTCGAGCCCCGCTCGCCCCACGTTCGGATCAGGCCAAGCTGATCAGGGTAGGTGCCGCGACAACGCGGCCAGCCAGGCCGCGACTCCTGCGGGACCGTCCGCCAGCACGTCGGCATGGTCGATCAACGCGGGGAGTTCGTGGGATCCGCTCACGACGATGCAGGTGGTCACACCGTCATCGCGCAACTCCCGCAGCAGATCGAAGGCAGGGAGGTCACCAAGGTCGTCGCCACACATCGCCACGACGGTGGCTCCGGTCTCCTCGATGAGTGCGCGTAGCGCATCGCCCTTGGTCATCGAGGACGAGCGCAACTCAAGGACGTGCTTGCCCGGCTCGAGGGTCAGTCCGTTGGCCTCTGCGATCTCCGCGGCGACGGGCTTCAGCGTCGCGAAGGCGGCCGTGGGGTCCGGGCAACGACGCACGTGGATCCCGATCGCCTGCCCCTTGTCCTCGAGGTGCACGCCTGGCAGTCCGAGATCCGCCAGCGCCCGTTCGATCTGCACCGTGGCCACGGCGACGCTCTGGGGCGTTTCGGGCGGGGTCTCGACGCCTGTACGCGCATCCCACCGTTCTGCCCCGTACTGCCCCATCACGATGACCCCGCCCAGGCCGGCGCGTCGCTCAAGCTGTCCGAGTTGGCGGACCTTCGCCACGGGACGCCCGGTGATGATGGCCACCTGCCCGACCTTCGGCCCCAGGCCGGCCAGCGCATCCGCGGCCTCGGGATGCATCGCCGAGGTTTCAGGGTCGTCGACGATGGGCGCAAGAGTGCCGTCGAAGTCCAGGGCCACAAGGACCGAGTCGGGGGCTGCTGTTGCGGCGGCCAGGAAGTCGTGGGCGGCTGGGGTTCGTGCATGCCAGGTCGTCATGGACCCACTCTGCCACGCAGCGATGCCCTGTCGGGCTCGGTAGGGTGGGGGCGAGTTGAGGAGGAACCATGATGGAACGTGCCAGCTTTGTCGTCGTCGCGAACAGGCTTCCGGTGGACCGGGTGACAGGAGACGACGGGTCAGTCGACTGGCGCAGCTCGCCAGGCGGTCTGGTCACCGCCCTCGAACCGGTGATGCGCCAACAGGGTGGCGCGTGGGTGGGGTGGCATGGCGCGGCGGACGAAACCGTTCAACCCTTCGCCCACGACGGCTACGACATCGTGCCGGTGCCGCTGAGCGCCGAGGAGCACGAGGAGTACTACGAGGGATTCTCCAACGCCACGCTGTGGCCGCTCTACCACGACACGGTGGCCTTTCCCGAGTTTCACCGGGAGTGGTGGGACGCCTACGTGACGGTCAACAAGCGCTTCGCGGAGGCGGCTGCAGAGGCTGCGGCCGAAGGAGCGACGGTGTGGGTCCAGGACTACCAGCTCCAACTTGTCCCGCAACTGCTCCGTGCGTTGAGGCCAGACCTGAGGATTGGCTTTTTCCTGCATATCCCCTTCCCGCCCGGGGAGATCTTCTCCCAGCTGCCGTGGCGCAAGGAGATTCTTGAGGGGCTGCTCGGGGCGGATCTGATCGGTTTCCAGGTGCCCGGGGGCGCCGCCAACTTCCTTCGGCTGGTGCGCCGGCTCACCACACACAAGGTTGAGCGTGACACGGTCCGCGTGACGTCGGGCCATCGCTGTGCAGCCCGCGCCTATCCGATCTCGATCGACGCCCAGGGCTTCGCAGACCTGGCCGCTTCCCCGGAAGTGATCGCGGAGGCCGAGTCGCTGCTCGACGAGTTGGGGCATCCCAAGCTGGTCTTCCTGGGCGTGGACCGGTTGGACTACACCAAGGGGCTCCGGCAGAGGGTCCGCGCGATGGGTGAGCTGTTCGCGGAAGGCAAGCTGGATCCGTCGGATGTCGTCTTCGTCCAGGTGGCCACACCGTCGCGTGAACGCGTCGAGGAGTACAAGCGCCTGCGAGACGACATCGACCAACTGGTGGGCCGGATCAACTCGGAGGTGGGAGGGGTCGGGCGCCCCGCAATCGTGTACAGGCACGCCGGCTACCCTCGGGCGACCATGGCGGCCATGTACAGGATCGCTGACGTGATGGTGGTCACGCCGCTTCGGGACGGGATGAACCTGGTGGCGAAGGAGTACGTGGCCTGCCACCCCAACACCAGCGGCGCGCTGGTGCTGAGCGAGTTCGCGGGCGCCGCACTGGAACTGAAGCAGGCCTATCTCGTCAACCCCTACGACCTCAACGGGATGAAGTCCGCGCTGATGCAGGCGGCCACGGACACGGTGCGTGCCCGCCAGCGGCGGATGCGCGCCCTGAAGAAGCAGGTGGAGACTCACACGATCGACGATTGGGCCCAAGCATTCCTCGGGGACCTGGCTGAGCTCAGCTGAGCACCCTTCCTGGCCCACGGACGTTGCCCGGATGTCGCACTCCTATCGACGAAGAAGCCGCCCTGACTAGTGTTTAACCTAGTCAGAGCGGCTTTCGCATGGCTCCCCGGACTGGACTCGAACCAGTAACCCTTCGATTAACAGTCGAATGCTCTGCCAATTGAGCTACCAGGGAACGGTGGTTTCCCACGCGCCTGAAGTACGTTAGCAGATCGATCCAGGTGGTGCGAATCGGCCTCGCGCCGCTCGCCGCTCGCCTCAGAAGTACTCGGTGGCAAGGCGGTCTGTCTCCGCGACCACGGCCGCCCGCGTGGCGGGATCCTCCAGGTCCGCACCACCGGCGGGCACGGCGTACCAGTGGAGCTTGGGATTCTCTCCCAGGCTCCTGCGCCCCACGATCTGCACCTGGCCCCTGGTCCCGTCCACCACGCTCTGCACGACGGTGGAGGCCTGCACGCGCTCCTGGAACAGCTCAGGCAGCCTGCCCGGATCGGTGAGCTGCGCTTCGAACCTCTCACCTTCGACGGTGCGCCAGCGGAACATGTCGGCCTCCCCGATCCAGGAGCCGCTGCCGACCTCCTCCCAGCCCCACACCCGCCACGTGTCACCGACGCGTCGGGCAAGGTGGGCCCGTGTGCCAACCAGCACCACCCCCTCCCCCATCCCATGGGCCAGCACGTCGGCACGGTGCCCGAGGGCCTCGTTGAGCCCCTCGAGGATGACAGGGTCGAGACGGTTGAACAGTTCCATGACCCCATTGTGCTCCGTGTGGATAAGAAGTGTTGTCCGTATGAAGTTGTCCACAACGCAGATCAGGGGCCGCAGTCGGGAGCCCCAGGGAGCGAGGCTGTGGCCATGGATTTCAACGCACTGCAACTCCCCGATGCATGGTTCGGCCCCGGGCAGGACCTGGCCTGCGCACGCGCGGTGGAGGCGGGGCTCTATGCCGCGCACCTTCTTGAGCTGCACGGACCAGACGCCGAACTCTGCCAGATCGTCGGCCTGGGGAGGGAGGCCATGCAGCAGTTCTGGGCCGTCGGCCTGAAGATCTCCATGCAGCAGGCCAGGCGCATCGCCGCGACCCACGACCTTCCGCCCGAGGATCTGTTCCAGGACGGGTGCGTCGCCGTTGCCGAGGCGATTCAGCGCTACGACTACACGCGCACCGTGCGCTTCACCACCTACGTCTTCGAGTTCGTGGTGAGGGCACTGTCCGAAGGGGCCCGGCACCGGATCGGGCGCCCCGCCGCCAGCCGCGCGGACCGCCGGGCCGCTCGGCTCGCGGGAGTGGAGCGGGACACCCAGGCATCCATCGGCAACAGCATCGGCATGACGGCGGCCGCCGAGGCTGCAGGCGTCTCGCTCACGGCCGCGCATCGCGCGATGGTGAAAATGGTGAGCCTCGACGACGTCATGGCGGCGGACCCCGCCACCGAGGCCAGCTTCGCCAGGGTTGAGTCGGTGGGTTTGGACTTCCTCGGACTTCTCGGTCGGCGACATCGTCGGGTGCTGGAGCTCCGGTTCGGCGTTGTCGGTGAGGCGCTCACCCTGGCGGACACGGCCCGCAGGCTGGGCGCCTCACAATCAACAGTCCACCGCTGGGAGCATGAGGCCATCGAGCAGGCGCGCGCCCTCCTCGACGGGGATCGCACCACCGGCCTCAGTGAGAGATCGCCTCACCAGCCCCGGCGCCGGTCATCGAGCGCACCTCCATCTCGATCGCGAACTCCTCGTCGCCTCGCTGCTTCGACGTGACCGTCCCGAGCCACCCTGCAAGGAAGGCCATCGGGACGCTGACCAGCGCCGGGTTGTCCAGCGGGAACCAGGAGAAGTCCACGCTCTCGCCGAACATGGAGGTGGGTGAGCCGGAGATGGCGGGCGAGAAGACGATCAGCAGCACGGCCGAGATCAGGCCGGTGTAGATCGACCACACGGACCCGCGGGTGTTGAACCTCTTCCAGTACAGCGTGTAGAGGATCGACGGGAGGTTGGCCGAGGCAGCCACCGCGAACGCCAGCGAGATGAGGAACGCGATGTTCTGCCCGTTGGCGACGATGCCTCCGAGGATGGCCAGCACCCCCACCACAACGGACGTGTAGCGCGCCACCCGGACCTCCTGCGCCGGGTCGGCCTTGCCGTCCTTGAGGATCGAGTTGTAGACGTCGTGGGCGAACGATGCCGAGGCTGTGATCGTGAGCCCGGCCACCACCGCGAGGATGGTGGCGAAGGCGATGCCGGAGATGACGCCCATGAAGATCTCTCCGCCCAGGGTCAGCGCCAGTAGCGGCGCCGCGGAGTTGGCGCCACCTGGGGCCGCAACGATGGCTTGCTGTCCCACGAGCTTGGCCGCGCCTAGGCCGAGAACGAGCGTGAACAGGAAGAACACGCCCACGAGGATGATGGCCCACACGGCGGACTTGCGGGCCTCCTTCGCGGTGGGGACCGTGTAGAAGCGCATCAGCACGTGTGGGAGCCCCGACGGCCCGGCGATGAGGGCGATCGACAGCGACAGGAAGGAGAGCTTCGTCCATTCAGTGGCGCCGTAGCGCGCCATGGGTTGCAGAAGGTCGATCCCATTGCCCGTGGTGGCGTCCAGCGCCGCCTGTTGAGCGCCGAGCGCCAGGGCATCAAGGTTGAAGCCCTCTCCCATCAGCACCAGGAACGTCATCACCGCGGCGCCGCTGACCAGCAGCACGGCCTTGATCATCTGGACCCAGGTGGTGCCCTTCATGCCGCCGATGAGGACGTAGACGATCATGAGCAGGCCCACGAGCGCGATCACGACGCCCTGCATGTTCTTGTCAGACACACCCAGCAGCAGCGCGACGAGGCCACCGGCGCCAGCCATCTGCGCGAGCAGGTAGACGAACGAGATCACAAGGGTGGACGTCGCGGCCGCGGTGCGCACCGGCTTCTGGTTCATCCGGAAGCTGAGCACATCTGCCATCGTGTACTTGCCGGTGTTGCGCATCGGCTCCGCGACCAGATACAGCGCGAGCAGCAGAGCGACGAAGAAGCCCACCGAGTACAGGAGTCCGTCGTAGCCATAGATGGCGATCGCGCCTGTGACGCCCAGGAATGCGGCGGCAGACAGGTAGTCACCAGTGATGGCCAGCCCGTTCTGGCGCCCGGAGAACTGAGCCCCGCCGGTGTAGAAGTCCGACGCCTTGGTCTTCTGGCGGCTTACGACGATGACCACCGCGAGTGTTGCGGCGACGAAGATGGCGAAGACGGCGATGTTGATCAGCGGGTTGCCGTACTGCGCGGTCTCAAGCAGGCTCATCATGCCGCACCCTCATTCACAATGCGCTCCTTGATGCGGGCTGACAGCGGATCCAACCTGCGATTGGCGTAGTTGACGTAGATGGCGGTCCAGACCCACACCACGACGAACTGGAAGAGCCCCAGCATGATGCCGGTGTTGAGACCCCGCATCCCGAGGAACGGCGAGGACATGAAATCGACGGCGTAGATGGACGCGACGACGTAGACGAAGTAGGACGCCACACCTGCGATGGTCATGGGGAATGCGAACCGACGGAAACTGGAACGTAGCTCCAGGTAGTCGGGGCTCGTGGACACCTCGACGTACACGGCTCTGGAATCGACTGGATCCAGCGGATCCACGGTGCGGCCTTGGGACATGCTTCTCCTGAAGGTCGATGAGACAACAGTGTCTCGACATGAAGAGACTTTAGGCACACGCGACATGACAATGCAATCCGGGCTTTGTCAGGTACCCCCTGGGGTGTGGCGCCGCTTCAGCCCAAACCAACCGCTTGGAGCGCCTTGCGCCGCATCTCCAACTCCGTCAGGTGGGCGAACTGGGCGCGGTGGCCAGTGGGATCCTTCACCGGGTCGGTGCGCTGGAGTCTTGACTTCAGATCGGCGATCTGGCGGTTCACCCGCGCCAGCCGGAGCCGCGCCGTGTGGGCGAGGGAATACGTCTCGTCGGCCTCCCTGAGGAGCGGCTCGACGATGAGCGCGACGATCAGTTGCCGGACCAGATCAGTGGGCGCCTGGGATCGGAGCCTGTCGATCCAGGCATCGCCGTAGTCCACCGAGGCGAGCAGCCGGAACACAGCCGCATAGCCGGGGTGGGTGAAGTCCTCAGCTTCTACCGCGTTCCACGCCGCATCGAACGTGGTGGGGTGCTGCAGCATCAGCTTCAGCGTGTCGCGCTCGAGGCGCAGCGCCGGGTCGTCCGGGCTCGGCCATTCCGGATCCGGAGCGCGCCTCTCGGGGGACTCTGCCGCGACCTGCTCGGCCGGGGCACCCCGATGGCGGACCCTGGACGCCTCCCTGCGCACCTCATCGAGATCCATGCCGAGCACGCCGGCGAGCTCCCGCAGGTACTGGTTGACGAGGGACTGGTCCCGGATCGCACCGATCAGCTCGGCACCTTCTCGTGCGGCCCCGAGGCGCCCGTCGGCGCGGTCCAGATCGTAGCTCTTGGCGATGTTGGACATCACGAAGCGGTAGAGCGGTATCCGGCGCGCCACCAACTCGCGCACCGCGGCATCGCCCTGCTGCAGCCTCAGGTCGCAGGGGTCCAGACCCGTCGGCTCGACGGCCACGTAGGTCTGGGTGATGAAATTCTGGTCGCCCTTGAACACCTTCAGCGCTGCGGCCTGACCGGCCTTGTCACCGTCGAAGGTGAAGATCACCTCGCCGTGCAACCCGTCCTGCGTGCCCATCAGACGCTGGAGAAGACGCGCATGATCGTCGCCGAAGGCGGTGCCGCACGACGCGACGGCCGTCTCCACGCCAGCCATGTGGGCCGCCATGACGTCGGTGTAGCCCTCGACAATGACTGCCTGGGCCTTTCGTCCGATCTCGCGCCGCGCCAGGTCCAGCCCGTAGAGCACGTGCGACTTCTTGTAGACCGGCGACTCCGGGGTGTTGATGTACTTGGCCGGCAGTCGGTCGTCGTCATAGATCCGTCGAGCCCCGAAGCCCAGGACGGCCTGGGCGGAGTCCCGGATCGGCCACAGCACCCTGCCGACGAAGAAGTCCCTCCCCCCCTGCCTGGTCAACCCCGCAGCGTGGAGGACGTCATCCGCGAACCCCTGGGAGTGCAGCGTCTGCCGCAGCGCCCCGCCGTGCCGGGGCGCGTAGCCGATGCGGAACCGCTGCGCCACGGCGCGGTCGAACCCTCTGCCGTGGAGGAAGTGCCGTGCCTCGATCGCCTCGGCGGACTCGAGTTGGGCGGCGTAGAACTCCTGCGCGGCCTCGTTGGCCTCAAGGATCCGCTTCCTCAGCCCTGGAACCTGCCCCGGGCCGCCGTCGTCCTCGATCCTCAGCACGATCCCCGCCCGGTCCGCGAGCACCTGGATGGCCTCCGTGAAGGAGAGGTTCTGCTGCTTCTGCAGAAACGTGATCACGTCCCCACCCTCACCGCAGCCGAAGCAGTAGTAGAAGCCGCGTGACGGGGTCACTGTGAAGGAGGGCGTCTTCTCGTCATGGAAGGGACACAGCCCCTTCAGCGATCCCCCGCCTGCGTTACGGAGGGCCACGTAGCCGCCCACCACGTCGTCGATCCGGCTGCGCTCACGGACGGCCGCGATGTCCTCGTCATTGATCCGGCCCGCCACGGGGCCACTGTACCCGCTGCCTGCTCAGGCCCCGCGGCCGATACCGCGAGGCAGTTGCGCGGGGTCCCAGCCGAGGAGGAGGCGCGCCTGCTCGAAGGCGAACCGGTCGGTCATACCGCCCACATAGGTGACCACGCCACGGAGCAGATCGTCGCCACGGAACTCCTCGGGCAACGTCGACGGCGCTGCGAGGTAGTACTCCACCAGGTCCGTCAGGACCCGCACCACGGTGTGCGACTGCGCCACGGACTCAGGGCGGGTATAGATGCGCTCGTAGTTGAAACGCCGCAGCTGACCGAGTGCCTCGGCGCTGGCCGGATCCATGCCGACCACCCCGGTTCGGGCCGTGGTGTCGATGACGGCGTTGATGAAGGTGGCCAACTGCCGGGTCCGGGTGACACCCGCCACCTCGCGAACCACCTCCGGAACCTCGCTGAGCGTGACAATCCCCGCCGACACTGCGTCCTCCAGGTCGTGCGCACAGTAGGCGATCCGGTCCGCCCAGGAGACGATCTCGCCTTCAAGGGTGGCCGGTGCGGGACGCGACCACGAGTGGTTGCGGATGCCGTCCAACGTTTCCACCGTGAGGTTGAGGTGGCGCAGCACCACGTCCGCGCCCCAAGGGCCGTGGTCGTAGCCGCCTGGCACGAACTGGTCGAAGGCGTCCTCGGACGCGTGGCCACCAGGGCCGTGCCCGCAGTCATGCCCCAGAGCGATGGCATCGGCAAGTGTCGCGTTGGCCCCGATGCCGCGGGCCATCGCCACGGCGGCCTGCGCCACCTCAAGGGCGTGGGTCAGCCGGGTGCGCTGATGATCCGTGGGGTAGACCACCACCTGGGTCTTGCCCGCCAACCTCCGGAAGGCCGCCGAGTGGACGATGCGGTCCCGGTCGCGTTCGAAGCACGTGCGGAGCTCATCCGGCTCCTCCGGACGGGCCCGGTTGCCGGCTCCACCGGCGAAGCTCGCCTCGGGTACCAGCGTGAGCCGCTCCAACTCCTCGCGCCGCTCACGACGGCGGGGGTCACGGACGGACGTGCGTACCGATGACGTGGCATGCGCCGTGATCACCCCTTCGCCGTGACCCTGCATGGTCGAGGCCCAGAGCCTGGTGCGCGGTAGCGGTGTGTCCATGGTCTCCCAACCGTACCTACCTCAGCGCTCGGACCGCGGCACCCACTCGGAGACCTGGTTGCCCACGTAGACCTGACGCGGCCGGTAGATCCGCTGCGCAGGGTTCTCGGAGACTTCCTTCCAGTGCGCGATCCACCCGGGGGTGCGGCCGATGGCGAACATGACCGTGAACATGTCCAGCGGGATCCCGATGGCGCGCAGGATGATGCCCGAGTAGAAGTCGACGTTGGGGTACAGCCGACGCGAGGCGAAGTAGTCGTCGGCCAGCGCTGCCTGCTCAACCTCGCGTGCGATGTCGAGCAGCGGATCGGTGATGTGCATCTTGTCGAGCAGTTCGTCTGCGGCAGCCTTGAGGATGATGGCCCGGGGGTCGAAGTTGCGGTAGACGCGATGCCCGAAGCCCATCAGCTTGACCCCGGACGAGCGATCCTTGACCCGGTTGATGTAGTCCTGGGGCTTCATCCCGGTGTCTCGCAGGTGCTCGAGCATCTCGATGACGCCCATGTTCGCCCCGCCGTGCAGGTGGCCCCACAAGGCGTTGACCCCGGCGGAGACCGAGGAGAACATGCTCGCTCCCGCCGACGCGACCATGCGCACCGTCGACGTGGAACAGTTCTGCTCGTGATCGGCATGGAGGACGAGGAACATGTTGAGCGCGTGCGCCACCTCGGGCGTGGCCTCGTAGTCCCGATAGGGCACCGAGAACATCATGTGGAGGAAGTTCTCCGCATAGTTCATGTCGTAGCGGGGATAGGCGATGGGTTGGCCGATGTGGGACTTGTACGAGGCCGCCGCGATGGTGCGGGTCTTGGCGATGAGCCCTGCCGCCGCCAACTTGAAGCGCTGAGCGTCCGTGAACTGCGCCTCATGCACTTCATGGGTCTGCAGTGCATTGATCATCGCCGACAGAATGGCCATCGGGTGGGCCGTGGCGGGAAACCCGTCGAAGTGCTTGCGCATGTCGCGGTGCAGCGCGGCGTTCTCGGTGAGCAGATGACGGAACTCCGCCCGCTCATTCTCGTCCGGCAGACGGCCGAAGATCAACAGCTCGGCGGTCTCGATGAAGCTCGAGCGCTGCGCCAGGTCTTCGATCGGGATGCCGCGGTAGCGCAGGATCCCCGCCTCCCCGTCGATGAAGGTGATGGCCGACTTGCAGGAGCCGGTGTTGCCGTAGCCGTCGTCGAGCGTGATGAGCCCGGTGGAAGCGCGCAGCGACGAGATGTCGATCGCCCGCTCGCCCTCTGTCCCGGTGACGACGGGGAGTTCGTGTCTCACCCCGTCGATGATGATCGTTGCCGTTTCGCCCATGGGGACCTCCTGGGACCGGGCCGGCCCGGGGGGGCCAGCGATTGCCTCAGAATAACGACGCGGTCACGGCCGTCCCCGCTGGGGTCTACTTTCGCGATTGGGCGCGGCCGAGGAACAGCATCGCGACCCCCATCACCGCGATGCCGAAGGCGCTGCTGCCGATCCGCTCCCATTCCCCGGCCTCGACACCGGTGGTGGTCGAGACGAAATAGGCGCTGACGAACAGAACCAGGACGCCGAGAAGCGCAACGACGCGCCCGATCTGCGCCCAGATCGGCAGCTTCTTGCGCGGCTCGTTGGTCGTCTCGTCCTGCGGCTCCGCCACGGTCATCCTCCGCTCACGCCGATCTCGGCGTCAGATAGATCCAGCTCACACCCGGAGGTGTCGTCGTACCAACCGTACGGCACCACCACCCGAGCCCGTGGCGACCCTTGCCGCCCACGGGCAGTACCCAGCTCCGTCTCGGGGAACCCCGCGTCGTGGTCGAGCTGAGATACGAGGTCGCGAAGCTCGTCGAGCGTCGAGACCATCGCGAACCGGCGGCGCAGCTCCCCCACGGGGTAGCCCTTGAAGTACCAGGCCATGTGCTTGCGCAGGTCCGTCAATGCGTGCCGCTCGCCGACGTATCCTGTGAGCAGCTCGGCGTGGCGCGTCAGCGTCCTTCCCACCTCACCCAGCGTGGGCCGGTGCCGCAAATCCTCGCCGCCGAAGGCCGCGGCCAGGTCGCCGAACAGCCATGGCCGACCCAGGCAGCCGCGGCCCACCACCACCCCTGCGCAGCCCGTCTCGTCCATCATCCGCAGCGCGTCCTCCGCCTCCCAGATGTCCCCGTTTCCGAGGACCGGGATGTCGACGGCCGCCACCAGCTCGGCGATCCGGGACCAGTCCGCCTCACCGGAGTAGGCCTGCGCCACGGTTCGCCCGTGCAGGGCGATGGCGGCAGCCCCCTCTTCCTGGGCGATCCGCCCGGCGTCGAGGAAGGTCTCATGCTCGCCGTCGATGCCGATCCGGGTCTTGATGGTGACGGGGACGCCGAACTCGTCGGCGGCGCGGACCGTCTGGCGCACGATGGCGCGCAGCCTGTCCCTCTTGTACGGGAGCACGCCCCCGCCACCCTTGCGGGTGACCTTCGGTACCGGGCAGCCGAAGTTGAGGTCGATGTGGGCCACTGCGTAGTCCCGCGCCAGGATCCGGGCCGCCTCAGCCATCACCCCCGGGTCGACACCGTAGAGCTGCACGGACCGGGTGGCTTCGCCCGGGTCGAACTGCAGCATGGCGCGGGTCTTAGGGTCGCCCACCACCAGGCCTCGTGAGGTGATCATCTCGCACACGTACAGGCCCGCGCCCTGCTCCCGGCACAGCTGCCGGTAGGCCGCGTTGGTGACCCCGGCCATCGGCGCGAGGACCACTGGCAGCTGGACGACGACGGCGTCGGGACGGCTGGGCGCGTGCAGACGAAGTGGCGAGATCGCGGGCATGTGACTCCTGGGTACGTCGGCGGCCACCCAGCCTACGTCAGGCCGGCGCTGTGAACCGCAGCCTGATGGCGGCCACCGCCGCACCGCGCGCGAAATCGCGGAAGTCCAGCGTCTGCAGCACCAACTCCGGCACGTCGAGGTCCTCGCGCCAGTCCGACTCGAGCACCCCGGTGACGACGTCCAAGGATCCCCCGAGCAGGTCGATGCCCTCCCCCGTCACGAGGATCCGCTCCGGGGCGAACGCGATGGCAGCGGCCCGCACCAGCCACCCGATCGCCCGCGAGGCATCCTCGACAGCTGGCCGGGCATCCGCGTCCACCAGCACCTCCTCGAAGGTCAGCCGTCGTCCCGTGAGGGCTGCGGCTGCTTCTTCGACGGCGGCCATCGACAAGACATCACCGAAGACCCGACCATCGGGGAGCCAGAGACGCCCCAGGATGCTCGCGGCGCCTTGGCGCCCCAGCAGCAGTGCATCGTCCACCACGGCGCCGCAGCCGACCCCCAACCCGAAAGTGACCACGGCGAACTGGGTCAGGCCACGCCCCATGCCGAACCAGTGCTGGAACAGGGTCAATCCGTCGATGTCGTTGATGGTGGCGCAGTCCACTCCGGTGAGCTGGATCAGCCGTGCGGCCAGGTTCCCGCCGCCGGGCCAGCCGAGCATCCGCGTGGCGTGGAGAACCCCGTGTGGCTCGACGGAGGCGGGCAGACACACGCCCACAGCCGAGACACCCGGGAACCGCCGCACCACGCCGGCCAACACCTGGGCCGTCGACTCCAAAGTGGCCGTGTCCAGGTCAACCTCCTCGGAGTGGTGCATCTCCCCCGCCAGGCCCGTGCCCACCACCCACGCATGACCGGGGACGATCTTGATGCCCAGGAATCTGGCCGACTCATCGACGATCCTGAGCGGCAGGGGCGGCCGGCCGATCTCGAACGCCGACGGAGCGCCCTGCTCAAGGACACCGGTCTCGATCAGCGGCTTCGTGATTCTGGTCAGGGACCCCGATGACAGACCCAGTAGCCTCGCCACCTCGGCCCGGGAGATCGGCCCGTGCCGCAGGACGGCCAGCGCGACGCTGCGGGTGGTGGGGTCGAGGGGCCACGGCGCCATGTCAGAGCCGGTCGAGCTCGAATATCACCGCGGTGTCCGGCTGCATCTGTGGGGCCCGGATGCCGGCGTGGATCAGTGCATGCCCGGGAAGCACCAGCGGCGCCTCGGCGGCCTCCCAGGGCACGATGTGGATCGCCGGCACGAGCTGACGGTCGATGACGGTGACGCGATAGGTGGCCTCGGGGTCGAGGCCGGGGAACTGTAGAACACCGAGGCTGACCACCGGGCTGGCCGCAAGCACCGACAACGAGAAGATGGACTTGCGGGGTGTCACCACACCCTTGAAATAGCACTCGGGCTCCCGCATGTCCACCCGCACCTGGCGGCCCCCCAGCAGCACCCCACGGTTGGCCTTGTACCAGTCGATCCACCACCGCAGCTGCCCGAGCTCCTCCTCGGTCGCCTGTGCCAGGTCCCATTCGATGCCGAGGTGGCCGAAAACGGCGGTCGCGGCGCGGAAGTCGATATCGTGCCAGCGCGCCGTGCTGTGGGAACGGCCGGACGCTATGTGACTGCCCTGAAACTCCGGAGGAAGCAGTTGGCTCGTCCATGTCAGGAGCCGCTGGCGCTCGTGGGGGTCGATCACGTCGGAGACCCAGACCCGCTCAACCCGGCGCATCACTTCCAGGTCCACCCGCGCGCCTCCGGAGCTGCACGACTCGAACTCCACATCGGGGTGCTGGTGCCGGAGAGTGTCGAGCAGCCGGTAGTAGGCGACGGTGTGGGCGTGGACGGCCGGCTCCCCGTGCGGCGCCGTCCCCGCGTCGATGAGATCGCGGTTGTGGTCCCACTTGACGTAATCGATCCGGTACTCCGTCAGGATGGCGCTCATCTGGGAGAAGACGTGTCGCCACGCGCCGTCGATCGACAGGTTGAGGACGTGCTGCTGGCGGGCCTCGACGGGCAGCCGTCCGGCGGGCTGCATGATCCAGTCGGGATGCGCCCGCGCCAGATCCGAGTCCAAGTTGATCATCTCGGGCTCGAACCACAGCCCGAACTCCATCCCGAGGTTCTTGACCCGGTCGACGAGCGGGTGGAGGCCATCCGGCCACACGTCGGGCGAGACCACCCAGTCTCCCAGGCCAGCATGGTCGTCGCGACGGGCCCCGAACCAGCCGTCGTCGAGCACGTAGCGCTCCACGCCAAGGGCGGCCGCGCGTTCGGCGAGATCGATGAGGCGGGTGGCGTGGTGATCGAAGTAGACGGCCTCCCAGACGTTCAGCGTCACGGGCCTCTCAGCGGACGGGGCGTGGGGCAGTGCCCGAAGCCAGGCGTGGAAGCGATCGGCCTGGGCGTCTAGCCCGTCTGCGTAGTTGAAGAACAGCCATGGCGTCCGGTAGTTCTCACCGGCACCGAGAACCACCTCGCCGGGCAGGAGGAGTTCCCCGCCGGAGAGGACCTGATGACCGATGAAGTCCCGCTCCGCGACGTGGAGGTGGTTCCCGCTCCAGGCCGTGTGGACGGACCACACCTCGCCGGCGCGGAAGCCGAGTCCGGGTGTCGCGGCGTGCAGGACGTAGGCGGCATCGGCCCCGGTCCGCCCGTGCCGGCCCTCCCGCCGATGCTGGCCGACGGTGAACTCTCGCCGCTGAGGGAACCGCTCCACGCCCCAGCGTCCAGCGAAGTCGAACAGCTCCGATGCCCTGCTGGGCACGGGCATCGCGAGGGTGAGCTCCTCGACGGCGAACGGAGCCTCATCGAGGTTGGTCAACTCCCCGCGCAACCGGACCAGACCCTCAGGTGTGAGTTCGAGCGTGATCGTCAGGTTGAGCAGCGACGTGGCCGAGTGCGCATGGAACTCGACGGTGGCAGGCCCCAGGTGTTCCAGCGGCTCTGCAGGGCGTCCATCAACCAGGATGTCGGTGACAGCCCAGTCGGGGGTCCAGTCCCGGCCTTCCCGGGACCCGACCAGACCGGGCCGGCCCGCCCACCCGTAGCGCCCCTCGAGCAGGATGCCGAAGCGGGGCGGGAGATCCGGGTTGTTCGGCCCCACCTGGACCACGTTGGCGAGGGCGAGAGAGTCGAACTGGTCCGTGGTGAGGGGTTGAAGCTCGTGGCCCCAGTGCACGACCTCGGGCATTCGCGACTCGGCCACCATCACCGCAATCGAGACACCCTGGGCGGTGAGAAGAAGTCGGGTGTTCATCATGGACTCCCTGGGTTCAGTTGGTGCCGCGCGGCGTTCAGTAAGTGCCGCGCGGACGGTTGTCGCCCACCTCGTCGACGGGTAGATAGGCGCTCGGCTCGTCGACCGCGCGGGACAAGAGGGGGGTGAGGATCATCTTTGCCTCGTAGCCGTTGAACGAGCGGCGGTACTCGCCCACGCTGGCCCATCGACTCACGAGGGCGAAGAGATCTGGATCGTCGAGATTTCGCACGAGGTCCATGGCTAGGCAGCCGGGCCGCGCGGCCCACCAGTCGATGACGGACCGGGCTTCGGCCACGAAGTGGGGGCCTGGGGCGGAGAATCGGGTGACGACGAGCACGGTAGTGAAGGCTACCGAGGGGAGGTGGCGATGCCACCGGCCCGCGGTAGGGGTTAGCCCCTGACGGCGCCCGAGGTGAGACCCCGGACGAAGTAGCGCTGGAGCGCGAAGAACACGACGAGCGGAAGGATCATCGAGATGAAGGCGCCAGCGGTGAGCAGGTGCCAGTTCTCGCCTCGTGTGCCGAGGACTCCGGCCAAGGCAATGGTGAGCACCGCGTTCTCGCCCTGCCCGAGGAAGATCAGCGCCACTAGCAGGTCGTTCCAGACCCAGAGGAACTGGAAGATCGCGAACGAGGCCAGTGCCGGCATCGACATCGGGATGATCAGCCGCCAGAACGTCTGCCAGTGCGACGCGCCGTCGATCTCGGCGGACTCCACCACCGACTTCGGCAACGACGCCATGTAGTTGCGCAGGATGTAGACAGCCAGCGGCATGCCGAAGCCTGTGTGCGCTAGCCACACTGTGGCGAACTGACCGTTGATGCCGAGCTGCTGGAAGATGATGGACAGGGGCACGAACGACACCGCGTTGGGCACCACGAGGAGGCCGACGATGACGATGAACAACACGTCACGACCCTTGAACTCCATGAACGTGAACACGTATGCGGCGAACGCGGCGATGAGGATGGGGATGATCGTCGCCGGGATGGCCACCGTCATCGAGT
This sequence comes from Tessaracoccus luoxuelianae, assembly GCF_055326245.1. Classification (NCBI taxonomy): domain Bacteria; kingdom Bacillati; phylum Actinomycetota; class Actinomycetes; order Propionibacteriales; family Propionibacteriaceae; genus Tessaracoccus; species Tessaracoccus luoxuelianae. The sequence goes on from NZ_JBUZNO010000001.1 coordinate 117,550, forward strand.
TGATGAACGCGTCGCCGAAGGGGATGGCGCCCGTGGTCATCACTTCGCGGTAGTTGTCGATCGTGATCTGAGCGGGGTTGGCGAACACGTTCCACCACCCGTTGGCGTTGGCCTCGGAGCGCGGGCGCAGCGAGGTCAGTAGGAGGCCGATGGTGGGGATGAGCCACAGCAGGCACATGATCACGACCAGTGACTCGATCACCCACAGGAACTTCCCCGAGCCCACCGACCGGCCCGATTCCTCACCACGCTTGGTCTTGACCTTCTTCGGGGCCACTACGGTGGTCATGAGTTCGCCTCCTGGAGCCGGAACTGGCGGACCTGGTATACCAGGACCGGGATGATGGCGATGATCAGGATCACTACGATGGCTGAGGCCGTGCCGGGATCACCATTCCGGAACAGGGACGCATAGAACCCGTTGACCAGCACGTTGGTGTTGTAGTTGCCGTTGGTCATCGAGTAAACGATGTCGAAGATCTTCATGACGCCGATGAGCACGGTGATGAACACCGTGATCACCGTGGGCCACGCCTGCGGGAGGATGATCCGCCAGAAGATGGCGGTCTCCGAGGCGCCGTCGATCCGGCCGGCCTCGATGGTGTCCTCCGGAACGCCCTTGAGCGCGGCCGAGAGCAGCACCATGGCGAAGCCCACCTGGGTCCAGATGTAGACCACCATGAGCAGGAAGGTGTTGAACCTGACGGCGTCAATCTGCAACCAGGTCTGGGGGGACCCGCCCAACCCCACGAGGATCGCGTTGAGCAGACCCACCTGGGACGATCCCTCGGGACGCCAGGCGTAGACCAGGTTCCAGATGGTTGCGGCGCCCACCATCGAGATCGCCATGGGCAGGAAGATGATGGACTTGGCCGTCTTCTCCGCCATGGGCTTCAGCTTGTCCACCAGCACGGCGACCAGCAGACCCGCGGCAACAATGGCTGCCGGGGCCACAATGATCCACAGCACGTTGTTGATCAGGGTGTTGATGAACCTGGGATCAGTGAAGAGGGCAGTGTAGTTGTCGAGGCCGACGAACTCCATCAGCCGGCCGTTGCGGCCGCGCCGGAAGCTGGCGATGACTGTCTCCGCGGCGGGATAGAGGAGGAAGATGCCGATCGCGGCGTAGGCCGGCAACAACAGCGCATAGGGCTTGAGGCGGAGCTCCCACTTCTTCGGGAGAAGCTCACACGCCTTGTTCAACAGCCAGAACAGCGCAACTGCGCCCAGCACACCCACCGCGACCGCGCCGAGCGCGAGGCCGAGTTTCTCAAACATAGAGGTGCTCCTGAGGGGTGGAGTCGGCGGTGACCCGAGAGCGAGCCACCGCCGACGCGGGTTGGGAAGGGGCGACTAGCTCGCCGGCCAGCTGGCGTCGATGGCCTGCAGTGTGGCGTCGAGATCGGTGCGGCCGCTGGTGAAGTCCACCATGCCGGTCCAGAAGCTGCCGGAGCCGACGGCGCCGGGCATCTGGTCCGAACCGTCGAAGCGGAACACCGACGAATCGGCCACCTCAGCCGCGACGTCCTTCAGTACCTGGTTGGGGTACTTCTCGACATCGAAGGTCTTCAGCGGGGACAGCCATGCGCCGGTACCGACCTGGGCGTCGCCGAACTCGGGATCGGTGGTCATGAAGGCCATGGCCTTCTTGACGTTGGCGTCGTTCTTGGTGAACGCGGCCGCAAGGTCGCCTCCACCCAGAACAGGGCTCTCACCTGAGACGCTCGGGGTCACGAACATCCCCACCACGGTGTCCAGCTGGGCGAAGATCTCGTCAGGGAAGAAGCCCTGCTGAGTGATGAAGTTGCCCTGCTTGCCCAGGTAGCACTTGGGCTCGGGGTCGAACATCGGGTTGAGCGCATTGGCGAAGGAGTTGGACGAGGAGTTCTGGATCCCGCCGTAGACGTTGCCCTCGGTCATGAGGACCTCCTCGTAGACGGCGAACGCCTCGCGGATCTCGGGGCTGTCGAACTTGATCTCGCCGCTGACCCACTGGTCATACACCTCGATGCCACCGGTCTGCAGGACGTAGTCCTCGATCCAGTCGGTGGCCGGCCAGCCGGTGGCCGAGCCGGACTCCATGCCGTAGCACAGGGGGGCGACGCCGTCGGCCTTGATCTGGTCGAGCAGCGCCAGCAGGTCGTCGTGGGTCTCGGGCACGGTGTACCCGGCTTCCTCGAACGCCGGCTTGTTGTACCAGTAGAAGGACTTGCCGTTCATGGCCATGGGAGCCCCGTAGACCACGTCGTCGACGGTGGCCGCGTCCAGGAATCCAGGGATGATGTCCGACTCGAGCTGGCCCAGATCCACCTGGGTGCTCAGTTCGGCCAGCTCCCCCTCCTCGGCCAACGCCTTGAGGATGCCCGGCTGGGGGAAGATCGCGATGTCGGGGGCGTTGCCCGACTGGACCTTCGAGTTGATCTGGACTTCGAATTCGTTGGACTGGATCCAGTCGAAGGTGATGCCGTTGGCTTCGCCCCAGGTGTCCATGTCCGACTGGAAGGCCGTCGACTGATCGCCCGAGAAGGCGTACATGACCTGGATGGTCTCCTTGGCGGTCTCTTCACCCTCGGCCTCCGAGGCCTCAGGGGTGGATCCGCCGCCGAGGCATCCGGTGGCCAGAAGACTCAGGGCCGCGAGGCCGGAAATCAAGGAAATCTTTTTCCGCATGACAGATCGCTCCTTTGCGTGGGAGTTGACTCATCGCCTGACGATCGTTGTCAAGCGCGCTCCTGTCGAGATATTGCCACCGTCGACACCCGCAGCGCATTACTTTCGTCAGGGAGTTATCAAATCGTGACCGTCGGGTTTGACGCCCATGCTTGTCTAATTGATAATGGTTCTCATGTCTCACATGTCTCGACTCGTCGGCGTCAGCGCCGCTGCGGTTCTGCTCCTCGCCGCCTGCGGATCCTCCCCCGCGTCCGATCAGCCCGCGCCTCACGTGGTAGCGGCCTTCTACCCACTCGAGTGGGCGGCCTCCTCCGTCCTGGGCGAACACGGATCAGTGACGACACTCGCCACCCCGGGAGCGGAGGCGCACGATCTCGAGCTCACGCCGCAGCAGATCGCCTCCCTGGCCGATGCGGATCTCGTGGTGTATCTCTCCGGGTTCCAGCCCGCGGTCGACGATGCGATCGAGCAGTCGGGTGCTGAGCGGGTCCTCGATGCGGCGACGGTGGTCGATCTGCTTCCCGTGGCCGAGGAGCATGTCCACGGCGCTGAGGAGGAGGAGCACACCGCCGATGACGGACACGACCATGGCGAGTTCGATCCCCATTTCTGGCAGGATCCCACCCGCATGGCCGCTCTCGTGGAGGAGCTGGGCGCGCAGCTGGCCGAGATCGATCCCGAACACGCTGGTGACTATTCTGCCGGTACCGCCGAGAGCGTGTCTGCGCTCGGCGTCCTGGACACCGAGCTCGCCGCCGGACTCGATGAGTGCGCCCGACGCGAGTTCATCACCACGCACGCCGCATTCCACTATCTGGCCAACCGCTACGAGCTGACCGAGATCGGCATCTCCGGGGTGAGCCCCGACGATGAACCCTCGCCGGCGCGGATCAAGGAGATCCAGGACGAGGCCAGCGCCCACGGCGTCACGACGATCTTCTTCGAAACGCTCACCTCCGACGCGGTGGCGACCTCAATTGCCGAGGACCTCGGGCTCGAAACAGCCGTGCTCGATCCGCTGGAGGGGATCACCGACCAGTCCCCCGGCACGGACTACCCTTCGATCATGCGCGCCAACCTCTCCGCACTCTCCACCGCCAATGACTGCAGCTGATCCGCTCCACGCCGAGGGACTCTTCGTCTCACTGGGCGGCATGCCGGTCCTCCGGGACGTGTCGATCTCGGTTGCGGCGGGCGAGGCCGTTGCCCTGTTGGGTGGCAACGGCTCAGGCAAGTCGACGCTGATCCGCGCATTGCTTGGCCTGGTCCCCCACCAGGAGGGCACGGTGGACTTGTTCGGGCAGTCCCTGGAGACGTTTCGTGACTGGTCCCGGATCGGGTACGTGCCTCAACATTCCTCCGTGGCGGTCGCAAACGCGACTGTGTGGGAAGTGGCGGCCTCCGGGAGGCTGGCCCACCGTCGCCCGTTCCAATGGCTGGGCAGGCAGGACCGCGACGCGCTGCACCGAGCGTTGGACCTGGTCGGGTTGAGCGCTCGCGCCCGCTGGCCCTTCAGCGCCCTGTCCGGTGGGCAGAAGCAACGGGTGCTGATCGCCCGCGCCCTCGCCACCCACCCGGACCTTCTTGTGATGGACGAGCCGCTTGCCGGAGTCGACCTGCACAGCCAGCAGGGAATCGCAGAACTGCTGTCACGCCTGGGCGACGAGGGGTTGGCCCTGCTGGTGGTGCTCCACGAACTCGGGCCGATGGGCATGGTCCTGCACCGCTCGATCACACTCTGCGACGGTCTGGTCGTCGAAGCCGAGCCCACCGGGGCCCATGAGTGCGACCCGGACGTGACCATGCCGTCCGTCGTGGGTCTGTCCGACCCGATTGCAGGAGCTTTCACGTGATCGAGATCCTCAGCCTGCCGTTCATGCAACGCGCCCTCCTCGCCGCGCTGCTCAGCGGCCTGATCGCCCCCGCCATCGGGACCTTCATCGTCCAGCGGCGGATGAGCCTGCTCGGCGATGGCCTGGGGCACGTGGCGATCATGGGTGTCGGCCTGGCGCTCATGACGGGGTGGGCGCCACTGCCCGTCGCAGTGGTCACCGCCGTGGCGGGAGCTGTCACCGTCGAGTTGTTGCGCCAGCATGGGAAGGCCTCGGGAGACCTGGGCCTGGCCATCCTGTTCTACGGCGGCCTCGCCTCGGGTGTGTTGATGGCCGGTGTCGCGGGCCAGGGCGCGGGAGGACTGTCTGCGTTCCTCTTCGGCTCACTGACCTCGGTGAGCGAGGGTGACATCGCCCTTATCATCGCCCTCGCCGTGATCATTCTGGCCCTGACCATCGGGCTCGCGCCGAGACTGTTCGCCGTCTCCGTCGACGAGGACTATTCGAGGGTCCTGGGCATCAGGGTCAAGGCCCTCAACCTCCTCGTGGTGGTCCTGGCTGCCATCACGGTGACCGTCTCCATGCGCACGGTGGGACTGCTGCTGATCAGTGCGCTCATGGTGATCCCGGTGGCCACATCGCAGCAGATCTTCATCGGCTTCACCACCTCATTCTTCGGCGCCATGGGTGTGGGAGTTGTGGCCGCGGTCGGCGGCACCATCGGCTCCTTCTACCTGGACACCGCAACCGGCGCCACCATCGTCGTCACCGCCATTCTGCTGCTGGGGTTGTCCTGGGTGTTCGGCCGGTGGACCCGTCGCTCCGCCAGGTTCATCCCCTACGTCGAGGATCACGGCCACTCCCACACCTATCGCCAGGCCGAGGCGCACGACGACTCGTTCGCGCACACGCCTGGGGTGAAGGTGATCCAGCACGGCGACCACCTGGACTACGTCCACGACGGCCACCGTCACGCCCTCCATGGGGATCACTATGACGAGCACTAAACCCACCACGCGCCACACCTGGCAGCGCGCCGCCGTCCGGGACCTCCTGGAGGGCGGTGAGGAGTTCCGCACCGCCCAACAACTCCACGACCAACTTCGGGAGGTGGGCGCCAAGGTGGGGCTGGCCACCGTGTACCGGGCACTGCAGGCCATGGCCGAGGCCGGCGAGGTGGATGTGCTGCGGACCCCGGATGGCGAGGCGACCTACCGACGGTGTTCGTCTGGTCACCACCACCACCTCGTGTGCCGGTCCTGCGGTTATTCGATCGAGATCGCCGCCCGCGAGGTGGAGGAGTGGGCAGCGCGCGTCGCGCAGGCCAATGGCTTCACCGAGGTGGTGCACGACGTGGAGGTCTTCGGTCTCTGCCGCACCTGTTCCGCGGGCTAGCGTTCGAAGTAGGGAAGCGATCGGAGCGCCTGGTCCAGGTGCCACGTGGCGTAGGCGACCACCATGCCGTCGACCCGCTTGGCAGTGGCGAGATCAGTGGCCTGGGCCACCGCCCAGTCCCCGCTGAGCAGGGAGCCGAGGTGCGTGGCGGCCGCCTGGTCCAGTTGGCCGGCCCCCGAGGCGCGGCATCCGGTGCAGACCGCCCCGCCGCCCACGGGTGAGAACCAGCGCACGTCCACGCTCCCGCAGCCGGCACAGCTCCTCGTCGACACGGCGTACCCGGCCACCGCCAGCGCCCGCAGCAGGTAGGAGTCCACCACCAGCGGCGCGGGGCGCTCACCCGCCTCGAGCGCGAGCAGCGCGCCGAGCAGGAGGCGGAACTGTTGAAGGGCGGGGCTGTGCTCCTCCGCGACGAGGCGGTCCGCCGTCTCGACCAGCACCTCCGCGGCGGTAAAGCGCGAGTAGTCGGCGGCGAGCCTGCTCGAGTGGAGTGCCTCCACCTGGGTGACCACCTCCAGCGAGCCTCGCCCCTCCGCGAACTGGATGTCGACGTGATGGAACGGCTCCAACCGGCCGCCGAACTTGCTGGAGGTCTTGCGCACCCCCTTGGCCACGGCGCGGACTTTGCCGTGGGTGCGGGTCAGCAGCGTGATGATGCGGTCCGCCTCGCCCAGCTGATGCGTCCGCAGCACCACCGCTTGGTCGCGATAGGTCGGCACAGCATCGAGTGTAGGCGGGTAGTGTCGGAGCGTGCCCATGCCCCGCCGCCGCCCTACCCCGCACCCCAGCGGAGCGAGAGCTCCGGAGATCCCCCGGGCGGCCCTCCCCAGACACGTCGCGATCGTGATGGACGGCAACGGAAGGTGGGCTAAGCAGCGGGGGCTCAAGCGCACGGAGGGGCACGCCCGCGGCGAGGCCTCGCTGCTGGATGTCATCCACGGCGCGGTCGAACTGGGCATCCCCTACCTGTCGGCGTACGCGTTCTCCACGGAGAACTGGAAGCGCTCCCCTGACGAGGTGCGATGGCTGATGGGCTTCAACCGCGACGTCATCCACCGCCGCCGGGACGAACTCAACGACCTCGGGGTGCGTATCCGCTGGGCCGGCCGCCGTCCGAGGCTGTGGGGATCGGTGATCAAGGAACTCGAAGTGGCCGAGGAGATGAGCCGACACAACGACACCCTGACCCTGCAGTTCTGCGTCAACTACGGCGGCCGGGCCGAGATCGTCGACGCGGCCCGCGAGATCGCTCGTCTGGCCCGGGCAGGCAAGTTGGACCCCGACCGACTCACCGAGGAGCGGTTCGCACGGTTCCTCGACGAGCCCGAGATCCCCGACGTCGACCTCTTCGTGCGCTCCTCCGGCGAGCAGCGCACCTCGAACTTCCTGCTGTGGCAGTCCGCGTACGCGGAGTTCATCTTCCTGGACAGGCTGTGGCCGGATTTCGACCGCCGCGACCTGTGGGCCGCCGTCGAGCAGTACTCATCCCGGGAGCGGCGCTTCGGCTCAGCCTGAGCCTCTCAGAGGTCCGGCGGCAGTTCCTTCGGCACAGGCCGGAGCAGCTTCCGGCGGATGTCGATCATGGCGCGTGCATGGGTCTCCAGGGCCACGTCGCCGGGCAGCACCGGCTGCCACGGAGGCACGGGTCGCTTCCGGCCCTTCTCATCGACTCCGCAGTAGACGATGGTGCAGTGCGTGGTCTCCCTGAGGTCCCTCGTCCGGGGATCTCCCGAGCTGACGTGCACGGAGATGTGCATGCTGGTGGTGCCGGTGTGGAGCAGCCGCGCGGTGACTTCGACGAGATCCCCGATGAACATGGGGCGGTAGAACCGCACGCCACCGGCGAAGACGGAGGCCACCGGTCCGGCGTGCCAGCGTTCGGCCACCACCTGGGCCGCCTGGTCGATCCAGTTCATGACGTAGCCGCCGTGCACCTTGCCGCCCCAGTTGACATCGGTCGGCGCTGCCAGGAAGCGCAGGGTCTCGCGGCAGGACCCGGTCTCGACGTCGTACTCCTGGCCCCCCATCTCCTCTTCGATGGCCCGGCGCGCCACGTTGATCTCCAGCGCCCGATCGTGCTGGCCCCGCTCCCACTCGTCTCGCGGCTCGAAGGGGGGAACAGGGACCGGTTTACCGTCCTCCATGGCGACGAACTGCAGGACGCACTGGGTATTGAGCACCCGCGCCGACGAACGCGGATCGCCGCTGGAGACGGTGCAGACCACCTGGAGCGACGTCCTGCCCGTGAGTACGACGCGGGCCTGGACCACCACGAGGTCGCCAACGTGGATGGGGCGCGTGAAGTGGATGTTGCCGACGTAACCGGTCACCGCATAGGTGCCGGCCCACCCGACGGCTGCGGCGTAGCCGGCCTTGTCGATCCACTCGAGCACCTTGCCTGCGCTCATCAGCCCACGGACGTTGGCGTCCATGGGTTCGGCGAGGAATCGCAGTGTGACGCCGCGCTGAGTGCCAGGCATGCAGTCGTGCCTTCCGTGATGGGCGAGGGGATGCGCGCAGCGTAGCTGAGGGGAAGGATTGGGGCGGCGATCAGTCCAGGCGCTGGAACGCAACCGCGCGGACCACTGCGGACCCAGCAGCATCGCTGGCCACCAGATCCGCCTCGGCGCGGATCATCCAGTCATGGTTGCCCTGAGGATCGTGAATCACCTGGAGCACCGTCCAGCGCTCGCGCCCCTTCTCGATCCGGAAGAGCCCCGGGCCGCGGGCGTCGCCGTCGGTGAGCAGGTCCTCATGCTCGTCCCAGTACTCCCCCAGGGCCTCGTCCCAGGCGTCGGCGTCCATCAGGATCCCGAGCGGCGGATCGACCATGACAGAGGCTTCGGCGTCCATGGCAGCCAGGGCGGCGATGTCGTCGCGGGCCGCGAGTTCGACGCGACGGAACATCGCGGTGCGGATCATGGCGGTGAAGGCGCGCTCGTTGCCGGTCACCGGCCTCGGTGGCGGCGGGGGTGCCCCCAGCGCCGCGGCTGCGACGGCCGCAGCCACCTTGTCCGGATCCGTCAGGGCCTCCCACTCGTCGAGCAGGGACGAGTCGGTCTGACGGACCGTCTCCCCCAGCCACTCGACCAGGTCGTCGAACTGCTCGGTGCGGTGCTCGTCCGGGACGGTGTGGCGCAGCGCCCGGTACGCGTCCGACAGGTAGCGCAGCAGTCCGCCCTCGCTGCGCTGGAGCTTGTAGAAGGACACGGCCTGGTTGAAGCTCATCGCCCGCTCCCACATGTCGCGCACGACGGTCTTGGGTGACAGCTTGGAGGCCTCCACCCAGGGGTGTGACTGGGCGTAGATGCCCATGGCGTGCTGGAGGAGCTCGTCGAGGGGCTTGGGCCAGGTGATCTCCTCGAGGCGCTCCATCCGCTCGTCGTACTCCACCCCGTCTGCCTTCATCTGCGCCACCGCCTCGCCGCGGGCCACGAACCGCTGAGCCAGCAGCACCTGGAACGGGTCCTCCAGCACCGCCTCGATGATGGAGACGACGTCGAGGTGGTGGGTGGGTGAGTCCGGGTCCAGCAGCGCCAGCGACGCCACCGCGAACGGGGCGAGGGGCTGGTTGAGAGCGAAATCGTCCCCGACGCCCTCGGACATGGCGCACCACCGGCCATCCGGATCCGGGGCGCTGAGCTTCACCAGCACGCCCGAGCGCAGAAGCGCCCGGGTCAGGGCCAGGGCTCGCCGCGTGAGCTCGCGCTTCCGGCCGGACGGCTCGTGCGACGCCTCGATCAGCGCACGCATGGACTGTGCACCGCTGCCTGGTCGCTGCGCGATGTTGAGCACCGTGGAATGGGTGACCTGCATCCGCGACACCAGCTGCTCCGGCTCGGCGACCACGATCTTGTCGAAGGTGTCCTCGCTCCAGGCGACGAATCCCTCGGGCGGCTTGCGGCGCACCACCTTGCGCCTGGCCTTGGGATCGTCGCCGGCCTTGGCCAACGCGCGCTCGTTCTCGATCACGTGCTCCGGGGCCTGCACCACCACGAAACCCACCGTGTCAAAGCCGGCGCGGCCCGCGCGGCCCGCGATCTGGTGGAACTCGCGCGAGCGCAGGCGCCGCACCCGCGTGCCGTCGTACTTGGCGAGCCCGGTGAACAGCACGGTGCGGATGGGGACGTTGATGCCCACGCCGAGTGTGTCGGTACCGCAGATGACCTTGAGCAGCCCGGTCTGAGCCAGCTGTTCGACGAGGCGCCGGTACTTCGGCAGCATGCCCGCGTGGTGCACGCCGATCCCGCGGCGCACCAGTCCGGACAGGATCTTGCCGAAGCCGGGCCCGAACCTGAACGCCCCGATCTCCTCGGCGATCCGGGCGCCGTCGTGCTTGGTAATCAGGTTGAGCGAGAGCAGCGACTGGGCGCGCTCCAGCGCGTCGGCCTGCGTGAAGTGAACGACGTAGACCGGCGCCTTCTGCTCCTGGATGAGGTCCACAACCCGCTCCTGGAGCGGGGTCATGGACCATTCGAACAGCAGCGGCACCGGCCGCTCCGCGTCGCTGATCAGGCTCGTGGCGCGGCCCGTGCGGCGCGTGAGGTCCTCCGCGAGCGCGGTGAGGTCGCCCAGGGTGGCGCTCATCAGGAGGAACTGGGCCTGGGGGAGCTCCAGCAACGGCACCTGCCACGCCCAGCCCCGGTCCGGCTCGGAGTAGAAGTGGAACTCGTCGGCAATGACGAGGCCGACGTCGGCGGCCCGCCCCTCGCGGAGCGCGATGTTGGCCAGCACCTCGGCCGTGCAGCAGATGATGGGGGCGTCCGCGTTGACTGAGGCGTCACCGGTGACCATGCCGACGTTGTCCGCGCCGAAGACCTGACACAGTGCGAAGAACTTCTCACTCACCAGGGCCTTGATGGGTGCGGTGTAGAAGCTCACCCGATCCGTCGCCAACGCCGCGAAGTGCCCCGCCAGCGCCACCATCGACTTCCCCGAACCCGTCGGCGTGGACAGGATCAGATTGTTTCCGGTGAACAGCTCGATGGCGGACTCGTCCTGATGGGGGTAGAGCGAGAGGCCCTGCCCTTCGGCCCAGGACGTGAACCGCTCGTAGAGGGAATCGGGATCGGTGGCGACGGGATCGGTGAGCTTCAGCAAACCCTCGCCGATCAGGCGGGGGCCATGACCCACGCCGCCGCGCGGTTCAGGGCGCTCAGGATGGCCTTCATGGAGGCGCTGGTGATGCTGGGGTCCACGCCCACGCCCCACAGGACCGTGGCGTCGTCGCCCTCACCCACCTCGCACTCGACGTAGGCTGCGGCCTTGGCGTCGCCGCCGGCATCAAGCGCATGCTCGGTGTAATCCAGCACCCGCACGTGGGCGCCGGCCTGGACCAGCGCGTCGACGAACGCGGAGACGGGACCGTTGCCCTCGCCGTCGACCTCGACGTTCTTGCGCGTGGGGCCGTCGATGACGGCCCGGACGTGGAACTGCCCGTTGCTGGAGGTGGAGCCGGCCGAGTCCAGGCGCCACGGACCGTCGCTCAGGTACTCGCGCTCAAAGATGGCGAACATCTGGGCCGGGGTGACCTCACCGCCGGAGGTGTCTGTGTGGGCCTGCACCACGCGCGAGAACTCGATCTGCAGCCGGCGCGGCAGGTCCATCTTGTACTCGTTCTTCATCAGGTAGGCCATGCCCCCCTTGCCGGACTGCGAGTTGACCCGGATGACTGCCTCGTAGGTGCGGCCCACGTCGTGGGGGTCGATCGGCAGGTACGGGGCCTCCCAGTCGATCTCGTCGACCAGCTTGCCCTGGCGGGCGGCCTCGGCCTCCAGGTGCTCCAGGCCCTTCTTGATGGCGTCCTGGTGCGATCCGGAGAACGCCGTGTAGACCAGATCACCGGCGTAGGGGTGGCGGGGGTGCACCGGCAGGCCGGTGCAGTACTCCACCGTGCGGCGGATGTGATCGATGTCCGAGATGTCCACCTGCGGGTCCACGCCCTGGGTGTACAGGTTGAGGGCCAGCGTCACCAGGTCCACGTTGCCGGTGCGCTCGCCGTGCCCGAACAGGCATCCCTCGACCCGGTCCGCCCCGGCCATCTGCCCCAGCTCGGAGGCCGCGACAGCGGTGCCGCGGTCGTTGTGCGGGTGCAGGGAGACAGCCACGTGCTGACGGTCGCGGATGTTGCGGATGAAGTACTCGATCTGGTCTGCGTACGTGTTCGGCGTGGAGCGCTCGACGGTGGCGGGCAGGTTGAAGATGATCTCGCGCCCCTCCCCCGGCTGCCACACATCGCTGACCGCGTTGCACACCTCGATGGCGAAGTCCGTGGGCGTCTGGGTGAAGATCTCCGGCGAGTACTGGTAGCCGAACTCCACATCGCGCAGATGCTTGTCCGCGTACTTCATCACCAGCTCGGTGCCGCGGGTGGCCAGCTGGACGCACTCCGGCTCGGAAATGCGGAACACCACCTTGCGGAACAGCTCGGCGGTGGCGTTGTACATGTGGATCGTGCCGCGCTGGGCGCCGACCAGCGACTCTGCCGTGCGGCTGATCAGGTCCTCGCGGGCCTGGGTCAGGACCGAGATCGTGACGTCGTCGGGGATCTTGTTTCCCTCGATCAGCTGCCTCACGAAGTCGAAGTCCGTCTGGGAGGCGGACGGGAACCCCACCTCGATCTCCTTGTAACCGATGTCCACCAGCAGCTCGAACATGCGCATCTTCCGCGACGGGGTCATCGGGTCGATCAGGGCCTGGTTACCGTCACGCAGATCAGTGGACAGCCAGCGAGGTGCCTTCTCGATGCGCTTGGAGGGCCACGTGCGATCCGGCACGTCTACGGGGATGAAGGGCGTGTAGCGGTGCACCGGCATCGGGGTGGGCTGCTGCACGGGTGTGGGCTGCGGGCGGGTGGTGAAAGCGTTCATCTGAGTATCTCCTGGGCTGTATCGGTGCGCCAGACGCGTACAAGCACCGCAGCGAGGGGATCTGGCTCAGAGATTCTGGGCCCCGCTGCGGCAGCCAAGGAGGAGGGTATGCCGTGCCACGTCGGCCACTGTAGCACCGTCGGCGAAGCTTGCCACTACTTGACGGAACCTGCCGTGAGTCCACCGATGAGCCGCCTCTCGATGAAGCTGAAGAGAATCACCACCGGGACGATCGCGATCATGGCCACCGTGAACAGGTACTGCCAGTCCTTGATGTAGAGCCCCAGGAACCGCGGCATCGACACCGTCAGCGGCTGCAGGTTCGTCTGCTGGACGAGGATGAAAGCGGCCGAGAACTCGTTCCAGGTATTGACGAACACGAACACGATCGCCGTGACGATGCCCGGCCAGACGAGCGGAAGCGAGATGCGGAACATCGTCTGCAGGCGGCCAAGCCCGTCGATCAGAGCGGCCTCGTCGATCTCCTTCGGGACCGAGGCGAAGAACGCCTGCATGATCCAGATCGCGAAGGACAGGTTGAAGGCGGCGTTGATGAGGATCAGCGCGGCCCACACCGCGTAGCTCTGCCACCCCTTGAACTGCTGGAACAGGCCCACCGCCAGCACCGTCGGCTGCAGCATCTGGGTGCAGAGCACCAGGAGGAGGAAGACCATGCGACCCGGGAACCGGAACCGGGCCACGTAGTACGCGGCCGGGGTGGCCACCAGAAGCACCAGCAGGGTGGCGCCCAGCGAGATCACCGCGGTGGCCAGCAGCGATGAGGCCGGGTCCACCTCTGAGGCCCATACGGTGAGGTAGTTGTCCCAGCGTGGCGTGGACGGAAAGTAGTCAGGGGGGATGTTGGTGATCTCGAGGCGGGTCTTCAGGGAGCTGATGAACATCAGCGCGTAGGGGAAGCCGAAGAAGGCCACGATGACCAGTGACCCGGCGGCGATGAACCAGGGGCTTGGCGGCTTGTTGATGCCGCCCCGGACGGCGCGTTGCTCTCTCACGTTGGCCATGGCTCAGGCCACCTCCTTCGTGGGCTGCACGACGATCAGGTAGATGGCGATGATGACGAGGCAGAACACGAAGTTCAGCACCGACAGCGCCGACGACACCCCTGGACCGAGCGCGCGCTGGTACTCGAACATGAGCGTCGTGGTGATGTGCCCGGTATGGAAGCCGGGGGTTTCCTGCAGCAGGCGAAGGATGGGCAGCGAGTTGAACACGTTGATGATGTTGATCAGCGCCGCCACCGCGATGGCGGGCCTCAGCAGGGGCAGCACGATGAACCCGTAGCGCTGCAGCTTGTTGGTCCCGTCCATGTGCGCGGCCTCGAGCACGTCGTCGGGGATGGCCTGGAGGCCGGCCAGGATCGTGTAGGTCGTGAAAGGGAGGGACACGTAGATGGCCACGAACACCGCGACCCAGAAGGCGCTGGTGGGGTCCTTCGTCCAGGCCCGGGCCGTCTCGATGATGCCGGTGTCCACCATGAGCCGGTTGAACAGGCCCACGTTCTCCTGAAGTCCGTAACGGAAGACTGTCGCGGTCATGACCACGGAACAGGCCCACGGGAGGATGATGAACAGCCGCAGCGCCTTGCGGCCACGAAACTCGATGTTGAGGAACTGGGCAAGGAGCAGGGAGAGCACGACGGTGACTGCGACGACCACGACGACCCACACGACGGTGTTGAGGAGAATCCGCTCCACCGGCACGCCCGGGAACGTCAATGCCCCAGCGGGACCGATGTAGTTGTCGAGGCCGATCGGATCAGGGCTGCGCTTGATGCCGCGGTTGTTGAACTTGAAGAACGACGTGTAGATCATGAGCGCCGCGGGGAAGAGGACCACGCCCGCGATCAGGGCGACGGTGGGGAGCAGCCAGGGAAGGGACGTGAGGGTCGCCCTGAGACCGGAGTTCTTCGACCGACGACGCGTGCTCGTGGGCACGCTCGTGGGCGTGGCGGTCAATGACACTTCAGTTCCTCCTCGGTGGGGCCATGGGAACGGGGCGGCACCGGATCACGATGCCACCCCGTCCTGCGTGTGGTCAGGCCTGGGCGTCGACCTGTGCCTGGATCTCGCCGAGAACCTCAGCCGGATCGCCGGTGCCCACCTTGTAGGCCGAGCCCTGGAGCGCGGTCTGGAGAGCATCCCACGTGGGGTTGCCGACAGGCAGGAACTGGACGATGGAGAGGGCCTCGAGGAACGCGGCGCCGATCTCGTCGGACTCCGCCTGCCCCTTCTCGATCATCGAGGTGGTCACAGGCAGCAGGCCTGTGCCCTTGTACCACCCCTCGTAGAGCTCGTCGGAGTACAACACGTCGAGGAAGGCCGCGGTGGCCGCCTTGCGGTCCTCGTCGCCGTTGTCGAAAGCGACGATGAAGTCGGTCACGCCGAGCGCCACGCCGTCGCCACCGTCCTTAGCCGGGATCGGGGCGAGGGCGACGTTGATGCCCTTGGCCTGCGCGTCGGAGACGATCGCCGAATGCGCCATCATCATGCCGAGCTTGCCGGCCTGGAACAGGTCGGCGACGTCGATCCGGTTGTCCTCGAGGTTGGCCTGGGTGTAGCCGGCCTCGAACATCTTCTTCATCTGGCCGAAGGCCTCGACGGCCTCAGGGGTGTCCGCCTTCAACGCGTCGCCGTCGGCCCAGTCGCCACCGGCGCCCCAGAGCCATAGCGAGGACTCCACCTGCGCCTCCTCGCGGCCCAGCGGCATTCCGTAGCCGCGGACGTCGCCGCCCAGCGCGACCAGCTTCGCCGACGCCTCTTCGAGCTCCGCCCATGTGGTGGGCGGCTCGGCGATGCCGGCAGCCTCGAACATGTCCACGTTGTAGGCCATCATGCGCGACGTCGCGATGTCTGGCGCAGCCCACTGGGTGCCGTCCGTGCCCACGCCGTTGGCGAGCAGGGAGGGCTCGATGGAGGCGAGGGTCTCAGCGGACATGACCTCATCGATGGGATAGAGGATCCCGGCCTCGGCCGACGCCGCGAACGCGTTGTCGTTGAGGATGTCGGGGTAGTCGTTGGCCTGGATGCGGGCGGACACCTTGTCGGAGAACCCGTCCCAGCCCTCGATCTGGAGCTCGACGGTGACGTCCGGGTAGGTCTCGTTGAACGCGGCGATGACTGCATCCCAGTCGGCCTTCGAGGTGTCCGAGTAGGACGGGGCCATGACCTTGATGGTGGTCTCCAACGAGCCGGCATCCACCGAGGTGGCGTCGCCTGTCGAGGAGGGGGTGGTGTCGCCGCCGCATGCCGCGAGGGTGACGGCGCTGACGATGGCCACCGCGCTGAACTTGAGGACACGCTTCTTCACGTGCGGTTCCTTCCTGTCTTTCGATCAACCAGGAATGGTTGTTGCCCGTGATACTAGGAGCCGCCCACGAGGGTGCGCGCGAATCGCCCGCGCCGTAATCAAATAGTTACCGTTAACATGCCAAACGCGCAGAAAGGCTGATCGCTGTGCTCAGAATCCGAGCCGGTTGAGGTGCTTCGAGTCGCGCTGCCACTCCTTGAGTACCTTGACGTGCAGATTCAGATGGACGCGCGTGCCGAGCAGAGCGTTGATCTGTTCGCGCGCCTGAGTTCCGATCTCGCGCAGGCGGGCGCCTTTGTGGCCGATGATGATGCCCTTCTGCGAGTCCCGCTCCACCACGATGGAGGCGAAGATGTCGGTCAGCGGCTTGTCCTCCGGCCTGTCGGGTCGGGGGAGGATCTCGTCGATGATCACCGCGATCGAGTGGGGCAGCTCATCGCGCACCCCTTCCAGCGCGGCCTCGCGGATGAACTCCGCGATGAGCGTCTCCTCGGGCTCGTCGGTGATCTCGCCGTCCGGGTAGTAGACCGGACCTTCGGGGAGCAGCGCCACGAGCGAGTCTCGGACGAGATCGATCTGATCGCCTTCGGTAGCCGAGCACGGGATTACCTCGGACCATTCGATCCCCAGCTCGGTGGCCACCTCACCGATGTCCACCAGGTGTGAGAGTTGCCGTTGCTTACTCACCAGGTCCGTCTTCGTGGCCAGAGCCACCAGGATGGGCCTGCGCGGGAGCTTGGCGATCTCACCGATGATGAACTTGTCGCCTGGCCCGATGCGCTGGTCGCACGGCAGGCAGACGCCCACCACGTCGACAGATCCCCACGTCTGGAAGACCAGGTCGTTGAGGCGCTGCCCCAACAGGGTGCGGGGGCGGTGCAGGCCAGGTGTGTCGATGACGATGAGCTGGCCGTCGTCCCGGGTCACGATCCCGCGCACTGCATGCCTGGTGGTCTGCGGCTTGCTCGAAGCGATGGCGATCTTCTGGCCGACGAGGGCGTTGGTCAGCGTCGACTTGCCGGCGTTGGGCCGGCCGACGAAGCAGGCGAATCCGGATCGGTAAACAGGCTCAGTCATCGTCGCCTTCCGGGGACTCAGTAGGGGTGAGGTCCGCCTCGGTGAGGCGTCGGGCAAGGACGGTGCCGATCTGGTGGCGCCGGCCGACGGCGCGGTCCGCGATCAGCTCGATGTCGCCGACCACCGTGCGGGCGCCGGGGATGGGCACCACATTGAGCTGCTTGGCCATGAGGCCGCCGACGGTCTCCACGTCATCGTCGTCGAGATCGACGCCGAAGAGGGCGCCCAGCTCGTCGACGGGAAGCCGCGACGAGATCCGGTAGCGTCCCTCCCCCAGGTCCGCGATGACCGGGGCATCCAGGTCGTATTCGTCGACGATCTCGCCGACGATCTCCTCGAGGATGTCCTCGATCGTGGCCAGCCCCGCGGTGCCGCCGAACTCATCGACGACCACCACCAGGTGAGAGTGACTGAGTTGCATGTCGCGCAACAGATTGCTGACTGGTTTTGAGTCAGGGCAGAAGGTGGCGGGCCGCATCAGCTCCGCGACCGTCTCCCGGCGCTCGGAGTCCGGGAAGTCGTAGACGCGCTTGGACACGTCCTTGAGATAGATGATGCCGAGGATGTCATCGAGGTCCGTGCCGACCACCGGGATCCGGGAGAACCCGGAGCGCAGCGCCAACGACAGCAGCTGGCGCAAGGTGGTGTCCTGCTTGACGAACACCACGTCCGTGCGCGGAACCATGACCTCCTTGACCAGCGTGTCGCCGAGCTCGAAGACGGAATGGATCATCTTCGACTCCCCCGCCTCGATGAGCTCCTGCTTCTCGGCGATGTCGACGAGGTCTCGCAGCTCGGCCTCCGTGGCGAACGGGCCGTCGGCGTAGCCGCGCCCGGGAGTGAGCGCGTTGCCGAGGAGGATCATCAACTGGGCGATCGGCCCGAAGAGCGAGGTGAGGCCCGAGACGAGGGGTCCGAACATCCGCATGGTTCGCTCGGGGTTCTGCCTGCCCAGGGTTCGTGGGGCCACGCCCCACAGGATGAACGACACAGCCAGCATCACGCCGATGGTGACCAGCGCGCGCTGCCAATCCATCTGGAACTGGGTGAACACCACGAGGCCTGCCAGGACGATCGAGGTGATCTCCAGCGTCATCCGGGTGAACATCACGGCGTTGATCGACGGCGCCGGATCCTGCGCGATCAGCTTGATCCGCTCGGCCCCACGCTCATCATGATCCGCCATCCGCTCGGCGCGGGCCTTGGTGGTGACACTCACCGCCGTCTCGACCGCGGCGAGGATGGAGGCGGCCAGAGCGCACGCGAGCGCGATGCCCAGTTCTATCCACTCGGACTGTGTCACGTGGGGTGTTCAACTCGCTCGGGTCGGGGATGCTGTGCGCCGCGAGTCTATCGCAGCCTGGACACGGTCACGAGGCGCCAAGCGGCCCCTGCGCCGAGCACCAGGAGTCCGCCGACGATCGACTGCCACGGCAGCGCCACCACCAGGATCAGGCACAGCACCGCGCCGAGGACCTGCCAGACCCGGGCATAGCGCCGCTCGGCCGGCGCCTGCGTGAAAGCGGCGGCGTTGGCGACGAAGTAGTAGAGCAGGACACCGAAGGATGAGAAGCCGATGGCTCCGCGCAGGTCTGCGACCAGCAGGATCGCGGTCAGCGCCGCGCCGATGGTCAGCTCGATCCTGTGCGGCACCAGGGTGCGGGGGTGCGTGTGGTCGAAGAACCGGGGCAGATCCCCCTCCCGCGACATCGCGAGCCACGTCCGCCCGATCCCCGACAACAGGCCCAGCAGCGCGCCGCCCACCGCCGCGACTGCGCCGACCTGCAGCGCAGCCAGCGCGACGGGGTGGCCGCCCACCAGCAGCGCCAGCGGTGCCGTGGACGCGGCGAGGGCCTCATCGCCCACGAGCAGCAGCAGGCTCACCCCGACGAGGGCGTAGAGCACGAGCACGATCAGCAGCGCCGTGACGATGGCCCGACCGATGGTGCGGCGTGGGTCGCGGACCTCTTCGCCCATGGTCGCCACCCGGGCGTAGCCGGCGAAGGCGAAGAACAGCAGGCCCGCGGATTGGAGGACGCCGTACCAGCCGGAGGCCCCACTTGGCAGGGTGACCAGGGCCCCGGTGGGGCCGGAGGATTCAGCCCACCCCAGGGCCAACGTCACGCTGAGCGAGAGGAGGGCGAGCCCGGCCAACACCAGTGCAGCCTTCGCCGTCCGGGTGACGCCGAGCAGGTTGACGCCCACCATCAGCCACACAGCTCCGATCGCCACCGGCACCCGCCACACGTCAGGGGCCAGGTAGGCGGCCATGGTCATCGCCATCGCCGCTACCGACGCCGTCTTGCCGACCACGAAGCTCCACCCGGCCAGGAAGCCGGGCCACTCCCCCAGCCGCTCACGCCCGTACAGGTAGGTGCCGCCGGCTGACGGGTACTGCGCAGCCAACTGAGCCGAGGACGTCGCGTTGAGCCACGCCACCACGGCCGCGAGCACAAGCCCGAGGAGCAGGGCGCCGCCTGCGGCGCGCGCCGCTGGAGCCCACACCGCGAAGACCCCCGCCCCCACCATGGATGCCACACCGATCGCGATGGCGTCGGTCAGGCCGAGGCTGCGCCTCAGCTGCGACCGCGGGCCTGATCCCACGCTGCGATGATCCTGTCGTTGAGTCCGAACATGAGGGCCTTCTCCTCCGGCTCGGCGTGGTCGTGGCCGAGCAGATGCAGCAGGCCGTGGATCAGCAGGTACTCGGCCTCACCGTCGACGCTGCGCCCGTTGTCCGGCGCCTGACGGGCCGTCACCTGGGGGCAGAGCACGATGTCGCCGAGCAGGCCCATCGGCGGCTCCTCGTCGTCCTCGGGTGCCCGCAGCTCGTCCATGGGGAAGCTCATCACATCGGTGGGGCCGGGCAGGTCCATGAACCGCTCGTGGTAGTCCGCCATGGTGGTCTCGTCGACGAGGAGGATCGACAACTCGGCCTGGGGGTGGATCCGCAGCTTGTCCAGCGCGAAGCGTGCCAGCTCGATGAGCCCCAGCTCATCGGCCTCGACGCCGGACTCGTTGTTGAGATCGATCACTTGGCACCCCGGTTCTCCGCGGACAGACTCTCGAACTGATCGTAGGCGGCCACGATCTTGCCCACCAGCTTGTGGCGCACGACGTCGCGGCTGGTCAGTGTGCAGAACTCGATGTCGTCGACGCCGTCGAGCACCTGCATCACCCCGCGCAGACCGCTCTTCACGCCCCCCGAGAGGTCGATCTGGGTGATGTCGCCCGTCACCACCACCTTGGACCCGAAGCCGAGCCTGGTGAGGAACATCTTCATCTGTTCCATGGACGTGTTCTGCGCCTCGTCAAGAATGATGAAGGCGTCGTTGAGGGTGCGGCCGCGCATGTAGGCGAGCGGCGCCACCTCGACGGTGCCCGAGGTGAGCAGCTTCGGCACCGAGTCGGCGTCGACCATGTCGTGAAGCGCGTCGTAGAGCGGCCGCAGATAGGGGTCGATCTTGTCGTTGAGGGTGCCGGGCAGGAATCCGAGGCGCTCCCCCGCCTCGATCGCCGGCCGGGTCAGGATGATCCGGCTCACTTCCTTGGCCTGCAGCGCCTGGACGGCCTTAGCCATGGCCAGGTACGTCTTCCCCGTGCCCGCGGGCCCGATACCGAAGACGACGGTGTGTCGGTCGATCGCGTCGACGTAGCGCTTCTGGTTGAGCGTCTTCGGCCGGACCGTCTTGCCTCGCGAGGACACGATGTTCTGGGTGAGGATCTCCGCGGCCAGCGCGTGGGGGTCGTCGGCCATCTGGATGACCCGCTCCACGGTCTCAGCGGTGAGTCCCTGCCCCGTGCGGAGAATGGTGACCAGTTCGGTGATCACCTCGGCGGCCTTGGCGACTTCGTTGGACGGGCCGGACAGGGTGATCTGAGTTCCGCGGACGTGCAGGTCCGCGTCGAGCTCGTCCTCGAGGATGCGGAGGAAGTCGTCGCGGGGGCCCAGTAGATTGACCAGGTCAATCGAGGGGGGAACCGACACGGTGCGGATGGCGTGCTGCTGGTCCAACGAGTGCGTGTTCAGGGCGTGATCCTTGTCTGACATGCGATCGGCGTGTCCCGCCGAACAGCCTTCAGTCTAGGGAACCACTGATCAATGCTGTTCTCGGTGAGGACGTGCCGGGCGGGATGAGATGGTGCCACTACAGCTGGTGCGTGTACTTGACGTCCATATCCAGATGGAGGGGTGCCAGATCGCCCGATCCGGTACACCGCAGCCAGGACGTGATTGCTCAGTGGTTTCCCTGGGCGCGCCGTCGGATAGTTCAGCGCTCCAGGAGCGAGAGGTCGTCCTCGTCCTCCGAGATGATGTGCATCGCCGCCTCCTCCGCGCTGGCGGCGCCGCCCCCGAATCCGACGTCCACGCCCAGCGTGTGCTCAGTACCGCCTCCGGCCTGTACCGCCATCAGGCGACCTGCCCGGGCTGCGCCAACCTCGCGGGGCTCGCGGGTGGGGTTCCAGTCGTCTTCGGCTGGGGCAGGCTCTGGCTCCTCCTGCTTCATCCGCATCTCGAGGGTCTCACCGCGGTGCATCTCCTCAGGTGTGTTCCCGAAGCCCTGCGCTGGAGACCACTTCTCCGGGGTGACGTAGCCCTCGTCCAGGACGTCCTCTACCCCGCGGTCAATCAACGAATCGGCGGGCTGCAACTGGTCGAGCTGCTCGGACTCGTCGGGCATGTACTCCATTGCAATGTCGTCCATAAATGAATCTTGCCACCCTGCGGGACCCCCCGCGGCGTAACGCGCAGGCTCCCGGGGAACTCGCCTGGACCTCGCTGAAGGCTCCAGAGCAACGGCACCAGCGGCGTATAATGCGGCGGTGCATCAGACCCAGGACGCCCCACCATCCGGAGCCGACGTGAGGTTCGCCGAGCGTCCTCGCGGGGTGTTTGACGTTGTCGTGGCCCTGTTTGTGGCGCTGCTGCTGATCAGCAACGTCTCGGCGGTCAAGCTGATCCAGTTCGGACCGGAGTGGACCCCGTTCGGGATCCCGGTGCTGCCCCTCATCACGGACGGCGGCGCGTTCCTCTTCCCCCTCACCTACGTCCTGGGCGACGTCCTCGCCGAGGTCTACGGCCTGAAGGGCGCCCGGCGGGCCATCGTCCTCGGTTTCGCGGTGTCGATACTGGCGTCGGTCACGTTCCTCGCGGTGGGCGCCGCACCCGCGGCCGCCGAGTGGCCCAACCAGGAGGCCTTCACCGCGGTGCTGGGGTTCGTGCCGCGCATCGTCGCGGCGAGCCTGCTGGGGTACCTGGCCGGCCAGTTCCTCAACGCCTGGGTCCTGGTGGCCATGAAGCGCCGCTCCCAGGACGGATCGTTGTGGGCCCGGCTGCTGGGCTCCACAGTGGTGGGAGAGGCGGCCGACACGGTCATCTTCTGCGTGGTCGCGTTCGCCGGGGTGGTGAGCGGCGCCACCCTGCTCAACTACATCGCGGTGGGCTACCTCTACAAGGTGCTGGTGGAGGCGCTCTTCCTGCCGGTGACCTACCGGGTGATAGCGATGGTGAAGAGGCGCGAGCCGAGCTACGGCCGATTGGCGTAGAACCGGCCCAGGCTCTCGTCCCGGAAGGCGTGAAAGTCCCCTGACTGCAGCGCCTCGCGCATCCGGTCCACCAGACGCACCGTGAATCTCTCGTTGTGGATCGTGGCCAGCGTGGCCGACAGCATCTCCTTGCCCTTGAACAGGTGATGCAGGTAGGCGCGGGTGTAGTGGGTGCAGGTGTAGCAGTCGCACCCGTCCTCCAGCGGTTCGAAGGATCGGCGATGCCGGGCGGTGTTGACGTTGTAGCGGCCATCGGCGGTGTAGATGGCGGCGTTGCGCGCGACACGTGAGGGGTTCACGCAGTCGAACGTGTCTGCGCCCCGCTCTACTGCGGCGAACAGGTCGTCGGGCTCGGAGATGCCCAGGAGGTGTCGAGGCTTGTCCTCCGGCAGCTCCTCCACCATCCATCCGATCGTGGTGCCCAGGTTCTCCTTCTCCAAGGCACCGCCCAGGCCGAAGCCGTCGAACGACTGCCCGTCCACGTCCAGCCCGGCGAGGTCGCGCGCGGCCCGGCGACGTAGATCCTCGTACTGCGCCCCCTGGATCACCCCGAAGAGGGCCTGGTACGGCCTGCCTTCGCGCTCGAGCGTGAGCCGCCGATGCTCCGCGAGGCAGCGCACTGCCCAGCTGTGCGTCCGCTCAACCGAGGACTCCTGGTAGGCGCGCGTGTTCATCAGCGTGGTCAGCTCGTCGAAGGCGAACATGACGTCCGCGCCGAGCTGGTGCTGAATGCGCATCGATGACTCCGGCGTGAACCGGTGCCGGGTGCCGTCGAGGTGGGACTTGAAGGTGACGCCGTCGTCGTCGACATGCGCCATCCGCGTCTTCCCCTCTGCGATGACGTCGTCGTCGGCCAGGCCGGTGGTGTCCATCGCCAGAACCTTCTTGAAGCCCGCCCCGAGGCTCATCACCTGGAACCCGCCAGAATCCGTGAAGGTGGGCCCGGGCCAGTTCATGAAGCGGCCCAGCCCGCCGGCCTCGTCGATGAGGTCCGAGCCCGGCTGCAGGTAGAGGTGGTAGGCGTTGGCCAGTACCGCCTGCGCGCCCAGGCCGGCCACCGCCTCCGGCAGCACGGACTTCACGGTGGCCTTGGTGCCTACCACTACGAAGGCCGGGGTCTGGATCTGCCCGTGTGGGGTGTGGATGACGCCCGTGCGACCCCCCGCATCCTCGAGCCGCTCGCCGACCTCGAATGAGAAGCTCACGGGCGCCTGGCCAGCACATCCAGCTGGCCGAGCGCCACGGCGGCCGCCGTCGAGGTCCTCAGGACGCCGTCGCTGATGGTGACCAGCTGCGCGCCGGCCGCCACGAACCGGTCGAGTTCCTCGGGCGCGATGCCGCCCTCGGGCCCGACGATCACCAGGCCGGTGCCCTCCTCGGGGAGTTCGACGTCTGCGATGTGCTGGGACGCGTCCTCCTGCAGGACCAGCGCCACGTCAACGCCGGCGATGGCGCCCACGACGTCCGCAGTGGACACCGCCAACACCTCGGGCACGAACATCCGCCGTGATTGCTTGGCCGCCTCGCGGGCCGTGGCTCGCCACTTGTCCAGCGACTTGTCCGCCCGATCGCCCTGCCAGCGCACGATGGAGCGGGCGGACTGCCACGCCAGGATCTCGCGGGCGCCCAGCTCCGTGGCCATCTGCACCGCGAGGTCGCTGCGGTCCCCCTTGGCCAGTGCCTGCACCACGCCCCAGACGAGCGACGGCGAGGGGGCCGCGATGACCTCGAGGATCCTGGCCACCAGTTGGCGCCGGTCCGCCTCGATCACCTCGGCCCGAACCCCGATCCCGCGGCCGTCGGACAGCAGGACGTTCTCCCCCACCGCGACGCGCTTGACCGCGACGGCGTGGTGAGCCTCATCCCCCGTCACGACGACCAGCTCACCTGGTGACAGGTCGCCCGTGAACTCGGCGAGGAAGAGGGGGTCGGTCACGAGAACCACTCGGAGAGCTTGCCGAACACTCCCTTGTGCCCCTTCGCCGCGATGGCCTCCGGGACCGATTCGTCGCGCTCCTCAGCGAGGAGGCGCAGCAGCTCGCGCTGCCGGTCATCGAGCTTGGTGGGGGTCTGGACCAGCAGTGTGACGCCCAGGTCCCCGCGGCCGCCGCCGCGCAGTCTCGGAACCCCGCGCCCCTTGATCCCGATCCGGGTGCCCGCCTGCGTCCCGGCCGGGACCTCGGCGGACACGGTGCGGTCCTCTACCGCGGACTGGTCCCAGTCGGCCTCGAGAGTCGCGACGTCCACCGTGGTCCCCAGCGCGGCCGCGGTCATCGGGAGCCTGACCACCACCTCCAGGTTGTCGCCCTCGCGGCGGAACGTCTCGTGGGGCAGCACGGACAGCTCCACGTAGAGGTCTCCGGCAGGTCCGCCGCCCGGGCCCACCTCGCCCTGCCCCTCCAGGTGGATGCGGATGCCCGTGGACACGCCGGCGGGAATCCGGACCTGCAGCGTCCGCGTGGTGCGCACCCGTCCCTCGCCGGAGCACTCACCGCACGGACGCGGGATGACCGTGCCGTATCCGCGGCAGGTGGGGCAGGCCTGGGCGGTGCGGATGTCGCCGAGGAAGCTGCGCTGGATCTGGCTGACCTCGCCCGCGCCGTCGCACGTGGTGCAGGTCACCGGCTCCGAGCCGGGCTCGCCGCCCGCGCCGCTGCACTTGGGGCACACCACGGCGGTGTCCACCTTGAGAGGCTTCGTCACGCCGAAGACCGCCTCGTGCAGTTGGAGGGAAACCCTCACCAGCGCGTCCTGGCCTTGACGGACGCGGGATCGGGGGCCACGCCCTCCTGCCGCGCCGAACATGGCGTCGACCAGATTGGAGAAGTCGAACCCCCCGGCGAACCCACCGCCGAAGCCGGAGAAGCCGGCGCCCTGGCTCATGGGGTCGCCGCCCCGGTCGAACACGGCGCGCTTGTTGGGGTCGCTCAGGACCTCGTAGGCCTCGTTGAGTTCCTTGAATTTCTCGGCGGCGCCCTCTTCCTGGGCGACGTCGGGGTGCACCTTCATGGCGCGGCGGCGGTAGGCCTTCTTGATGGCCTCGGGGGTTGCGTCCCGCTCGACGCCAAGGATGTCGTAGTAGTCCTTGCTCATATCTTCTTGCTTCAGCCTTCGGGTGGGGGATCTAGCCTTCGTTGAGGAATCTGCTCACGTACCGCGACACTGCTCGCACCGCGGAGATGTGGGACGCGTAGTCCATGCGGGTGGGTCCGACGACGCCGAGGCTGGCAGTGCGCTCCACACCGTAGCCGGACGCGATGAGGCTGCTGCCCCGGAATCCCTCGGCGGTGTTCTCTTCGCCGATGCGCACCGTCACGTCGTCGCCCGCCGCCTCGCCCAGGAGCCGCATGAGGACCACCTGCTCCTCCAGCGCCTCCAGCAGTGGGCGCAGGTTGGTCTCGAACGCCTGGCTGGAGGCGAGGTTGGGCAGTCCGGCCACCACGACGTGCGCGGCCGGCTCGGCGGCGATGGCCTCCAGGACCGCCGCGACCACCGGTCCCGCGAACGGCCGGTCATCGGGCGCGACACCCTCCAGCATGGAGGCCAGGGCCCCGGCGGCATCCGCGGGAGACCGTCCGACGATTGCCTCGGCGATCCGGTTCCGCAACGCCTGCAGCCGGCCCTCGTCCGTGAGTGGAGTCTCCAACATGGTCTGATCCACGCGGCCCGAGGACTGGACCACGATGACCATCAGGCGCTCGGGTGTCAGGAGCAGCAGCTCGACGTGGCGCACCTGGGTGCGCTGGGCCACCGGATACTGCACGATGGCCACCTGGCGGGTCAGCTGGGCCAGGAGCCGGACGGTGCGCATGACCAGATCGTCGACGTCGGCTGTGCCGTTGAGGTAGGTGGTGATGGCGCTGCGCTCAGCGGGCGACAGCGGCTTGATGTGGGCGAGCCTGTCCACGAAGAGCCGATAGCCCTTGTCGGTGGGGATGCGGCCGGCGCTGGTGTGGGGCTGCATGATGTAGCCCTCCTCCTCCAGCACGGCCATGTCGTTGCGGACCGTGGCGGCGGAGACGTCCAGCTTGTGGCGTTCAACCAGCGCCTTGGAGCCGACCGGCTCGCGGCTGGCCACATAGTCGGTCACGATGGCCTTCAACACGTCCAGTTTGCGGTCGTCGAGCATGTCACCTCCCAGCTGGCACTCATAGACGGCGAGTGCCAGTGTAGCTGCATCTATGCTGGCTGCCATGACGCTGATCTGGACCCCCGTGACTCCCCGCGTGTACGTGACCACGCTCGATCAGCACCGGGTCAACGTGGGACTCATCGTCGGTGATGACGCGGCACTCCTCATCGATGCCGGTAACACAGCCGCCGAGGGCGCCGAGCTGCTGGCCTCGGCCACCGCGCTGGCGGGTGTCCCGGTGACGCATGTGGCGCTGACGCACGGCCACCACGATCACGTCGGCGGCCTCCCAGGAATGTCGGGTGTCCAGGTGGTCGCGCACGAGGACCTGGACGACCCCGGGGTGACACGGAGGTTCTCGATGGCCCTGGCGCTGCACCTCGGCGGACAACGGGTGGAGCTGCTGCACTTCGGCGAGGCGCACACCCGCGCGGACATCGTGGCGTTCGTCCCGGAGGCGAACGTGGTGTTCGTCGGGGATCTCCTGGAGGAGGGCGCGGACCCGCAGATCGACGAGTCCACCTCGCTTGCCAACTGGCCCACCGTCCTCGACGGCGTACTCGGCGCCAGCAGCTCCCTCACCAGGTTCGTTCCCGGCCACGGGGCGGTGGTGGACCGTGAGTTCGCGTTCGTGCAGAGGGCGGAGATCGCGATGCTCTACAGCTCGTGCGAGATGCTCATCCAGCAGGGTGTGCGGGCGGAGGAGGCGGCCACCGCCGTCGAGTGGCCCTTCGGCCCGGAGACTCTTGCCCTCGCCCTGCCCAAGGCCTACGCCGAGTTGGCGGCCAAGGGTGTGGAGCCGAAACGGCAGCTGCCCATCCTCAACCTGTGATCTGATCCTGTGGTCAGCTCTGGTGAACGGGCCACGTCTCCAGAGCGGTCTGCCAGGTGTCGGCATCCCGCGCCACGATCAGCCCCCCGCTCCGTGTCTGGAGGCCGTAGTCCACGCCGTCGACCGTTCTGCTCACGCCCCCGGACTCGGTGACCATGAGCGACCCCGCGAGATGGTCCCACGGGTGCAGGGTGGAGTACACGAGGAAGTCCACGTCACCATGCAGCACCATCGGGTAGTCGAATGCGCAACACCAGGCGCTCCGGGTGACGGGGCTGAGGCGTCCAGCTGCCGTGAACCCGTGCAGAGCACGTTTGGCCGTCGCCCCTAGTGGGAGGCGCCCGTTGGGGGTCCGCGCGATGGGGGCGCCGTTGAGCGCGGCGCCTGCGCCGTGCTCGGCCACGTAGGCGCGGCCGGTCTGCGGCTGATAGATCCAGCCACGGGTGGTGACCCCGTTGCGCACCTCCGCCAGCATCACGCCGTACTCGTCGCGTCCTGAGACGAAGTTGCGCGTGCCGTCGATGGGATCGATGAGGAACGCGTGCTCTGCCCCGTGGACACCGTCGAGCAGGCTCGGGTCGGCGAACACGCCCTCCTCTCCGACGATGACTGCCGATGGGTAGACGCCACGGAGGAGCCCACTCAGATACACCTCAGCTTCGCGGTCCGCCACGGTGACGAAGTCTCCGGGATTTTTCTCCTCGACGTCACCGGCGGCCAGCTGCCGGAAGCGCGGAACCACCACCTCTGAGGCCGTTTCCTTCAGCAGGTCCAGGATGCCTTGGGTGTCCATGCGACTCACCCTATCGGCGTGTGGGCGATCACTCGTCTTCGAGATGGTCCTGGGTGACGAAGTCGATGAGAGTCTCCACCTTGGTGAGCAGCTGGGGCTCCAGGTCGCGCCAGGAGGCCACGCGCGCGAGGATGGCCTGCCAGCCGCGCGACACGTCGGCCTGATCCTCGTGTGGCAGCCCCATCGCCTTCAGGGTGCCCTTCTTGAAGTCCACATCCCTGGGCACCTGGGGCCAGGACTTCAACCCGACGCGCTGGGGCCGGACCGCCTGCCAGATGTCGATGAACTCGTGCCCCTCGACCAGCACCGTGTCGCGGTAGCCGGCCGTGTAGACCTGCTTCGCGATCCGGGATTCCTTGCTGCCCGACACGAGATGGTCGACGAGGATGCCGAGCCGCCGCCCCGGCTCGGGAGCGAATTCAGCAACAATCCCGGGGAGATCGTCGATGCCCCCCAGGAACTCGACGACGACGCCGACGTGACGCAGGTCCTCGCCCCACACCTTCTCGATCAGCTCCGCGTCGTGGCGACCCTCGACGTAGATGCGGCTGGGCAGCGCCACCTTCGCCTTCACCGGTTCGGCGGAGGCTCGCGAGCCCGAGGCCGTGTACCTGGGCTTCGACGGACCGCCCCGAAGCCGGGGCTTGAGCGCGACGGGTTGGCCCTCGAGCAGGAACCCCGGGCCGAACGGTGCCGAGCGTCGCTTACCCTTCCGGTCCTCCAGCACCACCAGGCCGTTCTCCCAGCCGACGACGGCGCCGCAGAAGTCGTCGAACTCGACCACCTGGTCGAGCTCGACGGCCACGTCGCGGGTCTGCTTCAGGTGGGCCTTCTGCCATCCGGGGGTGAGCACGTCCTTCGAGTATCTGTCCACGGGGCGCGAGGCTATCAGCGCAACTCCGCCTTCTTGGCGAACGACACCGACCCCCACACGATGGCCGCGAACGCCACCGCGAAGATGCCGAGGAACACCCCGACCGGCACGATGTTATTCGAGTCCATGGTGAGGATGTCCGGCAGCACGTCGGTCCGGACGCGCAGGGCACCGTCGAGGTAGGTCACCTGCAGCGGGATGAACGCGCCGAGCAGGCCCGCCAGCTGGCAGGCGACGTAGAAGAGGAACCACACCAGCACCGGGCCGCCGAGCCCCAGCTTGTTGCTCCACGACTCGCTGCCCACCGAGGCGGCGAAGAAGTACGACGCCAACCACTGCAGCGGGAGCAGCATCAGCAGAGCGACGACTAGGACGACGGCCCACCCGGGGGTGCCGGTGATGACGTCCCACCCCCTGGCGAGGGAGCGGTTGAGATCGGCCACCGTGCTGCCTCCGGTCACCGCAAAGCTGATGGCGCAGATGTACAGGAGGCCCAGACCCACCAGGACGGAGAGCAGGCTCAGCGCGTAGGCGTGGGCCAGCTTGACCCAGTAGATCGTGGTGCCCTTCACCGGGAGTGCGCGCGTGAGGTAGCCGGTCTTCGAGTAGGAGGAGCGGTAGAACTCGATCCCGAGCGAGATCGGCACCAGGGCAGGCACGGCCACCGCGCCGACGGCGCTGAGCACGGCGAAGAGGATGTTGAGCGGGGCGGGGAGGACGACGGCCAGCAGCGTGGAGAGGCCCGTGATGGCCAGGCCGGCCAGGACGATGAGGCAGAACCAGCGCAGCGTGCGGCGGGCCTCGTGCTTGAAGAGTGTGGCGATCATGAGCGGTAGACCTCCCGGAACAGCTGGTCGATGGACTGGTTGCGCTCGGCCCTGAGGTCGTCGACGTCTCCCGTGAGCAGGATCTTGCCGTGGCGCATGAGCGCGACGGCGTCGAGGACGGGCTCGAGGTCGTGGATGAGGTGGGTGGAGATGACCACCAGCGCGTCCTCGGGGAGGTCGCGCACGATGGCCTCGAGCAGCACGTCGCGGGCGGCGGGGTCGACGCCGGAGATGGGCTCGTCGAGCAGGAACACCTTCGCGTCGCGCGACATGGCCAGGGCGATCTGCACCTTCTCGCGCATGCCCTTGGAGAGGGTGTTCAGCTTGCGGGCGGGGTCGAGGCGGAAGAACTCCAGCAGGCTTCGGCACTTGGCCGCGTTGAAGTCGGCGAAGAAGTCGCCGAAGATGCCGATGCAGGCCTCGATGGTGTCGCCGTCGGCGAGGAAGCTCGAGTCGGGCAGGAAGCTGAGCATCGACTTCGTCTCGGGGCCGATGGGCCTGCCGTGCACGAGCACCTCGCCTTCATACTGGGTGAGGGCGCCGGCGAGGATCTTCAGCAGCGTGGTCTTCCCGCTTCCGTTCTCGCCGAGCAGGCCGACGATCTGGCCGCCGCCGAGCGTGAGCGACAGGTCGTTGAGCGCGGGCATCGGCCCGAACTTCTTGGTCAGGTGGGCGATGTGGATCGCCGGTGCGGTCATGATTGGGTTCCTTCCTGGCTGGCCGACCAGCGTCGGCCGAGGAGAGTGCGGGCGTCGTCGAGGCTCATGCCCAGACCCTGCGCCCGCCTTGCGTAGTCGGTGGCGGCGTCGGCGGCCAGGGCCAGCCGCGCCTCGGTGATCAACCCCGCGTCGTCGGTGACGAACCGGCCGGCGGTTCGCTCCGGGTGGCTGAGGCCGAGGCGGTCGAGTTCGGCCAGGGCCCGTTGGACGGTGTTGGGGTTGACCTTGAGCTCGCCCGCCAGGTCCCGGACGCCGGGGATGCGCTGCCCCGCCCTCCACTCGCCGACGACGATGCGGCGGGTGAACTCGGCCTGCAGCTGGATCCAGATCGGGCTGCTGGTGTCGAAGTCCATGTCCACCTCCTCATGTGTCGTTGTATTAGTTGCTTAATACACTAACACAAGGAGGGGCCTGGGAGAAGTGCACGGTGGCGGATCAGTGGCCGCGTCGCTCGTGGAAGGCGATGTCGCGGCCGAAGGAGAAGACGAGCAGGGCAAGCGCCACCGCGATCACGGCTTGTCCCACCCAGAGCGGTAGGAACGGCGCCAGAGCCGTCACCAGCGCCACGGCCTGAAGCGCGGCGATGATCCGTCGCGACTGACGGAAGGGCAGCGGCAGGAGCCAGGCCGGACGGATGAGCCCGCCGAGCCAGAACAGGTAGCGGGCCAATCCGATGCCCAGGGCCCAGGGCGCCCAGGGGAACACCGCGATGCTGAGGACCAGCAGCACGGCCGAGTCCGCCTCCGTGTCCCACCGAGAGCCGCGCGCGGTGACAGTGCCGGTCCGGCGGGCGACTGGTCCGTCCACGGCGTCGAGCACGACGGTGGGTAGGGCAAGCAGGAACAGCGCCCAGCCACGGTCCGGGAGCAGGCCGAGGTGGGTGAGCACCACCAGGACGGCGCAGCCGACGCCGAGGGCGGCACGCGTCAGCGTGACCTTGTCGGCCGGTGTCAGGCGCAGCCCCGCCCGCTCAGCCACGGGCGTCGGCGTGCTCATCGCCCGAGCGTAGCGTTGCGGAAGCCGGTGTGAGCCAACCTCAGTCGAGCAGGCCGAGGATCACGCCGTCGGCCAGCAGGCGGCCGGGTCGGGTCAGACGCAGCCGCAGGCCGTCGCGGGTGGCCAGCCCCTGCGCCACCACGCCGTCGACCCTCGCCAACTCCGACGGCGTCAGCACCCCGAGCGGCAGGCCGTCGGCCAGGCGGAGCTCCAGGAGGACTCGCTCGATCCGCCGGTCGTCGTCGCTCAGGACCTCGCGCGCCAGGGCCGGAGATTCCCCCGCCGCCAGCGAGGCGGCATAGCTGCGCGGATGCTTCCGGTTCCAGAACCGCACCCCGCCGATGTGGGAGTGCGCGCCGGGCCCGATGCCCCACCAGTCCGCGCCCCGCCAGTAGGCCAGATTGTGCCGGCACTCACCGCCCGCCCTGGCCCAATTGCTCACCTCGTAGTTCGCGAAGCCGAGCGCACCCAGGGTCTCGTCGGCCACCAGGTACTTGTCGGCCAGGTCGTCGTCATCGGGCATCGCCACCTGCCCGCGCTTGACCTGCATCCCCAATCGGGTGCCCTCCTCGACGATGAGCGAGTAGGCGCTGACGTGGTCGACGGGGGTGGACGTCACCGCGTCGAGGCTCGCCCGCCAGTCGTCCATCGACTCGCCGGGGGTGCCGTAGATGAGGTCGAGCGAGACGTGCTCGAAGCCCTCCTCGCTCGCCCAGCGCGCAGCGTCGAGTCCGCGGCGGGGGGTGTGCACGCGCTCCAGCACCCGCAGCACGTGCGGCACCACCGACTGCAGGCCCAGCGAGAGCCGCGTGAACCCGCCCCCGCGGAGCGCCGCCAGGTACTCCGGGGTCAACGTGTCGGGGTTGCCCTCCGTGGTCACCTCGGCGTCGGGCGCGAGCTCGAAGCGCTCCCCGATCGCCCGGAGCAGCCCGATCAACTGCTCGGCGGGCAGCATCGTCGGGGTGCCGCCGCCGAAGAACACCGTCTCCACCCGGCGCGGCCCGAGCACGCGGGCGGCGAGATCGAGCTCGGCGACGGCGGCCCCCAGGTAGGTGTCCGGCGACAGGTCGCCCAGCTCGCTCGGGGTGTAGGTGTTGAAATCACAGTATCCGCAGCGGGTGCGGCAGAACGGCACGTGCACGTACAGCGAGAAGGGCACATCGCCTGCCAGCGCGGCCTCGGGGAGGGAACCGTCGACCGGGGCCGGGTCGCCGTCTGGGAGCTGTGCCATACCGGCAACCATAATGGGCCCCATGACTTCGACGGATCCAACGCTTCGCCAGGCCACCCCGGACGACTACCGCGGGGCGCATTCGACGCCCCGTGAGGGCTCGACGATCACCGGTGACCGCTATCGGATCACGGTGCTCACCGACGGGCTGCTCCGATTCGAGTGGTCGACCTCCGGCGAGTTCGAGGACCGCCCGACCACGCTGGCGATCTTCCGCGATCAGCCCACGCCAGAGTTCGAGGTGGTGCGCACAGAGCGGGGCCTGCGCATCCAGACGTCTCGTTTCGACCTCAGCTACGACGAACAGGCACCCACCGCCGCCGGGCTGCAGGTGCAGGTGCGCGGCAAGGTGACCGCCCACCAGTCGGTCTGGCGCTACGGCGACCAGTCGACGCTGCCCGCGTGGCACCAGCAACCCGACTTCCAGCAGCGCGTGCCCGCGCGCGGCAACCTCGGCGGCACCGCCCGCACGTTGGACGAGGCCAACGGGCCCGTGCCGCTCGAGCCGGGCGTGCTGTCGGAGCGCGGGTTCGCCGTCGTGGACGACTCCGAGTCGATGCTCTTCACCGCCGACGGCTGGGTCGAGGCCCGCGAGCGGCGCGGCCGGGCGGAGTATGAGGACCTCTACGTCTTCGCGTTCGGGCACGACTTCGCCGCCGCCCTCGCCGACTTCCACCGCCTCTCCGGCACCCAGCCGGTGCTGCCGCGCTGGGCGCTCGGCAACTGGTGGAGCCGCTACCACCGCTACACCGCCGACTCCTACCTCGAGCTGATGGACCGGTTCGAGGCCGAACGGATCCCGTTCAGCGTCGCCGTCTTGGACATGGACTGGCACCTGACCGACGTCGACCCACGCTTCGGCGCCGGCTGGACCGGGTACACCTGGAACCGCGAGCTGTTCCCCGACCCCGAGTCCTTCCTCGCAGAGCTCCACCGCCGCGGCATGCGCACCACCCTCAACGTGCACCCCGCCGACGGCATCCAGCCGCACGAGGACGCCTACCCGGCCATGGCCGAGGCGATGGGCATCGACCCGTCCACCGAGCTCTCGGTGCGCTTCGACGCCGCAGACCGCACGTTCATGGAGAAGTACTTCTCGCTCGTCCACCACCCCCTGGAGGACGAGGGCGTCGACTTCTGGTGGCTCGACTGGCAGTCGGGCCCCCACTCACGGGTGCCGGGCATCGACCCGCTGTGGGTGCTCAACCACACCCACTTCCTCGACAACGCCCGCGGCGGCCGCACCCCGCTCACCTTCTCCCGCTACGCCGGGCCCGGCTCGCACCGCTACCCGGTGGGGTTCTCCGGCGACACGCACATCACGTGGGAGTCGCTGCAGTTCCAGCCCTACTTCACCGCCACCGCCGCCAACATCGGCTACGGATGGTGGAGCCACGACGTGGGCGGCCACATGTTCGGCTACCGCGACGACGAGCTGATGGCGCGGTGGACCCAACTGGGCACCTTCTCCCCCATCCTCCGCCTCCACTCCTCCAACTCGCCCTACGCGGGCAAGGAGCCGTGGCTCTACGCGGAGCCGCACCGGACCGCCATCGCCGAGGCACTCCGGCTGCGCAACCGCCTGGTGCCCTACCTGCACACCATGAACCGCACCCAGAGCCAGGCCGGGGCCTCGCTCGTGCGCCCGCTGTACCACGTGCACGGGCAGATCGAGGCGCGCCAGTTCCCCAACGTCTTCTATGTCGGCACCGAGCTCCTGGT
Organism: Tessaracoccus luoxuelianae; assembly: GCF_055326245.1. Lineage (NCBI taxonomy): Bacteria > Bacillati > Actinomycetota > Actinomycetes > Propionibacteriales > Propionibacteriaceae > Tessaracoccus > Tessaracoccus luoxuelianae. The sequence continues at coordinate 152,396 of NZ_JBUZNO010000001.1, forward strand.
GGCCCCGATCACCGAGCCCGCTGATCGCGAGACGCGGATGGGGGCTGCCGCCGCGTGGCTGCCCCCGGGCCTGTGGCTCGACCTGCAGACGGGCTACCGCTACGACGGCGACCGCCGGATCCAGCTCCACCGCGACGCCACCGGCATCCCGGCGCTCCTCCGCGCAGGGGGCATCGTGCCGATGGCCACCGACGACCTGCAACCCGCCGAGGCCAACCCGGAGGCGCTCACCGTCGTCGTGGCGGCCGGCGCGGACGGCAGCTTCGAGTTGATCGAGGACGACGGCGCCGGCGCCCTGGCGACGACGCGGATCTCCATCGGGGATGGCGAGCTGCGCGTCGAGCCGGCCGAAGGCGCCGTCGACGCGCTCCCCGCCACCCGCGACTGGACGTTGATCCTGCTCGGCTTCGACGACGTGCACGAGCCACATCTCGACGGCGCCGGCCAGGTGACCGAAGCCGCACGGCTCGACGGCGCGCGCCAGCTCCTGCGCGTCGCGGGCGTGCCGCGGGAGGCGGGCTTCGCCGTGCGCGCCGAGGGCCTGCGCGGCCTGGGCTCCAACCCGGTGCTGGAGCGCGTGGAGTCGTTCCTCCAGCAGTCGCAGATCGGCTTCTCCCTCAAGGAGGCCATCGCCTCGCGGGTGCGGGAGGGCGGCATCGCCACGCTGTCTGAGCTTCCGGCGCTCCGCGTGAACTCCCCCTCCGGCCTCGAGGAGCCCCACGCCCGCGCCTCGGCCCCCGTGATCGGCGCCCTCACCGAGCTCCTCCTGGCCAGCCGCGACTGATCCCGGCGCATCCACCCCGCCCTCAGTGTCCCCCCGGGGCTGCGCCCGGCACGGCACAATGGGGCGATGCCCACCCTCGCCCAGCTCGCAGCCGACGGCGCGGGCCTGCCGTTCGCGGCGGCCGCCGACGCCCTGGCTGACGCCGTCCGCACACGGGGCGTCGCGGTGGTCGAGGCGCCACCAGGCACCGGCAAGACCACGCTGGGGCCGCCCATCGTCGCGGGGCTGGTCGACGGGCGGGTCGTGGTCACCCAGCCTCGCCGCGTGGCGGCCCGCGCCGCCGCCCGCCGCCTGGCCTCCCTCACCGGCACCACCCTCGCGGAGCTGATCGGCTTCACGGTCCGCGGGGAGCGCGCCGTCGGCCCGGGCACCCGGATCGAGATGGTGACCCCAGGCGTGCTGCTCCACAGACTCCTGCGCGACCCCTCCCTGGAGGGCGTGGGCGCCGTCATCCTCGACGAGGTGCACGAACGCGGCCTCGACACCGACCTGCTCGTCGGCCTCATCGCCGAGGTGCGCGAGATCAGGCCAGACCTGGCCGTGGTGGCGATGTCGGCCACCGTCGACGCCGCCGGGTTCGCGGCCCTGCTGGGCGGCGGCGAGCCCGCGCCCATCGTGGGCGTGCCGGCCGTGCTCCACCCGCTCGAGTCCCGCTGGGCGCCGGGCCCGTCCCCCCTCGACGCGCGCGGCGTCACTCGCTCCTTCCTCGAGCACGTGGCCGCCACCACCGACGCGGCCTTCCGGGAGCGGCCGGGTGACGGCGACGTCCTGGTCTTCCTGCCCGGGGTCCGCGAGGTGCGCCACGTGGCCGCCGCCCTCCGCTCCGACGCCGAGGTGCTCGAGCTCCACGGGCAGTTGACCCCCAGGGAGCAGGACCGCGCCGTCGCAGGCCGCTCGCCCGGAGACCGCCCGAGGATCGTGGTGGCCACCAACCTCGCCGAGTCCTCGCTGACGGTGGGCGGCGTCCGCGCGGTGGTGGACGCCGGGCTCTCCCGCGAGCCGCGCCGCGACTCCGGGCGTGGCATGTCCGGGTTGGTCACCGTGCGCGCCTCCCGATCGTCGGTGGACCAGCGCGCCGGCCGCGCCGCGCGTCAGGGCCCGGGGGTGGTCTGGCGCTGCTACGACGAACGTACCTACAGCGCGCTCCGTGCACAGGTGACGCCCGAGTCGCAGACCGGCGACCTCACCGGCGCACTCCTCTCCCTGGCCGCGTGGGGAGCCCCCCGAGGCGAGGGCCTGGCCCTCCCCAGCCCGCTGCCGCCTGGGTCGGTCCGCGACGACGAGGCCGTGCTGCGCTGGTTGGAGGCCGTCGACGACGACGGACGCATCACCGCCCACGGCCGCCGCCTGGCCGAGGTCCCCGCCTCACCTCGGTGGGCCAGGGCCCTGCTCGACGGGGCCCCGGCCGTCGGCAGCGCGGTGGCGGCCGGGATGGTGGCCGCCATCGAGCTGGACGTCGACGGCGACCTGGCCGGCGAGCTGCGGGCACTGCGAGCCGGCACCCATCCGCAGACGAAGCGCTGGCGCGCGGAGGCGGCCCGGCTGGAGCGGCTCGCGCCCGATGAGGCCGGCGTAGGCGCGCCGCCCGGAGCCGTCGTGGCCCTCGCCTACCCCGAACGCGTGGCCAGGAGCACCGGCGAGGTCTACCTGCTGGCCTCGGGCACCCGCGCCGGAGCACCGCCCGCGTTGGCCGGCCACGAGTGGCTCGCGGTCGCCGAGGTCACCCGCGCGGTAGGGACGGCCGCCGGGGGCACCGGGGCCATGATCCGCTCCGCGGCCCCCATCGACGAGGCGACTGCCAAGCGGTTCGCCGCGCCGCTGCTGGTCAACGAGGTGCGCGGTCAGCTCTCCGGCAGCAGGCTGCGGGCGCGCCGGGTGACCGCGCTGGGGGCCATCGAGCTGACGTCCACCCCCGTGCCCGCCTCGGAACTCGGCGCCGCCGCCGTCGAGGGCGTCGTCCGCTCCGAGGGCCTGGGCGTGATCGGCTGGTCGGACTCGGCCGATGCGCTCCGCCGTCGGCTCGCGTTCCTCCACCGCCACGTCGGTGAACCATGGCCGGACGTCTCAGACGAGGCGCTGCTCGCCCGGCTGGATGAGTGGCTCGCGCCCGAGTTGGCGAGGGCCGCTCAGACCGGGAACCTCGGCGGTATCTCGCTCACCGCACCGCTCAGGCGGCTGGTGCCCTGGCAGGTGGCGACCAAGCTCGACGAGCTCGCGCCCGAGCGCCTCGCGGTGCCCAGCGGATCACACGTCAGGCTCGCCTACCCCGCGCACGACCACGACGGCCGGGTGGTCTGCGCGGTGAAACTGCAGGAGTGCTTCGGGCTGGACCGCTCCCCCACTGTGGCCGACGGCCGGGTGCCGGTGCAGTTCCACCTGCTCTCCCCCGCCGGGCGGCCGCTGGCCGTCACCGACGACCTCGCGTCCTTCTGGTCCGGCCCCTATGCCGGGGTCCGCTCGGAGATGCGGGGCCGCTACCCCAAGCACCCGTGGCCGGAGGACCCGTGGACGGCTCAGGCCACCGCTCGCACGAAGCGACGGATGGAGCGGTAGGGAACTACTTCTTCGGCGCCTCGGTGGTCGACAACGCGGCGACGAACGCCTCCTGCGGCACCTCGACACGGCCGACCATCTTCATCCGCTTCTTGCCCTCCTTCTGCTTCTCCAGCAGCTTGCGCTTGCGGGAGATGTCGCCGCCGTAACACTTGGCGAGCACGTCCTTGCGGATGGCGCGGATGGTCTCCCGCGCGATCACCCGGGAACCGATCGCGGCCTGGATGGGCACCTCGAACTGCTGGCGCGGGATGAGCTCCTTCAGCTTCGAGGCCATCAGCAGCCCGTAGGAGTACGCCTTGTCCTTGTGCACGATCGCGGAGAAGGCATCGACCGGGTCGCCGTGCAGGAGGATGTCGACCTTGACGAGATCCGAGGTCTCCTCGCCGTCGGGCTCGTAGTCCAGCGACGCGTAGCCCTTCGTGCGCGACTTCAGCGCGTCGAAGAAGTCGAAGATGATCTCGCCCAGTGGCAGCGTGTAGCGGATCTCGACCCGGTCTTCGCTGAGGTAGTCCAGACCACGCTGGATACCGCGGCGGGTCTGGCACAGCTCGAGGATGGTGCCGATGTACTCCGCGGGCGCCAGGATGGTGCTGCGCACCACCGGCTCGTACACCTCCGCGATCTTCCCTTCCGGATACTCGGACGGGTTGGTCACGGTGTGCTCGGAGCCGTCCTCCATCACCACCCGGTAGACCACGTTGGGGGCCGTCGAGATCAGGTCGAGGTTGAACTCGCGCTCTAGGCGTTCGCGGACGATCTCCATGTGGAGGAGGCCGAGGAACCCGATGCGGAACCCGAATCCGAGGGCGCTGGAGCTTTCGGGCTCGTAGGTGAGCGCGGCGTCGTTGAGCTGGAGCTTCTCCAGTGCCTCGCGCAGGACGTTGAAGTCGTCGCCGTCGATCGGATACAGCCCTGCGTACACCATGGGGTTGGGGTGGCGGTAGCCCGCGAGAGCCGAGGAGGCGGGACGGGTGTCGAGGGTGACGGTGTCACCCACGCGGGATTGGCGCACATCCTTGACGCCTGTGATGAGGTAGCCGACCTCCCCCACGCCGATGGCATCGGTTTTGACCGGGTCGGGGGCGATGACACCCACCTCCAGGAGGTCGTGGGTGGCCTGGGTGGACATCATCCGGATGCGTTCGCGGTGGCTCAGTTCGCCGTCGATCACGCGGACGTAGGTGACCACGCCACGGTAGGTGTCGTAGACCGAATCGAAGATGAGGGCACGTGCCGGGGCGTCCGGATCACCCTGCGGGGCGGGAACCTGTTCGACGACGGCGTCCAGGAGCAGCGACACGCCCTCGCCCGTCTTCCCTGATACCCGGAGGACCTCGTCGGGATCGCAGCCGATGATCCCGGCGAGTTCGGCGGCGTACTTCTCCGGATTGGCGCCCGGCAGATCGATCTTGTTGAGAACGGGAATGACGTGCAGGTTCGCCTCGAGCGCCAGGTAGAGGTTGGCCAGGGTCTGGGCTTCGATGCCCTGCGCGGCGTCCACCAGCAGGATGGCGCCCTCACAGGCCTGGAGGGACCGGGAGACCTCGTAGGTGAAGTCGACGTGTCCCGGCGTGTCGATCATGTTGAGGACGTGGGTGACGCCGTCCCTGACCCACGGCATCCGCACGGCCTGGGACTTGATGGTGATGCCGCGTTCGCGTTCGATGTCCATCCGGTCCAGGTACTGCGCACGCATCTGCCTGCCTTCGACGACGCCCGTCAACTGCAGCATGCGATCCGCCAGGGTGGACTTGCCATGGTCGATGTGCGCGATGATGGAGAAGTTGCGGATAATCGCCGGGTCGGTCTTGCCGGGGCGCGGAGCGGGCATGCATCTCCTCGTCGATGAACATGGGGACAGGCCATAATCTCACGGATCCGGCGATGGGGCTAAACCCACCTGGCTGGCGGCGATTTTGCTAGCCGCCAGCGCCTCAGGTAACCTTGACCGTCGCGTGTCCCACGCATGACCGAAACCATTATCACCCGTAAAGAGGCTTGCCCAGTGGCGAACATCAAGTCCCAGAAGAAGCGCAACAAGACCAACGAGATCGCGCGTCAGCGCAACAAGGCCGTCAAGTCGGCCCTGCGCACGCACGTCCGCGCCTTCCGCACGGCCGCCACCGAAGGCGACGCCGAGAAGGCCGCTGAGCTCGCCAAGGTCGCGAACCGCGCTCTTGATCGCGCAGTCAGCAAGGGCGTCATCCATTCGAACCAGGCCGCGAACCGCAAGTCGGCCATCTCGTTGGCCGTCGCCTCCCTCTGACGCACCCCGCGTCACCCGCTTCAGCGTCTTGACCGTCGGTCGTCAAGGCGCTGTTTTGCGTCCCCTGTGTCAGTGACGCCGGAGTCGCAGCACTCCCAGCACCATGCGCTCGAGGGCGAAGTCCGCGTTGGTGGCGGCTCCTTTGACCTCACCATCGGCGCGGGCCACGAGGCGGATGGCATCGGCCACGCCACCGGCCTGCCAGAGGCGTGAGTGCTTCGCGTAGTCCTTGAGCTTCCACGGGGGAATGCCCAGCTGACGGGCCAGGTCTCCCTCTGACATGCGCAGACCCTGGGCCTCCAGGTACTTGCCCATTCCGCGCAGTGCGCCCGCGAGCGCGCTGGTGATCAGCACCGGTGCCGCACCTGTGCTCAACGCCCACCTCAGGCGCTCCAGAGCGAGGCTCGGGTTGCCGGCAAGAACGGCGTCCGCCACGGCGAAGCTTGTGACCTCCGCCCGTCCCGCGAAGTAACGCTTCACCAACGCGGCGTCGATCTCGCCGCTGTCCCCGTCCGAGGCGAGCTGCTCCACGGCTGCGGCGAGGCTGCGCAGGTCGTGGCCGACGGCGGCCACCAGCTCCCCCGCCGCGTCCGGTCCGATCCTCACCCCGCGTCGACGTGCCTCGTCGCCGACGAACCTCGGGAGCTCAAATGGTTTGACGGCAGCGACGGTCTCCGTGCGGACCTTGGCCTTCTTGAGCTTGTCGATGAGCCCCTTGCCCTTCATGCCCCCTGGGTGAACCAGGATGAGACACAAATCCTCGGGCGGATTGCTCGCCACCGCCACCAGCTGATCCACGACCGAGGGCGGACAGCCGCCGACGTCCTCAATGACGGCGACGATGTGGGAGGAGAACAGCGAGCCGCCGACCACCTCGGACAGCATCGAGTCCTCCAGCTCTTCGGCCGAGATCTCGTTGACGTCCGCCTCTGGATGCGCGGCAAGCGCGCGGGCCTTGGTCTCCGCGACGAGCCTGTGCGCGAGAAGCGCCTCGGGGCCCGTGATGAGCAGGGCCGTACCCCACGCCGTAGAAGTCACAGCCCTAGCATGCCAGTGGTCCACGACGATGCGCCTCCGGTGTCGACCCCACGGGTCACGTCGTGGCGCCACGCCACCGCCTCACCACAAGAGTGGCGCCCTGCAGTCCCACGGCGACGGAGCCGTCCTGGTCCGTCCGGGCCACCTCCATCCCATGCTCGGCGGCTAGGCGCAGGGTGCTCTGCGCAGGGTGGCCGTAGTCGTTGTCGAGACCCGACGACGCGACGGCCAGTGCGGCACCGGTCGCGGCGAAGAACCGCGGCTCCTGACGGGATGAGCCATGGTGGGGAAGCTTCAGCACGTGGACCTCGAGCCCGACGCCGTGGGCGGCGGCGCTGCGCAAGGCCACGGACTGGCCAGCGGGTTCAACGTCCCCTGCCACCAGTACCCGGAGCCCACGCACCTCGACCGTCCCCACCACGGAGGCGTCGTTCTCGGGTGATCCCTCCCCCTCCGCCTCGGGCTCCAATCCCCCTGCCTGCTCCCAGGCTGAGGCGGTGCGCCACACCACGTCCCCCACAGACAGCTGCTCCCCTGCCCGCGCGGAGCGGACCTCGGCACCCGCCTCCCGGGCGGCTGACAGCAGCCATGCCGGCTGCCGCCCTGCACGGGTGAGTATCAGTCCTGGCCGGTATCGGCGGATCACCTCCTCCGCTCCACCCGTGTGGTCCGCATGCCAGTGCGTGAGGACCAGCAACGGCACTGCCCCTACCCCGAGAGCGGACAGGCAGCCCACGGTGGGGCCAGCGTCCGGACCAGCGTCGACGAGGACGACGGCGCCGGTCTGAGCCGCGAAGACCGTCGCGTCACCCTGCCCCACGTCGCAGAAGACGACCCCCCAGTCACCGGGCCACCCCGGCGGAGTGGGCCGCACCAGGCAGGAGACGAGCAGCACCATCACGACCGACGCCGCCCCCAGAGGCGTCCGGAGCAGGCTCGGCAGAAGCATCGCCAGCGCAGCCACGGCCACCATCACCACCAGCATCCCAGCGGCAGACGCCTCCCAGTCCCAGGCGGCGGAAGGAAGCGCGGCACCGCCCTCTGCGAGCCACAGGATGGGTTGCGCGCACCACCCGGCCAGCCAACCAGGACCGGCTGCCAGTGCGGGAGCCCAGCACAAGAGGGCCGCCGCCAGCCCAAGCACGGTGGTGGGGCCGACGAACGGCCCGGCCAGGGCATTGGTGATCACTCCCACCATGGAGACCTGATCGCTGATTCCGGTGACAATGGGCTGCGTGGCGAGCTGGGCCGCCATCGGCACTGCGATGGCCTCTGCTGCCCACCGCGGCGCCCACCTCGTCAGTGCCCGGACCAGGCTCGGCCCCAGCAACACAATGCCCGCGCAGGCAGTCACCGACAGCGCGAAACCTGCTGATCTGGCCAGCCACGGGTCAAGCCAGGTCAGCGCCAGGATTGCCACGCTCAGGGCGCGCATGCTGCGCCCCCCGGTCCCGACGCCGACGGCGGCCAATGCCACCAGGCCCATCGCTGTGGCGCGGAGCACCGATGGCTCCTGCCCGCACACGAGCACGAACGCCGCCACCCCTCCCACCGCGGCCGCGCGCACCCACCAGCCACGAAGCCCGACCGCTCTGACGGCGGCGAGCACGACCCCCAGCATCAGGGTGAGGTTGGCTCCGGACACCGCCATCAGATGGGTCAGGCCCGTGACCTGGAACTGGTCTCGCATCTCGTCGTCCACGCCCGAGGTGTCGCCAACCACGAGCGAGGGCACCAGTGCGGCCTGCCGCGGCGGCGACTGGGCGACAGCCTCTCGGAGTCCGTGGCGCATGGCCGTGGCCCCCGCATCGAACAGGTGGGGAGCCCGCACCATGTCCAGGAGCTCGCGGAGGCTCAGCACCGCGACGGCAGAATCATCCGGGCGAGGCTCGCCCATCCGCACCCGGGCGAGATACTCCGCCCCCGGCACCGACTCCACCAACGCGGTGCCGTTGCGTCCAGAGGCAAGGACGACGACGGGCACGGCGGCCTCGACGCGGCGGCCACGGGCCTCCACCCAGACCAGCCGGGCCCTGGCCACGACGGCCTCTGCGGTCTGCTGGGGTTCGGCGAGGATCCGGATTCTCACCGTGCCCACGGCACCGGCTTCGGCGAAGGCCGCGACGGGAGAGCTGTGTCGCTGCCAAGCCTGCACCCCGGAGGTCAGTCCGGTGACGGTGAAGACCACGACCACCACGCAGGTCCACATCCGGCCCAGTCGTGCCGCCACAAGGGCAATCAGTCCGAGCCCCACAACCATGGCCAGCAGCGGCCCAGGATCCGGACGCCAGCCGGTGGTGGCGATCCAGGAGGCACTCCAGGCCGCCGCCGCCAGCGGAACCAACCGCCAGTCATGGCCAGCGGCCCGTGGCTGCCCACCCTCATTCCCGACCTGCATGACCCACTCTCGGTAGGACCTGACGCCATTTCCCTCCGCGCCGACCAGTTGTGGATAACGGCGGTGCTGGGGCGCCCCGACCTGAGACGGGTCGGACGCTTCTGGACGTGTCGTCTATGGATGCGAACCATCGGGAGAGGAGGGCGCGGGAGCTGTCGCTTGGCGCGCACCACGTTCGCGCTAGACCCGGACCAGCAGTTTCAGCTTCTCGAAGGTCTTAGGCCCGATCCCGCTGACCTCCTGCAACTCCTCGACGGCCGTGAATCGGCCGTTCTCCTCCCTCCACGCCACGATGGCGCCCGCCATCACTGGACCCACCCCGGGGAGGGTCTCCAGTTCGGCCACCGTCGCGCTGTTGAGGTCGACAGCCCCTGGGGATCCTCCGCCCGCGATGGCGCCGGAGGCCCCGTTGAGCTCGCCCTGGGGATCCCCGGAGGTTCCGATGATCACCTGCATCCCCTCGCTCACCGGCGCAGCCAGATTCAGCTGCGCCGGATCCGCATCTGGTGAGAGCCCGCCGGCCGCCTCGATCGCATCCTGGACGATCGAGCCCTCAGGAAGCGTGATGACCCCCGGGTGAAGCACCGCCCCGGCCACGTGGACGCGCACCATGGGCGTGGGGCTGGGGCTCGGTACCGGCGCCGCTGGGGAAGAGACCACCGACACGGAAGGGAGAGGCACCTCGGTGGCCGATGACCGAGCCAAGGCCGCGACGGCGACTCCCACTCCGCACAACAGCAGGATGGCCACCACCCACAGATGCTTGAGGGTGATGGTGCGTCGGGGCGGCAGCCCGGTCGACCGGGGCGCAGGCGTCGGAGGCGGTGGGGCGGGCGGGCCGACGGGCTCTGGAACGGGCTCTGCTGCCGCGCGTCGCGGCCCGCACAGCGCGGGCCGACCCGCACTGACGTAGGCCAGCCGGGCCCTGGCCAACTCTTCGGCGTCTCGGGGCTCCATATCCCCTTGTTCGCACGTGGAGCCGCCGGTTTCTCGGCCGGGTGCACGCCTGTGGAGAACTCAGCGCGGGACTAGGCTGAGCATCTTCGGGAGCCTGGGGATCACCTTGGCGATCTCCCGGCCGTCCAGGGACCTCTGGACGCCCGGGTCCGCCAGCGCCGCCGCGAGCGCGTCCTGCTCGGTGATATCTGCGGGCACCTCGAGCTTGGCGCGGATCTTGCCCTGGATCTGCACCACCATGGTGACCGTGTCGTCGACGGTGAGGCTCGGGTCCGCCGTCGGCCAGGTGCTGGTGGCCACGGAGGGCGCGTGGCCCAGCAGCTCCCACATTTCCTCCGCCACGTAGGGCGCGACGACGCTGAGCGATTGAGCCACGAACTCCGCGGCCTCGCGCACGGCGGGGTCTGCGGGTCCAGGGGCTCCGTCGATCGCTTTACGGGTGGCGTTGACCACTTCCATGGTGCGCGCCACGGCCACGTTGAACCGGCCGGACTCCAGGAGCATCGACACCTCGGTGATGGCCTTGTGGACCGCCTTGCGCAGCGCGGGGTCGCCGAGCGCGAAATCGACGCGACGATCCGAGGCGACGTCTGCGGCGATGCGGTGCGCACGCTGCAGGAACTTCAGGCTCGAGGCCGGAGACAGGTCAGCCCAGTCGATGTCGTCCTCGGGGGGCCCCGCGAACACCATGGTGAGGCGCACAGCGTCCACACCGAACTCGTCGATCTGCTTGCCGAGATCTACGCCGTTGCCCAGCGACTTGCTCATCGCCTTGCCCTGGTTGATGACCTGGCCCTGATTGAGCAGGCGAAGCATCGGCTCGTCGAAGTCCACCAACCCCATGTCGCGCAGCACCTTGGTGAAGAAGCGCATGTAGAGCAGGTGCAGGATCGCGTGTTCGACGCCGCCGACGTACTGCGCGACCGGCATCCAGCGGCGAACGTCGTCGGGGTTGAAGGGGCCCTTGTCGTAGCCCGGGGAGCAGTAGCGGAAGAAGTACCACGATGAGTCGACGAAGGTGTCCATCGTGTCTGTGTCGCGCTGTCCCGGTCCGCCGCAGCGGGGGCACTCCGTGGACACCCATTCGGTGGCCGAGGCCAGCGGGGAGGTGCCCTTGGGCGCCAATGCGGCGCCCCGCAGGTCCGGCAGGCGGACCGGCAGCTGGTCGTCGGGGACGGGCACTTCCCCGCACGACGGACAGTGCACCACGGGGATGGGGCAGCCCCAGAACCGTTGGCGGGACAGGAGCCAGTCACGGAGCCGGAACTGCACCGTGCCCGTGCCGAGACCGTCGGCCTCCAGTTGCGCGATGATCCGCGCCACGCCGGAGGCCTTGTCCGTCAGACCGTCCAACGTGCCCGAGTTGATGTAGGCGCCGTCGCCGCTGGTGGAGACCCCGGTGAGGGCCGGATCGGTGCCGTCGACGTCGATGACGGTGCGCACCGGGAGCCCGTACTGCCGGGCGAAGTCCAGGTCCCGCTGGTCGTGCGCCGGCACGGCCATGATGGCGCCTGTGCCGTAGTCGGCCAGGACATAGTCGGCGGCCCAGATCGGAATCTGCTCGCCGTTGACGGGGTTGACGGCGTGGCACCCCAGCCAGACACCCGTCTTGGCTCGCTCGGTGGACTGCCGCTCGATCTCGGTCTCCCGCTTGACCTTCTCCAGGTAGGCCTCAAAGGTCTCCCGTTGGGTGTCGGTGACCAGATCGGCCGCGAGGGGCGCATCGGGCGCCACCACCATGAAGGTGGCACCGAACAGGGTGTCGGGGCGCGTGGTGAAAACCGTGATGGGCTCCGCGCGCCCCTCGACGATGAACCGGACGTGCGCGCCCTCGGATCGTCCGATCCAGTTGCGCTGCATAGCCAGGACGTGATCCGGCCAGCCCCCCTCAAGCTGCGCCATATCGTCGAGCAACTGCTGCGCGTAGGCCGTGGTCTTGAAATACCACTGGTTCAGCTTGCGCTTGGTGACTTCCGTCTTGCAGCGCTCGCACCTGCCGTCGACAACCTGCTCGTTGGCCAGCACAGTCTGGTCCGTCGGGCACCAGTTGACGAACGAGTCCTTCCGGTAGGCCAGTCCCCGCTCGTAGAAGCGGGCGAACAGCCACTGTGTCCACTTGTAGTAGTCCTCGTCCGAGGTGTGCAGCCGGCGGGACCAGTCGAAACTGAGCCCGTAGCGTTTGAAGGAGCGGGCCTGGGTCTCGATGTTGTTGTAGGTCCAGGTGGCCGGATGGGCATCAGCTTTGATCGCGGCGTTCTCGGCGGGCAGGCCGAAGGAGTCCCAGCCGATCGGGTGCATGACGTCAAAACCCTTGAGGCGCCAGTAGCGGGCCAGCACGTCTGCCATCGCGTACGCCTCGGCGTGTCCCATGTGCAGGTCACCGGATGGATAAGGAAACATGTCCAGCACGTAGCGGCGCTCTCGGCTGCCGTCGTCGAGGGGGGTGAAGGTTCCGTTCTCCTCCCAGAAGGCCTGCCACTTCTCTTGGGCTTGGACCCTGTCGTACTGACCCACCTCTTGGCTCACGACCATCTCCTGCAATCGGCATCTACTGCGCCTGGCGGCACGGTGGCTCAATATACCCGTCCGCCCTGAGCCGGACCCACCGTGCGCCCAGGCATCGTGGCTGCCTCAGGTGAGAAGGGCGTCCACTTCGGCGGCGGTGGGCGGCTGGGCACCCTTCCGGGTGCACACGATCGCGGCCGCGGCAACGCCGCGCGCCAGCGCCGCCTCCACATCTCCCGGGTCATCGGCGTAGGCCGACAGGAAGCCGGCCATGAACGTGTCACCGGCGCCCACCGTGTCCACCACGTCGATGCGACGCCCAGGTGTGCGGATGCGGCGACCGTCCGGCTTGACGGCCACCACGCCGTCAGCGCCGAGCGTGACGATGAACATCGACAGCCCGTACTCCCCTACCCATCCCTCCGCGTAGCCCAAGGGATCCGAATCGTCGTCGACGAGCCACGCGATGTCCTCGTCCGAGGCCTTGGCGATGCCACCGTTCTTGCCGACGGCCGACAGAAGGTCTGAGACGAGACCGAAGTACTCTGCCCTGTCCGGCAGGGTGGACGGCCGAACGTTGATATCGAAGCTCACCGCGGCGTCGGTGCTGCGAACGAAGTCCAGGATGTGCTTCGCGCCGCTGCCGATGACGGCGCCGATGGAGCCGAAGTGCAGCCAGTCCGAGTGCTCCAACTCCGGCAGCTCGCCTGCCCTCCAGCTGAATGCGGACGTGCCCGCGAAGTGGAAGTGGTAGCTGGCCCGGCCCTGCTCGTCGAGGGACACGACCGCGAGCGAGGTGGGGTCCTCCGTGGGGACGGCCAACCCGAGGTCCACGCCCGCGTGCTCGAGGTGGCTGCGCAACTGGCGCCCCAACGCATCAGTGCTCAGCCGACCAAGGAATCTGGTGTCCTTGCCGAGGCGCGCGAGGGCGGCAGCTGTATTGAACGGACCTCCACCCGATCTGGCGATCCAACGGCTCTCCGCCGGCGAGATCATCTCCTCCGGCATCAGATCGATCAGGGCTTCTCCACACACGACGAAACGCATGGCAGAACCCTACGGCACGCCCGGGGGGCCGGCGCCCCCGAGGGGTCATTCGTCCCAGCGACGCGGCGGGATCCCGCACTGGTGGAGACGCCTGAGTAGGCTCGCCACCGCATGCCGGGGATCTGACCTCGCCAGCTGCTCAAGGCATGAAGTCTGGGCAGCGCCCCGGCCGCTCAGCCAGGACGCCATCCCCAGGAGCGAGATCACGTTCGCCTGCACGTCCTCGGGCGCGACACGACGGGCCGCCACCAGATTGGGCCACACGGCATCCGCGTTCGTGATGCTGAGGCGGGTGAGCAAGGCGCCGAGCCGGTCTTCGTCTCCCAACAGGACAGCCAGGGTGCAGGCCTCGGTGGGGGTGAGCCGTTCCTCGGACTCCGCCAGGTCCGCAAGGAGGTCCATCGCATCCTCCGGGGACAAGGCGCGGACCAGGGTCTGCGCCGCCGCCACCTCCGCATCCGGCAGCGGGACGTGCTGCTCGACGGGTGCCACAGCTTCCTCCCGGTCCGCGCAGATCCTGACTCCTTCATAGACGGCCTGCGCCTCGAGCGCGCTGGTGTGGCACTCGATCTCGTGCACCTGCAGGTCCGCGTCCAGCACCCACGTGGTCTGCCCGTTGGTCACCATGGCGTCGATAACCCGCGACTCCCCCACCACTGATGCCAGCTCAGTGACGGCGAGACCCGCCTCGTCCGGCTCACCGAAGCCGATCAGCACGAACCGGCAGTCCTCCACCTGGGAGGAGGCGTTGATGATCTGATCCGCCACGTCGTCGAAGTGGTAGACGAACCAGTCGAGATCCAGGCGGGCGCAGAAGGCGACGGACTTGCCGCTCAACGCCAGGATGACGCAGGAGTCAGTGGGGTGGAAGCCCAGCAGGACGGCGGGCATGGCGAGAAGATCGGCACGCGTGGTGCCGCGGAGAACTGGTGTGCTGCTCATTGTCCATTACTCGGGAAGACGCTGGGTTGTTTCCCACCTGTCAGCGGAACTGTGGACAACCGCTCTGGGTACGCTGGCAGCACTATGAGCAACCAGCAGTGGCCGCCGCCGGGCGAGGGACGGGACAACTCGCCGTGGTCCCACCAGGATCCTGGCTACCGCCCCACACAGTTCCACGACGTGCAGGGCCGCGATCCGCGCCAGCCGTTCGGTCAGCCACCGGCGCCGCCCCCAGACCCCGACACTGTCCGTCCGCCCCGCACGCCCGGTCCCACACTGTGGATCGTCGTGGGCGTGATCGTCCTCATCGGGGCTCTCATCATGGGCATGCAGTTCCTCGGCGGAGATCCGGCTGCGGCCCCGGAGGCCTCCCCCACCCCCTCCGTCGCGGCTGAGCCGTCGCCCACCCGATCCGGCAACTTCATTCCCTTCGAGGGCAACGGCGACGGGATCTTCGAGATCGTGAGCCACGAGTGGACCGACGATGGGTTGGCGTTGAAGATCCGCGTCGAGGTGGAGGAGGGCGAGTACCAGTTCGGGCTCTTCTCCTTCACCAACGAGTCACGCGAGGCGTTCGACCCGGTGGATCCCTCCCCATTCACCGTCCGCGCCGGCGTGCCGTACGAGGCCGACGTGTTCTTCGTCATGCCGAATGCGGATTCCACCATCGTGCTGGCCACGCCGTCGGGCCGCGTGGCGCTCAACGCCCTGCCGATAGCGGCCGGGTAGGGGATCCCGCGTCGCGACGCGACTGCAGGACGTTCGAGGGGTCGAAAACCCGCACCCGACAGCAAGGGTGGGGGACGGCAGGGCGGCACTGCGCAGCGGTGCCCAACCCGACGACCACCCAACCGGCATCCCGCCCAAGCAGACCCACCCCCAACGCCGCCCCGCCGGCCCGCACCGGGACCTGACAACGCCACAAGCCGACGAGCGTGGGGAGACGGGAGACGATGCCCGGGCGGCCTCAACCACCCGACCACCGACCCGGCTGGCCGAAACATCGAGACCATGGACAACGGCCGCCCTGGCATCGACTCACGGCTCACCGCACCTGATGACCTAACTGCGTGAGGGTGGTAAGTCACGACCCTTCGAGACAGGCCACGCCGCTGCGCGGGCGGCCCTCCTCAGGGAGCGATCCGGTAGTCGGGCTAGCTCATGGGTGGGTCCGAGGCGGGCGCGTTCTCGCTGGCCTCGGCCAACACGCGCCGCTCCTCGATGGCGTCCGGGTGATCCTTGGACAGCAGCAGCACGCCGTAGACCGCGATGGCTCCCGTGACGGCCATTCCCACGGCTGGGCCTACGCCCATGCCGATGCCCTCTCCCAGCACGATGAGCCCGAAGAGGACGGCGACGAACGGGTCCACCGTCGTCATGGTGCCCACGGTGATCTCCGCGGGCCCGGATGCATAGCCCTGCTGGATCATCCACACCCCGAGTCCGTAGCAGGCCAGCATCATCGCCACCGTCGCGACGACTTCGAAACCAGCGAAGGACTGGCCGTGCTTGAGGACCAGATCCATCGCCGCCTTCATGAACCCGGAGGCGAGGCCGTAGAAGGTGGCGCCAACCGAGGACCACATCATGGCCTTCGCCCACGGGGCCGCTTTTGTCGCGAAGTAGGACAGCACACCGCAGATGGCGCACACCACGAGGAAGGCGATGAACATGGGGGCGAACTCGACCTGCTTGACGCCGGTGGCGAATAGCGACGAGAAGACCGTGAAGCCGACGACGCCGGCCACAGTGATGCCCACAGCGATCCACATCTTGTGGCTCAGCTTGTGCTTGTGGATACGGGCTGCGAGCAGCACGGACCACGGCACGGCCAGGATCCCCACCGGCTGTACTACAGCCACGGGTGCGAATGACAGCGCCACCAGGTGGATGGCCGCCCCGGAGAAGACGAACAGGAGCCCGAGCAGCCACTTCCGGATCTTGAACAACCGCAGCAGCCCAGCGAACGTGAGCGTGTTCGACGACGCGGTTCCCGACGGATCGAAGGTGGACTTGACCCCCAGGCTCTGCAGGACGGCACCGCTGGCGAACAAGAAGGAGGACACAACCTGCATCCCGATGGCTAGCCAGATCACGTGCGCGGCCTCTCAGTCGATCGTGGCTGGAAGACTACAGGCCCATAGGAAGGCCGGGGTGCGACCGCGGTCCTGCTCCGCATCGACCCCGGTCGCTACCCTCATGCGTAGACAACCACCTTGTCACCGACGCGGGCGGCGTCGAACAGCGCCGCCACGGCTGACTTGTCCCGGACGTTGACACAACCGTGCGAGGCTCCGTTGTAGCCGTTGCGCGCGAAGTCCGCCGAGTAGTGGACCGCCTGGCCGCCGCTGAAGAACAGGGCGTAGGGCATGGGTGTGTCGTAGAGGCTGGAGACGTGGTTCTTCGACTTCCAGTAGACCGAGAAGACGCCGTTGCGGGTGGGAGTCAGCTCTGACCCGAAGCGCACGGACATGGTGTCGACGATGGTTCCGTCGATCACCCACGCCAGGCGGCGCTGCGCCTTGGAGATGCAGATGACGCGCCCGGTCAGGCAGCGATCGTCCAGCGTCATCGTCGAAGGCGTTGCAGCGCGGACCACGTTGTTGAGTTCGTCCGCGGTGGGCTTGCGGGTCATGCCGTACAACCGGTCCTTGGTGCGCTGATCCACTTCCCCAGTAACGGGGATCTGGCGCTTGGCCTGGAAGCCCTTCACCGCCTCCAGGGTCTGCGCGCCGAAGATGCCGTCGATCTTGGGCGAGTACCAGCCGATCTGCTTCAGCCTGGCCTGCAGGTCCTTGACGCCGTCACCCTTGCTGCCTTGGGCGTAGATCGCGGGGCCGGGGGTCAGCACGTTGTACATCTCGTCCCGGGTGGGTTCGCGCGTCATGGAATGAAGTCTGTCCAGCGTCACCTGATCCACCGCACCGGTCACGGGGATGCCGCGCTTGGCCTGGAAACCCTCGATGGCGAGCCTGGTGTCCTCGGCGTAGACCCCCGTGATCTTGCCGGAGAACCAGTCAAGCTGCAGAAGGCGGTGCTGCAGGTCACGCACATCGTCGCCCTCGTCGCTGAGCTCAAGCAGTGCCGGGGGCGGCGGGGGTGCCGGGGGGGCCGTCTCCTGCGTGGGCGGTTCAGTGATGGAGGGCACCGGATCCGGCGAGAATGACGGGCTGGGTGCCGGCGCCGACGGGGTTGCCGGGACGGGCTCGGCCACGGGGCTGCTCGGCGCCGGGAGTGGTGTGGCGTCCGGAGAGACCGCCCCGGGTGCGCAACCGGCCAACAGCAGGGCCACGGCGGCGATCATGCCGACGGCGACCCGCCGGGCGCCAGATGGGCTGAACACGGTGCACCTCGCAGGGGGAAGATCGAACACGTCACGGGTAGCATAGTCTCCCCCCAGGTCACGCCTGGACATGACACCCTCAGGGGCGCAGCGGGTCATGGTGGTCCTTTCCTCGATCCATACCCTCCCTACGCATGGGACCGGTGCTCCGGTTGCACTCCCTGTCCGGTCAAGCGCGGCCGTGGAGCGACCGCCGCCGGACTCTCCAGTCGGGGATGAGACGGTCCATCCAGGCGACGAACCCGGGCCCATGTCCGCGCTCGTGGAGGTGGACGAGTTCGTGTACCAGCACATACTCGAGCGCTGACGGCGGATGCTCCGCGAGGGCGACGTTGAGGGTGATCGCGGCGCTGCGCGTGTTGCAGGTGCCCCATCTGGTGGTCATCCTCCGCAGACGGATGAGCGAGGGGGACCTGCCCACCCTTGGTTCCCACTCGGCTCGGAGCCCTGGAAGCGCCGCCTCGAGCTCGCGCCGGTACAGCCCTTCGAGGCCGCGCCGTCGGGCCTCCTCGTCCGACCCTCCGAGCAGAACACTTCCCGCCTCAAGCGTGGCCCCGGCTGTGACCCCGGGCACGGTCCGCAGCTCATGCCACCTCCCCCAGACCCGGGCCCGTCCGCCATCGACAAGCGGCTCGGCCACCGGCGCGGCCATCCTGACCCGTGCCTGCGCGTCGACGATCCATGCGCTGTGCCGCCGCACGAAGTCCTCAACGGCCTCCTCCGACACCCCCACGGGCGCTGAGACGGCCACCCGGGCGTCCGGGGGAAGGACCCGCACCCGGATTGTCTTGATGGGCTTGTACGTCACCGTGGTTTCGATGCCGGCCACACGGAGCCGGGAAGAGGGTTGGGCGCGTCTGGGCATGGGCGTCATGCTACGACGGGCCACCGACGAAGAGATTCAGCCATGCGGCCCCGGGAATTCACCTGAGGTTCATCTGGAGGCGTCGAAAATGAACCTCAGGCTCGCTTACATGCCCCGATTGCGCGGGAGGAGCCGCGGCGTAGCAGACTGGGCACGTGCCACCCGAGTTAATCGTGTTAACGCTCGTCGTCGTGACCGCTCTGGTCTTCGACTTCACCAATGGTTTCCATGACACGGGAAACGCCATGGCCACCTCGATCGCAACCGGTGCCCTCAAGCCGAAAACGGCCGTCGCCCTGTCGGCCGTCCTGAACCTGGTGGGCGCATTCCTCTCGGTCGAGGTTGCACTGACGGTCACCAACGCTGTGGTCAACATCCAGGACAAGACCGGCGCACCCAGGCCGGAGCTCATCGCCGACGGGGGCCTAGCTCTCCTTCTGATCATCCTCTCAGGCCTCGTCGGCGCCATCGTGTGGAACCTCCTCACCTGGCTATTCAGCCTTCCCTCGAGTTCCTCACACGCCCTGTTCGGTGGCCTCGTCGGTGCCACCATGGCCGGACTAGGCGTCCAGGGGGTCAAGTGGACCGGGGACGGGACCAAGCTCGACGGGGTGATCGGCAAGGTGGTGTTGCCGGCCCTGATGTCGCCGGTGGTCGCGGTGATCGTGGCCACTGTCGGCACCTGGTTGGTGTTCAGGATCACGCGCGGCGTGGCTGCGAAGTACCGCGAGTCCGGCTTCCGCTGGGGCCAGATCGGCTCCGCGTCCCTGGTCTCTCTCGCCCACGGCACCAACGACGCCCAGAAGACGATGGGCGTCATCACCCTGGCACTCATCGCCACCGGGACCTGGACGGATCTGGAGGCAGTGCCCTTCTGGGTGAAGCTGAGCTGTGCGCTCGCCATCGCGCTGGGCACCTACCTGGGCGGCTGGCGGATCATCCGCACCCTGGGAAAGGGCCTGGTGGAGATCGAGTCACCCCAGGGCATGGCGGCGGAGTCCTCGTCGGCGGCGGTCATCCTCGTCTCCAGTCATCTCGGCTTCGCCCTGTCCACCACGCACGTCGCCACCGGATCCATACTCGGCACCGGCATCGGCAAGAAGGGCGCCACCGTCAACTGGCGGATCGCCGGCCGGATGGGGATCGCCTGGCTGATCACGCTGCCCTCGGCGGGGCTGGTGGGGGCGCTGATGTGGCTGATCGGTCACACCATCGGAGGCCTCGCCGGGGCCATCGTCGTCTTCCTTGTCCTGCTCGCTTCATCGGCCTGGATGTACCACCGGTCGCGCCGCTCGATGGTGGACCACAGCAACGTCAATGACGAGTGGGTGGAGCAGGTGACGGACCGGGTACTGCCCAGCCACACCAAGGATCCGGACCGGGAGGGAACGAACGCATGAACACCCTGTGGCTGGCGCTGGGCGGCGCCTGGAACGTGCTGTGGGTGGGTCTGCTCCTGGGGGCCGGCCTGCCTGCCATCTTCGCCCTCGGTATCCGTGCGCTCTCCTATGGGGTGGGCGGTGACGCGGACGCCACTGATCACGTCCCGCACCCGGCAGCCAGGGTGGTGGCCTATCTCTGCTTCGCCGTCGTGCTGGTGGCCGTCACCGCTGGAATCGGCGTCATCGTGGCGCACGGTCTCGGGATGAGGCTGGTCATGGACGGACTCCTCCCCTCGTTCGTGGCCAAGTGACCCAGTAGACGCTAGAGCGCCACCTCTCCGGAGCCACGCTGCACGAGTGTGGTGGGAACCACGATCTCCCGGGGCTCCGAGGTGTCCCCGTCGAGCCTCCCGAACACCAGCTCGGCGGCCGTGCGTCCGATCAGGCTGGGATCCTGAGCCACCACCGTCACAGGCACCGCCAGGTAGGCCGCCATGGGGATGTCGTCGAATCCCACCAGCCCCACCGCCGCAAGCTTCTGCGCGGCGCTCAGCGCCTCGACGGCGCCGATGGTGATGAGGTTCTGGGCGGTGAACAACGCCGTGGGCGGATCCGCCGACGCCAACAGGCCGGCCACCGCTCTGGCGGCGGCCACTTCGTCGCCCAGGCCGCCCACCACCAGGCCGGGTCCCACCCGCAACCCTCTGTCGCGGCATTCGTCGAGGTACCCTCGGCGCCGTTCACGGGCCGTGAAGATCTCTTCGCTGTCGCCCAGAAATGCGATGCGTGTATGGCCATGGTCGGCGAGGTGTGCCACCGCCACCCTCGCGCCGGCGTAGTTGTCCGACAGCACGGTGTCGGCCACCACACCCGAGGGCCTGCGGTCCACGAACACGACAGGGGTCCCTCGGTCCATCTCGCGGGCGAGGTAGGAGTGGTCCCGGCCGATGGTGGTGAGGATGAGACCGTCGACCCTGCGCCGCAGGAACGCCTCGACGGCCTCGCGCTCACGGGTGGAATCGTCGTCGAGGCTCGAGGCGAAGACAGCCACGTGGTGAGGGCGTGCCACGTCCTCGACGGCGCGATGCAGGGAGGCAGAGAAGGGGTTGGCGACGTTGCCCACCAGGAGCCCGAGTGTGTTGGTACGGCCGCGACGGCGCAGGTTTCCGGCGTGAAGGTCCGGCTGGTAGTGGAGTTCGGAGATGGCGGCCAACACCCGTGCCCGAGTCTCCTCGGCCACCTTCGGATCCCGGTTGATCACCCGCGAGACGGTGGTGACGGCCACGCCGGCAATGGCCGCGACGTCCTTCATGGTGGGGCGTGCCACCCTGCCATCCCTCACCGCGACACCCGCCGCCTCGTCGCGCCCGTGATCGCGGAGAGGACTTCCTCGTAGCTGGCGGTCCCGGCGTCGAACGAGCCGTTGTTGCGCCCATGCCGGAGGACCTCGATCCGGTCTGCGACGGCCCGCACGTCATAGAGGTTGTGGCTGATCAGGATGACCCCCAGCCCCATGTCGCGCAGCCGTTCGACGTAGCTGAGCACCTCCGCCGTCTGGGCCACCGACAGCGAGGCCGTCGGCTCGTCGAGCACCACCAACCGCGGCTGCCGCACCAGAGTGCGGGCGATGGCGACGCTCTGCCGCTGGCCGGCCGAGAGCTGCACGAGCGGAGTGCGCAGATCTGGGATGCGGGCGTTGAGCTGGGCGAGGTAGGACCGCGCGAGGTCGTCCATCCGGTCGACATCCAGCAGCCCACCGAAGCTGAGCTCTCGCCCCAGGAAGATGTTCGAGGTGACGTCCAGATTCTCGGCGAGCGCGAACTCCTGGAACACCGCCGCGACACCCATGGCGAATGCCGCCTGGGCCGAGGCGATGGTCACCTCGATGCCCCCGAGGAGGATCTGCCCCGCGTCGGGTTGGTGGACCCCGGAGATCATCCGTGCCAGGGTGGACTTTCCAGCGGCGTTGTCTCCGACGAGCGCAACCACTTCGCCGGCCCGCACCGTCAGGTCCACGTCCACCAGTGCCAGCACCCCGCCGAAGTGCTTGCTGACCGAGCGCAGCTCGAGGAGCGGGGGGCGGGCGTCCATGCCTGTCATCCTTCCACCGATCCGGCCGGCGCGGCGTTGATCAGGTCGTGAATGGCCACCAGCGCACCCCGGGCGCACCCGTCGACGGGGAACGCAGGCTCCGCCAGGAGCTCCTCGACGGGCGGCAGCAACGGGCGGCTCCGCATCGCGTCGCGCAGCGGTCCGACGAAGGCCTCCCCCACCGTCGCCAACTCGCCGCCCCAGGTGATCCGTTCCGGCGCGACGACGGTGGCGAGGTCCGCGAGCGCCGTTCCGATGACGCTTCCGGCGTCCGCGACCACCTGGCGACAGCCCGGGTCACCGTCGCGCGCCGCCTTGACGATGGAGCGTAGATCCATGGGTCCATGGCTGAGCCGCACCAGCTCTGCCAGCGCCTCCCCGGACACGACGGTGTTGAGGCAGCCCCGCGCTCCGCAGCGGCAAATCTGGCCGGCCGCATCCACCCGTACATGCCCGAGTGCGCCGGCGCCAGCTCTGAATCCACCATGCACCACTCCGCGCAGGACCAGGCTTGACTCGGTGGTGTGCGAGGCGTGCACATAGAGAGCGCCCTCGACGCCGCGCAGGGCGCCGAGCCGCGATTCCGCCAACGCCCCGGCGTCGGCCTCCTTGACCACCAGCACCCTGCGCTGGATCCTGGCGGACAGCTCGTCGACGTCGAGCTCCTCCCAGCCGGGCAGCTGGAACGCGCCGGTGCGGCCACCGCGACCCACGCTGGAGGGCAGCGCCAGGCCCACTCCCCCGATGTGCTCCATGTCCGCCCCCACCTGGTCCGCGAGGTCGGCCACCAGCAGCGCCGCCCTGTCCAGGGTGGTGTCTGACCGGTGATCTGCCGGCAGGGGCATCCTCGTCGAGGCGACCACCTCCAGTGTGGCGTCCGCGAGGACGAGATCCAGGGACCTCCGGCCGATGTGCATGCCCACGGCCAGGGCGGACGAGGGCCTGAGTGAGACCAGCTGGGCCCGGCGACCGGAGCGTGTGGTGGCGCTGGTCTCCACCACGCCCTGCTCGAGCAGCTGCTTGACGATGTTGGACACGGTGGCAGCGGACAACCCGGTGG
The DNA here is from genome assembly GCF_055326245.1 of Tessaracoccus luoxuelianae. Taxonomy (NCBI): domain Bacteria; kingdom Bacillati; phylum Actinomycetota; class Actinomycetes; order Propionibacteriales; family Propionibacteriaceae; genus Tessaracoccus; species Tessaracoccus luoxuelianae. The sequence goes on from NZ_JBUZNO010000001.1 coordinate 175,630, forward strand.
CGCTGGCCAGTTCCACCTGCGTGATGCGCCCGTACGCCTTCACTGCTTCAACGATGCGCGCGCTGTTGGCCTCGCGCAGCGAAGGCTGTGAGCCCGGCGCGCCGACAACCCTGTTCACGCTTGAAGGCTACCGCAGTACCCCGAATAGTGTCGCCCTTAAGTTTTGTTCCCAAACCCAAGCTGCCCAGCGCCACGGAGACGCCCGGTTCCACGAAAGGGCCTAGTCACACCCGGTGGTATCGATTGCAAGATAACATTTTGATAACGCTTGACTTTAAGAGTTGACGCCAAGGGTCCTGCGGTCGTACGTTCTATCCATCGGGGCACGGTGGCAGCGAATGGTCACAGGCCGGAGTCGAAGGAGACACGGATACGCATGGTTGACGGTCACGTGATACTTGCGATGCGCAGCATCACCAAGGAGTTCCCAGGGGTCAAGGCCCTCGACGGCGTCACCATGAATGTGCGCCGCGGCGACATTCACGCCATCTGCGGGGAGAACGGGGCGGGCAAGTCCACCCTCATGAAGGTGCTCTCGGGCGTCTACCCCCACGGCACCTACGACGGCGACATCGAGTTTGAGGGCGAGGTGGTGCGTTTCGGCGGCATCAAGGCCTCCGAGGAGCGCGGCATCGTCATCATCCACCAGGAACTGGCTCTCATCCCAGAGCTGTCGGTGACGGAGAACCTCTTCCTCGGCTCCGAAGTGGTCTCCGGGATGCTGATCGACTGGCAGGCCGCCCGGCTCAAGGCGCTTGACCTGCTGGCCCGCGTCGGCCTGGAAATCGACCCCGACACCCCGATCAAGACACTCGGCGTGGGCCAGCAGCAGCTGATCGAGATCGCCAAGGCCCTGGCCAAGAACGTCAAGCTGCTCATCCTCGACGAGCCCACCTCCGCCCTCAACGAGGACGACTCCCGCAACCTGCTGGACCTGATGCGTGGCCTGAAGGCCAAGGGCATCACCCAGATCATGATCTCCCACAAGCTCAACGAGATCGCCGCGGTCTCCGACGCGGTGACCGTCATCCGCGACGGCCGCACGGTTGAAACCTACGACGTCGTGGCCGGGGAGGTCGACGAGGACCGCATCATCCGCGCCATGGTGGGCCGATCCATCGAAAACCGCTATCCCGCGCGCACCCCGCACGTCGGGGATGTGCTGTTCGAGGTCTCCGGCTGGAACGTCGAACACCCGTCCATCCCCGGGCGCCTGGTCAGCAAGGATGCGGCGTTCACCGTCCGCGCCGGCGAGGTGGTGGGATTCGCGGGGCTGATGGGCGCTGGACGCACCGAGCTCGCCCGCTCCATCTTCGGGCGCTCCTACGGCCGGTGGCTCTCCGGCGAGATGCACCTGGCCGGGCAGCGGATCGAGACCCACACCGTCGCGCGGGCCATCGAGCAGGGCATCGCCTACGTGACCGAGGACCGCAAGACGTTGGGGTTGAACCTCATCGACGACATCAAGTCCACGATCGTGTCGGCCAACCTCAAGGACATCGTGACGCGGTTCCTGCTCAACCCGCGCAAGGAGTCCGCCGTCGCCGAGAAGTACCGGAAGGACCTGCGCATCAAGGCGCCCAGCGTGGACGTCGGCGTGGCCACCCTTTCCGGCGGCAACCAGCAGAAGGTCGTGCTCGCCAAGTGGATGTACCCCGATCCGAAGCTGCTGATCCTCGACGAGCCCACGCGCGGCATCGACGTCGGCGCCAAGTACGAGATCTACAAGCTCATCCATGCACTCGCCGATTCGGGCAAGGGCGTTGTGGTGATCTCCTCTGAGCTGCCGGAACTGCTCGGCATCTGTGACCGCATCTACACCATCTGCGAGGGCCGGATCACCGGCGACCTGGCGGCATCGGACGCCGACCAGGAAACGCTGATGCGACGAATGACCACCACCAGCACCTCGGCCGCGGCGTTGCCGGCCTGACCTGAACGGGGAACACACAATCATGAAGGCTCTCAAGCAAGTCCTCGGAGGAAACCTCCAGCAGTACACGATGGCACTGGCGCTGGTGCTCCTGGCCGTCGTCTTCGACGTGGTCTCCGGTGGCCGGATGCTCACCTCGTCGAACTTCCAGAACCTCATCTCAGGCAACGCCTACGTGCTGATCCTGGCCATCGGCATGGTGATGGTCATCGTCATCGGCCAGATCGACCTCTCGGTGGGGTCAGTGGCCGGATTCGTCGGCATGACGACCGCCCTGACCACAGCCACGTACGGCTTCCCCTGGTGGGCCGGTATCCTCGCCGGGCTGCTGGCCGGAATCCTGATCGGCGCCTGGCACGGCTTCTGGCTGGCGAAGGTGGGCATCCCGGGCTTCATCACCACCCTGGCGGGCATGATGATCTTCCGCGGCCTGGTGATCTGGATGTCGCAGTCCATCTCGGTTCCCGTGCCCGAGGAGTACCGGTTCTTCGGCGCCGGTTACCTGCCCGAGTGGGGTCCGTCCTTCACAGGGCTCAACAACTCGACGCTGCTGCTCGGCATCCTCGCGGCAGCGTGGTTCATCTGGAGCGAGTTCAAGCGCAGGGCCCACGCCCTCGAGCGCGGGGTTGAGGCTCCCATGTGGGCCACCGTCGTGCGGATCGCCCTGATCGTCACCGTCATCGGCTACGTCACCTGGCTGTTCGGCAGCGGCCGCCCCGGCACCTCGTTCCCGATCCCCGGCGTGATCCTGGTGATCCTGGTGATCATCTACCACGTGCTCACCCAGCGCACCCGCTTCGGCCGCCACATCTACGCCGTCGGCGGCAACAAGGCCGCAGCCGCGCTCTCGGGCGTCAACACCGCCAAGACCTACTTCCTCGTCATGCTCAACATGAGCTTCCTCGCGGCCATCGCCGGCATCCTGTTCGTGGGCCGCGCCACCGCCGCCGGCCCCTCCGACGGCACCATGTGGGAGCTCGACGCCATCGCGGCCGTCTTCATCGGTGGGGCCGCGGTCTCCGGCGGCATCGGCACCGTCGTCGGTTCGATGATCGGTGGCCTGGTGATGGCGGTCCTCAACAGCGGCCTCATGCTGATGGGCGTGGGCGCTGACCAGACGCAGGTGATCAAGGGCCTCGTGCTCCTGGCCGCCGTCGCCTTCGATGTCTACAACAAGCAGCAGGGACGCCCGTCCCTGATCGGCACCCTGATGCGGAACTTCCGCAGCGAGCCGGCGTCCACCTCCGAGCCGGCCGTGCCGGTGGAGACCGGCACCGCCGTGGATGCCGCCGACACAATGCCGACGACCCAGACCAAGTAGTCCACCCCCAGACCCCGCGAGCGGCGCTCCAGCGGCGCCTCTCCTCCCCAGTGCGCCCAATCGCGTACGTGACCGGGCATCGATGCCCACCCCCGAACCGGATCGGCCGGTCGGGATCTTCCGAAAGGAAACACCCATGAAGTTGAAGGCAGCAGGCATCCTCACCGGCCTCCTCGTCACCTCCCTGGCGTTGACCGCCTGCGGCGGCGGACGCGAGGGCACCACCGACCCCACCACCTCCGGACAGGCCTCCACCTCGGCCAGCGCCGGCGGCGAGGGCTTCGCCGCCGATGCCACCATCGGCATCGCGCTGCCGTGGCTCGGTACCCAGAACTGGAAGGAGGCCGAGGTCATGTTCGCCGAGCAGCTTGAGGCCGCCGGGTTCACCGCCCTGATCCAGGCCGCTGACAACAAGGTGCCCCAGCAGCAGCAGCAGATCGAGGCCATGATCGAGCAGGGCGCCGAGGTCATCGTCGTCGGCCCCGTCGACGGTACCCAGCTCGGCTCCGTGCTCGAGAAGGCGGCCGACGCCGGCATCGAGGTGATCGGCTACGACCGCCTCATCGAGAACACAACCGCCATCGACGGCGTCGTCCAGTTCGGTTCCATCCGGACCGGCGAGCTGCAGGGCGAGTCCCTCCTCGAGGGTCTCGAGGCGACGGGCCCCGGCCCCTACAACATCGAGCTGTTCGGCGGCGGCCCGGCTGACCCCAACGCCCCGAACTTCTTCACCGGCGCCATGAGCGTCCTGCAGCCGAAGATCGATGACGGCACCCTCGTGGTCGTCTCCGGCCAGCAGGAATTCACCCAGGTGGCCACCCCCGACTGGGACAACGCCAAGGCGCAGGCCCGCATGGACTCGCTGCTCTCGGGCAACTACTCCGACAAGACGGTCGACGGCGTGCTCTCCCCCAACGACGGCATCGCCCGCGCCATCCTCACCTCGGTGAAGCAGGCCGGCATGGACCTGCCGATCGTCACCGGCCTCGACGCCGAGAACGAGTCGATCATCTCGATCGCCGCCGGTGAGCAGTACTCCACTGTCGCCAAGCCCACGGATGCGCTCGTCGCCAAGACCGTCGAGCTGATCCAGCTGCTCCAGGCGGGCGAGGGCCTCCCCGCCACCGAGGACACCGCCAACAACGGCAAGGTGGACGTCAACATCTACCAGCTCGACCCCGTCGTGGTGACCAAGGCCAACGCCGCCGAGGTCTTCGCCAACGATCCCGATCGTCTGGCTCTCCTCGAGGGCTGATCCTGATCTGACGAATGAAGGGGGTGGGTCCGAAAGGACCCACCCCCTTCGGCGTTGCCGGGTCAGGGACGCGGGTGCGGGAGCCGCGACACGAACCGTTCGCGGTTCACCACCACACGGCCGTGGGTCCCCGCGCTGATCACGGCGTGCTCATCGTGAGCCCGCACGTCGAAGGCGACCTGGCGGCCATCCACCCGGGTCACGGTGACGTCGATCACCACCGTCGAACCGGGCACGGTGGGGGCCTGGTGGGACAGGTCGACATGCGTGCCGAGCGTGATCTCGCCGTCATCGAGATGGCTGTGGAGGGCCTCCATGCAGGCCCATTCGATGATGCCAACCATGTAGCCGGTGGCCAGCACCTCCGGCATGGCGGCGAAGTCCGCGGACTCGGGCAGCAGGTGCGGAACCGTCCGGTTCTCGGGGACCAGATAGCGCATCGTGTGTGACACGCCTGGGCGCAGGGACGCTTTCACGTGGCTCTCCTCAGCTCGCGGCAGGTAGCCACATGCTAACCGGCGCGCGCCGGGCGGGCGCGGGGTAGCGTCGGGCGGGACGAACTCTTCGAAGGAGAAGCTCATGTCCCTGACGCTCATCGAGAAGGCCCACGAGACTGCAGACATCTGGACCTTCCGCTTCCGGAGTGACGAGCCCTTGGTCTGGGAGGCCGGGCAGTACGTCCAGGTGGAGATCCCCCACGACGACCCGGACGATGAGGGCATTGAGCGTTGGTTCACCAACGCGGCCGCGCCCTACGAGGGCGTCATGCAGATCACCACGCGCGTCACGGGCACCACCTTCAAGCAGGCGTTGTCGCGGTTGGAGCCCGGAGACCGGATCGCACTCAAGCAGGATCCGGAGGGCGACTTCACCTGGGAGGAGACCGACGTGCCTGTGGTCTTCGTGGCCGGAGGCATCGGCGTGACGCCCTTCCACAGCATCCTCAAGCAACGCATCCATGAGGGGGAAGCCCTCGAGGCCACGCTCATCTACGGGAGCGGATCCGACGACGTGGCGTTCGGGGACGAGCTGAGCGGCTGGGAGGAGGCGGACCACTCGTTGACGCTGCACCGGGTGGTGGGCGAGGCGCTCACCGTCGAGGTGTTGACCCGTCTGGTCCCCGACCTGATGGGGTGCCTGGTGTATGTATCCGGACCTGAGCCGATGGTGGAGACGCTCGGCGAGGCGCTCCGCGAGGCCGGGCTTCCAGACCCCCAGCTGAAGGAGGACTTCTTCCCTGGCTACACCGCCGACGACATCTGAGGGCAGAGACGAAGAGAACCCCGCCTGAGGCGGGGTTCTCTGTTCTCGGTGGAGCTAAGGGGATTCGAACCCCTGGCCTCTTCCATGCCATGGAAGCGCGCTACCAACTGCGCCATAGCCCCAGTGCCGCCCGGAGGCGACTCGAAGAACGATAGCGCATCCGGAGGGACTTGAAAAATCCTGGGCGGCCCGCCGCGGCCGACCGCCCAGGGGGCTCACTTCTGCTTGGCGAGATCCCTGGCCAACGCCGCGACACCGAACTCGTCCTTCGACTTCGCCGTTGCCAGAACCGGAACGTCGAGCTGGGTGAGTGCCTGCGCGGTGGGTTCGTCCCAGGCCAGCACATGCACGCCGTCGCGATGCCCGAGGAGGTTCACATAGGCGGATGCGAACGACGGCTGGCTGAGCAGCACGGCCTGCCAGGCCCCGTCGTCCCACATCTGCTTGATCCGCGGATCCAGGTCCTCAACGTCCACCATGGTGTAGACCTCGAGGCGTTCGACGGTGTAACCCTTGGCGCGTAGGCCTACCTCGAGGTTCGTCGAGAGCTGGTCCGCGCAGACGACGACCGCCCGCTGCTCGCCCTCGGCCTTCGGGAACATCTCGACCAGCTTCTGCGAGCTGGCTGTGCCCTCCGGGCTGAGCTCCACATCTATCTCGCTCTCCTCGGCCGCCCGCTGGGTGGTTGACCCCATCGCCGCCACCCGCTTCCCCTCCGGGATGTCCCAGCCGCGCTCGCGCAGGGCCCACACCGTCTGCGCGGACGGCAGCACGATCCAGTCCGCCCAGGCGAGGATGTTGTCCGCGGAGATCAGCTTCGCCTCCTGCAGCGAGACGCAGTCCACCCGGAGCCCGTTCTTGCGCAGGGCCTGCGCGAGCCGGCCCTCCTGCCTGGCGAGGAGGACTCGGATGCGATCGTCTCCGGGCACCTCGATGAACGGGGACTCGTCGTCGTGCTCGGCCGACAGCTTCACCGAGGCGAGCGCCTCCGGCGAGAAGAACCGGTCCGCCCTGCGGGCCTTGAGCGCGGCGGCGGCATTCTCACCGGTGCGCACGGCGTGGAACTCGGAGGTGGGCAGCCCCACCTCGAGCACGTTGCGCTTGGTGCCATCGATGGAGAACACCCCGGCCTTCAACGACAGGATGCCGCGCCGCGACGCCAGAGCGCCCACCGGCGCCATATAGGTGGTGCCCAGGCCCGTCAGGACGGCTCGCTCCGCGTCGATGATGATGCGGGTCTCGATGTCGTCGAAGAGCTTCAGAGCGGAGACGATGTCCGCGTCGTCCTTGCGGCACTCGAGGGCGATTGCGCCCTGCCCGGGCGCCGTGAGGATGGGGAGGTACTCGGCGATCCTGTCGGTGAGCCCCAGCGTCTCGACGCCGGCGGCCGACAGCACGACCGCGTCGAGATCGCCGGGTTCCAGATGGCGCAGACGCTCCTCCAGCGAGCCGCCCACGTCGACGAAGGTGAGATCGGGCCTCAGCGCACGCAGCTGGGCGATGCGCCGAAGCGACGTGACTCCGACCCGCGAGTGGCGAGGCAGCGCCGCCAGCGTGATGCCGCTTCGCGTGCAGAGCACGTCCCGGTGGTCACCGCGCGGAAGAACCGCCGGGAAGATGAGGTCCTCGGGCTTCTCGCGCAGCGGAACGTCCTTGACCGAATGGACCACCACGTCCACCTGGCCCGAGCGCAGCGCGTCGCGCAACTCGTTGGCGAAGAGGCCCTGCGAGTAGCCGTCGGGCATGTGGACGGTGTCCTGACCCGCCGTCGCGACGGGCACGATCTCCACCTCGAGCCCACCGTCTCGCAGCGTCGCCGCCACCTTCTCCGAACGCGCCAGTGCAAGCGCCGATCCTCGTGTACCCAACCGCAGTCTCACCGTTGATTCCCTCCCTGAGTGACGGGGTTAGCTTCTCACGAATGGGCGGCGGCGCGTGCGGCGGCGGGGAGAGCGTCCGCGATGCGCGCCATCGCCTCGTCGTCGTGGGCCGCGGACAGGAACCACGCCTCGAACGCCGACGGGGGCAGCGCGACGCCGTGGTCCAGCATGGAATGGAAGAAGCGGGCGAAGGCGGCGGTGTCCTGCTTCTTCGCTTCCTCGTAGTCCGCGACGGCCCCCTCGCGGAAGAACACCGAGAACAGGCTGCCGGCGCGCTGCACCACGTGCGGAACGGAGGCAGCGCTCAGGGCCTCCGCGACGGCCGCCTGCAGCTCGGCGGATCTGCGGTCCACAGCCGCGTAGACGCCCGCATCGGCCAGCCTGAGGGTGGCGAGGCCTGCCGCCGTCGCCAGCGGGTTTCCCGACAGGGTGCCCGCCTGGTAGACCGGCCCCACGGGAGCCAGGAGCTGCAGCCACCGGGCAGGTCCGGCGAGCGCGGCCAGCGGCATGCCGCCGCCCACCACCTTGCCGAAGGTCACCAGGTCCGGCTCGTAGCCGCCCTCATGTCCCAGCCATCCAGACGGCGCCACCCGGAAGCCGGTGAGCACCTCGTCGAGGATCATCAGTGAGCCGTGCCGGGCGGTGAGCTCGCGGATGGCGGCGTTGAAGCCGGGCGCCGGGGGCACCACTCCCATGTTGGCGGGAGCCCCCTCCGTGATGACGGCCGCGATGCGGTCACCCGCCTCGTCGAAGACGCGGGTCAGCGCCTCGACGTCGTTGTAGTCCACGACGATGGTGTCGGCCGCCGAAGCCCGGGTCACCCCCGCGGAACCGGGGAGGCCCTGCGTGGCGACGCCGGAGCCCGCCGCGGCGAGCAGCGCGTCCGAGTGGCCGTGGTAGCACCCGGCGAACTTGACGATGGCGTCGCGGCCCGTGGCGCCGCGGGCGAGCCGGATGGCCGTCATGGTGGCCTCGGTGCCCGTGGAGACGAACCGCACCTGCTCCGCCATCGGCACCCTCGACCTGATGACCTCGGCCAGTTCCACCTCCGCCGCCGTCGGCGCGCCGAAGGACAGCCCGCGTGAGGCCGCCTCCTGGACCGCGGCCACCACCTCGGGGTGCGCGTGGCCCAACAGGGCCGGCCCCCAGGAACACACCAGGTCCACGTACTCGACGCTGTCGGCGTCCACCACATACGGCCCGCGGGCCGACGAGACGAACCGGGGCGTGCCGCCGACGGACCCGAACGCCCGCACCGGCGACGACACCCCGCCGGGAATCACGCCGCGCGCCCGCTCGAAGAGTTGGTCCATGCTCACTTCATCCACCCCGCCAGTTCAAGCGCCCAATAGGTCAACACGATGTCAGCCCCGGCCCGCACGATGGCGGTCACCGACTCTGACACGGCCGCCTGCCTGTCGATCCACCCGCGCTCGGCGGCGGCCTCGATCATGGCGTACTCCCCCGACACCTGGTAGGCGGCCACCGGCACGTCAGAGACCGCGGCGACATCGGCCAGCACGTCCAGGTAGTAGCCCGCGGGCTTCACCATCACCATGTCCGCGCCCTCCGCGAGGTCCAGTTCGGCCTCGCGGAGTCCCTCGCGACGGTTGGCCGGGTCCTGCTGGTAGCTCTTGCGGTCCCCGCTCAGCGTGGAGGTCACGGCCTCCCGGAACGGGCCGTAGAACGAGGAGGCGTACTTGGCGGCGTAGGCGAGGATCGCGGTGTCGGTGTGTCCGGCACCTTCGAGCGCTGCGCGGATGGCCTCCACCTGGCCGTCCATCATTCCCGACGGCGACACCACATGCGCGCCCGCGTCGGCCTGCGCGAGGGCCATCGACGCGTAGGCGGCCAGAGTGGCGTCGTTGTCCACACGGCCCTGCGGGGTGAGGAAGCCGCAGTGCCCGTGCGTGGTGAACTCGTCGAGGCAGGTGTCTGCCATCACGACCGTATCGTCGCCGACGGTGTCGCGGACGGCCCGCAGCGCCCGCTGCAGGATCCCCTCCTCGGCCCAGCCCTGAGACCCGAGCTCGTCCTTGTCCGCGTCCTCGGGCACGCCGAAGATCATGATGCCGCCGAGCCCTGCGGTGACCACCTGCTCGGCCACCCTGCGCAGGCCGTCGAGGTCGTGGCGGCGCACGCCGGGCATGGAGGAGATGTCAGCGGACGCCTCGGCGACGAACACGGGCAACACCAGCTGCGAGGGTCGCGGCTCCACCTCCCGCACCAGGCGGCGCATCGCGGGGGTGGTCCTGAGCCTTCTCGGCCTGATCTGGATCATGCATCGTCCCTTCTGAGGGAGGCGATCGCGTGGATCAGCCCCTCCGCGTCCTGAGTGACGGCCACCGCCGCGACATTCGCCCCCGCCAATCGCAACGCCGCCGCAGATGGCGGCCCGAACGCCACCACCGCTGTTGTGTCGCGCCAGCCGAGCAGCCTCCCAACGGCCTCGCCCGCCGACCCGGAGGTCACCGCCACCGCGTCGAAGAGTCCCTCGCGCCACTCCCCGACCAGGCCTCCCGGCAGTTCGCCGAGCGACTCCATCGTGTACAGGGGAACCATCTCGACGGTGTATCCCTTGGCCCTCAGCGCGCCCTCGAGCACGCTCGACGACAGCGCCGAGCCGGGAATCAGCACGCGGCCACCGCCCGCGGGCCAGGCCCTCGCCAGAGCCGCCGCGCTCGATTCACCCTCCGGCACCAATGCCACCTTCAGGCCCGCAGCCTCGGCCGCCGCCGCCGTCCGCGCCCCCACGGCCGCCACCCTGGCACCCGGAGGCACGCTCAGTCCGAGCTCCGCCATCACCTCAAGCGTCGCCGCCGACGTGAACGCAACCCAGTCGGCCTCCTCCGGCCATTCCTCCGCGCGGAGGGTCACCCGCCGCTGCACGGGCTGGGCCACCACCTCAGCGCCGGCTGCCCGGATCCCGTCAGCGAGGCGTCCGTCGGCCTGGGTCAGCAGGATCCTGAGCCCGGCGAGCACCGCGTCGCCTCGCCAGAGCGAGCTGTCGTCGTGCAGCTCGTGGAGCCTCGACGGACGGCTCGCGCCCAAATCAGCCACCTCGTCAGCGCCGCGCCCCTTGAGCTCCTCCGCCGCTGCCTCACCCGCCCCCGGGCCGAGCTGCACCGTCGTCCGGGTGGCTGCTGATCCGTCGACGGCGAAGACGCCGGCCGTGAGCTCCCCGTCGCGCCCCCAGGCGGCGATCGGCGCCGCGCAGCCACCGCCGAGGCCCGCCAGGACGGCCCGCTCGGCGTCCACGGCCTCACGTGTCGCGGGGTCCTCGAGTGCGGCCAACTCGGCCACCAGAGCGGGGTTGTCCGCCCGACACTCCAGCGCCAAGGCGCCCTGACCGGGTGCTGGGAGGATGCCCAGCACCTCCGTGATGTGGGCGGTGAGGCCCAGCCGCTCCAAGCCGGCCGCGGCCAGGACGACGGCGTCGAGGTCACCGTCCGCCACCCGCGCCAGGCGGGTGCCGACGTTGCCCCGCACGTCCACGAAGCGGAGGTCCGGGCGCAGCGCCCGCAGCTGGGCCACGCGCCGTGGGGAACCAGTTCCGACGGTGGCGCCCGCCGGCAGGCCGGCCAGCGTCAGGCCGTCGCGGGCGCAGAGCGCATCGCGCGCATCGGCACGCCGAGGCACCGCGGCGATGACGAGCCCGTGCACGGCCGCCGTGGGCAGGTCCTTGAGGGAGTGGACGGCGAAGTCACAGCGACCCTCCAGGAGCGCCGTGCGCAGCTCCGCCGCGAACACGCCAAGGGACCCGAGGCGGGTCAGGGACCCCTGCTCGACGTCGCCGCCGGTCCTGATCCGTTCGAGGACCACGTCGTGGCCGAGCGCGCGCAGCGAATCTGCCACCTGCCCGGACTGCGCCACCGCCAGCGCGGAGCCACGCGTGCCGAGCCGGAGCCTCATCGGCTGAGCCGATCACAGCCGGCGATCACGGAGGCGATCCCGTTGCCGTCCAGCCACGCACCCACCAGGTCCACGCCTGCCGCCTCAACCGTCTCCAGGTAGTACTGGCGGGTGGCGTGCTCCATCCGGGTGGGCATGGCCTCCCACGACACCGACGCGAAGCCGGTCACGTCGTCGTCGGCCAGGTCCATCCCGAGGAACCGGGACGCGTCCCCCAACGCCTCGGCCCTCGTGGGGATGAGCTGCTCGGGATAGGACAGGCGAAGGATCTCCTGCCCCTCGCGCCGGGCCCACGGCCACTTGAGCGAGTAGTGGGTCAGTGCCTTGGCGTGGATGGCGTCGTCCCGCTCCCCCACGAGGAGCCCCGAGCCGACCGGCCCGTCGGCCAGCCCAGGATGGGACACGCCGAGCACCGCCAGCCGCGCCGTCGCGACGGGCGGCGGCGTGAGCTCCACCCCGATCCGGGCGAGCAGCGAGCAGGCGGAGGCCGCCGACGACGCGAGGACGAGCCGGTCCGCGCGCAGCACCTCGCCGTCGGGCAGCCCCACCGCGAACTCGTGTCCGGCGTGACGCAGCGACACCGCGGGCGAGGCCAGCCGGATCTCTCCACCTGCCGCGACGATCGCCTGTTCGAGGGCCTCGATGAGCCGGAACATGCCGCCCACCGGCTGCTCGACGGCCGCCACTCCGGGTCGCCGGACCGCAGCGACCGCACCCAGCAGGGTCCCGTGTTCGGCCATCGCCTGCAGCAGGCCCGGGGCGAAGGCGGCCAGCGGCATCCGATCGGGCGACAGCGAGTAGACCCCGTGTGCCACGGGCGCCACCAGCGTGGCGAGGGCGCCGTCGCCGAGACGTGCCCGCACCAATTCACCGACGGTGACCGTGTCGGCTCCCACCTCAGCGGGCAGGTCGGCGTCCTGCCTGAGCCTCGCCAGGTCCTGCGCGGTCAGTGCGGCGAGTGCGGGATCCTCCAACGTCGAGGGGATCCCGAGCACCCCCTCCGCCATCGGCCAGACGCCGTCGGGGCGCCAGATGTGCGGCTGTCCGGCGGGCCCGGCCACCTCCAGCCCCAGTTCCTCGCACAGGGCTCGCCCGACGCCGCCACGAACCGCGTAGGCCTCCGCGCCCGAGTCCACCCGAACCCCGCCGATGTCGATGCCGGAGAGCATCCCGCCGAGCCGCGTCGAGGCCTCAAGGACGGTGACCCGACGGCCCTGCCGGGCGAGACGGTAGCCGGCCAGGACGCCGGCGAGGCCGCCCCCGACGACGACGGCGGTCACAGGCTGTGCAGGAGCGCCACCAGGTCGGTGAGCACCCCCGGGTCTGTGGTGGGCGGAACCCCATGTCCGAGGTTGACGACGTGCGCGGGAGCGGCACGGCCCCGGTCGACGACATCCCGGGCGTGGGCCTCGAGTGCGGGCCAGCCGGCGGCCAGCAGCGCCGGATCGATGTTGCCCTGCAGCGGGAGTCCGGGGAGCAGCGCGGCGGCCTCGTCGAGGGGGGTGCGGTAGTCGATGCCCATCGCCTCGACGCCGCATGCGGCCATGTCGGGGAGGATGTGCCTGGTCCCGGTGCCGAAGTGGATGCGCGGGACGCGGCCCTCCACCGATTGCAGGACCGCCGCCGAGTGGGGGGCGACGTGCCGGACGTAGTCGGCGCGGGTCAGCGCACCTGCCCAGGAGTCGAACAGCTGGACCGCACGAGCCCCGGCATCCACCTGGACGCCCAGGAACTGGCCCGACAGGTCCGCGCACCAGGCGAGCAGCCGATGCCAGGAGCGCGGATCCGCGTGCATCATCGCCCGCGCCGCGAGGTGGTCGCGGGAGCCGCGACCCTCCACCAGGTAGGCGGCCAGGGTGAACGGCGCGCCCGCGAAGCCGATCAGCGGGGTGGCCTCCCCCAGCTCGGCCACCACCAGGCGCACCGCCTCCGAGATGGGGGCGGTCTCCATGAGCGAGTGCCGGGTGACGCGGTCCACGTCGGCGGCCGTGCGCACGGGCTTGTCGATCACCGGGCCCACGCCCGAGTGGATCTCCACCTCGACCCCCGCGAGGACCAGCGGGGTCATGATGTCCGAGAACAGGATGGCTGCGTCCACATGGTGCCGCCGTACCGGCTGAAGGGTGATCTCGGCGGCCAGCTCGGGGATGAGGCATGCCTCGAGGATGGTGGTTCCCTCGCGGATGGCGCGGTATTCGGGCAGCGACCGGCCGGCCTGGCGCATGAACCAGACGGGCAGTCTTTCGGGGCGGTGTCCGCTGAGCGCGGAAAGCATGGGATTCATTTGTGGACGATTCTGCCTCATCAGCCAAGGGTGATTGAATAGGGATCACTGTGACTATGCGCGTGTTCTCGATTCAGCACGACCGGCAGGGACTGCCGGAGGTTGAACGCATCAGCCCTTGCGTTGACGACGTTGCCTCCCGCCTGACTTCCCTCCCGGAGGTCAACGGGGTCGTCGTGCTCAACACCTGCAACCGGGTCGAGGTGCTCCTCGACACCACCGGGGAGGCGTCGAACACGCGCCTGCGTGCCGCCCTCAACACCGCGTTCGACACCCCTCCCGTCTGGGACCTGTACCTCGGCGAGGCCGCGCTCGGGCACGTGTTCCGCGTGGCGGCCGGCCTGGATTCCATGGTGGTGGGCGAGCGGGAGATCGCCGGCCAGCTGCGTCGCGCGCTGGCCGCGGCACAGCAGGACGGGTCCACATCGCTGCCGCTGACCATCGCCGTCGACGAGGCACTCAAGACGTCCCGGCGGATCGCGCGGGAAACCGCGTTGGAGAGCGCCGGGCGCTCCGTGGTGAGCGTGGGCCTGGACCTGATGGGTCTCGACGACTGGCCCACCGCCACCGTCACCATCGTGGGCACTGGTTCCTACGCCGGGGCCGTCGTCGCCGCCCTGCGTGCGCGCGGCGTCGCCCACATCCGCGTGCATTCCGCCAGCGGTCGGGGCTCCGCGTTCGCCGACAGCCATGACCTCAACCACGTCGCCGCCCTCGAGGAGGCCCTCGCAGGCACGGACCTGGTCGTCACCTGTCGCGGCCTGGGTTCCCCCGTCATCGAGGTCGCCCACGTGCAGGGCCCGCAGCGCTTCCTCGATCTGTCCCTGCAGCGGGACGTGGCCCCTGAGGTCGCCGCGCTGGTCGGCGTGCGCGTCGTCGATCTGGCCTCCATCCAGAATTCGATCCGGCCGTGCTTCGCCGACGACACCCGGCGCGCTGAGGCGCTGGTCGAGGCAGGGGTTGCCGAGGTGCTGATGAAGCTTCGCTCACGCATCGTGGACCCGGCCGTCGTGGGGTTGCGGCAGGCGGTCATGGCGCTGGTCGACGACGAAGCTGCCCGCCTTCCCCAGCGTCCGCTCACCCACGACGACGCCGCCCTGGCGCTGCGCCGGTTGGCCACGAGGCTGCTGCACATCCCGTCGACGCGGGCCAGGATGGCTGCCGAACAGGGACGCACCGAGGAATACCTGCTGGCCATGGCCGAGCTCTTCGGGATCGGCGCCGGCGAGGTGGTGGACCCCGAGGCGATGGAGTCGCAGCACTGCCCGGTCACGCACCTGGCCGTCAACGACCTCGACTCCGCCGACGCCCAGGAGGCCATGTGAGTATCGCCCCGTACACCGCGGTCCTGTTCGCCTCCTACGGCGGCCCCAACGAATCGGCCGATGTGCTGCCGTTCATGCGCAACGCCACCGCCGGACGGGGCATCCCGGACGAGCGGCTCATCGAAGTCTCCAGGCACTACGAGCTGTTCGGGGGCAGGTCACCGATCAACGAGCTCAACGCTGCGCTGATGGAGGCGGTCCGCGACGAGCTGGCCCGGCGTGGCGTCGTGGTGCCGGTGGTGATCGGAAACCGCAACTGGCATCCCTACTTCGCCGACACGGTGCAGGAGCTGGTGGATGCCGGCCATGAGCGCGTGCTCGCGCTGGCCACCTCCGCCTACTCCTCCTACAGTGGATGCCGCCAGTACAACGAAGACCTGCAACGGGCCGCTGACGGCCGCCCGATCCACATCGACAAGGTGGACCCCTTCGCGGAGACCCCCGGGTTCGTCTCGGCCAACGCCCGCGCCCTCGGCGAGGCCGTGCGGCGCCTGAGGGCCCGGATCGGTGAGAACACGCTGAGGGTCCTGTTCGTGACCCACTCCATCCCGAGCGCCATGAATGAGGCGTCGTCCACGGGTGAGCCGGAGCGCCGCTACGACGCGCAGCACCTGAGGGTCGCGGCTGCGGTGGCCGCTGAGGCGTCGGCGCTGGTGGGCGAGGAGTTGGCCTGGGAGCTCACGTTCTGCTCCCGCTCCGGCGCCCCGCACATCCCCTGGCTGGAGCCCGATGTCAACGACCGGATGCCCGAGGTGCAGGCCGACGGCGTCGCGGGCGTGGTGGCGGCGCCCATCGGGTTCATCTCCGATCACATGGAGGTGGCCTACGATCTGGACACCCAGGCCAGGGAAACCGCCGCCGAGCTCGGCCTCCCCTACGAGCGGGCGGCCACCGTCGGAACCGACGCCGGCTTCGCGGTCCTGCTGGTTGACCAGTTGCTCGCGAAGGCCGCCGCCGCGCGAGGCGAAGTGCCCGCCGAGGGTCGCTGCCGGTTCTCCACCGGCCGCTGCTGTCTGCCCCGCCCCCTGGAAGGTTCCCGATGAGCAAGCACCCCGGTCGAGACGAGCGCGACGAGCAGGACGTGGACCTCGAGGCCATCAACGCCCAGCCGCTGTACGCCATGTACTCGGTGTTCGCCACCCGCGCACCGCTGCCTGCCTCCACTCTCGAGGCATCGGCGTTGGGCGCCGGCGTCACCGCTGCGCTCGAGGACACCGGGGTGAGCGTGCGTGGCTTCTACGACGTGGGCGGCTTCCGCGCGGACGCCGATCTGATGGTGTGGACGCTGGCCCATGATCCGGCCCCGCTCCAGGCTGCGTACCACGCGGTGCGGCAGAGCGGCCTCGGAGCCTACCTGTCGCCCGTCTGGTCCGTGATGGGCGTGCACCGCCCCGCCGAGTTCAACCGCACCCACGTGCCCAGCTGCTTCGCCGGCTTCGCGCCACGGCCGTGGATCACCGTCTACCCGTTCGTCCGCAGCTACGACTGGTACTACCTGGACGACGCGCATCGCTCGAAGATGCTGATGGAGCACGGCATGGCCGGGCGAGAGTACCCGGACGTCGTGGCCTCCACCCTCTCGTCGTTCGCGCTGGGCGACTACGAGTGGATCCTGGCCTTCGAGGCCGACGAACTGCACCGTCTGACAGACGCGATGCGCCACCAGCGTTCCGTCGAGGCCCGGCTGCACGTCCGCGAGGAGACGCCGTTCTTCACCGGCCCGCGTGTCGGGATCGACGAATGGATCGCCCGGCAGCCGATGGCCTGACCCGCCTCACTCCTTCCAGCCGAGCTCCCGGGCCACGGCCACCAGGTTCTCCATCCAATGGACGTTGTAGTCCACGCCGAGTTGGCTGGGCATGGCGAACAGGACGTAATCGGCCTCGGTGACGGCCTCGTCGGCGCGCAGCAGCTCAGCGACCTCCTCGACTGTGCCCACCATCTGCGGCCCAGAGCGGGCCTTCGAGCCGTCCAGAATGCCCACGCTGTCGTGGGCGTCGCCCCTGAGTCCGAAGTAGCGGCGGTCGTCGTCGTTGGTGATCGGGAAGACAGGCCGGGTCACAGCGGTCAGGCCGGGGCCGGGATGTCCCATCCGACGAAACACCCTGCGGTAGCTGCGGACCTGGTCCGCCTGCTGGACATGGAATGGACGGCCGTCGTCGGCCAACAGCAACGTGGAGCTCAACAGGTTCATGCCCTGCTCCGCCGTCCAGACCCCCGATTCCACGCTGCCCGCACCCCACCAGATCCGGTCCGGCAGGCCTGGGCTGATCGGCCGGATGGGAAGGTCCGGGCCGTCGCCGGAGAACTGGGCGGCGGCGGAGTGGGCGACCGGTTCGCCAGCGATGGCGCGGCGGAACCGTGCCACCTTGGCCTGGGCGTGGTCGGCCCAGGATTCGCCGTCGGTCAGCCGGTAGCCGAACTGCTTCTCCCCGTCGGCGGCGTGTTCCGGGCTGCCCCGGCTGACGCCCAGCTGGAGCCTGCCCCCGGAGATGAGGTCCGTGGCGGCGGCCTGCTCGGCCATGTGCAGCGGGTTCTCGTAGCGGAGGTCCACCACACCGGTGCCCACGTCGATGCGCGACGTGACGGCTGCCATCGCCGCGAGCAGCGGGAACGGTGTGGCGTGGGACTCCTCGAAGTGGTGGACCCTCACCCAGGCGCCGTCGAGGCCAACCTCATCGGCTGCTTCCGCGAAGGCGACGTGTTGGCGCAGGGCAGCGGCGGCGTCGGGCACCCTCGCCCCCACCACCGCCCGGTAGTGCCCGAAGGACAGGAACCCGATCCGCTTCATACCTGGGCTAACGCGGCGGAGTGGGGAATATTCCGACGTTGTGGGCAAGCAGCCGCCAGGCGCCGTGGGCGTGGCCGAGCTCCGAGAAGTGGGCGTTGCCGAGCCCTCCGAGGACTCTGCCGTGTGCACCCACGATGGCGTGGATGACGCGGTTCAGGAGCAGGCCGTGCGACACCACCAGCACTGTCCCTCCCTCGTGCGAGGCCGCGATCTCGAGTAGCGCCGGCAGGCCGCGTGCCACCACGTCGGCCAGCGTCTCACCCTCAGGGGAGCGCCGGAAATCCACCCCATTGGCGTACTTGGCCTCGTAGTCCGGCATCGAGGCCTTGACCTCGTCCCATGTGAGACCGGACCAGCTGCCGACGTCGATCTCCATCAGCCGTGGGTCGGTGAGGATCTCCGCCCCAGGCCGGGCCAGCCGCGCGGTGTCAAGGGCGCGCGAGAGAGGGGAGGAGTAGACAGCGTCCAGGTGGACGTCCGCGAAGACCCCGCGCACCGCCTCGGCCTGCTGCCGCCCCGCCGCGTTCAGCGGCACGTCGGCCTGTCCTTGGAAGCGCTGCTGCGCGTTCCAATCGGTTTGGCCGTGCCTGAGGAGAAGCAGGCGCGTCGAGTGCTCGAGCCTCACTGCGCCGCGTCGTCGCTGACCTCGTCGTCGTCGGGCTCGGGAAGATGGAGCTCCAGCGGGATCTGAGGGCAGTCCTTCCACAGACGCTCGAGGTTGTAGAGCGTGCGCTCCTCCGTGTGCTGGACGTGCACGATGAAGTCGATGTAGTCGAGCAGCACCCAGCGGTTCTCCCGGTCCCCCTCGCGGCGGACGGCCTTGTAGCCGGCCGCGATCAGCTTCTCCTCCACGCCGTCGACGATGGCGCCGACCTGGCGCTCGTTGCCGGCGGAGGCGATGAGGAAGATGTCGGTGATGGCGAGCTGTTCGGACACGTCGAAGGCGACGATCCTGTGGCCCCGCTTATCCGCCGCGGCCTGTGCCGCGATCTGGACGGGCTTCAGCACCTCGTCAGCTACGGTCACTGGGTACTCCTGACTGGGGGGCCGGGTAGAGCCCCCGTTTGGCGATGTATTGGACGATGCCGTCCGGCACGAGGTACCAGATGGGTTCATGGGCGTGGACGCGTTCGCGGCAGTTGGTCGACGAGATGGCCAGGGCAGGAACCTCGAGGAGGGTCACCGCGTCCTCGGGGAGGTGCGCGAGATCGTCGGGGGTCATCGGCACGCCGGGGCGCGTCACGCCCACGAAATGCGCGAGATCGAACAGTTCATCGGCCCCGTACCAGGTGAGGATCTGGCGGACGGCGTCGGCGCCGGTGATGAAGAACAGATCCGTGTTGTCGCCACGCTCTGCGCGGAGGTCCTTGAGCGTGTCGACGGTGTAGGTGTTGCCGGGCCGATCGATGTCCACCCGGGACACGGAGAACCGCGGATTTGACGCGGTGGCGATCACCGTCATCAGGTAGCGGTCCTCGGCGAGGGAGACCTCGCGGTGGCTCTTCTGCCACGGCATGCCCGTGGGGACGAA
Source organism: Tessaracoccus luoxuelianae (assembly GCF_055326245.1). Classification (NCBI taxonomy): domain Bacteria; kingdom Bacillati; phylum Actinomycetota; class Actinomycetes; order Propionibacteriales; family Propionibacteriaceae; genus Tessaracoccus; species Tessaracoccus luoxuelianae. The sequence goes on from NZ_JBUZNO010000001.1 coordinate 195,125, forward strand.
GACCACCTCATCCAGACCGAACTTGGCCGCCACCTCGGAGGCGGCGACGAGGTGCCCGTGGTGGATGGGGTCGAAGGTGCCGCCCATCACGCCGAGGCGGTAGCGGCGGGAGGACTCCGTGCGCGCCAGTGCGAGCTCGGTGGTGGTCACTTGGAGTGCGGGCGACCCGAACCCATGCCGACGATCCACGCGATCACGCCGAGCAGCGTGGCCAGCGCGAGTGCGCCCATCACCCAGCTCGGCACGGCGGGTGCGGCTGCGGCTGTCTCCAGAAGAAGGCTCATGGCGCCCGATCCTAGCAAGGGATCCCCCGGCAGTCGTCCTCTCGGCTGGTGGTCGTCCCGCACCCCCCGGAATGCGGGCCGCCCGCGAAGCGACATCGCTCCCTGAGGAGGGCCGCCCGCGAAGCGACATCGCTCCCTGAGGAGGGCCGCCCGCGAAGCGACATCGCTCCCTGAGGAGGGCCGCCCGCGAAGCGGCGGGGACCGTCTCGAAGGGTCGTGACTGCCACCTTCACGCGGATCTCGTTGTCGGGTGCGGTGAGCCGTGAGTCAATGCCCGGGCGGCCGTTGTCTAGGGTCTCGATGTTCCGGCCGCCTGGGTCGGTGGTCGGGTTGTTGAGGCCGCCCGGGCATCGTCTCCCATCTCCCCGCACTCGCCCTGTCTGTGGCGTTGTCTTGTTCGGGTGTGGGCCGGCAGGGCGGCGTTGGGGCCGGGTCTGCCTGAGCGGGACGCCGGTTGGGTGATCGTCGGGTTGGGCACCGCAGCGCAGTGCCGCCCTGCCGTCCCCCACCCTCGCTGTCAGGTCCGGGTTCTCGACCCTTCGAGGGACCCTCAGGGGTTTCGCTGGTGAGTCCGGATGCTGGACCCACCCGGGATGTCCTAGGCGCGGACCTGCCCGTCGCCCTCGATGATGTACTTGCTGCTCGTCATCTCCGGGAGCCCCATGGGGCCGCGGGCGTGCAGCTTCTGGGTCGAGATGCCGATTTCGGCGCCGAAGCCGAACTCCCCGCCGTCGACGAAGCGGCTTGAGGCGTTGACGAGCACCGCCGCGGCGTCCACCTCGGCGACGAAACGCTCGGCCGCCTTCCTGCTACGCGTGACGATGGTCTCCGAGTGGCCGGTGGTGTGGGACCGGATGTGCTCGAGCGCCTCGTCGAGGGAGCCGACCACCTTGGCGGCGAGATCCAGGGTCAGGTATTCGGCGTCGTACTCGTCCGGGTTGGCCGGGACGACGGCGTCGGAGTAGGCCGCAGTGGCGGAGTCGCCGTGGACGGTGACCCCGGAGCGGCCGAGGGCCTCAAGTGCCCGCGGGAGGAATTGGTCGGCAATGTCGCGGTGGACAAGGAGGGTCTCCGCGGCGTTGCAGACGCTGGGGCGCTGGGTCTTGGCGTTGAGCAGGATGGTGAGCGCCTGGTCGAGGTCCGCGTCCGCGTCGACATAGACGTGGCAGTTGCCGGTGCCGGTCTCGATCACCGGCACCGTCGACCCGTCGACGACTGCCTGGATGAGCCCTGCGCCGCCGCGCGGGATCAGGACGTCCACCAGGCCGCGGGCGCGCATCAACTCGCCCGTCACCTCCCGGCCGCCTTCGACCAGATGGACGGCGTCGGGGGTGACGCCTGCGGTCTCCAGACCGCTGCGGAGCGCGGCGACGGTGGCGCGGTTGGTGTTGAGCGCCGAGGACGAGCCTCGCAGGAGGGCGGCGTTGCCGGACTTGAGGCAGATGCCGGCCGCGTCCGCGGTGACATTGGGGCGGGCCTCGTAGATGATGCCGACGACGCCGAAAGGCACCCGCACTTGCGTGACCGAGACGCCGTTGGCCAACTTCCATCCCCGGACGACGTCGCCGACGGGGTCGGGGAGGGCTGCAAGGTCGCGGAGACCCTGGACCATGCCCGCGATCCGGGCGGGCGTGAGTGCCAGGCGGTCGACGATGGACTCGGGAGTCCCGGCCGCGCGCGCCCCCGCGACGTCGACGGCGTTGGCCTCGAGCAGGTTGGGTTCGGCCGCGGCGAGGGCGTCTGCCATGGCTGCCAGCGCCCGATCCTTGGCGGCGCGATTCAGCGTGGCCAACTCGATGGCTGCCTTGCGGGCGGCAGTGGCTTGGGTCCGGAATTCCATGCGCCGAGTCTAGGCCGAGTCCCACCGTCGTCTCCGGGAATCTCGCCTGACGCGGCTGGCGCACGCCGGCGCTGGCCGGACGCCGCTATGTCGCGGCGCTGTGGCGGTCGGGCTTCGCCGGGCTCAGACCGCGAGCGCGACGCGGCCGCGGGCGCGCAGGTGCCGGACGACGTAGACAGCGAGGTTGACGGTGCACACCACCGTCATGGCTCCAGCGCAGATGATGAGGGCCCAGTCGGAGGTGAACAGGCCGAACGTGAACCACATCGCCTGGACGAGCAGCATGATCGACAGGTAGCCCACCGACACGCCGGAGAGGTCCGGCGCGCTGACCATCTCACGCAACTGGGAGAACTGGCCGAAGAGCTGGGGCACCGCGATCACGAACCCGAACGCCATCGCTCCGAAGACCAACTCCACGCCGGTCAATGACGCGGCCAGCACCACCGGGAGGACGAGCTGAGGTGCGATGGCCTGCCTCCGGTCCCGAAGGACGAACACGACAATGACCAGCGCGAGCAGCGACATCACCAGGTTGGGCCACTGCATCTGGGCCTTCTGGACCAGGAAGCCGTGCACCATCCATGCGCCCGTGGTGGCCGCAGAGATCTGCCACAGCCGCAGCGACACCCCGGCGCTGGTCCTGGCACGCAGGATCCGGATCAACTGGGGAAGGTTGGACGCCACACCGATGGCTGCAGCCACCCACCCGAAGACCTCGATCACCCGTCCAGGGTAAGCCAGCGCGACTCCCCCGAGAAATCGGCGCATCGTCGCCCAAATTCGTCCGCCTCCGCTGCACGAAGGGGCGTGCGCTCAGTCCTCGGCGAGCATCATGTGGTCGCGGTGCACGACCGGGCGCTGGCCGCGATGACCATCCTCCACGCTGCTGTGTCCCATCTCGGCGATCAGTTCCGCGCTGGAGTAGCCGACGAATCCGCGACCCACAGGCTCCCCGTCCGGCCCGACGATCTCCACCGGCTCGCCCTCGGCGAAGATGCCCACCACCTCGCGCACCCCGATCGCCAGCAGGGACGCCTTCTTCTCCACCAGTGCCCGCCTCGCGCCGGCGTCGACGTGGAGGAAACCGCGGGGCTCCGCCGCGAAGGCGAGCCACAGCAACCGTCGTGGGCGGCGCTTCCGGGTGGGGAGGAACAAGGTGCCCACGTCCTCGCCAGCCAGCGCGCGCTCAAGGTGGTCTGCCAGGCTCAGCACCACGCTGACGCCCGCCTGGGTGGCGATCTCGGCCGCCTGCACCTTGGTGCGCATCCCCCCGGTGCCGACCTTTGACCCCACCCGGGACGTGTCGACCTTGAGGGTGGAGATGTCCTCGACCCGATCGATCCGACGGGCGCCGGGGGTGTCTGGATGGGCCGTGTACAGGCCGTCGACGTCGCTGAGGATGATCAGCGCATCGGCGCGGACCAGGTGGGCGATGAGGGCCGCGAGGCGGTCGTTGTCTCCGAAGCGGATCTCGTGGGTGGCCACGGTGTCGTTCTCGTTGACGATCGGGATCACCCCGAGCCGGAAGAGCCGCGAGATGGTGTTGAGCGCGTTGCGGTAGGTCCTGGGCCGCAACACGTCCTCGACAGTGAGGAGCAGTTGCGCCACGGTGACGCCGTGCTCGGCGAACGCGTCTGAGTAGTGCCTGATCAGGAGCCCCTGGCCGACGGCGGCGGCCGCCTGTTGGGTCTCCAGGTCCCGCGGCCGGCGCCTCAGCCCGAGCGGGCCCAGCGCGGCGGCGATGGCGCCGGAGGTGACGAGGACCACCCGGACCCCGCGACCGTGCAGCGCCGAGAGCACCCGCGCCAGCATCGCCACCCGGGCCGGGTCCAGGTGGCCGTCGGGCCTGGTCAACGAGGACGAGCCGACCTTGACGACCACCCGGTCAGCACCCGCGACCTCAGCCCTCATCGTCGTCGCCCACCTCCGGCGCTGGCTCGTAGCCGGTGGTGGCGAAGTCGATGCCCGAAGCCTTGGCCGCGTGGTAGTCGGCGTCCATCCGACGGCGGCGCGAGGCGGCGGGCCGAGGCGTCTCCAGGCGGACATCCTCGCCGCGACGGCTCAGGATCTCCGCGCCGGTCTCCACCTGCGGGGCGAAGTCGAACACCACTGCGTTCTCGCCTCCGATCGCGACCGCGTCTCCGGGGCGCGCGCCGATCTCGAGCAGCTTCTCCTCGACGCCCAACCTGTTGAGCCGGTCCGCCAGGTAGCCCACGGCCTCGGCGTTGGCGAAGTCCGTCTGTTTGATCCAACGCTCTGGCTTCTCGCCGCGGACCCGCCAGACGAGGCCGCCCTCGCCGTCGCCCTTCTGCACGATGGTGAACTCCGGCCCGGCCGCGCGGCGTGCGACGGGCAGCGGGCGGAGCACCTGCCTGGGCTTGGCAGCCTCGGGCAGCGCGGCGCGCCGGGCGGCCACGATCTCAGCCATGGCGAACTTCAGCTCGTTGAGCCCCTCCCCCGTCTTGGTGGAGATCTCGAAGATCCGGTGCCCGAACTTCGCCAGATCCGGGCGTGCGATCTCCGCCATCTCGTGCGCGTCCGGCAGGTCGACCTTGTTGAGGGCGATCAGGCGCACCCGGTCCTCCAGGCCCCCGTGGGCGGTCAGCTCGGCCTCGATGATCTCCAGGTCCGTCAGCGGGTCACGCCCCGGCTCGTAGGTGCCGAGGTCGATGACGTGCACGATGGCCTGGCACCGCTCGATGTGGCGCAGGAAGTCGAAGCCCAGGCCGCGACCCTCGGAGGCGCCCTCGATCAGGCCGGGCACATCGGCGACGGTGTAGGTGACGTCCCCGGCGACCACGACGCCCAGGTTGGGAATCAGCGTGGTGAACGGGTAGTCGGCGATCTTCGGCCGCGCCCGGGAGATGGCGGCGATCAGCGACGACTTCCCGGCGGACGGGAACCCGACGAGGCCGACGTCGGCGATCACCTTGAGCTCGAGCTGGACCAGCCGGCTCTCCCCCTCCTCGCCGAGCAGCGCGAAGCCGGGAGCCTTGCGTGCGGCCGAGGCCAGCGCCGCGTTGCCGAGCCCGCCCTTGCCCCCGGCTGCGGCGACGTACTCAGCCCCCGGCTCGGTGAGGTCTGCCAGCACCTCCCCTGTCTCGGCGTCGGTCACGACCGTGCCGCTGGGGACCGCCAGGACGACGTCATCGCCGTTGGCTCCGTCGTGGTGGTCGCCCTTGCCCGGCTGCCCGTTGACGGCCTTCCGGACAGATTGGCGGTGGAACTCGACCAGGGTCGAGAGGGAGTCGTCGACCCGGAAGATGATGGAGCCTCCCGTGCCACCGTTGCCGCCGTCCGGTCCCCCCAGCGGAACGAACTTCTCGCGGTGGATGGAGGTGCAGCCGTGGCCGCCGTTGCCGGCCTGAACGGTCAGCTTGACCCGGTCGACGAACGAGGGAATAGCCATGGAAAGCTCCTTATCAGCCGAGGCCGAGTGTATCGAAAAAGCAAGAACGGCCCCGGAGGGCCGTTCTTGTGATGAGTGTCCGCCGAAGGATCAGGCTGTCACGACGTTGACGACGCGACGTCCGCGCTTGACGCCGAACTCCACCTGGCCTTCGACCAGGGCGAAGAGGGTGTCGTCGCCACCGCGACCCACACCGTCACCCGGGTGGAAATGGGTGCCGCGCTGGCGCACGAGGATCTCGCCCGCGCCGACGACCTGGCCTCCGAAGCGCTTCACGCCGAGGCGCTGGGCATTCGAGTCACGACCGTTGCGCGTCGAGGACGCGCCCTTTTTGTGTGCCATAGTGTCAGCTCCTCAGCTCTCGATCCCGGTGACCTTGACCTGGGTGTACCGCTGACGGTGACCCTGGCGCTTCTTGTAGCCGGTCTTGTTCTTGTACTTCAGGATCCGGATCTTCGGACCCTTCTTCATGCCCAGCACCTCAGCGGTGACGCTGATCTTGCCGAGTCCCTTGGCATCTGAGGTGATCTTGTCGCCGTCGACCAGCAGCAGCGGCTGCAGGGTGACGGTGTTGCCGACCTCTTCGGACACCAGATCGATGTCCAGGACGTCGCCAACAGCCACCTTGTGCTGACGTCCACCGTTGCGCACGATCGCGTACACGACTGACCTACCTTCTTGTTTGCTTCAAGCCTTGCGGCGCGCCCGACCCGACAGGGGGCAAAGCACCGAGGGCCAACTGTACGTGGGCGCCCCGCACCCGGTCAAACCGGGCAATGCCCATTCTAGGTGGTGACAACCACCGGCACGATCATCGGGCGGCGACGCAGTGACCGCGCCACCCACTGGCCCACCACGCGGCGGGTCACCTGCTGCAGGCGGAAGGAGTCGTTGACCCCGTCGCGCATCGCGTCGGTGAGTGCATCGGCCACCCGCTGGCGGGCCTCGTCGAAGACGCTGCTGTCCTCGGCGATGCCGCGGACGTGAATGTCCGGGCCGCTGACGATGGTGCGGTTGTGCACGTCCACAGCCGTGATCACGGAGACGAAGCCCTCCTCGCCCAGGATCCGGCGGTCCATGATGGACTCCGAGATGTCGCCCACGAACGAGCCGTCGACGAAGACGTAGCTCGCATCGATCGAGCCGACCTTCTTGGCGATGCCGTCCTTGAGGTCGATCACGTCTCCGTCGCCGGCCACGATGGTGCGCGCAGCGGGGACGCCCGTGGCCTGCGCGAGCTTGGCGTTGGCGATCAGGTGGCGGGCCTCGCCGTGGACGGGCAGCACGTTGCGGGGCTTCAGGATGTTGTAGCAGTACAACAACTCGCCCGCTGAGGCGTGCCCCGAGACGTGGACCAGCGCGTTGCCTTTGTGGACGACGGTGGCGCCGAGTGCGGAGAGTCCGTTGATGACCCGGTACACGGAGTTCTCGTTGCCGGGGATCAGCGAGCTGGCCAGCAGGACGGTGTCGCCCGGGCCGACCTCGACGACGGGGTGGTCGCTGTTGGCGATCCGGCTGAGCGCGGCCATCGGCTCGCCCTGCGATCCGGTAGAGACGATGACCACCTTGCTCGGCGGGTACTTGTCGATTTCCTTCAGCTCGATGAGGGTCCCGGCCGGCACCTTGAGGAAGCCCAGATCCCGCGCGGTGCCCATGTTGCGCACCATCGAGCGGCCCACGTAGACAACCTTGCGGTCGTGCTTGACGGCCATGTTCAGGATCTGCTGGATGCGGTGCACGTGGCTGGCGAAGCTGGCCACGATCAGCTTGCCCGTGGCCTGATCGAAGACGCGCGCGATGGCGGGCTCGAGGTCCCGCTCCAGGGTGGTGAACCCTGGGGACTCCGCGTTGGTGGAGTCCACCATGAACAGGTCCACACCCTCCTCACCCAGGCGGGCGAAGCCGCGGAGGTCGGTCAGGCGGCCGTCCATCGGCAGCTGGTCCATCTTGAAGTCGCCGGTGTGCAGCACCAGCCCGCCCTTGGTGCGGATCGCCACCGCCAGGGCGTCCGGAATGGAGTGGGTGACGGCGAGGAACTCGAACTCGTAATTGCCGATCTCGACGATGTCGCCCTCCTCGACGGCGTCGAGGTCGAAGTTGCGGATCTTGTGCTCGCGCAGCTTCGTGGCGAGGAACGCCAGGGTCAGCTTCGAGCCGTAGATCGGGATGTCGGGGCGCTTCTTCAACAGATAGGGCACCGCTCCGATGTGGTCCTCGTGGCCGTGGGTGAGGACGAGGGCGACGATGTCGTCGAGCCTGTCGTCGAGGTAGCCCAGCGCGGGGAGGATGAGGTCGACACCGGGGTGGTGATCCTCCGGGAACAGCACACCACAATCCACCAGGGCGATCTGCCCGTCGATCTCGAAGGCGGTCATGTTGCGACCGATGTCCCCGAGCCCTCCGAGCGGGATCACCCGCAACGTTCCTGGGGCCAGTTTGGGGGGTAGTGTCACGTCGGTCATGGGCTCAGGCTAGTGGATAGGGGGGCGGCCGCCCCTACGATGGCGCCATGTCTGTCACCGACACCGTCCGCCTGGCCATGCCCGCCGAAGCCGTCGACGTCGCCCGCGTCCAGCGGCGCGCCTGGGCCGAATCCGGCCTGCTGGCGGCTGCGGGCGGCGGCCTCCCGGCAGACGAGGCGACGCGAGTGTGGCACGAGGCGATCGTCAAGCCCCCGCTGGCCCACCTGCGCGTGCTGGTGGCCATCGGCGACGTGGGCGTGGTGGGGTTCGCCGTCACCGGGCCGAGCGGGGATCCGGACCGCGCCGAGCGCGACGGGACGGTCGCGGAGTTCGTCGTCGACCCTCGGCACCGGGGCGCCGGCCACGGATCGCGTCTGATCAACGCCGCCGTCGACACGCTGCGCCGGGACGGCTATCTGGTGGCGACGATGTGGGTTCGGGCCTCCGACGATGCGCTGCGGGCCTTCCTGTCCGGCTGCGGCTGGGCTGCGGACGGTGCGCACCAGGAGATCGGGACCGACGATGGCGCCCCCGGCATCAAGCTGATCCGGATGCACACCGACATCTCGGTGTGATCGAGACAGGAGACTTGCGACCCGTCCACGGCCCGTGACAGGGTGGAGGCTTGTTTTTCGCGTAACCGAGTGACTCTGAGCCTACTGAACCTGAACCTGACCGAGGGAGCCCGCAGTGCCCACACCCCTGACCCCGCGCGCCGTCGAGCCCGACATGGCCACTGATGCGGGCGAACCGCCGACGGAGGGTGGGGGCCTCAACCGTTGGGTCTTCGGCTCGTCGGCGCTCATCATCCTCGCCGCCCTGACAGTGGCCCTCATCGCACCGCAGGCGTTCAATGACGTCGTCTCGGCCATCAACACCGTCGTGGTCAACTCGATCGGCTGGTACTACGTGGCCCTCGTCTCGGGCTTCGTCATCTTCGCTCTCGTCGTCGCCTTCAGCAAGCTCGGCACCATCCGGCTGGGCCCCTCCGACGAGGCCCCGCAGTATCCGTGGCGGACATGGTTCGCGATGCTGTTCGCCGCCGGGATGGGCATCGGGCTCGTGTTCTGGGGCGTCGCGGAGCCCCTGTGGCACCTCGCGGCGCCGCCGCCCGGATTCGGGGAGTCGGGTATCGAGGCGCAGGGTCGCCGGGCCATGGCGCAGACCTTCCTGCACTGGGGCGTGCACGCCTGGGCCGTGTACGTGGTCGTCGGACTGGCTGTGGCCTACGCCGTCCACCGCAAGGGGCGCCCCGTCTCCATCCGGTGGGCCCTCGAGCCGATCCTCGGCAAGCGGACCAACGGGCCCATCGGTGACGCGATCGACATCGCGGCTGTCGTGGGCACCCTGTTCGGCGTGGCCACCTCATTGGGTCTCGGCGTCAACCAGATCGCGGCCGGCCTGGAGCACCTCGGTCTAGTCGACGGCAGCACCACCGTCAAGCTGCTGATCATCGCCGGCATCACCGTGCTCGCGACCCTGTCGGTGGTCTCCGGGCTGGATCGCGGCATCGCCTTCCTGTCGCGCGCCAACCTGTGGCTGGCCGCGCTCCTCATGGTGGCCGTGCTGATCCTCGGACCCACCCTGTTCGTGCTGCGCGAACTGGTCTCCGGATTCGGCGGCTACATCCAGAACTTCGTGTCGATGTCCTTCCAGACCTTCGCGTTCTACGGTGATCGGGGCGAGTCCTGGCTCGGCGCCTGGACCACCTACTACTGGGGATGGTGGATCGCCTGGTCCCCGTTCGTGGGTGTGTTCATCGCCCGCATCTCCCGCGGCCGCACCGTGCGGGAGTTCGTCTCCGGCGTCCTGCTGGTTCCCACCGCCGTCACCATGCTGTGGTTCTCGGTCATGGGCGGCACCGCCCTCTACCAGCAGATCTTCGGCGGGGCAGACCACATCGTCGACGGTTCGGTGAGCACCAACACCGCCCTGTTCGACATGCTGGGCCAGCTGCCCGGCGGCTCACTCCTGTCAGGGGTGGCGATCGTTCTCGTGCTGGTGTTCTTCGTCACCAGCTCGGACTCGGGTTCGTTCGTGGTGGACATGTTGACCCACAACGGCAACCCGAATCCGCCTGTGTGGTCCCGGGTCTTCTGGTCCGTGCTGGAGGGCTCGATCGCTGCGGTGCTCATCTGGGCCAGCTCTGCCGCATTGGGCGGAGACACCTCGGGGATCTCCGCTCTCCAGGCCCTGACGATCGTGGCGGCGGCACCGTTCTCGCTGGTGATGATCGGCATGTGCTTCTCCGTGGTCAAGGCGCTCCGGCACGACGTCGCGGTGTGGGAACGGGCCGAGGAGACACTTCTGCGCCGCGAGCTGGCTGAGGAGGCCGCCAAGCTCGCCGCGGACCCGCCCCAGTGAGGTGAGGTGAGGGCTGGGGCTCGTCAGAGTCCCAGCACTGACTCCATCTCGTGCGTCAGGCCGGGGTGGTCCACAACATGGCGGATGCCTGCCACCACGCCGGGCATGAACGAGACTCGCTCGAAGGAGTCATGGCGGACGGTCAGCGTCTCTCCCGTGTCGCCGAAGAGGACCTCCTGGTGTGCCACCAGTCCCTGCAACCGGATGCCGTGGATGTGGATGCCGTCCACCACGGCACCCCGGGCGCCGTCGTCATGGACGGTGGCGTCCGGGACCGGGCCCAACTCCGCCTCCGCGCGGGCCGCCGCGATCCGACGCGCCGTCGTGGCCGACGTGCCGGAGGGGGCGTCGGCCTTGTTGGGGTGGTGCAGTTCGATGATCTCCGCCGACGGGTAGAAGGGCGCTGCCAGTGCGGCGAACTTCATCATGAGCACCGCCCCGATGGAGAAGTTGGAGGCGATCAGCACCCCCACCTCGGGGTGCGCGGCGCAGAGCTCCCGCACTCTCGCGAGGCGCTCATCGTTGAAGCCGGTGGTGCCGATCACCATGTGCAGCCCGCGCCCGAGGCACCACTCGATGTTGTCCATCACCGCGTCAGGGTGTGTGAAGTCCACCACCACCTGGGCCCGGTTGACCAGTTCCCGGGGCTCCCCCAGGTCCGCGCCACCCACGGGGGTCATGCCCTCGGCGCGGGTGACGGCCCGGACCACCTCGCTGCCCATCTTGCCGCTGACTCCGAACACGCCCACGCGAATCTCTGTCATAGGTGATCCCTTCTGGTTCTCTTCCATCTCCATCCAAGCATCGACGGCAGGGTGGCGCCACCCTCCGGGGAACGCCGCAGGGGCGGGCCCGGTTCATCCGGACCCGCCCCTGCGGTGTGTGCCTGTGTGACCGAGGTCAGTCGTTCGACTCGGCCTTCTCCTCCACCACCGGGATCAGCGACAGCTTGCCGCGATCGTCGATGTCGGAGATCTCCACCTGGAGCTTCTGGCCCACAGACAGGATGTCCTCGACGTTCTCGACGCGGGCGCCGCCGGCCAGGGGGCGCAGCTTCGAGATGTGAAGGAGTCCGTCCTTGCCAGGCAGCAGCGACACGAAGGCGCCGAAGGTCGTGAGCTTGACGACGGTGCCCAGGTAGCGCTCGCCGCGCTCCGGCAGGTGCGGGTTGGCGATGGCGTTGATGGCGGCGACAGCGGCATCCGCTGCCTCGCCGGTCTCGGCGCCGACGTAGACGGTGCCGTCGTCCTCGATCGAGATGTTCGCGCCGGTGTCGTCCTGGATCTGGTTGATCATCTTGCCCTTGGGGCCGATGATCTCGCCGATCTTGTCCACCGGGATGCGCACCGTGATGATGCGGGGAGCGAAGGGGCTCATCTCATCCGGCACGTCGATGGCCTCGTTCATGACGTCCAGCAGCGTGTGCCGGGCGTCACGGGCCTGCAGCAGCGCCTTCTGAAGCTCGAGGGCGGGGATGCCGTTGAGCTTGGTGTCCAGCTGCAGCGCGGTGAGGAAGTCCCTCGTGCCGGCCACCTTGAAGTCCATGTCGCCGAGCGCGTCCTCGGCACCCAGGATGTCGGTCAGCGCGATGTACTTCGTCTCGCCGTCGACCTCCTCGGACATGAGGCCCATGGCGATGCCCGCGACAGCGGACTTCAGCGGGACGCCCGCGTTGAGCAGCGACAGCGTCGAGGCGCACACCGAGCCCATCGACGTGGAGCCGTTGGAGCCCAGCGCCTCCGAGACCTGACGGATGGCGTAGGGGAACTCCGAGCGCGTGGGCAGCACGGGGATGAGTGCCCGCTCGGCCAGCGCGCCATGGCCGACCTCGCGGCGCTTCGGGGAGCCGACGCGGCCGGTCTCGCCCGTCGAGAAGGGCGGGAAGTTGTAGTTGTGCATGTAGCGCTTGGTGCGCTCCGGGGAGAGGGTGTCGATCTTCTGCTCCATGTCCAGCATGTTCAGGGTCGAGACACCCATGATCTGGGTCTCGCCGCGCTGGAAGAGAGCCGAACCGTGGACGCGCGGGATGACCGCGACCTCCGCCGCCAGCTCGCGGATCTCAGCCGGGCCGCGACCGTCGATGCGGACCGCGTCGGTGAGGGTGCGGTGGCGCACGAGCTTCTTCGTCAGCGCCTTGAGTGAGGCGGACACCTCACTGAGGCGACCCTCGAAGCGCTGGGCGAGCTGCTCGGTGACGTCCTGACGGATGGCGTGGGTGGCCTCGTCACGCTCCTGCTTGCCGGCGATCTGCATGGCCTCGGCCACGCGGGCGCTGGCCAGCTCGGAGACGGCCTCGAACACGTCGTCCTGGTAGTCACGGAAGACCGGGAAGTCGTAGGTCTCCTTGGGCAGCTTCGCGGCCAGTTCGGACTGGGCGTCGCACAGCGCCTTGATGAAGGGCTTGGCCGCCTCGAGACCCAGGCCCACGACCTCTTCGGTGGGGGCGGTCTTGCCGGAGCGGACGAGCTCCCATGTGGCCTCGGTGCCGCCGGCTTCAACCATCATGATGGCGACGTCGCCGTCGGCCAGCACGCGGCCGGCCACCACCATCTGGAAGACGGACTTGGACACCTGCTCGACGGAGGGGAATGCCACCCACTGGTCGTCGATGAGGGCCACCCGAACGCCGCCGATGGGGCCGGAGAACGGCAGCCCGGCGATCTGGGTGGACATCGACGCAGCGTTGATGGCGACGACGTCGTACATGACGTTGGGGTTGAGCGACAGGACGGTGACAACCACCTGGACCTCGTTGCGCAGGCCCTTGACGAACGCGGGGCGCAGCGGGCGGTCGATGAGGCGGCAGGCGAGGATGGCGCCCTCGCCCGGGCGGCCTTCGCGACGGAAGAACGAGCCGGGGATCTTGCCCGCGGCGTACATGCGCTCCTCGACGTCGACGGTGAGGGGGAAGAAGTCGAGTGCGTCGCGCGGGGTCTTCTGCGCGGTGGTGGCCGACAGCAACATGGTGTCGCCGTCCAGGTAGACGGCGGCCGAGCCATCGGCCTGCTGGGCCAGCACGCCGGCCTCGAAACGTACAGTGTGCTTGCCGAACTTGCCGTTGTCGATCACGGCTTCAGCGAATTCGATGCCTGGTCCTTCCATGGACAGGCTCCTTTCGATTGGGTGTCGCCACCCGCGCACGGCGATGCTCGCCACGCCTGCCGGTCTTCGATCGAGGCCCGCGGGTGCGCGCTCTCTGGGCGCCCGAAAGCCACTACCGAGGACCAGACGGACACGTGCGCTGGGCGGCGGGGTGGTATGAAACATATTCAGTTGTCCGGTGCAGTCTAGCCGCTTGGGCCACGATGGTTGAATGCTCAGTGTCACCACCCCGCAGTCCGTGGAGGCCGCGGTGGCCACCGCACGACGATGGGCTGCCGAGACCGCCGGCCGCTCCGAGCCCCCCGCGGCGCGGCTGCTGGCGAGGGTCCTCTCCCACCCGCGCGGCCTGGCGTTCACCCTGGATTTCGTCGACGGGGTGCTCCGCCCCGAGGATCCTACGGTGGCCGGCGCGGCGCTGGGGGCGCTGGCGCGACGCCCGGCCCCGTTCCTGCCCCTTCCGCTGCGGTGGGGCCTCCGGGCGGTCCGCATCGCACCCAGGCCCGCCCTCCCTCTGGTCCGCGCGGCCTTCGCCGCGCTGGTGGGCGACCTGGTCATCGACGTGGGGCGGCGGCTGGGCCCATCGCTGCGGCACGCCCGGCGGCGCGGCGCAGACCTCAACGTCAACCTCCTCGGCGAGGCCGTCCTCGGGGACGCCCACGCCGCCGGGAGGCTCCGCGAGACGATGCGCCTGCTGGCGCGCGACGACGTGGACTACGTCTCCATCAAGGTCTCAGCCGTCCTGGGACCGCACTCCCCCTGGGCGCACGCCCAGACCGTGGAGGAGGCCGTCACGAGACTCCGGCCCCTGATGCTCCTGGCCGCCCGCGCAGGCAAGTTCGTCAACCTCGACATGGAGGAGTACCGGGACCTGCACCTCACCCTGGACGTGTTCGCCGAGCTCGTCCTCGACCCGGAGCTGCTCGGACTGCGGGCGGGTCTGGCGGTACAGACCTACCTCAAGGAGTCCGGCCTGGTGCTTCGCCGAATCGACGAGCTGGCCAGGCGACGGGTCGCGGCTGGTGGCGCGCCGCTGAAGGTCCGGCTCGTCAAGGGCGCCAACCTTGCGATGGAGCGGGTGCAGGCCGAACTTCGGGGCTGGGAGAACCCGGTCCTGGATGGCAAGGCGGCCACCGACGCCAGCTTCCTGCGCGCGCTGGAATTCTGCCTGACCCCGGAGCGGGCCGCACGGCTCCTGGTGGGGGTGGCCAGCCACAACGTCTACTCGGTGGCCGCCGCGTGGGAGCTCGCCAAGGCGAGGGGCGTGACCGGCCAGCTCGACGTCGAGATGCTCTCCGGCATGGGGACACCGCTCCAGCACGTGATCCTCCGCGAGGTCGGGCGCCTGCGGCTCTACGTCCCGGTAGTGCCGCGCGCGGAGTTCGACTCGGCCATCTCCTACCTCGTGCGTCGGCTGGAGGAGAACGCCGCCCCGGAGAACTTCATGTCGGGCGCCGCCCACCTCGGCCGTGACGCCGGGTTCCTGGACCGGGAGGAGGCGCGGTTCCGCCGTGCCCTCACCCTCGTGAACTCCCCAACGCCTCAGCAGTGGGCCACGCAGGCCCGACCCACCGGCGGCCACGGCTTCGTCAACGCGCAGGACACCGAACCGGCGCTGCGGGCCAACCAGGCGTGGGCCGCCGGCATCCACGCACTCCTCCCCAGCCCGGGGTTGGGCGCTGCGAGGGTGAGCCACGCCACCGTGACCTCGTCCGCAGGCATCGACGAGACGCTCCGCCGCGGCAGGGACGCCGGAGCGGTATGGGCCGCCGTCCCACCGGTTGAGCGGGCCGCCGCCCTGCGCCGGCTGGCGGGTGAGCTTGAGGCGGGCCGGACGGCGCTCGTGGCGGTGGCGGCCGACGAGGTGGGCAAGCTGATCGACCAGGCCGACGTGGAGGTCTCGGAGGCGGTTGATTTCGCCCACTACTACGCCGAGCGGGCCATCGACCGCATCGAGGGCGCCCACCACGTCCCGCCTGGGCTGACCGTCGTCGCGCCGCCGTGGAACTTCCCCATCGCCATCCCCCTGGGGGGTGTGGCGGCCGCCCTCGCCGCTGGGTCGGCCGTCGTCCTCAAACCCGCACCCCCGGCCCGGAGGACCGCAGCGCTGCTCGCCGAGGCCTGCGACCGCTCGGGGCTGCCGCCGGGGCTGGTGCAGCTGGTGGTGGTCGACGACGGCCCCCTGGGTGAGTCCCTCCTGTCGGATCCCCGGGTGGAGCTCGTGATCCTCACCGGGGCCGCGGAGACCGCGTCACTGTTCCGGTCCTGGCGTCCGTCGATGCCCCTGCTCGCCGAGACCTCGGGCAAGAACGCGATCGTCGTGACGGCGTCGGCCGACCTCGACCTGGCGGTCGCGGACCTGGTGATCTCGGCGTTCGGGCATGCCGGCCAGAAGTGCTCGGCGGCATCCCTGGGGATCCTGGTGGGGTCCGTGGCGCGGTCGCGGCGGTTCCTCGACCAACTGCTCGACGCTGTGGGGTCGCTGAGGGTGGCCTGGCCGATCGACCCGGCGGCCCAGATGGGGCCCCTCACCGAGCCACCCAGGGACAAGCTGCTGCGCGGCCTCACCGGACTCGAGCCGGGCCAGCGCTGGTTGATCCGGCCCCGCCGCCACGACGACCGGCTGTGGAGCCCCGGCGTCCGCGCCGGGGTCCGCCCAGGCAGCGAGTTCCATCAGGTGGAGTACTTCGGCCCGGTGCTCGGCCTGATGGAGGCCGCCTCACTCACGGAGGCTCTCCGGTGGCAGAACGGCACCCCCTACGGCCTCACTGCGGGGCTCCACTCGTTGGACGAGCGGGAGATCAACACCTGGCTGGACGGCATCGAGGCGGGCAACTGCTACGTCAACCGCACCATCACCGGCGCCATCGTCCGCCGGCAGCCGTTCGGCGGCTGGAAGCGCTCAGCCGTGGGCCCCGGCGCCAAGGCCGGCGGGCCGCACTACGTGCAGAGCCTGGGCCGCTGGGAGGCCGATGAGGAGTGGCCGGGCACGGGCGCCGTCCCCACCTCACCGATGCTGGCGCGGTTGGTCCGCGCCTCGCGGGCCGCCCTCGGCGAGGCCGACGCGCTTCGGCTCGGCGCCGCCGCGGCGGGTGACGAGGAGGCGGCGCGGGCGGTGTTCCTCGCCTCGCACGACCCCACCGCCCTGTCCGCAGAGCGCAACGTCCTACGCTACCGGCCGGTGACAGTGACCGTCCGCGTCGAGGAGTGCGAGGAGTGGGGCGTTTTCCGCGAGGCCTCAGCCGCGCTGGCGGTGGGCGCACGGGCGGGTTTCTCTGTGCGCCGGCCGCTCAGCGGGGGTGTCGCGGCGGCGCTGGACGAGGCCGGTCTCGAGGTGAGGGTCGAGGACGACGCGCGCTTCGACGCCGCAGCCACAGGGCGGATCAGGCACCTCGGGCGGCGCGATCTGCTCGCGGACCTCGGCGGCTCGATCGACGCCACCGTGTACCCCGGCGGCCCGCTGCCGGGTCGCCTCGCCTGCCTGCCCTACGTGCGGGAACAATCCGTGTCGCTCACCGCGCACCGCTTCGGGAACGCCTCCCGGATCCAGCTCGACCTGTAGGAGGGGAGAGGAAACGGTTCAGGGCACCCCGAGATGGGGTGCCCTGAACCGTGATTAGTGGTCCGCGATCAGCGGCGCAGGCCGAGGCGTGCGATCAGCGCGCGGTAGTGCTCAATATCGTTCTTGGCGACGTAGTTGAGCAGCCGGCGGCGCTGGCCGACCATGAGCAGCAGGCCTCGGCGGCTGTGGTGGTCTCCCTTGTGAGCCTTGAGGTGCTCAGTGAGGTGGGAGATCCGCTTGGTCAGCAGCGCGATCTGCACGTCAGGCGAGCCGGTGTCCCCGGGTGCGATGGCGTAGTCGTCGATGATCTTCTTCTTGTCCACAGCGTCCATAAATATGGGTCCTTCCGGTTCGCTGCACGGCGCCCCCGTTGCGGGTGCTGTCGGGGCTCTGACGGGTCCGTGGCCGATCGAACGGCAACCTGGGAACCCTATCACCGCCAGTGCAGCTCCCCCAAACCGCTCACTGTCCGGGGGTCGGACTCCGTGAAAGGGGTAGGGTGGGACCAGTCCCCTGCAGAGTGAACAAGGAGCCCCTATGGCCGTCGCCGTCCGTCCTGCGACATCAGCAGATCTTGAGGCCCTGCGCTCACGTCAGTCGCGGCCGGAGCTCGGTCTGGTTGACGAGCACTTCGAGGCGCAGCAGCGCGGCGCACTGATCTTCGCGGTCGCCTTCGACGGCGACGAGCCTCTGGGCACGGCGGTGCTGGACCTCGACGCGGACTCGATGACTCCCGAGCTGCGCAACATGTTCGTCTACCCGGAGGCCCGTCGCAAGGGCGCCGGCCGGGCATTGAGCCAGTTTCTCGAGTCGGAGGCTCGCGCCCGCGGCTTTGCAGCGGTGTACCTCGCGGTGGATCCCAACAATGAGAAGGCCGTGCCGCTGTACATCTCGCTCGAATATCACCCCACAGGCGAGCACCTGTTTGTCGACGAGCCCGAGGTGCAGCAGGTGGATCCCGACGCTGAGCCCAGCCAGCACTACGCCATCTACAAAAAGTCGCTGACCGCCCGCTGACCGGTGGGGCTCAGCCGAGGAGCCGCCGCCTGGCTGCCTCCACGTCGGCTCCCATCTGCTCGACCAAGGCGTCGATGCCGGTGAAACGCACCTGTCCGCGGAGCCGCTCGACGAAGTCCACGGCCACCTCCACCCCGTACAGCTCGAGGTCCGTGCGGTCCAGGACGTAGCTCTCCACCCTGCGATCCGCACCGTCGAACGTGGGATTGGTGCCCACCGAGATGGCCGCCGGCATGGGCTCGCTGCCCCGTTCGTCGAGGTTGGTCAGCCACCCGGCGTAGACGCCGTCTGCGGGCACGGCCATCTCGGTGGACACGGTGAGGTTCGCCGTCGGGAAGCCGAGGTCCCTGCCGCGTTGGTCACCCACGACCACCACCCCGCGGAATCGGAAGGGCCTGGTGAGGTGTTGGGCCGCGCCCGCCACGTCCCCGGCTGCCAACAGCTCCCGGATGGCGGTGGAGCAGGTGACCTCATGGTTGATCACCTCGAGCTGGAGCGGGATCACCTCGAACCGTCCCGCGCCGAGCTCGGCGAGCGTCCGCACGTCGCCCGCGGCGCGATGACCGAAGCGGAAGTTCTCCCCCACAACCACGCGCACCGGGTGAAGAGGGATGAGGAACCGGTCCACGAACTCGGCCGGGGACATCGCCGCCACCTCCGGGGTGAACCGGATCACGCGCACCTCGTGAGCCCCGGCACCCTTGAGCAGTTCTATGCGGGTCCGGAGATCGCTCAACAGCTTCGGGGCCGCGGCGGGGCGCAGCACCGTCACCGGGTGTGGCCAGAAGGTCAGCACGACCAGCGGGTGATCGACGTCGCGCGTCGCCTCGGCCAGCACGCGGCGATGGCCGACATGTACCCCGTCGAAGTTGCCGATGACGACGACCGTTTCAGTCACAGTTGCTCAATCTGTCATGCTCCGACCAGCACCGCAAGCGGTCTCGCACCGCCGTCGGCCGGTTCATACAGGGCGAGGAGTTCCCCGGAGGGTGAGAGCATCCCGGTGGGTGAGCCCGGGACGGGGCGGGCCAGGGGGCGACCGTAGCCGACGTCGCGCGCCTCGTCGTCGGTGAGGTCCACGACGGGGAAGCTGAGGCGCGCCGCGTCCGCCATCGACATCAGCTCCGGCGGCTCGTCGGAGAGGACGACTGCGTTCTCCAGCGCGTAGTGCCCGATACGGGTGCGCCTCAGAGCTGTGAGGTGACCACCCACCCCGAGGGAGGCCCCGAGGTCGCGGGCGATCGCCCGGATGTAGGTGCCCGAAGAGCATTCGATATCCAGGTCCACGTCGAGGCGTGCCCCGTCGACGCGTACGGCCAGCACGTCGAGCCGGGCCACCGTCACAGGGCGCGCCTTCAGCTCGACGGCCTCCCCTGCCCGCGCCAGAGCGTAGGAACGCTTCCCGTGGACTTTGATGGCCGAATAGCTGCTGGGCACCTGCAGAATGTCCCCCCGTAAGGGGATCAGCGCCCCTTCCAGCTCCCACTCCGTGACGGCCGAGGCGTCCGCCACGAACACCACCTCGCCCTCGGCGTCGTCGGTGGCCGAGGACTCCCCCAACCGCACGGTGGCCAGGTAGCGCTTGTCGTGCAGGGCCAGGTGCCCGAGCATCCGGGTGGCCCGGTTGACGCCGAGGATCAGCACGCCCGTGGCCATGGGATCCAGGGTGCCTGCGTGCCCGATCTTCCGCGTGCCCAGGAGCCTGCGCAGCCGACCCACCACCTGGTGGGAGGTGACCCCCGACTCCTTGTCGACGATCACCACCCCCGAGGTCCGGGTCACTGCTCGTCGTCCTCCTCGGACTCGCGCGGCTTCCGGTACGGATCCGACTCGCCGGCGAAGGTCTTGCCGGCGGCGGCCTGAGCCGCCGCGGCATCCTTGGCCTGCACCTCCGCCAACAGGTCCTCCATGTGCCGCGCCACCTCGGGGGTGGCGTCGAGCACGAAGGACAGCGTGGGCGTGAACTTCATTCCCAGGTGCTGCCCAACGGTGGAGCGGAGCATGCCGGTGGCCGACTCGAGCGCCGCCGCGGATGCGGCACGCGCCTCGTCGTCACCCAGCACCGTGTAGAAGGCCGTGGCGTCGCGGTTGTCCCCGGTCAGCCTCACCTCCGTGAGGGTCACGAAGCCCAGACGGGGATCCTTGACGCGTCGCTCGATGGTGGTGGCGAGGATGACCTTGATCTGGTCCGCCAGCTTGGCGTTTCTTGGACCTGGCATCAGGAGCGCTCCTTCTCCACCATCTCGAACGTCTCGATGACGTCTCCGATCCGGATGTCGTTGTAGTTGTTGAGCGTGACACCGCACTCGAAGCCCTCGCGGACCTCAGTGGCATCGTCCTTCTCGCGCCGCAGCGAAGCGATAGTGCTGGTGGCCACCACCACCCCGTCGCGCAGCAGGCGTGCACTGGCGTTGCGACGGAGGGTGCCGTCGGTGACCATGCAGCCTGCGATGTTGCCGAACTTGGACGAGCGGAAGATCTCGCGGATCTCCGCCTGGCCACGCACTTCCTCGGCGAAGATCGGCTTGAGCATGCCCTTGAGCGCCGCCTCGATCTCGTCGATGGCCGAGTAGATGACCGAGTAGAACCGCATGTCCACGTTCTCGCGGTCCGCCATCTGCGCCGCGTGCGGCGTGGGCCGCACGTTGAAGCCGATGATGACAGCCTTCGAGGCCGCAGCCAGCGAAACGTTGGTCTCGGTGATGGCACCGACACCGCGGTCGATGACACGCAGCGACACCTCATCGTTGACCTCGATCTTGGACAGTGCATCCTCGAGCGCCTCGACCGAGCCCGCGCCGTCGCCCTTGAGGATGAGCAGCAGCTCCTGCGCCTCGCCCTTCTCCAGCTGCTCGAACAGCTGGTCGAGGGTCTTGCGACGGCTCGTCTTGGCCTGCTGGGCGGCGCGCATGCGGGCCTCCCGCTTGTCGGCGATCTGACGCGCCATGCGATCGTCCTCGACGACCAGGACGTTGTCACCAGCCCCGGGCACGGACGTGAGTCCGAGTACCTGAACGGGCATCGACGGCGGGGCGGAGTCCATGATCTCGCCCTGATCGTTGATCAGGGCGCGGACACGCCCGTGAGCCGAACCGGCCACGATCGAGTCGCCGATCCGCAGCGTGCCACGGTGCACCAGCACCGTCGCCACGGGACCACGGCCCTTGTCCAGGTGCGCCTCGATGGCCACACCCTGGGCGGGCATGTCCGGGTTGGCACGCAGGTCCAGAGCGGCATCCGCGGTCAGGACGATGGCCTCGAGGAGTTCGTCCAGACCCTGGTGCGTGATGGCGGAGACGTCAACGAACTGGGTGTCGCCGCCGTACTCCTCCGGCACGAGGCCGTACTCGGAGAGCTGCCCGCGAACCCGCGTGGGATCCGCCGCCTCCTTGTCGACCTTGTTGACCGCCACCACGATCGGCACGTTCGCCGCCAAAGCGTGGTTGAGCGCCTCGATGGTCTGGGGCATCACGCCGTCATCCGCCGCCACCACCAGCACGGCGATGTCGGTGGACTTCGCGCCGCGGGCACGCATGGCGGTGAACGCCTCGTGGCCCGGGGTGTCGATGAACGTGATGGGACGGACGTTGCCGTCCACCTCGGTGACCACCTGGTAGGCGCCGATGGCCTGCGTGATGCCGCCGGCCTCCTTGGCCACGATGTTGGTGTCACGCAGGGCGTCCAGCAGCTTGGTCTTGCCGTGGTCCACGTGACCCATCACCGTGACGACGGGGGGACGGGCTTCAAGGTCGTCCTCGTCGCCGATGTTCTCGCCGAACTCCAGATCGAAGCTCTCCAACAGCTCGCGATCCTCGTCCTCGGGCGAGACGACCTCGATTCGGTAATCGAGCTCGGCACCCAACACCTCGAGGGTGTCGTCTGCCACGGACTGGGTGGCCGTGACCATCTCACCGAGGTGGAACAGCACCTGCACCAGCGACGCGGGCTCGACGCCGATCTTCTCGGCAAGGTCCGTCAGGGATGCGCCGCGGCGCAGGCGCACGGTGGCTCCGTCGCCCTTGCGCAGACGCACGCCGCCGATCGCCGGCGCCTCCATCTGGTCGAACTCTTGCCTACGCTGCTTCTTCGACTTGCGTCCACGGCGACCGGCCGCGCCACCGCGACCGAAGGCTCCCTGCGTACCGCCGGTACGGCCGCGACCGCCACCGCGACCGCCTCCAGCCGGGGCACCCATGCCGCCGCCCATGCCGGGACCGCCGGCTCCACCGGCGCCGCCGGGCCCACCCGGACGGCCACCACCGGGGCGACCACGGCCGGGGCCGCCAGGCCCAGCGGGCCGACCGCCACGGGCGGCGGGGGCGCCGAGCTGGGTGTTGGATGTCTTGGGCATCATCGCCGGGTTGGGGCGGGGCATGCCCGGCACCCCTCCGGTGCCGCCGGGACGCGGCATCCGGTCACCGGCACCGGCAGGTGCGCCTGGGCGGGCACCTGGAGCGCCTGGGCGGGCGCCGGGCGCGTCGGGGCGACGACGCTGCTGCGTGCCCATCCCCTGGGCGGGAGCGAACGGGTTGTTACCGGGCCGAGGGGCGCCCGGCTTGCGGGAACCGGCCCCTGGTGTGGGGGCTCCGGGCCTGGGACCAGGGACGCCTGGGCGGGGGGCTGACGAGCCGGGTCCGGGACGCTGTCCGGGGGCGGCAGGCCGCTGCGGGGCCGGCGTAGCCGGGCGGGCCGCCTGGGGCGCCGGAGTCACGGGCGCCGCGGGGGGCGTCGTCGGCCGAGGGCCAGGGGCCGGCGCGGGTGCTGGGGTGGGCGCCGGCGGGATGGGTGCCGGTGCCGGGGTGGGCCTTGGTGCCGCGGGGCGCGGGGCATCCGTGGACGGGGCGGGCGCGGGGGCTGCCGGGGCCACGGGAGCTGACGGGGTGGCGGCGGCGGGCGTGGCGTCCGACGCAGCCGGGGCGGGCTTCGGGCGCGCGGCCGGAGCCGGGGCGGGCTTCGGAGCGGTCGTCGGGTCGGCGGGGGCGGGCGCGCTACCCAGCGCTTCCCGGATGCGGCGCACGACTGGTGCCTCCAGCGTGGAGGACGGTCCGCGAACGTACTCGCCGTTCTCTCCCAGCCAGGCCAGAAGGTCTTTGCTTGTCTTACCGATTTCCTTGGCGATCTCGTGGACGCGAGGCTTTGCCACTACTCTCCTTTGCGGCCCGACCTCCAAGGGGCGAACCTTTAGTTGTGCTGAATCATCGTTGGGTTCTCATCGAGTGGTCATGAGCGTGAGCCCACCTTCTGGTTGTCGCCCTGTCGGGCGTGGAACGATGCGGCCACGACAAAGACGTGGGCCGCTGGACATCATATCCTCCCGAAGAGGCTTGATCCAGCCAGAGTGTCAAGCCGCAGGCCAGTGCGCAGCCGGGTCCAGCTCGACGGCTGCACCGAAGGCCCTCCGGACCGCCCGGCGGCGGATCGCCAGTTCCAGGCAGCCGGCGTGAACGTAGGCTCCGCGTCCCGGGAGGCGCGGTCGGGTGCCGTCGACGGCGAGGTCGCCTCGTCGGACGAGCCGAAGGAGCCGGTCCTGATCGTCACGGCCTCGACAGCCGATGCAGGTGCGTTGGGGAGTCATCGGACCCAAGCCTACGGCCACATTGCCAGCAACACCCCAGGCACCGCACAGCGTCCTGACAGGGGGCGGCGGGAAGGTTGATCCATCGGGCATCAGGCCCGAGATCTACTCACCATCAGGAGGACACATGCAGAACAAACTGATCGCCGGCATTTCCGCCGCCGCCATGGCCGCGGGCCTGGGCTTCGGCGTCTCACAGATCGCCACCGCCGACACCACCACCCCCACCCCGAGCGCGTCGGCATCGGCCAGCGAGGACTCCTCGGCCCCCCTCGGATCACGCGAGGGCAAGGGCCGCCACGGCGACCGCGGAATGCCCGGTGCCGACGCGGCCACCCTCGCCGAGAAGCTCGGCGTGGAGGAGGACGCGCTCGAGGACGCGATGGATGCGGCCCGCGAGGGCCTGGAGTTCGTCCAACCCTCAACGGATGCCACCGACGAGGAACGCGAGGCGGCGCGGACGGAGCGGCAGGCTGCGTACGTGAGCGCGCTCGCGGGCGAACTCGGCATCGACGAATCGAGGGTGCAGGCCGCCCTCGACGAGATCCAGGCCACCCGCACAGCCGAGCGGGCAGAGGCCGACACTGCGATCCTGGACCAGGCTGTCACGGACGGGAAGCTGACCCAGGCCGAAGCGGACACAGTGCAGAAGGCGATCGACGCCGGCATCGTCTCCACCCGCGGCGGTGGGCACCGGGGCCGCTGATCGACACAGACAAGACCCGGTGGCTCAGGCCACCGGGTCTTGTCTGTGCGCCGAGGCGCAGGGTGTCAGGCGCAGCTCCACGGCTGGGTGCCGCGGATCGCGTAGAGGCGGTTCGCCACGGTGATCTGCTCCGCGCGGCTGGCCTGGTGGGGGTAGGACGCGAAGTCCTGGCCGTTGACCGAGCGCCAGGTGGCAAGGTTGAACTGCAGGCCCCCGTAGTAGCCGTTGCCCGTGTTGATGTCCCAGCGGCCGCCCGACTCGCACTGGGCGATCCGGTCCCACATGTCCGCACGGGCGAGGTTGATGGCACCGCCGGATGACGACGTCGAGGAGGACGTGGACGAGGATGACGTGGACGAGGTGGCAGGGGCGGACACCTTGGTGCCCACCGTGGTGACCTGCGTCACGGGCTTACGGGTGACCACCCGCTCGTCGAGGGCGGAGCTGACCAGTGTGCCGTCCTCATACACCTCGGTGTAGGTCTCGCTGGCGAGGCCGTTGACTCCCTTGGTGGTGATCTTGCTGGTTCCCTTGGCCAGGTCCGCGGACTTCACCGAGGTCTTCTCGAAGGGCACCGCCACCTCTTTGGTGGCCTGCTTGACCTCAACAGCGACCACGGTGATGGCTAGTCCGTCCTCCAGAACGGTGCCGGCCGCGGGGGTCACCTTGTCGTCGGAATCCGGCTTGACGCCGGCCTGGGCCAGCGCATCCGCGACAGTGCCGGCCACGGTCAGCTGGGCGGGCGCCCCCGCCACCGTCAGCGTGACGTCCTTGGCGGTGGCCAGCTCCATCGTCAGCCCCTGGCGGGAGATCGTGGTGGAACGGGACGTGGAGAGCTTCGAGTCGGCGGCGCCCAGGTTGAGCATCGACAGCGCCTCGCCAACGGTGCGGGCGGTGGTCCAGACGGTCCGCTTCTCGCCGTCGACCGTCACTTCAAGCTCGCGGCCGAAGGCGACGCTGATCTCCATGTCGTCGTCGACCTCGGTGTCCGGCCCGGGCAGGACCACATCATGCCGGCCCAGCTCGATGTTCTCCAGCTGCAGCACCTCGGCGACTGTGTCCTCACGCACCGCAATGGTGCGAGAGACGCCGTCGACGACGAGGGTGACGTCGTTCTTGTGCAGGGCTGTCGCGACTCCCGCCGCGGTCACGAGCGCGAGCGCGCAGCCGCCGGCCGCCACGGGGATCCAGAACTTCTTCGCCTTCAACACGAACTCCTCAAGTTTCAGCAGTGTGCTATCAGGCTAACCCGGAAGTTGAGAGAAAACCAAAAATAACCTGAGATTCTCTCAGTAGTGGGCTACTGTCCGGCGCGGTGTGCCTCGTACATCGCCTCGGTGTCGACGTACCACGCCAGCGAGACGTCGCGGAGCTCGCCCATCCACGCCTCATCCGCCGTCGCGGCGAGGTCGTTGAGCTCGAAGGGGTCCGCCGCGAGGTCGAAGACCTCGTCGCGCCGGTCTCCGAAGTGGTGGATGAGCTTGCGGTCACCGTCGATGACCGCCGTGCAGCGCCCCCGCGCGAGGCAGGTGGCCACCAACGGACCTTGGGGCTCTCCGCTGTAGAGCGACGGCTGATACGCGTGCCCGGAGACCAGGTCGAAGCCGAGAGCGTCGACGGCGGTGGGCAGGACTGCCAGCTGGTTCGCCGGCTGCCCCAGCTGCTCTCCCTCCCGCTGGGGGTCGTGCACCAGGAAGGGGATCCTGACGCCCTCGTCGTAGATCGTGTTGTCGTGCTGGAAGACGCGGTGCTCGCCGAAGCCCTCGCCATGATCGCCTGTCACCACGAAGACGGTGTCCTCGTAGAGTCCGAGCTCCTTGAACATGTCGATCACGCGGCCGACGAAGGCATCCTGGTAGTGGATGCCGTTGAGGTACGAGTTGAGGAGCGGATCCTCCACGAAGTCGATCGGCTCGTGGCCCTCGAGCACGTAGTCGTGGTGCCCCGTGACTGTCAGCATGCCGAGCATGAACGGCTCGCCGTCGGTGGTGGCCAGCCAGTCACGTGCGGGCCCGAGCATGATGTCGTCTTCGTAGCCGAAGTAGTTGGCCTTCCCGAAGTCGACCTTCGGCATGCTGTCCACGGAGCGGAAGAAATCGAAGCCGAGGTTGTCCACCGTCCCGCGCCTGCGCTCGAAGTGTTCGGTGGCCGACTGGAGGAACGCCGTCTCGTAGCCCTGGTCCCCCAGCAGTTCGGCCAGGCACGGCATCGGCATGCTGCCTGCCTCGGCCTCGGTGTTGTCGTGGTCAGGAGGTGCGGCGACCCCGCAGTGGACGGCTGTGAGGGCCTTCGAGGTGTGCGGAAGGAGCGAGTAGCCGCGCGACGGCGTGAGGCTGGACTCCGCAAGCGCATCGAGGACAGGGGTCACGGGTTGGCTCGTGGGAGGCAGCGTCGAGGTGGCGCGCTGCGACTCGAGGGTGATCACCACGAGGTTGCGCCCGGAGGCATCGGGCCGGGGCACCAACCGGGTCTCACCGACAGCCTGAGCGACGGCGACCGCACTGGCCGGCTCCGGATAGGCGTCCGCCTCACGGATCGGGGCGACGACGAGCTGAACGGGCGGCGCGAGCGCGAAGGCGGCCGAGACGGTGGGCGCGCTCCAGGCCGAGGCGGCCAGCAACAGAGCGGCCACTGCCACCACCACGAGCCGACGCACCAGCCGCGAGGGCTTCCTCAGGGCCCGCGAGACCAGGGGCCCCAGCAGCAGGGGCGCGACGAGGGTGTTCACCAGCACCCCGACGGCCAGGGCGATCATGCCGGGGGTGATCTGGGATTCCAGGAGACCGTGCAGCTCTCCCCCGCCGCGCCACGCGTACTCGATCTGCATCCAGGTGAGCGGGTTGCCAGTCGTCATCACATAGCTGTGGCTGACCACCAGGAAGAGCCCCAGCACCAGCGTGGCGGCGTGGGCCAGATAGAACGCGATGGTACGCAACCACCCTGGGCCGACCGCCGACAGCACCCCCCACAGGAGCACCCATGCGGACCCGAAGGCCACATCGGACCACACGCG
The DNA here is from genome assembly GCF_055326245.1 of Tessaracoccus luoxuelianae. NCBI lineage: Bacteria > Bacillati > Actinomycetota > Actinomycetes > Propionibacteriales > Propionibacteriaceae > Tessaracoccus > Tessaracoccus luoxuelianae. The sequence goes on from NZ_JBUZNO010000001.1 coordinate 222,459, forward strand.
GGCGGCCACCTCGCCGAGGTCGGCGTCCGGGAAGTACGCGCCGGTGCGCGCGAACTTCAGCCACACCCCCATGAGCGCGACGGGCAGCAGGAGCACGACGAGGCGGCCCCACTTGTGGCGGGGCTTGAGTAAACGGGAACCAAACGGGCGGTGAACAGGCATCGTTGGGACATGTTACGCCCCCGGTGCGGTATCGGGCTGAATGTCGATTCGCCACCCGGTGAGGCGGGCGGCCAACCGCGCGTTCTGCCCCTCGCGCCCGATGGCCAGCGAGAGCTGGTAATCGGGAACGATCGCGCGGCAGGCGCGCGCCTGGAGATCCATCACCGTCACCGACAGGACCTTGGCCGGCGACAGGGCCGCCGCGACAAACTTCGCCGGGTCCTCGGAGTAGTCGACGATGTCGATCTTCTCCTCCCCCAACTCGTTGGTCACGGCGCGGACGCGTTGTCCCATGGGTCCGATGAAGGCGCCCTTGGCGGAGACATCCGGGTGGTTCGAGCGCACCGCGATCTTGGTCCGGTGCCCGGCCTCGCGCGCGATCTCCATGATCTCCACCATCCCCTGCCCGAGCTCGGGCACCTCCATGGCGAAGAGCTTCTTGACCAGGTTGGGGTGCGTGCGCGACACGATCACCTGGGGACCGCGCAGTTCACGGCGGACCGCCACCACGTAGACCCTGAGCCGACGGCCGTGCGAGTAGTCCTCCCCCGGAACCTGCTCGGCCAGCGGCATCATCGCCTCGAGTGAACCGAGGTCCACCCGCACCGCCCTGGTGTCGCGGTCCTGCTGGATGGTGCCCACCACGATGTCGCCCTCGGTGCCGGCGAAGTGGCCGTACTTCTGATCATCCTCGGCCTCCCTGAGCCGCTGGAAGATCACCTGACGAGCAGTGGCCGCCGCGATCCGGCCGAAGTCATCAGGAGTGTCGTCGAAGTAGCCGATGATCTTGTCGTCGTCGTCGAACTCGGGGGCGAGCACACTCACCTTGCCGGTCTTGCGGTTGACCTCGACCTTGACCCCGCGCAGGGCGTGCGGGGTCTTGTTGTACGCGTTGAGCAGTGCGTCTTCAAGGGTCTTGATGAGGTAGTCCTCGGAGATCTCCTTGTCCCGCTCGATTGCGCGCAGCGCTGCCAGATCGACGTCCATCATGCTTCCTCTCCGTCATCGTCGGCCAGGGAGCGGTTGAGCTCCACCTGGACGACGGCCTTCCTGATGTCGCTGAGCGCGACGGTGCGGTGCGTCCCCTCGACGTCCAGAGTGACGCCCTCCTCGGTGACGTCGACGATCCGGCCGGTGGTGTCCCCCTCCGCCAGCCACAGCTTGACGAGCCGGCCGGTGTTTCTGCGGTAGTGCTTGGCGGCGGTGAGGGGGGTGCTGACGCCACGCGAGCTCACCTCGAGGGTGTAGGGACGTGTGCCCACGGCGTCGCTCTCGTCGAGCGCCGCCGAGATGGACGAGGCTGCGCGGGCGATGTCGTCGAGCAGCGGTCCCCGACCCAGCGGTCCGTCGCCGTCGACGCTGATCCGTAGTACGGAGCGCTTGCCGAGAGGTGTGACCTCCATGCTGTCGAGCTCGAGTCCGTGCTCCGCGAGGATCGGTTCAATGACCGACGCGAGCGTGTTCTCCTGCATCTTCGGCTCCATATCCGGTTGTTGGCCTAATTGTGAAGACCAAGCATACCGATAGGCTGAAGTCCATGAGATGTGGCAGGCGCGCGGTCCTGGCGGCCCTGCTCGTTGCGGGCTGCGGCCTGGACCCCACCATTTCCCAGCCGTCGCTCCCTGCGCCCGAGCCGGATCCGACCCCCAGCCAGACCGCCGAGGCCGCTGAGGCCGCAGCCGCGGTGGCGGGGCTGGTTGCCGCCATCGAGGCGGGTCGTTCCGCCGAGGGCGCCCCGGCGACCTATCCCGCCTGGGCCGACGCCGCCGTAACCGCTCTGGGCGCCGTGCTGGACCGCCTGCGGGCAGCTGACCCGGTGGCGGGGGGAGAGCCCGTCTTCGACCTGCCACCGCACTCCCCCGAGACCCCGCCGCCCGCGGGGCTTGAGGAGTCGCTGGCGGCGGCGTCGACGGCGGCGGAGACCTCGCTGCGCCGCGCCGCGCTGGCCGCACAGGCCCAGCCGCTCAGGCTGCTGTACGCCTCCGCGGCGTGCACGTCCCGCGGATTGACGACGGTGGGGGCAGCACCCGTCGAAGGCGAGGCGGAGCCGCGTCACTTTCAGGGCACCACCGTGGCCGCCTCGCTCCCCATCGCCCTCAGCCACTCCTGGGCGCTGATCTACGGGCTCGGCGTGGGGATCGGCCGACTCGACGGCGACGACCCCCTGCGCGACCTCGGAACAGCCCGGCTGGCCACCGCGAAGGAGTTGCGCAACGAGCTGCGCAACGCGCTCCCGGGGGTCGCACCTGTGCAGCCCGCGACGTTCGAGCTGCCCACGGCGATGACCACCAGCGAGGAGATCCGGGCGGGATGGGGGGCGCTGGAGCTGGGGCTCCTGGAGGGCCTCGGCCGGCTGGTGGCAGCGGGAGGGCCGGGCCGTGAGCGTTGGCTGGAGCTCATGGTCGGGGCCGCCGATTCCGTGGGGGCCATGGGCCGGCCCCTCCCCCACTGGCCAGGCTGGGTCTGAGGCTCAGCGCCCGGCTGCCAGCAGAACCTGGGCAACGATCTCGGCCACGGGCAGCTCCTGCCGCCCGCCGGTTCGCCGGTCGCGCAGCTCCACCACACCGTCGGCCAGTCCGCGACCCACCACGACGATGATGGGCATCCCCATGATCTCGGCGTCGGCGAACTTCACGCCCGGGCTTGCCTTGCGGTCATCGAGGAGGACGTCGACCCCGCGGCCCGACAGCTCTCCCGCGATCCGCTCGGCCTCGGCGAACACCGCCGCATCCTTGCCTGTGGCCACCACCTGTACCTGGAACGGCGCCAGCGCCAGCGGCCAGCAGAGGCCCTTGTCGTCGCAGGTGGTCTCTGCCACCGCGGCCACGGCTCGCGAGACGCCCACGCCGTAGGAGCCCATCGTGACCGTGACCAGCTTCCCGTTGGAATCCAGGACCTTCAGACCCAGCGCGTCGGCGTACTTGCGCCCGAGCTGGAAGATATGGCCCATCTCGATTCCCCTGGCCAGGGTCAGCGGCCCGGAGCCGTCCGGCGCGGGATCGCCCTCTCGGACCTCCGCCACGTCCAGGACCCCATCGGCCACGAAGTCGCGGCCCGCGGTGACGCCCACCAGGTGCGTGTCCTTGAGGTTGGCGCCGGTGGCCCAGAACGTGCCCTCCACCACCCGGGGGTCCACGAGGTACTCGATGCCGGTGGCCGAATCCTTGCCGAGCACCCGGGTCCCGTCCAGCGACACCGGGGAGATGTAGCCCACCACCAGGTCTGGGAACTTCGCGAAGTCCTCGGCGCCGAAGGGCTCGGCGACGGACGGCTCGAGGGCTGCGGCCAACCGCTTGAGGTCCACCTCCCGATCCCCGGGGAGCCCGACGGCGAGCGCGCGCGTGGACCCGTCGGCGTCAGTGACCCGGAACAGGATGTTCTTGAGCGTGTCGGCACCGGTCCAGGAGCGATCGGGACGGTCGCGGTTGAGGATGTCGACAACGGCGGCGATCGATCCGGCGTCCGGGGTGTCGATCGGCGCCATGGCGGGTGCGTCCTCGACCGGCAGCGGCGCGGGAGCGGCGAACCGCACGGCCTCCACGTTGGCCGCGTAGCCGGCGGGCGAGCGGACGAAGGTGTCCTCGCCGTTGTCGGCCACTGCCAGGAACTCCTCCGAGCGTGAGCCGCCCATGGCGCCCGCCATGGCGGAGACGATGACGAATTCGAGGCCGAGGCGCTCGAAGATCCGCTGGTAGGCGTCGCGGTGCCGGAGGTAGCTCGCCTCGAGGCCGGCGTCGTCGACATCGAAGGAGTAGGAGTCCTTCATGATGAACTCGCGACCCCGGAGCAGGCCGGCCCGCGGGCGGGCCTCGTCGCGGTACTTGGTCTGGATCTGGTACAGCGACAACGGCAGGTCCTTGTAGGAGCTGTAGAGGTCCTTGACCATGAGGGTGAACATCTCCTCATGCGTGGGGCCGAGCAACAGATCCGCGCCCTTGCGGTCCTGCAGCCGGAACAGGTTGTCCCCGTAGTCAGACCAGCGGCCGGTGAGCTCATAGGGCTCACGGGGCAGCAGCGCCGGGAAGCGGACCTCCTGGGCGCCGATGGCGTCCATCTCCTCCCGGACGACGGCCTCCACCTTCTGCAGCACCTTCAGGCCCAGCGGCAGCCAGGAGTACACCCCGGGGGCGGCCCGTCGGATGTAGCCGGCGCGCACCAGCCAGCGGTGGCTGGGCACCTCTGCGTCGGCTGGGTCGTCGCGGAGGGTGCGGACGAACAGGCTCGACAGGCGAGTGAGCATGGGTGGCGCCTTTCTCGGGGTGGACCGGGGGTCAGCCTAGACCATGGCCCTAGGGAACCACTGACCAATCATGTCCCGGCTGCGGCGCACCGGATCGGGCGATCTGCCACCCCTCCATCTGGATATGGACGTCGAGTACACGCACCAGATGTAGTGGCGCCATCTCTTCCCGCCCGGCACGTCCTCACCGAGAACAGCATTGATCAGTGGTTCCCTAGAAGTGGACCGTGGCCAGTGCCCCCACCTCGACGAACCCCAGCCGCTCGTACGCCCTGATTGCGGGGGTGTTGAAGTCGTTGACGTAGAGGCTGATCCGCGGGAAGCGCCGCATCGCCAGGTGGAGCATGCCGGAGAGCGCGGGGACGCTCAGCCCCTGCCCGCGCAACTCCGGATCCACCCAGACCCCCTGGAGTTGCGCCTGTCCCCCCAGCTTGGGGCCGAGGTCCGCCTTGAAGATCACCTTGCCACGCTCGTCGACGATGCCGTAGGCGTCTCCCTCGACGAGGCGCTGCCTCACGAAACGCTCATAACCGGATCCGTACTTGAACGGCGAGCTGCCGATCTCGTCGGTGTACATGTGGACCGAGGCGTCGAGATAGCTGGCGTAGTCGTCGACGGTCAGCTTCCGGACCCGCTCATCCGCGGCAACCTGCGGGTCGGCATCCAGCAGCATGAGGGGTTGGCGCGCCCTGATGTTGGCGACGGGGCCCCACGAACCACGCCAGCGCTCGGTCAGGCCGAGGTGGAGCCCGAGCACCGAGATGGCCGGACCCAGAATGGAGGTGCAGCGACGCACCGGGCCGAGCTGCCCCACGAACGCGGGCAGGGCCCCGGGATCGAAGCCGGCGACGAAGACGGTGCCGCCGTCCAGCAAGAGGGCTGAGACCTCTCCGCCGCGCTGATAGGCGTAGACAGTTCCGAGGCGACGGCGGTCTATCCCGTAGGTGGCCACCTTGGAGGCGAGGAACAGGTTCTCCACCGGGCTCCGGGCGAGGAACTCCAGGGCCTCATCCCGGTCGGCGCTGCCCAACGCGCGCACCCGGGAAGCCATGGGCGACAGCTTAGGAGACGGAGACGCTCGGCGCGCCCACCTCGCCCATCTCTGCGGCCAGGCGCTGCGCCTCGATGATCAGGGTCTCGACGATCTCGTCCTCAGGTACCGTCTTGATCACCTCGCCCTTGACGAAGATCTGGCCCTTGCCGTTACCCGAGGCCACACCCAGGTCCGCCTCGCGGGCCTCGCCCGGGCCGTTGACGACACAGCCCATGACCGCCACGCGCAGCGGCGCCTGCATGCCCTCGAGCCCCTTGGTCACCTGCTCGGCGAGCGTGTACACATCCACCTGGGCCCGGCCGCAGGACGGGCACGACACGATATCGAGCTTGCGGGGCTTGAGGTTGAGCGACTCGAGGATCTTGAGGCCCACCTTGACCTCTTCCGCCGGAGGGGCGGACAGCGAGACGCGGATGGTGTCGCCGATGCCGCGGCTGAGCAACGCCCCGAACGCGACCGACGACTTGATGGTGCCCTGGAAAGCCGGCCCGGCCTCCGTGACGCCGAGGTGCAACGGGTAGTCGCACTTCTCCGACAGCATCTCGTAGGCGCGCACCATCACCACCGGGTCGTTGTGCTTGACCGAGATCTTGAAGTCGTGGAAGCCGACGTCCTCGAACAGCGAGGCCTCCCACAGCGCCGACTCGACCAGCGCCTCCGCGGTGGGTGCACCATGCTTGGCGAGCAGGCGCCTGTCGAGCGAGCCCGCGTTGACGCCGATCCGCAGTGACACCCCGGAGTCAGCCGCCGCCTTCGCGATCTCCGCGACCTTGTCGTCGAACTGCTTGATGTTGCCCGGGTTCACGCGCACCGCGGCGCACCCCGCGTCGATGGCCGCGAACACGTAGCGCGGCTGGAAGTGGATGTCGGCGATGACGGGGATCTGCGACTTCATCGCGATGATGGGCAGCGCCTCGGCGTCGTCCTGGCTGGGCACCGCGACGCGGACGATGTCGCATCCCGTGGCCGTCAGCTCCGCGATCTGCTGGAGCGTGGCGTTGATGTCCGTGGTTTTTGTGGTGGTCATCGACTGGACGCTGATCGGCGCGTCGCCGCCAACCATGACCTTGCCCACCTTGATCTGCCGGGTCTTGCGGCGGGGGGTGAGAACGGGGGCCGGCGCGGGGGGCATACCGAGGTTCACGGGCATGGCGCACAGCCTACCCGCATCGCGCACACCGCTGGTCGCACGGCGATGCGGTCCGGATCACCGCACCCCTCCTAGAGGATCTGGATCGGCGAGATGATGTCTGCAAGGATCAGCACCACGCCGCCGAGCAGGAGGAAACCGCCGACGAGGTAGGTGACGGGTAGGCCCTTGGCCGTGTCCGTGTGGCCGGGGTCCGGCCGGCCCATCAGGCGGGCTGTGTGCCTGCGGAGCCACTCCCAGATAGCCGCGGCCACGTGGCCGCCGTCGAGTGGCAGCAGCGGCACGAGATTGAGCAGCGCGACGAACAGGTTCACAGATCCCAGCAGCGACAGCCAGGTGGCCGCCTTGTCCGCCACCTCGAGCTCGTCGCTGGCACCGATCTCCCCTGCCACGCGGGAGGCGCCCACGATCGACAGAGGCGAGTTGAGGTCACGCGGCTGCCCGGTCACCAGGTCAGCCGCAACGTTGTAGACCCGCACGGGGAAGCTGGCGAGTGCGACGACCGACTGTTTCGTCATGGTCCACATCTGGGCGGCCGTCGCCGCCACACCTCCACGCCGCTGCTCGATGGTTGGGCTCACCCCCAGGAACCCGGCCTCGACGGTGCGGGAGGGGTCCAACCGGTCAGGCACGAAATTCAGGACGGTGCGGACCTCTGGCAGCTCGATCCGTTGGCCATCGCGCTCGACGACGACGCGCGCCGCGCCGTCGCGGTTGTCCCGGATCAGGTCGCCCATCTGCTCCCAGCCGGTGAGCTCGGCGCCGTTGAACGCGAGCAGGATGTCGCCCGGCTGCACCCCGGCCAGGACAGCGGGGGTCTCCGGGTCACCGGGGCGGCAGGTGCGGTCCGCGCGGTCCACCGGGACGGCGCATTCGGAGACCGAGGCCACCGTCAGGGTTGCCGTCGGGACCCCGTAGGCCAGGTTGATCCCGAGGAAGATGGCGAAGGCGATCAGGATGTTCATCAGTGGCCCGCCCAGCATCACCACGATCTTCTGCCAGGTCTTCTTCTCGTAGAGCAGCCTGCCCTTGTCAGCCGCGGTGATGTCCTCGTACTCGACGGCGCGGGCCTCATCAGCCATCCGGGTCAGCCACCCACCCGGCTTGGCTGAGGGACGCCGGGGCGGGTACATGCCCATCAACCGCACGTAGCCGCCGAGCGGGATGGCCTTGATGCCGTACTCCGTCTCGCCCCGGGTGGTGGACCACAGCGTCTTGCCGAACCCGACGAAGTACTTGCTGACCCGGACCCCGAACAGCTTGGCGGGCACCAGGTGCCCCACCTCGTGGAGAGCGATCGAGGCCATGATGAGGGCGAAGAAGAGGATGGCGAACAGGACCGTGAGCACGGCGGTCATCGCGCGACCGCCAGCTCGGACGCCCTGGTGCGCCCCCACCGGTCCGCGGCGAGGACCGCCGGCACCGTGAGCGCGTCGTCGCCCACGTGTCCGGTCTGCAGGTGCTCCTCGACGCACGCGGCCACGATCCTGGTGATGTCCGGGAAACCGATGGTCCCTGCGCAGAAGGCGTCGACGCACGCCTCGTTGGCGGCGTTGTACACGGCGGGTGCGGTACCGGCCGCCTTGCCGGCCCTGCGAGCGAGCTCGACGGCGGGAAAGGTCTCATGGTCCAGGGGCTCGAACGTCCAGGTGGCCGCGCTGGTCCAGTCGCACGGGGCGGCGGCGTCAGCGAGCCGCTCCGGCCAGGTCAGCGCGATACCGATGGGCAGGCGCATGTCCGGCGGCGACGCCTGGGCGATCGTGGAACCGTCGTGGAACTCCACCATCGAGTGCACGATGGACTGCGGGTGCACGGTGACGACGATGTCGTCGAAGCCGACGCCGTACAGCAGCGCGGCCTCGATCAGCTCGAGGCCCTTGTTGACCAGGGTGGCGGAGTTGATGGTGATCACCCGTCCCATGTTCCAGGTGGGGTGCGCCATCGCCTGCTCCGGAGTGACCTCGGCGATCTGCTCCTGGTTCCAGCCTCGGAACGGGCCGCCGGAGGCGGTGAGGATCAGCCGGCGCACCTCGTCTGCCCGTCCGGCTCTCAGCGCCTGGGCGAACGCCGAGTGCTCGGAATCCACAGCGACGATCTGGCCTGGGGCAGCGGCCTGCACGACCAACCTGCCGCCGATCACCAGCGACTCCTTGTTGGCCAGCGCCAGCGTGCTTCCCGCGGCCAGCGCCGCGAGCGTGGGGCCGAGACCGGCCGCCCCGGTGATGGCGTTGACCACGACGTCGACGCCCGCCCCGGCGAGCTGCGTGGAGGACTCTGGGCCGAGCAGCAGCTTCGGCAGCTGGTACTGGCCGGTGCTCCATCCGCGACGGTCCGCCTCGGCATACAGCGCACGTTGGAGCTCCTGGGCGGCGCTGGCCCTGGCCAGCCCCACGGTCTCCGGCTCGAACTCGATGATCTGGCGTGCGAGCAGCTCCAGATTGCCTCCCGAGGCCGAGAGCGCCAGCACCCGGAACTGGTCCCTCCTGCTGGAGATCACCTCCAGGGTCTGGGTGCCGATGGATCCGGTGGAGCCCAGCAGGGCGATGGTGCGCACCAGGTAAGTCTATGCGCCCGCCGTCGGCTGAGATCCGGCGGCGATGTCGTGCCAAGATCGTCCCATGCCCCTTGCCACCCCTCCCCCCGCCGGAACCCCGGTCCCGTTCGCCATCACCCGATGGGCCGCGCAGAACCGGCGCCGCGTCGACGAGTTGGTCTGGCTCAACGAGCTCGGCGGGCTCACCGCCCGCGTCGTCGGTCCTGACACCACCCCCTTGTTCGCCAAGTGGAGCCCTCACGACCTCCTCCCGGAGGCCGAGCGGCTCTCGTGGTTGGCCAGCCGGTTCCCGTCCCCCCGGATGGTGGAATACGAAGAACTCGACGACGGCTGGTTGATCGTCACCATGGGGCTGCCCGGTCACTCCGCGGTGGACGCGCGTGGGCAGGCACACCCCGACCGTGCGGCGGCCGCCATCGGGGAGGGGCTGGCGATGCTGCACAGCCTTGATCCGAGCGACTGCCCCTTCGGTCCGGCCGACTGGATCGGTGTGCAGGACGACGTCGATGTGCTGGTGGTGGCTCACGGCGACCCGTGCGCCCCGAACACGCTGGTCGCCGACGACGGAAGGTTCGTAGGCATCGTCGACGTCGGCGACCTGGGCGTGGCGGACCGCTGGGCTGATCTCGCCATCGCGTCATGGTCGCTGGAGTGGAACTTCGGCCCCGGCCACGAAGACGCGTTCTGGGCCGGGTACGGCGAAGCGCCGGACCCTGAACGGATCCGGCGCTACCGCACCCTGTGGGGCGAGCCGTGACTGGGGAACCACTGATCAATCATGTCCTGGCTGCGGCGCACCGGCTCGGGCGATCTGCCACCCCTCCATCTGGATATGGACGTCAGGTACACGCACCAGATGTAGTGGCACCATCTCATCCCGCCCGGCACGTCCTCACCGAGAACAGCATTGATCAGTGGTTCCCTAGACCAGACCGAAGGCCTGCATCGCCGAGGCGACCCTCTCGAAGCCCGCGATGTTGGCGCCCACGACATAGTCTCCGGGCGAACCGTAGGATTCGGCCGTCTCGGCACACAGGTCGTGGATGTTGCGCATGATCGCAGTCAGGCGCTCCTCGGTGTACTCGAAACTCCAGGAGTCGCGAGAGGCGTTCTGCTGCATCTCCAGCGCCGAGGTGGCCACGCCTCCGGCGTTGGCCGCCTTGCCCGGACCGTAGAGGATTTTCGCCTCCTGGAACACCTTGATGCCCTCGGGGGTGGTGGGCATGTTGGCGCCCTCAGCGACGGCGATGACGCCGTTGCGGACGAGCGTGGCGGCGTGGTCGCCGTTCAGCTCGTTCTGCGTGGCCGACGGCAGGGCGACATCCACGGGCACGTCCCAGATGGAACTGCCGTTGGAGTGATAGCTCGCGGAGGAGCGGCGCTCGGCGTAGTCGCTGACGCGGCCGCGCTCGACCTCCTTGATCTGCTTGAGCAGGTCAAGGTCAACGCCCGCCTCGTCGATGACGTAGCCCGTCGAATCGGAGAACGTGATCACCGTGCCGCCGAGCTGGTGGACCTTCTCGATGGCGTAGATGGCCACGTTGCCGGAGCCGGAGACGCTGACCTTCTTGCCGTCGAACGATTCACCGCGTGTCTTGAGCATCTCGTCGGCGAAGACCACGGTGCCGTAGCCGGTGGCCTCGGTGCGCACGAGCGACCCGCCCCAGGCGATGCCCTTGCCGGTCAGGACGCCCGACTCGTAACGGTTGGTGATGCGCTTGTACTGGCCGAACATGTAGCCGATCTCGCGACCGCCGACGCCGATGTCTCCGGCGGGGACGTCGGTGTACTCGCCCAGGTGGCGGTACAGCTCGGTCATGAAGGACTGGCAGAAGCGCATGACCTCAGCGTCGGTCCTGCCGCGCGGGTCGAAGTCAGAGCCGCCCTTGCCGCCGCCGATCGGCAGCCCGGTGAGCGAGTTCTTGAAGATCTGCTCAAACCCCAGGAACTTGATCACGCCGAGGTAGACGCTCGGGTGGAAGCGGAGGCCCCCCTTGTAGGGTCCGAGGGCGGAGTTGAACTCCACGCGGAAGCCGCGGTTGACGTGCACCTCGCCCATGTCATCCATCCACGGGACGCGGAAGATGATCTGGCGCTCCGGCTCACAGATGCGCTGGAGGATCTTGGAGTCGAGGTATTCGGGGTGCCGCTTGATGACGGGCTCGAGGCTCTCGAAGACCTCGCGGACGGCCTGGTGGAACTCGGCCTCCCCCGGGTTGCGGGCCACGACACTCTGGAAGACGCCCTCCAGTTGTTGCTCCATCGATACTCCTTCGGATTGAGTTCAGCGGGACGATAGTAGCCACCCGCCCGGCTGCGTCGAGGGGCGGGTCCCCCATCCGGACAATGAGTTACTGGGATACGGAGGCGGCCAGCTGGCCGCAGGCGCCGTCGATCTCGGAGCCGCGGGTGTCGCGGAGGGTGACGGGGACGCCCCGTCGCTCCAGGGTCTGCATGAAGGCGCGCTCGTCCTCCTTGCGGGAGGCCGTCCATTTCGAGCCCGGGGTGGGATTCAGCGGGATGAGGTTGACGTGGACCCAGCCCCAGTCGCCGCGCTTCTTCAGCAGCGTCGCCAGCAGGTCCGCCCGCGCCACGGAATCGTTGATGTCGCGCATCAGCGCGTACTCGATCGACACCCGACGCTTCGTGGTGCGCGCGTACTCCCACGCGGCGTCCACCACCTCGCCCACCTTCCACCTGGTGTTGATGGGCACGATCTCGTCGCGCAGCTCGTCGTCGGGGGCATGCAGCGACACGGCCAACGTGAGGGGCAGCCCTTCGGCGGTCAGCTGCTGGATCTTCGGGACGAGGCCGACGGTGGAGACCGTGATGCCGCGCGCGCTCATCCCGAATCCGTCGGGGCTGGGTGCGAGGAGGGTGCGGATGGAGCCCAGCACCGCCTTGTAGTTGGCCAGCGGCTCCCCCATGCCCATGAACACGATGTTGTTGAGGCGCCCCGATGCCCCGGGCACCGCGCCGGAGGCCAGCATCTGGTTGGCCGCGAGGGCCTGCACCGTGATCTCCGCCTGGCTGAGGTTGCGCTGGAGGCCTCCCTGGCCCGTGGCGCAGAATGGGCAGGCCATGCCGCAGCCGGCCTGCGACGAGATGCACAGCGTCGAGCGGCCTGGGTACCGCATGAGCACGGACTCGAGGAGGGAGCCGTCGTGCAGGCGCCACAGTGTCTTGACGGTGGTGCCGCGGTCCGCGGTGCGCTGGGTCACCTGATCGAGCAGACGCGGAAAGAGCTGCTCCCCCAGGTCATTGCGGATGGAGGCCGGAATGTCGGAGAAGTCGGCCACACTGTCTTCCAGTCTGTCGAAGAGGTGCCGCGAGATCTGGTTGGCACGGAACTTGGGCAGACCGAGCCGCTGGGTGGCGTCGATCCGCTCGTCGACGCTCAGATCCAGCCAATGCTTGGGGGCCTTACCCCTGGCGGGCGCATCGAAGACGATGGGCAGCTGTGTTCCGGACATTGGTCACCTTTTCGATGGAGAGCCTCAGCCGCCGAGGGCGAGGTGGAGAACGAGCCAGCCGACGGGGACGGCCACGAGCATCGAGTCCAGACGATCCATGACACCCCCGTGGCCAGGGAGGAAGTTGGACATGTCCTTGATCCCGGCGTCGCGCTTCAGCAGGGACTCGACCAGATCACCGACGGTGGCTGCCAGACTCACCAGTACTCCGAGCGGGACACCGACCCACCACGGCGCTCCGAGGAGGAACACCGAGGCCAGGACGGCCACTGCGGTGGTCACCGCGACACCGCCGGCCAGGCCTTCCCAGGTCTTGCCCGGGCTGATGTGCGGGGCGAGCTTGTGCCGTCCGATGAGGGAGCCGACGCCGTAGGCGCCGGTATCTGAGGCGACGACACATGCGATGACGGTCAGGATCCGCAGTTGACCATCCGGCGCCGCCATCAGGAGCGGCACGAACATGCCCAGCAACGGGATGTACGCGATCACCAGGGCGCTGGCCGCGACGTCGCGGATGAAGCCCTCGGCCCCGCGGAACAGCCGCCATGCCAGAGCGACGATGGTGGTGGCGCCCAGGCAGATGATGACGAACGAGGTCGGGGTGACCCGCATGTCAGTGACGGCCGCGAGGTAGCCGCCGACCACGCTGAGGGCCGTGCCCGCCACGATGGGCAGGATCTCGGCGCGCATCCCCTTCCTGAGGAGCGCCCGATGAACCTCGACGGCCGCGGCACTCAGCCCGACGGCGACCAGCCCGATGAACAGCCAGGGGAACCAGATGAGCCCCACGGCGAAGGACACGAACAACGCGACGCCCACCCCGATGGCCACCGGGAGGTCCCGGCCCGCCTTCGGGGTGTGCGTCTGGTTGTCGCTGGTGGTCATCAGACCTCGAGCAGCTCAGCTTCCTTGTGCTTGAACAACTCGTCGATGCTCTCGACGAACTTCTTCGTGGTGGCGTCGAGCGCCTTCTCGGCGCGCGCCAGGTCGTCCTCGCTGATCTCGCCGTCCTTCTGGGCCTTCTTCAGATGGTCCATAGCGTGCCGACGGACGTTGCGCACCGCGATGCGGCCGTCCTCGGCCTTGGCCTTGGCCATCTTGATGTACTCGCGGCGGCGCTCCTCAGTCAGCTGGGGGACGAGGATACGCACGGAGTTGCCGTCGTTGCTGGGATTGACGCCGAGGTCCGCGTCGCGGATGGCTCGCTCGATGGCGCCGATGGCGCTCCTGTCGAAGGGGGTGATCACCATGGAGCGCGGGTCAGGTGAGGTGAAGCTGGCCAGCTGCTGCAGGGGCGTGGGCGCTCCGTAGTAGTCCGCGGTGATCTTGTTGAACATGGCGGGATGGGCCCGCCCCGTGCGGATCGTGGACATGTCCTCGCGGGTGTGGTCCACGGCGTGCTGCATCCTGGTGGACGCGTCGTTCTGGGTTTCGACGATCATGACAGTGCTCCTGAGGTGACTGAGGTGGCTAGCGCGAGACCAGGGTGCCGATCGGCTCCCCGGCGACGACTCGCCCGATGTTGCCCGGTGTGGAGAGGTTGAAGAAGACGATACTGAGGTTGTTGTCGCGCGCCAGCGAAATGGCTGTGGCGTCCGCGACCTTCAGGTCCTCCATGAGGAACTGGTCGTAGGAGAGGCGTTCGAACTTCGTGGCCTCTGGGTGGGTCTTGGGATCCTTGTTGTAGACGCCGTCGACGCCCTGCTTGCCCATCAGCAGCACCTCCGCCCCGATCTCGAGGGCCCGCTGGGCGGCCACCGTGTCGGTCGAGAAGTAGGGCATGCCGGAGCCGGCGCCGAAGATGACCAGCCGCCCCTTCTCCAGGTGTCGTTCGGCGCGCCTCGGAATGTAGGGCTCCGCCACCTGGGCCATGTTGATCGCCGACTGCACGCGGGTCTCGATGCCTGCCTTCTCGCAGAAGTCCTGCAACGCGATGCTGTTCATCACAGTGCCGAGCATGCCCATGTAGTCCGCCCGGTCCCGCGCCATCCCGTTCTGCGACAGCTCGGCGCCGCGGAAGTAGTTGCCGCCGCCGACGACCACCGCCACCTGGGTGCCGGAACGCACCACCTCAGCGATCTGCTCAGCGATGTTGGCCACCACGATGGGATCCACGCCGAGCTTTCCTCCACCGAACACCTCCCCCGACAGCTTCAGAAGGACTCGTCGATAAGCCACTGGGCCTCCTCGTTCTGGCTGGGTCGCCTCATGCGCGTGCGCCGCGACCCGAGCGGGTCGCGGCGACAGGCAATCTCCCTCCCCGTTCGA
>NZ_JBUZNO010000001.1:237369-573267 GCF_055326245.1 Tessaracoccus luoxuelianae
TTGTTTGTTTCTTCTTTCCTTCGTCCTCTGCTCCCATTTTGTCCCCCCCCCCACGTCACTCTACTTCACTGTGCAGCGGGCTGCTTGTCCTGGGTCAGGCGCCGACCGCGAACCGCACGAAACGCACTATCTCGGTGTTGCCGGCCTTGAGCGCGTCACCGACGGACTTCTTGTCCTCCCACACGGCAGCCTGGTCGACCAGGACGACGTCCTTGAAGAAGCCACCGACGCGACCCTCGACGATCCGCGGGAGGGCACCCTCGGGCTTGCCCTCCTCCTTCGCGGTGGCCTCGGCGATCCGCCGCTCGTTCTCGACGACATCCGCCGGCACCTCGTCGCGGGTGACCCATTGGGGCGACATGGCGGCGATCTGCATCGCGACCTGGTGCGCGAGCGCCTCGTCGCCCTGGTACTCGACCAGGACGCCGACCTGCGGAGGCAGATCCGCGGCACGGCGGTGCAGGTACAGGTGGGTGGCGCCGTCGAAGTTGGCCGCATTGACCACGGAGAGGTTCTCTCCGATCTTGGCACCCAACTCCTGGACCGCGTCCAGGACCTTGGCGCCCGATGCGAGGGACGCATCGTTGGTGGAGGCGACGTCCGTGGCACCGGAGGTGAGGACAGCGGAGAGGATGTCGTCGGCGAGGGAGACGAACTCGGCGTTCTTGGCGACGAAATCGGTCTCGGAGGCGAACTGGATGAGTGCCCCGTCGCGGCCTGCGACGATGCCGTTGGTGGCCTCGCGGTCTGCCCGCTTGGCGGCCTTCGCCAGGCCGGAGATGCGCAGCAACTCGATGGCCTTCTCGAAGTCGCCCTCGGCCTCGGTGAGGGCCCTCTTCGCGTCCATCATCCCCGCGCCGGTGGCGTCGCGGAGCTTCTTCACGTCAGCGGCAGCAATTGCCATGAGTGGTGTTTCCCGTCTTGTTGGTGTGGATCAGTTGGCGGCGGTGGTGTCGTCAGAGGCGGGAGCCTCGGCGTCGACGGCAGGGGCCTCGGACTCGACGACGGGGGCAGCCTCAGCCTCAACGGCCGGGGCCTCCTCGACTGCGGGGGCGGCGACCTCGGCCTCGGCGACGGGGGCCTCGGCCTCGACCGGGGCCTCCGCCTCGACGACGGGGGCCTCCGCCGGGGTGGCCTCGGCGCCGAGGAGCTCCAGCTCCCAGTCAGGCATCGGCTCTGCGGCGACCTGCTCGCCACTGCGGCCGGCGGAGCGCTCGATGAGGCCCTCGGCGACGGCGTCGGCGATGATGCGGGTCAGCAGCGCGACGGAACGGATGGCGTCGTCGTTGCCCGGCACCGCGAAGTCCACCTCATCGGGATCGCAGTTGGTGTCCAGGATGCCCACCACAGGGATGTGCAGCTTGCGGGCCTCGTCGACGGCGAGGTGCTCCTTCTTGGTGTCCACGATCCAGACCGCCTGCGGGGTCTTGGCCATGTCGCGGATGCCGCCGAGGGTCTTGTCCAGCTTGATCTTCTCGCGCTCGAGCTGCAGGAGCTCCTTCTTCGTGAGCCCGGAGCCGGGGACGTCGGCGAAGTCCATGCCCTCCAGCTCCTTCAGGCGCTGGATGCGCTTGGTGACCGTGTGGAAGTTGGTGAGCATGCCGCCCAGCCAGCGCTGGTTCACGTACGGCATGCCGACGCGGGTGGCCTGCTCGGCGATGGCCTCCTGGGCCTGCTTCTTGGTGCCGACGAAGAGCACCTGGCCGCCGCGGGCCACGGTGGACTTGACGAAGTGGTACGCCTTGTCGATGTAGCTCAGCGAGAGCTGGAGGTCGATGATGTAGATGCCGTTGCGCTCGGTGAAGATGAATCGCTTCATCTTGGGGTTCCAACGACGGGTCTGGTGCCCGAAGTGAACGCCCGACTCGAGCAGCTGGCGGGTGGAGACGACGGCCATGGCCGGTCCTTTCGCGGCAGGGCTCCGCCCCGCCTGACTTCGGTGGGCCGAGGCCCACGGTGGTTACGATGACCCCAGCGGGGCCAATGCCTGATGCGCCCGGCGCCGCACCCGCTCCGGAGATCGGGACCACGCGGCCACCGGCGGTCCCCCGCGCGGCGCATGCGATGTCAACCCAGAGGTTGCAGGGTCATCTTAGACGGGTGCGTCCAACCGCGACAAACGCACCTGTCCACAGCCGGCAGCGCCGGCGGGAGATCGGGGCGACCGCTGACGAACAAGAAGACATGCGCCCACTTCTGGTCTCCTTCGCCCTGTTCGCCGTGCTGCTCACCTGCGTCTCCCCCGCGGCCGCTGCTGCCGGCCTGCTCCTGGAGCCTCCGGTTCAGGGACGCCTCGTCCGCGGCTTCGACGCGCCCGCATCGCCCTACGCTGCCGGTCATCGCGGGGTGGACCTGGCAGGCACGGCTGGGACGGCTGTGAGGGCCGCGGCGGCTGGGCGCGTGCACTTCTCGGGCTTCGTGGCCGGCCGCGGCACGGTCTCCATCGACCATGGGAACGGCTGGCGGACCACGTACCAACCGGTCTCCCCAGGGGTGGGCGAGGGCGAGGTGGTCGCCGCCGGGGACCGCATCGGCACGCTCGCCTCCGGGCATTGCGACGGGGAATCGTGCCTGCACTGGGGACTGACCGACGGCGAACGCTACCTCGACCCTCTGCTCTACCTCGAGACTGCGGTGGTCAGGCTGCTGCCCGCCGGTTCGGAGCCCAGGCCGATGCCGGAGCTCCCCGCGGCCCGTGCCAGCACCGTCGGGACCCTGCCCGTGGACGGGCCCGTGTCGTCTCCGTTCGGGATGCGCCGCCATCCCGTCACGGGCGTGGTCAAGCTGCACGACGGCGTGGACCTGGCCGCCTCCTGCGGCACCCCTGTCAACGCCCCCAGCGGCGGCGTGGTGGTGGACGCGTCCTTCCACGTGGCCTACGGCTACCGGGTCAGGATCGATCACGGAGGAGGGCTGACCATGTCGTACACCCACCTGCCGGGGCTGGAGGTGCGTGAGGGCCAGCAGGTGGCCGCCGGGGCGCGCATCGGGCGCGTCGGCAACACCGGACTCTCCACCGGGTGTCACCTGCACTGGATGGCGTGGCTGAACGGCAGCCTGACCGATCCGCTTACATTGCGCTCCGGCTCCGGTGGGTGACCGGCTCACCGGCCCGCCATGAGTCAGGCGCGCGGATGCGCCTGACGGAAGGCGTCGCGGAGGCGCTCGGAGGTGACATGTGTGTAGATCTGGGTGGTGGCCACCGACGCGTGGCCCAGCATCTCCTGCACGCTGCGCAGGTCAGCTCCGCCCTCGATGAGGTGGGTGGCCATCGCGTGGCGGAGCCCGTGGGGTCCCACGTCCATCCCTGGGCCGGCGGCCGAGGTGAGGTCATGGACCACCCTGCGGGCCACCCGCGGATCCAGCGCCCCGCCCCTTGCGCCCAGGAACACGGTCTCCGGGCTGCCCACCCGTGCCAGCTGCGGACGCAGGTCGAGCCAGGAGTCGATCGCGCGGAGGGCGGGCAGCCCCACCGGCACTGTGCGCTGCTTGCCGCCCTTGCCCAGCACGCTCAGGGATTGACGCTCCCGGTCGACGTCGCGCAGCAACAGGCCGCACGCCTCCGAGACGCGCAGGCCGCTGGAGTAGAGGACCTCCACCAGCGCGAGATCCCTTCTCGCGAGCGGAGAATCCTCCCCGCCTACGCGCGCCTCCGCCCCGAGGATGCCCGCCTCCACGGCACCCACAGGCAGCACGGTCGGCAGCAGCTGCCTCCGCTTCGGCGCTCGGAGCCGCGCGGCGGGATTCATCGCCACGGGCACCTCGCGCTGCGCCCAGGCGAAGAAACCCCGCGCGCACGCCACCCGGCGCTGCACTGTGGCGGTCGCGGCCCCATCGTCGGTCATCCGGGCGAGCCACCCACGGAGCCGCCCGAGGGTGACGCGGCCCACCTCGACGTCGACGAAGCGGGCCAGATCGGCCAGATCGGTGCGGTAGGCGCGCACCGTGTGGGGCGACAGGCCACGCTCGGCGCGAAGGTGCGCCGAGTACTCGTCCAGCAGGGCGGACCACCCCGGGGGAAGCTCCATACCTGTCAGTGTCGCGCACCGCGCACGCGGGGGCGCAGCACGACACCCGTGCGGCATACTGGGCACCCGAAAGAGCGTGGACGAGCACTGCTGGAGGACACATGGCGCAGGACGATCTCACCCAGGGCGGCTCCGTCCGCCCGATGACCAGGTGGGGAACCCCCGTCATGCACGCCAGAACCGAGCCGGTGACCGAGTTCGGCGAGGAGCTGCACACGCTCATCCGTGACATGTTCGCCACCATGCGCGCCTCGGAGGGCGTGGGCCTGGCCGCCACCCAGGTGGGAGTGGGGCTCGCCGTGTTCATCTACGAATGCCCAGACGGCGACGACCGGCTCCAGACCGGCGTCGTGTGCAACCCGGTGGTCACCATGCCCGAGGGAAGCGACCGCCAGCTGGACGCAGCGGACGAGGGCTGCCTCTCGTTCCCAGGCGGCTACGCCATGCTGGCGCGGCCGGACAAGGCCCGTTGCGTCGGTCAGGACCCGTGGGGCAACGAGATCGTCGTGGAGGGCACGGGTCTGCTCGCCCGCTGTCTCCAGCACGAGACCGATCACCTCAACGGAACGGTCTTCGGCGATCGCCTCTCCGCGCGCTCCCGCAGGCAGCTGGACCGCAAGGTGGCCGAGTTGGCCTGGCGCTATCCGGATGACTGGCCGATCTCCCCGAAGGCCGCCCACGCCACTCCTGTCGGAGAGACTGAGCCCCCGCGGACCTGAGCTCTTCCCCTTCACCGGGACTGGACGCCCGGGCGCAGTCCGTAGGCCAGGATCGCGGCGGCCGCGGCCACGTTCAACGAGTCCACGCCCTGGGCCATGGGAATGGTCACGTGGTGATCCGCGGCGGCCTGCCACGCGTCGCTCAGGCCGCGGCCCTCGGTGCCGAGCAGGAGGGCCACCCTCTCGGGCGTCTCGAACTCGGCCAGGTCCACAGCAGCGGTCGACAGCGTCGAGGCGACGAGCGAGAAGCCGGCCTCGCGGAGGCCGATGAGGTCCGCATCGGAGTCCATCCGGCGCCACGGCAGCGCGAGCGACGCTCCCATCGAGGCCTTGATCGCCCGCCGGTAGAGCGGGTCGGCACTGCCTGGGGAGACGATGACCGCGTCCCAGCCGAGCCCGGCCGCCACCCTGATGATTGCGCCGATGTTGGCGTGATCGACGATCTCCTCGCACACGATGACGCGCCGGGACCCGGCGATCTGCTCCCATGACGCCTCCGCCGGGCGGTCGAAGGAGCCGAGCGCTCCCCTGTGGACGTGGAAGCCGCTGATCCTCTCGATGAGCGCCTCCGTCGACACGTAGACCGGCACCTCTGGCCAGCGCTCCAACAGCGGCTCCACGCCCGGCAACCATCTCGGCTGCACCAGGAGTGACCGGGGGCGGCACCCGGCAGCGAAGGCCCGCTCGATGATCTTGACGCCCTCGGCGATGAATCGCCTCTCATCGGAGCGCCTCAACTGGGCGTCACGGAGGCCCGCGAAGTCCAAGAGCCGTTCGTCGGCGGGGTCGGTCACGTCGATCAGCACGGCCCGACGATACCGCCCGACCCCGGGGAGGCCGATCGGGATAGCCTTGTGCGCCATGGACCCGTTCGTGCTGCTCGACGACGCCCGTCGGGGCAGCGCGACCCTCCTCACCGGACTCCGTCGGGTGGACCCGGTCACGCTGGAGAGCCTCGACGAGACGCTGCGCCACGGCTGGGCGGAAGGGCTGCACGCCTTCGCCTGGCTCCCCTACGACCTGGGCGAGGCACACGCCGGGCTCCAGGACACCGCGCCGGGCGCTGTCTACTGGTTCCAGGATCGGGCGGCCGCGGACCCCGTCGACGTGCTGCCCGACGATGGCCACGCATGGCTGGCCGATGTTGCCCACGACGTGGACCGCGCACACTTCGGCCTGGCGGTGGCTGACCTCCAGGAGGCCATCGCCGCCGGCACCAGCTATCAGATCAACTACACGCATCGGGTCACCGGACGCCTCGTCGGCGACCCGATGGCCCTCTACGCCAGGCTGCGCCGGCGGCAGCCGGCCGCGTACGGGGCACTGGCGCGCCTTCCCGCGCCGGCGGCGCCCTGGACGCTCAGCCTCTCCCCCGAGTTGTTCATCCGCGTGGCCGATGGTTCGGCGGTGGCCAGGCCGATGAAGGGCACGGCGCCGGCCTGGACGGACCCCGTCGCCCTGCGCGAGGACCCCAAGAACCGGGCAGAGAACCTGATGATCGTCGACCTCCTCCGCAACGACCTCAGCCGCGTCGCGGTGCCCGGAACAGTGGCGGTGTCAAGGTTGTTCGAGGTGGAGCGGGTCGGTGACCTGTGGCAGATGACCAGCACGGTCAGCGGCCACCTGGTCCCCGGCACGACGCCGGCGGACCTCCTCGCCGCCACCTTCCCCTGCGGGTCGATCACCGGGGCGCCCAAGCTGGCCAGCATGCGCCTCATCCGCGGCGCGGAACTGGACGGTCGCGGGCTCTACACCGGCAGCCTCGGCCTGATCGATCCTGCCGCCGACGAACTGGGCTGGGCCATGAACCTCAGCATCGCCATCCGCACCCTGGAGGTCGACGGCGAGGGCAGGGTGCGGCTCGGCATCGGCTCCGGGGTGGTCGCGGACAGCACCCCTGACGGCGAGTGGGCCGAGTGCCTCGCGAAGGCCGCCTTCGCCACCGGCCTGAGACCCACCGTGACATTGAAGGAGACCCTGCGCGTGGTCGATGGCGTCGCGCCGCTCGGCACCAGGCATCAGGCACGGCTGACCGCCTCGGCCCGCGAGCTGGGCTTCGGCCCCGTCGAGGCGGTGGTGGAGGCGGCCGTCCGCGACACTCCAACCGGTGCCTGGCGGGTGGCCATCGACGTGGCCCCCACGGGCGCGGCGTCGGTGACCCGGACCCCCCTGGAGCCCCCACTGGCCCAGGCGCGAATCGTGCTGGCCGACGCGCCGTGGGTCCCCGGGCCGCTGGCCAGGCACAAGACCTCGGCGCGCGGACTCTACGACGACGCCGTGCGTGCGGCCTCCGCGGCTGGGGCCTTCGACACCATCGGTTTCGACGCCCATGGCCGCATCTTGGAAGGGGGACGCACATCGGTGTTCGCTCTCCTCGACGGCCGTTGGGTCACCCCGCCGCTCGACCTGGGAATTCTCGACGGCGTCCAACGCTCGGCGGTCCTCTCCGACCCCGCGCTGCTCGGAGCAGGGTCTGTGGCGGAGTACCCCGTGACGGTGGCGGAACTCCGCCGGGCCGACGCCATCACCGTCACCAACGCCGTGCGCGGGGTCCTGGCGGCCCGTCTGGAGGAGAGTCAGTGAAACTGAAGGTCGACCCCATCCTCGTGATCATCCTCGGCACCTTGGCCCTCGGCCTGCTGCTGCCGGTGAGCGGGCGTCCCGCCGAGATCCTGGACCTGGTCACCCGGGTGGGCGTCTTCGTGCTCTTCTTCGGCTACGGCGCGCGGCTGTCCGCTGCCGAGACCCGATCGGGGTTGAAGAACTGGAGGCTGCACCTGGCCATCCTCAGCACCACGTTCGTCGTCTTTCCGCTGTTGGCGGTCCCCGTGCTGGCCATCCCCGACGCCGTGTTGTCGGCCCCCATCCGGGTTGGGCTGATCTTCCTATGCCTGGTGCCCTCGACTGTGCAGTCGTCGATCACCTTCACCTCGCTGGCCGGCGGCAACGTGGCCGCCGCCATGGTCTCGGCGACGGCCTCGAACGTCCTGGGGGTGGTGATCACCCCGCTGCTGGCCATCGTGTTCATCCCCACAGCCAGCGGCGGATCGATCGGCTTCGAGCAGGTGTGGGGCGTGGTGGTGCAACTCTTGCTGCCCTTCGTGCTGGGGCAGCTGTCGCGGGTGGTGACGGCCGGATTCATGGCCCGGCACAAGGCGCGCCTCAAGTTCCTGGACCAGGCGGTGATCATGCTGATCGTCTACGGCGCCTTCTCCGAACTGCGCGTCTCCGGCGTCTGGCAGCAGCTGGCGCTCACCGAACTCCTGCTGCTGGTTCCCCTTGCGCTGGCACTCCTAGCCCTGATGTTCTCCTACACGTGGGCGCTGGGCGGGTGGCTCGGCTTCCCGCGCGAGGACCGGATCGCGCTCATGTTCTGCGGCACCAAGAAGTCGCTGGCCACGGGCGTGCCCATGGCCAGCGTGCTGTTCCCCGGCGCCACCGTCGGTGTGCTGGTGATCCCGCTCATGCTGTACCACCAGGCGCAACTGCTGGCCAGCTCGGTGCTGGCCACGAGGCTACGCGAGGCTCAGGACTGAGGCCCCCACGGGCTGGACTGCTCCTCGCCGGCCTGCTGGGGTGAGGAGGACGGCTGGGGTGAGGAGGACGAGTTACCGTCCCCGATGGACAGCGGTTCCTCACCGGAGGGCGCCAACGATCTGGGCGTGGTGCTGATGTGCGCCCGCCTCGACGCGGCGCGCCCCGCATCAAGGGCCTGCGCATCGGCGATCGCCTGCTCGACGGTGGCGTTGGAACGCTGACGATCACGCACGGCCTGTTCCTCGATCTCCGCCTGCACGTCCACCATCTCGGGTGCCTCGAACTTCTGCGCGGCCTGAGACACGTAGTCGCGGACCCCGCCAGTCTCGGCCACCTGGCCCAGGCCCTTGAGGGCATCGTTGAGCTCGCTGGGGATGACCCACACCTTGTTCGAATCGCCCTTGGCGAGCTTCGGCAGCATCTGCATGTACTGGTAGGCCAGCAGCGCCTGATCGGGTTCTGCGGCGTGAATGGCGTTGAACACCTTGGTGATGGCCTGCGCCTCACCCTCGGCGTGCAGCATCTGCGCCTGCCTGTCGGCCTGGGCACGCAGCACAGCGGCCTCACGGTCGCCCTGTGCGCGCAGGATCGCCGCCTCCCTGTCGCCACCCGCAGACAGGATCTGAGACTGACGCTGCCCTTCGGCGATGAGGATGGAGGCCCTCTTGTCGCGCTCGGCGCGGGCGCCCTTCTCCATCGCGTCACGGATGGTGGGCGGCGGCTCGATGGCGCGCAGCTCCACCCGGTTGACCTTGATGCCCCACTTGCCGGTGGCCTCGTCGAGCACGGCACGGAGCCGCTGGTTGATCTCCTCGCGTGAGGTCAGCGCGGCCTCGAGGTCCATGCCGCCGATGATGTTGCGCAGCGTGGTCATGGTGAGCTGTTCGATCGCGGCGCGGTAGTTCTGCGCCTCGTAGGCGGCGCGCACCGGATCGACGATCTGGAAGTAGATGACCGAGTCGATGGAGACCATCAGGTTGTCCTCGGTGATGACGCCCTGCGGCGGGAACGGCACCACCTCCTCGCGCATGTCCAGCACGTAGCGGACCTGGTCGAAGAACGGGACGACGAGGTGAGGGCCCGGCTCAAGCGCCTTGCGGAACTTGCCCAGCCGTTCGACCAGCGCAACCTTCTGCTGCCGGATGATCTTGAGCGTGGCCGCCAGCGTCATGACGATGAGGATGACGAGTGCGATGAGTACCCAGAGAGTGATGTCGGGCATGGTTTTTCTCCTAGGAGGTTAGCTACCGAGCTGACGATGGGTGGGATAGACGATGAGCGTGATGCCGTCGAGGCCGAACACCTCGACGTCCTCGTCGGCGCCGATCACGACGTTCGGGTCGAAGGAGCGCGCCTCCCAGATCTGACCCTCGACCTTCACCTCGCCCCGGCTGCCGGTGATCTCCCCCTGCGAGCGTCCAGATGCCCCCACCAGCTTGTCCAGCGAGGAACGGTAGCCGGGGGCCCGCCGGACGCGTTCGAGGAGGGTGGGGCGCAGCACGAACAGGGTGAGGACGGCTGTGGTGAGCGCGACGAGGACCTGCAGCCAGACGAGACCGGGAAAGATCAGTGCGGTGACGCCGCCCATCACCGCCCCCGAGGCGAGCATGAGGAGGGTGAGGTCCATGGTGAGGAGCTCGGCCGCGGCGAGGAGGGCGGCCAGAATGCCCCAGCCTGCCCACAGGTTGGTCCGGATCCATTCCAGCCACTCGTTCACATGCGGCTCCTCGCGCTCCAGCGTCCGCCGTCGTGGGTGACGCGCAGCGGCATGTCGAAGGTGCGGCTGAGGTTTTCGTCGGTGAGCGTGGAGCTGATCGGCCCGTCGGCCACGATGCGCCCGTCGCGCATCAGGAGGCAGTGCGTGACACCCTGCGGGATCTCCTCCACGTGGTGGGTGACCAGCACCGTCGCCGGGGAGTCGGGGTCCACGCAGAGGGCGGACAAGGTGTCCACCAGCGCCTCCCGCCCGGCGAGATCCAGGCCGCCAGCGGGCTCGTCCAGCAGCAGCAGCTCGGGGTCCGTCATCAGCGCCCGCGCGATCTGCACCCGCTTGCGCTCGCCCTCGCTGAGGGTGCCGAACGTGCGCTCACGAAGGTGGGCGACGCGCATCGACGACAGCAGGTGGTCCGCCTGGGCCACGTCGTACTCGTCGTACTCCTCGCGCCACCGGCCGACGATGGCGTAGGCGGCCGAGAGCACCACGTCGCTGACCCGCTCGTCGGCGGGGATCCGGTCCGCGAGCGCGGAGGACGTGAGCCCGATGCGGGGCCGAAGCTCGAACACGTCGACGGTGCCCACCACCTCCCCGAGGATGCCGACGATGCCATCGCTGGGGTACATCTGGGCCGACAGGAGCTGGAGCAGCGTGGTCTTCCCGGCGCCGTTGGGGCCGATGACCACCCAGCGCTGCGCCTCGCCGATCACGAGGCTCACATCGTCGAGGAGGGTGGCCCCGCCACGCTTGATCGTCACGCCCGCTAGTTCTGCCACCGCTGCCATGCCACCCAACCTACCGGACGCCACCAGCGGGTGACTGCAGGCCGGGCGGACGATGAAACGCGCTGGGTGGTGGGGGTGCGGGCCGGGCCGGGTTGGTCGGGCATGTGCGAAGGGGCAGGCGCTTGCACCACCCCCGGAGTCACGGACGGGACCGGCCCGCACCACCCACCACGTGCTGTCGGGCCTCCCCGCGACCGCTCAGGCTCCGGTGGAGTGCAGCCCGCCGTCGACGTGGATCATCTCGCCTGTGGTGGCGGGGAACCAGTCGCTCAGCAGCGCCACGACGGCCTTCGCAGAGGGGACGGCGTCCGAGGTGTCCCAGGGCAGGGGGGAGCGCGTCGACCAGGTGTCGTTGAAGGACGATGCTCCCGGGATGGCCTTCTTCGCCACGGTGTCCAGGGGGCCTGCGGCCACCAGGTTGCAGCGGATGCCGTCCGGGCCGAGGTACCGGGCCAGGTAACGCGAGGTGGACTCCAGCGCCGCCTTGGCCACGCCCATCCAGTCGTAGGTGGGCCAGCTGATCCGGGCGTCGAAGGTGAGGCCCACCACGCTGGCGCCGCGGTTGAGCAGCGGCTTGCAGGCCATGGTCAGCGACTGCAGCGAGTATGCGGAGATGTGCAGGGCGGCTCCGACCGTCTCCCAGTCCGTGGTGAGAAACGCGCCCCCCAGGGCCTTCTCCGGGTGGGCGTAGGCGATCGAGTGCACGATGCCGTCCAGGCCGCCGTCGAAGTGCTCGGCCAACACGCCCGGAAGCGCAGCGAGGTGCTCGGGGTCCGTGACGTCCAGCTCAATCAGCGGCGGCACCGGGTCCAGCTTGGAGATGGCCCGCTGGGCCGGGCCGATGGCGCGACCGGCCGCCGAGACCACGATCGTGGCGCCCTCGCGCTGCGCGATCTCTGCGACCGCGTACGCGATCGAGGTCCGCATGGTCACGCCGGTGACCAGGATGTTCTTGCCTTCAAGGAGACCCATCGTCAGGTCCTTTCTCAGTGACCCATGCCGAGGCCGCCGTCAACGGGGATGACGGCGCCGGAGATGTAGCCGGCGTGCTCGCCGGCCAGGAAAAGAGCGGCCTGGGCTACGTC
This sequence comes from Tessaracoccus luoxuelianae, assembly GCF_055326245.1. Classification (NCBI taxonomy): domain Bacteria; kingdom Bacillati; phylum Actinomycetota; class Actinomycetes; order Propionibacteriales; family Propionibacteriaceae; genus Tessaracoccus; species Tessaracoccus luoxuelianae. The sequence continues at coordinate 249,238 of NZ_JBUZNO010000001.1, forward strand.
GTCGACGCTGCCGAGGCGCCCCGCGGGGATCCGCTTGGTGTAATCCGCGATGGTGCCCTCGGGCAGGACGGCGGTCATGTCGGTCTCGATGAACCCCGGCGCGATCACGTTGGTGGTCACGTTGCGGGACCCGATCTCCCGGGTCAGGCTGCGGGCCATCCCGACGAGAGCCGCCTTCGACGAGGAGTAATTGATCTGCCCTGGCGAACCGAGGAGGCCCACCACGGACGAGATGAGGATGATCCGGCCGAAGCGGGACCGCATCATGGGGCGGCTGGCGCGGCGCACCACACGGAAGGTGCCGGTGAGGTTGGTGTCGATGACCGACTGCCAATCCTCGTCCGACATGCGCATGAGCAAGGTGTCCTTGGTCACCCCTGCGTTGGCCACCAGGATCTCCACCGGGCCGAGTTCGGCCTCGACGGTGGTGAACGCCTGGTCCACCTGTCCCTGATCCGTGATGTCGCACGGGACGCCGAGGACGCCTTCCGGTACGCCGCCTGAGCGGTAGGTGGCGGCGACGCGGTAGCCGGCGTCGCGGAACGCCTCCGCCATCGCGCGCCCGATGCCCTTGGATCCACCGGTGACGAGGACCACTCTAGATTCTGAAACCACGGGAGCAACCTACCGCACGCCCCCCGTTTCGAGGGGGTCTCCCGCGGCCCGGACTATGCTGGCGGGCATGGCCAAGGGAGACGACTCGACGCTGATCACCAGCGCCGGTCGCGGACGCACCCTTGAAGTGGAGGAACGCCAGCGGCGTTATCTCATCACCATGGCGGTGCGCACCGCCTGCTTCCTGTTGTTTCTGGTGGTGCCGGGCTGGTGGAAGGTGGTGGCGCTGGGCGCGGCCGCCCTTCTACCTGCCTTCGCGGTGTTGTTCGCCAACAGCGCGGATCATCGCCCCCCTCCGGTGGTGGCGGCAGACGACGACAGGGGTGAGGTCCGGGGCGCCATCACGGGCGGGGACGTGGTGCCGGGCACCGTCGAGGAGGATCATTGAGCAGGCAGGTCAAGCGGTGGATCGCCATGGGCGTCTTCGCCGCGGTGCTGGCCACCGTGTTCGTCATGCTCGGACAGTGGCAGCTGCGGCGGCTCGACGAGCGACGCGAGAACAACGCCGTCGTCGAGGCCCATCGTGCGCTGCCTGTGGTGTCCTACGACGAGGTGATGACCGGCGTCATCGACGACGCGGATCAGTGGTACCGGGTCTCGGCCACCGGCACCTACACGGGCGAGCAGTTCCAGGTGCGCTACCGCTCCCTCGACGGCGCCTACGGCAGCGAGGCTGTCGCGGTGCTGGACACCGCCCAGGGCGATTCCCTGCTGATCAACCGCGGCTTTCTGGTGCGGCAGCCCGGGTATCCGGACGGGGCGCTGCCTGCCCCGCCCGAGGGTGAGGTCACCGTCACCGGCTTCGTGCGCCGCAACGACCGGGGCGACGAGGGTGCGATGACCCCGCACGAGAACCAGATCCGGCTGATCAGCTCTGAGGCACTCGGCACGGCGCTCGGGAGGGACCTGGTCAACGGCTACGTGGCGCTGCTTGAGTCCACTCCGCCCGAGACGGACGTCCTGCGGTCTCTGGGTGAACCGGACCTGGATGAGGGACCGCATCTGAGCTACGCGCTGCAGTGGTTCGCGTTCACGCTGATCGGGGTGGTCGGGATGGTGGTGTTGGTGCGGGCGGACCTCCGCGACCGCAGGGAGGCACGCGGACAGACGCCGCAGCAGACAGCGACGCAACCTCTCGAGTCGCAGCGCACACCTCCATCGACTGCGGCCCCTCGGGGGCACGAGACGCCCCCTCAGTGAGCGGTCTCGACTGGCTGCGCTGCCCACATTGCGCGCTCCCGTTGGCTCGCACCGACCAGACCCTCCGCTGCCCGGCCGGGCATTCCTTCGACATTGCACGCCAGGGCTACGTCAACCTGCTGGGCCGCGCCGCGCCGCGCAACGCCGACACCCCGTCCATGCTCGAGGCGCGAGCACGGTTCCTCGGCGCCGGCCACTACGCCCCGCTGGCGGAGGCGGTGGCAGCCCAAGTCTCGGGCGCAGCCCGCATCGCAGAGGTAGGCGCCGGGACCGGCTACTACCTCAGCCGGGCGCTGGACGCGAACCCTTCCGCTGAGGGCCTGGCCACCGACGTCTCCGCGGCGGCAGCCCGACGCGCCGCCAAGGCGCACCCCCGGGCGTCGTCGATCGTGGCCGACACCTGGGCGGGGCTCCCCCTCCGCGACGGCGCGGTCGACGCCCTCCTCTGCGTGTTCGCCCCTCGCAACCCGGCCGAGTTCACCCGTGTCCTCGCCCCCGGCGGCCGGCTCGTCGTGGCTGTGCCGACTCCCGCCCACCTCGGCGAGGTGCGCGCAGAGTACGGCCTGCTCGGGGTGGCCGACGACAAGGCCGACGCCGTCCTGGCCTCGCTGCCCGGCTGGAGCCTGGAGGCTCTCGACACCCTCGTCCAGCCACTCCACCTGGCGCCCGAGGAGGTGGCGGACCTCATCGCGATGGGCCCTAATGCGTTCCACGGCCGACACGGCGTCACCGTCGCGGCGTCGACCACCCTCGCAGTGAGCATCCTGACTCTGACGCACCCTTCGTGAACTGAGTTGGCCCTAGGGTGGGCCCATGACCGCGACACGCTGGGGTTTCGGGCTCGGCACTCTCGGCCGCGACATGCTTGCGGCGCTGGTGTCGCTGTACCTCATGTTCTACCTCACCGACGTGCTGGACGTCTCTGGCGCGCAACTCGCCGCCGTCACCGCCATCCTGGTGGCGATGCGTGTCTTCGACGCCGTCAATGATCCCATCATGGGGGTGGTGGTGGACAACACACGCAGCCGGTGGGGGAAGTTCAAGCCGTGGATCCTCGTGGGTGCGGTGCTGTGGGGGGCGGCAAGTCTGCTGATGTTCGCGGACCTGGGCGTCGACGGGTGGGGCTACGTGGTGCTGTTCACCGCGGTCTACCTCGTCTACGAGGTGGCCTACACCATCAACGACATCTCCTACTGGTCGATGCTGCCGTCTCTGACGCAGGATCAGAAGGAGCGAGAGAAGATCGGGGTGGTGGCCCGCATCTGCGCCAACATCGGCCTCTTCGCGATCGTGGTGGCGCTGGTTCCGATCACGGCGTGGCTGACGGGCGTCTTCGGCGATGCCCGGACGGCGTGGTTCGTGCTTGCGGCCGGGCTGGTGGTTCTCATGTTGCTGTTCCAGTCCGTGACCCTGGTATTCACGCGAGAACGTGTGGCGGGCCACCGGGAGACCACGCCGCTGCGCGAGCTGTTCTCCGTGATCGCCCGCAACGACCAGCTCCTGTGGGTGACGTTGGCGATGGTGGCGTTCATGGCCGGCTACCTCACCACCGCGTCGTTCGGGCTGTACTACTTCAAGTACTACTTCCTCGATGAGGGCGCCTACGCGATCTTCGCCGCCATCCTGGGCATCTCCCAGATTGCGGCCCTTGCCCTGTTCCCCCTGGCGTCCAAGGTGCTGACTCGGTCGCAGATCCACCTGCTCGCCACGGCGCTGTGCGCCGCGGGCTACCTCGTGTTCCTGGTGTCCGGCAGATCCCTCCTGGTGGTGGGTGTCGCGGGGGTGCTGCTGTTTGCGGGGCAAGGAGCCATCCAGCTGCTGATGGTGATGTTCATCGCGGACTCGGTCGAGTACGGCGAGTGGAAGCTGGGCCGTCGCAACGAGTCCGTCACCTTCTCGCTGCAGCCGTTCATCTACAAGCTCAGCAACGCCATCGCCAGCGGCGTGGTGGGCGTGACGCTGATCTGGTCCGGCATCGACGTGGCGACAACCCCAGATGACGTCACCGAGGAAGGGCTCGGCATCCTGCGCATGTCCATGCTGGGCCTCCCCCTGGCGCTCATCCTCGTCAGCTACCTTGTCCTCCGCGCACGGTACAAGCTGAACGAGGAATTTTACGCCACCGTCGTCAAGGACCTGGCCGAGAGGAACGCACGTGTCGAACAAGCTGTTGACTAAGAGCCACACCGTCCGCCAGCTGTACAAGCATCCCGTCGGACGCGACGTCATCGACAAGCTGCTGCTCCAGACCGCGCTGCCCCGCCGTCTCGTCTACACCGTGGAGTGGATGCAGCTGAAGTGGATCGAGCGGCTGCTGCAGCCCCTCACCGGCCCCGGGATGTTGGACGTGATCCTGGACCTGGTCAACTCGGAACGCGACCGTCCCCTGGATGGCCGCGCCCCGCACCCCACTCCCTGGTGGCGCGAGGCCGTGTTCTACCAGGTCTATCCGCGCTCCTTCGCTGACGCCTCGGGCGACGGCGTGGGCGACATCCAGGGCGTGATCGGGAAGCTGGACTACCTCCAGGAACTGGGGGTGGACTGCGTCTGGCTCTCCCCTATCTTCAAGTCCCCCAACGAGGACATGGGCTACGACGTCAGCGACTACCGCGACATCAACGACGAGATGGGCACCCTGGACGACGTCGACGAGCTGATCGCGGCCTGCCATGACCGCGGGATGCGGCTCATCCTCGACCTCGTCGTCAACCACACCTCGGCGGAGCACGAGTGGTTCCAGGAGGCGGTGGCGGACCCCACGGGCCGCTACGGCGGCTACTACTTCATGGTGGAGGGAGACCCGGACACCCCGCCGAACAACTGGACGTCCTTCTTCTCCGGCCCCGGCTGGACCTGGGTGCCCGAGGCCGAGCGGTGGGTGCTGCACCTCTTCGCCGACGGGCAGGTGGACCTCAACTGGGACAACGAGGACGTCCGCGACGAGGTGGCCGACATCGTCCGGTACTGGATGCAGCGCGGCATCGACGGCTTCCGGCTGGACGTCATCAATTACATCTCGAAGAAGCCCGGTCTGCCGAACGGGCACCCGTTCATCGGCAAGCTGCTCGAGTTCGTCGGAGTGGAACACTACTTCTACGGCCCGCGGCTGCACGAGTTCCTGCGCGGCCTGCGTCGCGACGGGTTCACGCGCCGCGAGCAGCCCGTCTCGAGCCCCCGTCGACGCCGCCCGGACGGCACCCTCGACGAGCCGCTCCCCCCGGACATGATCGGGGTGATGGTGGGAGAGACCCCCGGCATCGGAATGGAGCTGGGGCGACTGTTGAGCGGATACGGTCGCGGGGAACTGGATCTGATCTTCAACTTCGACGTGCTCGACAACCCGGGCCACGTGCGGTGGGACTCCTACAGGTACCAGCTCTACTACCTCAAACGGTTCTACCGCGCCTACGACTCGCACCTGGCACCCAGCGACTGGATCGCGGTGTTCCTGGACAACCACGACAATCCCAGGATGCTCAGCAAGTTCGGCATGGGCCTGGAGAAGGACCCGGCGGTGCGCAGCGCGATCGGCAAGATGCTGGCCACCATCCAGCTCACCATGCGCGGCGCCCCGTTCCTGTTCCAGGGGCAGGAGTTGGCGGCCATCAACCAGTCGTTCGCAGGCGTCGAGGAGCTCCGCGACGTGGAGTCGATCAACCGCCACCAGGCGCTCATCGACGGCGGGATGGCGCCCGAGACGGCATGGGCACAGATCCTGGCAGGGTCGCGGGACCACTCCCGGGTGCCGATCCGGTGGAGTCCCGACGGCGGCTTCACCGAGGGCACCGCGTGGCTGATGGGCACCGACACCGAGCCGGGGTTCTCCGCCGAGGAGCAGGTTGCGGACCCCGACTCGGTGTTCTCGTGGCACAAGGCGCTCATCCGGCTGCGGCGGAACCACCGCGCCCTGACCATCGGGGCGTTGAAGTGGGTGCACCCGCACCACAAGTTCTACTTCGCCTACTACCGCAAGCTGGCCGGTGAGGTGTTCCTGATCGAATGCAACACCTCGGCCAAGCAGCGACCGCGGCCGCATGTGGGCGGGACGATCGTGCCGGTGATGGGGGGCCCCCGCCGCCCCGTGATGGAGCCGTGGGAGGCGACCGTCAGCCGCGTGTTCTGAGCGGCGCTCCTCCGGGGCGTACCGCTAGACCTCGCTAGGCCAGGTCGATCAGCTCGGCGTACTCGTCGCTCCAGAGGTCTTCGACGCCGTCGGGCATCACCAGCACCCGGTCCGGCTCCAGTGCCTCGACCGCTCCCGGATCGTGGGTGACCAGGATCACGGCACCCGCGTAGGTGCGGATCGCGTTGAGCACCTCGCCGCGGGAGGCCGGGTCCAGGTTGTTCGTGGGCTCGTCGAGCAGCAGGACGTTGGCGGCCGACACCACCAGCATCGCGAGCGCCAGGCGCGTCTTCTCGCCGCCGGAGAGCACGCCCGCGGGCTTCTGCACGTCGTCCCCGGTGAACAGGAACGAGCCGAGGACCTTGCGCACCTCGGTGTCGTTGAGGTTGGGCGAGGCGGACTTCATGTTGTCCAACACGCTGCGCTTCACGTCCAGGGTCTCGTGCTCCTGCGCGTAGTAGCCGAGCTTCGCGCCGTGCCCCAGTTCGACCCGCCCGGCGGACGGGTCCTCCATCTTGGCCAGAAGGCGCAGCATGGTGGTCTTGCCTGCGCCGTTGAGGCCCAGGATCACCACCTTGGATCCCTTGTCGATGGCCAGATCGACGGCGGTGAACACCTCCAGGGATCCGTAGGACTTGCTGAGGTCATGGCCGCGGAGCGGGGTCCTGCCGCACGGGGCGGGCTCCGGGAAGCGGATCTTGGCGACGGCGTCGACCCGACGCTCGCCCTCGACGCCCGCCATGAGCTTCTCGGCGCGCTTGGCCATGTTCTGCGCGGCGACGGCCTTGGTGGCCTTGGCGCGCATCTTGTCCGCCTGAAGCATCAGCTGGGAGGCCTTGCGCTCGGCGTTGGCGAGCTCACGCTTGCGTCGCTTCTCGTCGGTCTCGCGCTGGAGGAGGTACCGCTTCCAGTTCATGGAGTAGATGTCCAGCTCGGCACGGTTGGCGTCGAGGTGGTACACCTTGTTGACCACGGCGTTCAGCAGTTCGGTGTCGTGGGAGATCACGATCAGACCGCCGGGGAAGGCCTGCAGGTAGCTGCGCAGCCAGACCACGGAATCCGCGTCGAGGTGGTTGGTGGGCTCGTCCAGAAGCAGCGTCTCGGCGTCCGAGAAGAGGATCCGCGCCAACTCGATGCGGCGGCGTTGGCCACCGGAGAGGGTCTTCAGCGGCTGACCCAACACCCGGTCCGCCAGGCCCAGGTTGGCCGCGATGCGCGCGGCATCGGCCTCGGCGGCGTAGCCGCCTGCCGCCACCAGATCTGCCTCGGCGCGCGAATAGGCGGCCATGGCCTCCTCGCGCACGGAATCGCTGTGGCTCCCCATGCCCTCTTCAGCCCGGCGCATCCGCTGGATCACCTGGTCCAGCCCGCGGGCGCCCAGAATACGGTCGCGGGCGATCTGTTCCGGGTCCCCGGACCGCGGGTCCTGCGGCAGGTAACCCAGCTGACCGGCGCGCGTCACGGTGCCCGCGGCCGGCAGCGACTCGCCGGCCAGGATGCGGGTGAGGGTGGTCTTCCCGGCGCCGTTGCGGCCCACCAGGCCGATCCGGTCTCCCCCGATCACCTGGAAGGACACCGGCGACAGCAGCAGCCTGGCGCCCGCGCGCACCTCGATGTCCTTGACCTGTAGCACCTTGACAGTCTCCCTGCCAGGCGCGCGCAGGGCAAACCGAGGATGGTCAGCGGCGCCTACGGCTGGCCAGGAGCGCATCGGCGATGAACAACGCCACCGCCGCCCACACCAGGGTGAACCCGGCCCAGCGCGCGGCCGGCATCGGTTCATCGAAGACGAGCCAGCCCACCAGGAACTGCCCGATGGGGGCCAGGTACTGCAGGATCGCGATGGTGATCATGGAGATGCGCCGGGCCGCGGCGGCGAACAGCAGCAGCGGGATCGCCGTGACGATGCCGGTGGTGGCGAGCAGCGCTCCGTAGCCACCGGTCGCGGTCGATCCCCCGGTCGCCGCGAGGTAGGTCAGGTAGGCCGCTGCCACCGGGGCGACGGCGGCGGTCTCGATCGCCAGGCCCGGCAGGGCACCCACAGAGCGTCCTGCGAGCTTCTTCACCAGCGAATAGAGCCCGAACGAGCCCGCGAGAGTCAGGGCGATCCAGGGAACCTGCCCGTACCCCACCACCATCACTGCGACGGAGGCCACCCCGAACGCCATGGCCACCCACTGAAGGCGTCGCAGCCGTTCCCCCAACACGAGGATGCCGAGCCCCGCCACCGCGAGTGGGTTGATGAAGTAGCCGAGAGCCGTCTCCAGGGTCCGCTCAGTCATGACCGCGAAGACATAGGTGGTCCAGTTGACGACGATGAGGCCGCCCGCCAGGGCGAGCGCCGCGACCGTGCGCCTGTCCGCCAGCGCGGCGCGCAGCAGCCCCCACTGCCGCAGCAGCGCGATGAGGAGCAGGCAGAACCCCAGCGACCACAGCGCCCGGTGCGCCACCACCTCGAGCGCGCCGGAGCGGCCGAAGAACTGGAAGTACAGCGGAAACAGGCCCCACAGGATGTAGGCCGCCAGCCCGTAGCCCAGTCCGGCCCTGTTGTCGCGCACCGGCCGAGCCTATCGCGGGCTGCCCGGCCGGACCCCGGCAGTCGACGCCTGGCGGCTAGAGCATCCCGATGAACCCGATGATCTCCCGCTCCCAGTGCTCGGCGTGCGAGTCGTTGACGCCGTGTGGGCCGCCGTGGATGACCACGAGCTCGGAGTCCGGCACGAACTCGGCCATCCGACGGCTCGACTTGTCGATGGGAACGTTGATGTCTCCGTCGCCGTGGATGACGAGCGTTGGCACGTCGATGGCGCGGCAGTCGTCCCGCAGGTCGGTTGCCCAGATCAGGATCGTCTGCGCCGCGGCATGGGGGCTGGACTGGTGGGCTATCTTCAGTGCCGCCTGACGGGTGTCCTCATCGACCTGGAGGCCGCCGTCGGCGGTGCTGTAGAACCAGGTGATGAACTGGTCGAGGAAACCGTCGCGGTCCGTTGCGCACTGGTCGGACATCCCCTGGAAGCCGTCCATGGGCATAGCGCCGCCCGGGTTGTCGTCGGAGATGCACAGCGCGGGTGTGATGGAGCCGGAGAAGATCGCGGCGGCGATGCGCTCGGAGCCGTGCCTGCTGAAGTAGCGCGCCACCTCGCCGCCACCCATGGAGAAGCCGAGGAGCACGGCGCCCTGCAGATCCAGGTCCTGGATGAGCGCCTCGAGGTCGTCGGCGAGGACGTCGTAGTCGACGTCGCCGGCGGGCTTGTCGGACTGTCCGAACCCCCGCCTGTCGTAGGTGATCACGCGGTGACCGGCCTCGACGAAGGCCGGGAGGTTGCGTGCGAACGCCTCCCCCGAGAGGGGCCAGCCGTGGACGAGGACCAGGGGTCGGCCCCGGCCGCCCGTGTCGGTGTAGTGGAGCGTCACGTCATCTGCGGTCGTGAACGTGGGCATCGTCGCCTCCTGGTCTCAGTGATCCTTGATCTGAGGCTAGCCCGCGGGAGGGTCGCCGTCAGAGGTTATAGCCGATTGCGCGCAGCTGCTCGCGGCCGTCCTCCGTGATCGCCTCGAGCGACCATGGCGGCAGCCACACCCAGTTGATGGTCACCGACGACACGAGGCCGTCGAGCACGTACTTGGTGTCGTACTCGATCTTGTCGGTGAGGGGGCAGGTGGGCGAGGTGAGCGTCATGTCGATCGTCGCGTTGCCGTACTCGTCGACCTGGACGCCGTAGACGAGGCCCAGGTCGACGACGTTGACCATCAGCTCGGGATCGACGACGTCCTTCATCGCCTCGAGGACCTCGTCCTCGGTGGCCGCGGCCGACGCGGGGGCGGCGGGCTGGGACAGGTCCACGTCGGGGAGCTGGTCCTTGACCAGATCGCTGGGCCGCTGTTCTGGGGTGTACATGGTTCTCCTTGAGGTCGAGGGGGTTTCGACACGATGATCCGGGCTCGAGCCGGATCGTCGGCTCAACCAGCGGGGTGGGCGGTGGCTTGCAGGGTGGCGTCCCGGACCGCGGACCAGCCGAGGAGCGCGCACTTGACGCGTGCGGGGAACTTGGAGACTCCGGCGAACGCGATGGCGTCTTCGAAGATGTCTTCGTCGGGCTCGATGCGGCCTTGACTCTGCATCATCTCCAGGAACTTGTCGTGCAGGTCCAGGGCGTGACTGGCGGGCTTGCCGATCAGCAGGTCCGTCATCACCGAGGTGGAGGCCTGCGAGATCGAGCAGCCTTCGGCGTGGTAGGAGATGTCGGTGATCGTGTCGCCGTCGACGTGCACACGCAGGGTGAGCTCGTCGCCGCACGACGGGTTCACGTGGTGCACCTCCACCTCGTACGGCTCGCGCAGCCCTGAGTGATGCTTCTCGCGGTAGTGGTCGAGGATGATCGTCTGGTACAGCTCGTCGATGTTCACGTCAGCCTCCGAATCGTGGCGCGAAGTAGTTGCGGGTGAACACCAGGGCGTCGGCCAGCGCGTCGATCTCGGCGGGTGTGGTGTAGAGGTACGACGACGCCCGCGTTGAACTCTGGTGGCCGAGCCGCTTGTGAAGGGGGCGCGCGCAGTGATGGCCGCCGCGGATCGCGACCCCGCGGGAGTCCAGGACCTGCATCACGTCGTGGGGGTGCACCCCGGCGATGTTGAACGACACGGCGCTGCCGCGGTCCACCGCCTCGCCCGGACCGAGCAGCACGAGGCCGTCGATGCTGGTCAGCTTCGCCAGGGCGTACTCGGTGAGCTGCTGCTCATGCGCGGCCACCCGGTCCATGCCGACGCCCATGAGGTAGTCGACGGCGGCGCCGAGCCCCACGGCCTGGGCGATCGGCGGGGTGCCGGCCTCGAAGCGGTGCGGCGGCGGGGCGTAGGTGGAGTGGCTCATCTCGACGACCTCGATCATCTCCCCGCCACCCATGTAGGGGGGCAGGTCGGCGAGGAGGTCGTAGCGGCCCCAGAGGACACCGATGCCGGTGGGTCCGCACAACTTGTGTCCTGTGAACGCCACCAGATCCGCCCCCAGCACCGCGACGTCGGTGGCCTGGTGCGGGACGCCCTGAGAGGCGTCCACCACCATGACGGCGCCGACGGCGTGGGCCTGGGCCGCGATCTGCGCGATCGGGTTGCGGGTGCCGAGCACGTTGGACACCCACGTCAGAGACACCACCTTCGTGCGCTCGTTGATGAGCCCGTCCCGTTCGGCGGCCTCAAGGTCGAGGCGGCCCTCGTCGGTGACGTCGAACCACCGCAGAGTGGCACCGGAACGCTGGCAGGCGAGCTGCCACGGCACGATGTTGGAGTGGTGCTCCATCACGGAGACGACCACCTCGTCGCCCGGCTTCAGCCGGGATCCCAATGTGTGCGCGGCCAGGTTGAGGGCCTCCGAGGCGTTCTTCGTGAAGACGATTTCCTCGGTCCGCCCCGCCCCGATGAACCCCGCCACCTTGGACCGGGCACCCTCGAACGCCTCCGTCGCCTCAGCGCCGAGAAGGTGCATGGCGCGGGCCACGTTCGCGTTGTGCTGCAGGTAGTGCTCGGCGATCGCGTCCACCACCTGCCGCGGCTTCTGGGAGGTGTTGGCCGAGTCGAGGTAGACCAGCGGCCACTCCCCCACCCCGCGCTGCAGGATCGGGAAGTCCGCGCGGATCTCCTCGACGTCCAATGCGTCAGTCATCAGCGATCAGCTCTCCAGCGGGGGACGTGGGTTTCGACGCAGCAGCGGGCGCTACGCGCCGCGGCTGGCTCAACCTGCGCGGGGGCGTCATCATGCGTTCGCGGACGCCTTCACGTAGGCCTCATAGCCGGTGGCCTCGAGGTCATCGGCCAGCTCCTTGCCGCCCTCGGCGACGATGCGGCCGTCGACGAACACGTGCACGAACGTGGGCTCGATGTAGCGCAGGATGCGGGTGTAGTGCGTGATGAGGATCACCGCGCGGTCACCCTGCTCGGAGTAGCGGTTGACGCCCTCGGCGACGATCTTCAGCGCGTCGATGTCGAGGCCGGAGTCGGTCTCGTCGAGGATCGCGGCCTTCGGGTTGAGCAGCTCCAGCTGGGTGATCTCGTGGCGCTTCTTCTCGCCGCCGGAGAAGCCCTCGTTCACGGAGCGCGCCGAGAACGTCTTGTCGAGCTGCATCCGGCCGAGCGCGGCCTCGACCTCCTTGACCCAGGTGCGGACCTTCGGCGCGGCGCCGTCGAGCGCGGTCTTGGCCGTGCGGAGGAAGTTGGCGACGGAGACGCCGGGCACCTCGACGGGGTACTGCATGGCGAGGAACAGACCCGCTCGGGCGCGCTCATCAACCTTCAGCTCGGTGAGCTCCACGCCGTCGAGGGTGACGGAACCCTGCGTGATGACGTACTTGGGGTGGCCCGCGATGGCGTAGGCCAGCGTGGACTTGCCGGAGCCGTTGGGGCCCATGATGGCGTGGATCTCGCCCGGCTTCACGGTGAGGTTGACGCCCTTGAGGATGGGCTTGTTGCCCTCCTCGGTGATGACGTCGACGTGCAGGTCGGAGATGACAAGAGTGGACATGGGTGCTGGTTCTCCTGAGTGAATCGAGTTGGGGGTCCGCGGGGGGCTCGCCCCCGTGCGTCAGTAGGTGGTGGCGGGGGCGTCGACGTCGATCTGGACGTCGCCTCCCTCGATGCGGCACGCGAACACCCGAACGGGTGCGGTGGCGGGCAGGTTGAGCGGGCGGCCGGTGGCGAGGTCGAACGTGGAGCCGTGCAGATAGCACTCGATGGTGCCGCCGACGACGTCGCCCTCGCTGAGCGCGACCTTGCCGTGGCTGCACTGATCCTCGATGGCGTAGACCTCGGTGCCGTGGAGGACGAGGGCCACGGTCAGCTCGTCGTCGACGTCCACCGCGAGCGGCTTGGCCTGATCGAGCTGAACGACCTGGGCGACGGTGACGAAGCTCACTCGTGCTCCTTCGTCGCAGTGCTCCCGTGGACCAGCTCCAGCTCCCGCTCCACCTGGGCCAGCAGGCGCTGCTCGATGGCGGGAACACCGATCCGGCGGATGATGTCGTTGAAGAAGCCGTGCACGATGAGGCGCCGCGCCTCGTCCTCAGTGATGCCGCGGCTCATCAGGTAGAACAGCTGATTGTCGTCGAAGCGACCCGTGGTCGACGAGTGGCCGGCGCCGGCGATCTCGCCGGTCTCGATCTCGAGGTTGGGCACCGAGTCCGCCTGGCAGCCGTCGGTCAGCACCAGGTTCTTGTTGGACTCGTAGGTCTCGATCTGCTTGGCGACCTTGCGGATCAGGACATCGCCGATCCACACCGAGTGCGCGCCCTTGCCCTGCAGCGCGCCGCGGTAGTCCACGTTGCTCTTGGTGTGCGGCTCGTTGTGGTCGACGAACATGCGGTGCTCGACGTGCTGGCCGCCGTTGACGAAGTACAGGCCGAACTGCTCCACGGAGCCGCCTGGGCCGGCGAAGCTGGCGCGCTCCGCGATGCGGATGGCCTTGCCACCCAGGGAGGTGTGGATGGTGCGGACGTGCGCGTCGCGGCCCACCTGGACGGAGATCTGGGCGCCGTGCACCGTGTCCTCGGCCCAGTCGTTGACGTAGACGAGGTTGATCTCGGCGCCGTCTGCGACGCGGAAGTCGTACTTGGCGGCGTACTGGGCGGAGCCCTCGAAGTGCAGCACGAGGGTGGCGCGGGAATGCCGCCCGAAGTCCGCGATGAACGACTCGGCGGCGGGGCCGCCGCTGCCGGTGGCGGTGAACACGATGGGCTCGGCGATGACGGCCTCGGCGGGCACGTTCAGGTAGACCGCCTCGCCGGTGCGCTGCGCGGCGATAGCTGCGATCCGGTCGACGGGGGGCTCAATGGCGCGTGCCCGCGCCTCAGCCGCCGGGATTGCGCGCATCTCGACGCCGTCGGGAAGCTCGCCCGCCCAGTCGAGGCCGCCCAGCGCGTCGCCCTCGGCCAGGAGCGGACGGAGAGCCTTGAGTGGTGAGAAGCGCCAGATCTCCTCGCGGCCGGTGGGCATGGGGTGCTTGGCCACGTCGAAGCTGGGCTCCGGGTGGAGGTGCGACTCGATGGTCTCGATGGCCCCGGCGACGTTGGCGGCGCCGTCGAGGATGGGCATGGTTGCAGTAGTCAATGCAGCGTTCACTTTCTGAAAAGGTGGGGGTGCGGTCTGCGGGCGGGGGTCAGCCGACCGCGCCTTCCATCTGCAGTTCGATGAGCCGGTTGAGCTCCAGCGCGTACTCCATGGGCAGCTCGCGGGCGATGGGCTCGACGAAGCCGCGCACGATCATGGCCATCGCCTCGTCCTCGCCCATGCCGCGGCTCATCAGGTAGAACAGCTGATCCTCCGACACCTTGGACACGGTGGCTTCGTGGGCCATCGAGACGTCGTCCTCGCGGACGTCGACGTAGGGGTAGGTGTCCGAGCGCGAGATGTTGTCCACCAGCAGCGCGTCGCACTTCACCGACGACGCCGAGTGTGAAGCGCCCGGCTCCACCTTGACCAGCCCTCGGTAGGAGGAACGGCCGCCGCCTCGGGCCACGGACTTGGAGATGATCGAGCTCGACGTGTGCGGGGCGCAGTGGACCATCTTCGAGCCGGCGTCCTGGTGCTGCCCGGCGCCTGCGAAGGCGATCGACAGCGTCTCGCCGCGGGAGTGCTCACCCATCAGGTAGACCGCCGGGTACTTCATGGTCACCTTGGAGCCGATGTTGCCGTCGATCCACTCCATCGTGGCGCCCTCTTCGCAGATGGCGCGCTTGGTCACCAGGTTGTAGACGTTGGTGGACCAGTTCTGAATGGTGGTGTAGCGGCAGCGCGCGTTCTTCTTCACGATGATCTCCACCACGGCGGAGTGCAGCGAATCAGAGGAGTAGATCGGCGCGGTGCAGCCCTCGACGTAGTGCACGTAGGCGCCCTCGTCGACGATGATCAGGGTCCGCTCGAACTGGCCCATGTTCTCGGTGTTGATCCGGAAGTAGGCCTGGAGCGGAATGGTGACGTGGACGCCCTTGGGCACGTAGATGAACGAGCCGCCGGACCACACCGCCGTGTTGAGGGAGGCGAACTTGTTGTCGCCCACGGGGATCACGGTGCCGAAGTACTCCTGGAACATCTCCGGGTACTCCTTCAGCGCGGTGTCAGTGTCCAGGAAGATGACCCCCTGGCGCTCGAGCTCCTCGTTGATCTTGTGGTAGACCACCTCGGACTCGTACTGGGCCGCGACACCGGAAACCAGGCGGGCCTTCTCCGCCTCAGGGATGCCCAGTCGGTCGTAGGTGTTCTTGATGTCGTCCGGAAGGTCCTCCCAGGTCTGGGCCTGCTTCTCGGTGGAGCGGACGAAGTACTTGATGTTGTCGAAGTCGATGCCGCTGAGGTCTGCGCCCCACGTGGGCATGGGCTTCTTCTCGAAGAGCTTGAGACCCTTGAGGCGGAGGTCACGCATCCACTCGGGCTCGTTCTTCAGCCCCGAGATGTTGGTCACGACGCCCTCGTTGAGGCCGCGCTTGGCCGTGGAGCCGGCGGAGTCGCTGTCGTGCCACCCCCACTGGTAGTTGGACAGTGCCTCGATGTGTTCGTCCTGCGTGGAACCCAATCCGGGGGCCAACGGTGCGGTCTGAGTCATATGAGTTGCCGTCACTTTCTTCTCGGGATTTGAGGGGTGGGCAGGCGGTGGGGCACGTTGGTGGTGCACACCCCGTCGCCGTGGGCAATGGTGGCCAGCCGCTGGACGTGGGTGCCGAGCAGCTTGGCGAAGAGCTGGGTCTCGATCTCACAGAGGATCGGGAACTCGGCCGCCACGTGGGCGATCGGGCAGTGGTGCTGGAGCAGCTGTTCGCCGCTGTGGAGCGGCCGGATGGAGGGCGCGTAGCCGTCCGTGGCAAGCGCCTCGACGAGGATCTCCACCGTCGGTCGCTCCGGGTCCGCCTGGCGGGCGGCGTGGAACCGTTCCTCGATGCAGGCGACGCGATCCTCGGCGATCCCGCGGATGGCGCTGGGGCCCGCGGCGACTGCGAGTCTCCTGAGCGCGGCGATGGCGAGGTCGTCGTAGGCCTGCCGGAACTCGGCGCGGCCCGCGTCGGTAAGCACGAACACCTTCGATGGCCGGCCTCGGCCCCGTGCGCCGAACACGCGCTGCTCATGGGAGGTCAGGGCGCCGCTGGTGAGGAGCACTGCCAGATGACGCCGAACCGCGGCCGGGGTCAGGTGCAGGCGCTCCGCCAACTGCTTGGCCGTCTGCGGGCCGTCGTTGAGGATGAGGTCCACGACGCGGCGGCGGGTGGGAAGATCGACCGTCTCGATGGTTTCAACAGACATGACGCTCCTCCCGCTCGATTTAACCTACGTCAGTCTTTCCAATTCTCCTCCAAGTTTCAAGCAAGGCCACCCTAAGTCCACTGTGCGAGACCCCCCGGGGTGCTCACCGCACAACAATCGGCTGTCCGGGCGGCGCTAGGCTGTCCCGGTGCCCGTCCTCGATGCCCGCGACCTCACGGTGTCGTTCGGCCAGACCCAGGCCCTTGCCGGCCTCACCCTGCAGGCCGACGCGGGGCGGATCACTGCCCTCCTCGGCCCGAACGGGGCGGGAAAGACCACGTTCATCCGCTGCTGCACGGGGCTCGCGCACCCCGACGCCGGCGAGCTGACGCTCTTCGGCGAGTCGCCCGGCTCGCCCCGGGTCCTGCCCCGGATCGGCCTGATGCCCCAGGCCACCGGCGCCTGGTCCGGCATCACCCCCGAGCACCTCCTGCGGTACCTCTCGAAGCTGTATGCCACGCCACAGCCGGTGGATGAGCTCATCGGCCTGCTGGGCATCGACGGCTTCGCCCGCACGCCCTACCGGCGGCTGTCGGGCGGCCAACAGCAGGCCGTCAACCTGGCCGGCGCATTGATCGGACGCCCTGACCTGGTCTTCCTCGACGAGCCCTCGGCAGGCCTGGACCCGCGGGGGCGGCGAGCCACGTGGCAGCTGTTGGAGCGGCTGCGCGACGCCGGTGTCGCCGTGGTCCTCACCACCCACGACATGCACGAGGCCGAGGCGTTGGCGGACTACGTCTACATCGTCGACCGCGGGCGCGTGACCGCGGAGGGCACCGTGGCGGCCCTGACGGTCAACGGCAGCCTGGAGGACGCGTTCCTCCACCACACCACCGGAGACCGCCCATGACACTGGAATTCACCCCCTCAGCCGTCGCGGCACCGCTCGGGCGCCGGGTGTGGGCGCACGCTACGACCGAGGCCTCGCTGATCCTGCGCAACGGCGAGCAGGCGCTGCTGGCCGTGGTCATCCCGGTGGCCATCCTGGTGGGCGGACGGTTCTTCGGCGACAGGCTGGGGCTGGCCCTCCAGAACACCGCCCCCTCGGTGCTCGCGCTGGCGATGTGGAGTTCGTGCCTCACCACCCTGGCGATCGCCACCGGGTTCGAGCGCCGCTACAACGTCCTCGAGCGGATGGCCGCCACGCCACTCGGAAAGCCGGGCATCCTCGTCGGCAAGGGACTGGGCATCAGCCTGATCACCGCCGGCCAGGTGACGGTCCTGGCACTGATCGCCGCAGCCTTGGGGTGGCGGCCCGAGTTCACGCCCCTGTCGTTATTCGTGGCCCTCATCGTGACTGTCCTCGCGATGGGCGCCTTCGCGGGGTTGGCCCTGGCGATCGCCGGATCGTTGCGGCCCGAGGCCACCCTGGCGGTGGCCAACCTGCTCTACCTGGTCGGCATGCCGCTGGGCGTCCTGCTGCCGGTGTCGCGGTTTCCCGGGTGGGCCCAGCCAGTAGTTGCGGCGCTGCCGACGGGCGCCCTCGGCGAGACCCTCAGGGCGGCGGCACAGGGCCAGGCCCTAGGCTGGCCGGTACTGGTGGCCGCACTGTGGTGTGCGGCGGCCCTCGCGCTGGCGTGGAAGGTATTCAAGTGGACGTCCTGACCAAACTTGTCGACGGCGAGCGCGCGCTGCGCAGCTGGCTGTGGATCTCCCTCATCTGCAACATGGGCATCATCGTGACCGGCGCCGTCGTGCGGCTGACGGGCTCCGGGCTGGGTTGCCCCACCTGGCCGCGCTGCACCGACGAGTCCTACACCCCTCACGAGGCCTACGGGATCCACGGCGTGATCGAGTTCGGCAACCGGCTGCTCACGTTCGTCCTGATCGCTGCCGCGCTGGGCGCGTTCATCGCCGCCTGGCGCAACCGCGGGGCCCGCTCGAAGCTGTGGTGGATCACGCTCGGCGTGGGTCTCGGCATCCCGCTGCAGGCCATCGTCGGCGGGATCACCGTGCTCACCCAGCTGGATCCGGTGTGGGTGGCGCCGCACCTCCTGCTGTCGGTGGTTCTCATCGTGGTGTGCGTCTGGGCGCTGCGCGTGGGCTACGGGGTCTCCCCCACCCCCGTGGCGCCGGGTGCCCGCTGGTTGGTCGTCGCGACCTTCGCGGCCTCGATGGTCTCCATCGTTCTCGGCACCGTGGTCACCGGGGCCGGCCCGCACGCCGGTGACGCCTCCTCGCCGCGCAACGGAGCCGACATCGAGTCGGTGGCCCGCATCCATGCTCTGGCCGCGTGGCTGGTGGTGGCCCTCGTCGTGGCCTGCGTGTGGCTGTTCACCCGCACCCGTCAGGCGCGCCCTGCCCGGGCGGCCAGGCTGACGCTGATCACGGTGGCCCTTCAGGGCGTCATCGGCTACCTGCAGTATTTCCTCGGCCTGCCCGTCGGCATCGTGATCCTGCATATGGTGGGATTGACCGTGCTTACGGCGGCAGCGTCGTGGCTGCTGGTGTCGACGACGAGGAGTACCCATGCCCACCAATCCGGTCCTGACGAACGCGCTGCCGTTCGCGCTTCCTGACTTCGCCGCAGCCACCCCGGCGGACTACCGCTCGGCCTTCGAGATCGGCATGGCCGAGCAGTTGGCCGGGTTGGCGCTCATCCGCGACGGTGAGTCTGAGACCACCGTCGAGAACGTCCTCGGCGCCTGGGACGATGCCGAGGCCACGCTCCGCCGCGCCCTCAACGCGTTCTACGCCGTGCATTCCTCCGATGGTTCCCCTGAGCTGGACGCCATCGACGAGGAGATGTCGCCGCGGCTCGCCGCGCACGAGGACTCGATCTTTCTGGATCGGGCGCTGTTCGCCAGGCTGGAGGCGCTCGGCGCACGCATCGACGGCGGGCAGACCCCCGCGGACGAGCAGGACCGCTACGCGCTGGATGAGCTGCTCCGCAGCTTCCGCCGGGCAGGTGTTGAGCTCGACGACGAGGCGCAGGCCCGGGTCCGGGCGCTGAACCAGCAGTTGGCGGAGTTGTCGACGAGGTTCGAGCAGCTCAACCGGGAGGCGCGCAACGCCGGTGGCATCGTCGTGGCCGAGGAGGAGTTGGCGGGGTTGGCCGACGACGAGCGGGCCTCCCTCCGTCGGGACGACAGCTACCGGATCGAGCTGGTCAACACCACTCAGCAGCCGCTGGCGGTGAAGCTCGCCGATGCTGGCGTGCGCCGTCGTCTCTTCGAGGCCTCCACCACGCGGGCCCTTGACGGCGAGTTCGACACCCGTGCCGTGGTGGTCGCCATCGCCCGCGCCAGGGCCGAACGCGCCACCGTGCTGGGGTACCCGCACCACGCGGCGATCGTCGCCGAGGCTGGGTGCGCCAAGAGCACGGACGCCATCCTGCAGATGCTGGTGCCGCTCGCGCAGGCAGCGCTCGCCAAGGCCCGCGAGGAGGCGGCGGACCTGCGGGCGCGCTACGCCGAGCTCGCCCCAGGGGCTGAGTTCTCCGCGGCGGACTGGGGCTTCGTCGAGGCCGTGGTGCGCCGGGAGCGGTTCGCGTTCGACGAGGCCGAACTCGGCGAGTTTCTCCAGGTGGAGAAGGTGCTGGCGGCCGTGTACGCCGCGGCCACCGAGCTGTACGGCATCACGTTCGTCCCCGTCGACGGCGTGGTGGGGCACGCGCCGGACACCCAGGTCTTCGAGGTCCGCGACGCCGACGGCTCCACGCTCGGGCTGTTCCTCATGGACTTCTGGGCCCGCCCCACCAAGCAGGGCGGCGCCTGGATGAGCAACATCGTGGACCAGTCCACGCGCGACGCGACCCTTCCCGTGGTCACCAACAACTGCAACTACACCCGCAGCACCACCACCATCTCCTGGGACGACGTGATCACGATGTTCCACGAGTTCGGGCACGCCCTCCACGGTCTGCTCGCGCAGTCGAAGTACGCGTCCCGCTCGGGGGCCAACACCCAACGCGATTTCGTGGAGTTCCCCAGCCAGGTCAACGAGCACTGGGCCTGGACGCCGGGGCGGGTGCTGCCAGCCGAGTGGGTGGCCAGGCTCGAGGACGCCAGCAGGTTCGGCCAGGGCTACGCCACGGCTGAGACCGAGCTGGCATCGCTCCTGGACCTGGCCTGGCACATGACCCCCCTCGACGAGCTGCCGTCCTCGCCCGACGAGGTGGAGTCCTTCGAGCGCGCCGCGCTGGAGCGCTGGGGCCTCGTCGACGACCTGGTCCCGCCGCGCTACCGGTCGCAGTACTTCGCCCACATCTGGGGCGGCGGATACGCGGCCAGCTATTACGGCTATGCCTGGGCGAAGGTGATGGACGCCGACGCCGTGGCGTGGTTCGACGAGCAGACCGGCCCTCTGCGCGAGGCCGGGAACCACTTCCGCAGGACGCTGCTGGCCCCCGGCGGCTCGGTGGACCCGATGGAGACCTACCGTCGCTTCCGCGGCCGGGATCCGCAGCTCGCCCCGCTGCTGGACCGGTTGGGCCTGACCCTCTGATGGTTCGTCTTCGCTAGTTCGTCGGGGGTTCAGGTCCTGGCGGCGTTGCCGGTCTCCTACCGCTCCCTGAGCGGAAGAGGGTCGCCCGCGAAGCCGGCGTGGCCTGGATTCCCCGCTCCCTGAGGAGGGCCGCCCGCGGAGAGTGGCCTGTCTCCTTCGCTCCCTGAGGAGGCGCGCCGCCGAAGGCGCGGGTGCTGTCTCGAAGGGTTGTGACTACCACCTTCACGCGGGTCTTGTGGTCGGGTGTGGTGAGCCGTGAGCCGATGCCCATGCGGCCGATGTCCATGTTCTTGAGATCGCCGCGGACGGGGTTTGTGGTCGGGTTGTTGAGGCCGCCCGGGCGTCGTCTCGCGTCTCCCCGCACTCGCCCTGCTTGTGGCGTTGCCTGTTCCCGGGTGCGGGCCGGCAGGGCGGCGTTGGGGTCGGGCCTGCTTGAGCGGGATGCCGGTTGGGCGATCCTCGGGTTGGGCACCGCTACGCAGTGCCGCCCTGCCGTCCCCCACCCTGGCTCTCAGGGGAGGGTTCTCGACCTGAACATCAATCCCTGACTGAGGCCGCTGCGCTGCGCTCGTGAGCGGGTCGTCGGGCCCTGGTGAACCAGCGGGCTGACCTCTAGCCGGCGGAAGCCCAGACGGCGGAGCTGCGGCCGATGAGTTCGTCGAGATCCGGCGCACGGCGCTCAGGCACGACCGGCGAGACCGAGTCAGGCAGGCCGGGGTCGGGTGGGCAGGGTGGTCCCCCGGCAAGGGGTGCGAGTTGCTGCAGCCGGTGGCGTTGATGCTGCCTCGGCCTGCGCGCCGGATCGATGTGCCGGGGTGGGGTGAACCACGGCATACCTGTGGCGAGGTCGAGGTGAACCTGCCATTGGGACTCGGCCGACTGCAGCGGATCCGGCTCCACCAGCCGATGATGGAACGGGCAGAGCAACACGCCGTTGGCGAGGCATGTTGCGCCGCCTTGCCACCACGGAATGATGTGATGCGCCTCACAGCAGGCCGGTGTTGCGGCACAGCCGGGGAACACACAGCCCTGATCCCGCTGCACGAGTGCGGCCCGGAGGGCGGGGGTGAACAGTCGATGCGTGCGCCCCACGTCCAGTGGCCGCGACGCGGTGCCCAGCACCATCGGGATCAGGCGCGCGTCGCAGGCCAGGCGGCGGGCCTCCCCCGCCGACAAACCATCGACCCCGCCGGCGCCGAGGACGCTGACTTCACCCAGCCCGGTGGTGAGGGTGTCGTAGTTGAGGGTGATGTGGACCTGGGGCCGGTCCACCCCATGCGACGGGAGGGTGCCGCCACTGGCGGCGTGCTGGGTCAGCAGCACCAGGGCGTCGGCGCGGCGCGCGCCGCGGCTCGGGGTCTCGCCGGTGGTGCCGTAGGTGGAGGCCGCGGGCATCAGGGCATCGAGCTGGGCGGCGAGGAGGGCGGCGTCGGCGACGGGGAGTTGGCCGGTGATCCGCATCGACCCGTGGAAATCGGGAGACAGGTGCAGGAACCTGTCGCGCCGCGCCGCGGTCTCTTCCCGGGCCAGACGTGTCGCGTCGTCGGCATCTGAGTGGTCGGGGTCGATCACCTCGACCAGCCGCGATGCCAGGATGCGTAGCTCGGTGGGGCCGAGGGTGTCGGCGTGGGCCAGGATCAGTTCCTGGCATTCGACCAACTGGGCGCGGGTCAGGCGCGCCGGGAGCCTCCGCAGCCCGGCGACGATCGCCTCCGCCTGCGCCACAGAGACCACGCCCTCGTTGAGGGCGGCTCCGATCAGCGGGAACCGGTCTCCGAGATGGTCGGCGAGCCTGAGAGCTGCCGTGGCTTGGGCGGGGGTGGTGCGCACCGACTGCCGCACACCGTCGATCACCGCGTCCGCGGCCGAGAGCTTGGCTTCGTGGAGGAGGTGCAGTCGGAGTCCGGCCAGTTGGGCTTCGGCCTCACTGATGGAGTCCACCAGACCGGCCAGGCGTTGCATCGCGATCTGGTCTGCTCCGATGGATGCGGCGGCGTCCCAGAGGGCGGCGATGTATCGCTGCCCCAGGTCTGCCACCGTCTCGCTCATGTGAACAATTCTGTCACCGGCCACTGACAGAAACGGGCCCAGAACCCCGCCCCCGCAGAAGAAAGTTCAGGCAATTTCTGAGCACCCCTGACACGAGCCCCTGGGGCTCATCGCAGCCCTGCAGCCAGGTCAAGATTGCTTGTCAGCATCAGTTACGACCCTTCGAGACGGGCCACGCCGCTCCGCGGGCGGCCCTCCTCAGGGAGCTCGGTTCCCGAGGGGCCCCGTCGCGAAGCAACCGAGGAAGTCTCGGAATATGGAAACCCGCACACTAGAACAAGGGTGATGGACGGCGGGGCGGCACTGCGCAGCGGTGCCCAACCCTACGATCACCCAACCGGCATCCCGCCCAAGCAAGCCCGGCCCCAACGCCGCCCTGCCGGCCCGCACCCAGGACAAGACCACGCCACAGGAGGACCGAGTGCGGGGAGACGGGAGACGATGCCCGGGCGGCCTCAACACCCCAGCCACCGACCAGACCAGCAGTCGACAACGGGACTCTAGACAACGGCCGCCCGGGCATCGACTCACGGCTCACCGCACCCGACCATGAGATTCGCGTGAAGGTCGTAGTCACGACCCTTCGAGACGGCACCCGCGCCTTCGGCGGCGCGCCTCCTCAGGGAGCGAAGGGGACGACCTCGCCGCCAGATCCAGGACCCCAAGGAACCGACGAAAATGCCCCCTAGCCGCCAGGTGCGTCCGCGGCGAGGACCAGACCGTGGTCGCCGTCGACCATGACGCGCTGACCCGTGACCAGCGTCGAAGTGCCGTCGCCGACCCCGAGCACCGCGGGGAGGCCGTACTCGCGGGCGACGATGGCCGCGTGCGACGCGGGACCGCCGTGATCCACCACCACGGCGGCCGCCACCGCGAACAGGGGAGTCCAGGACGGGTTCGTCGCCGGGCACACCAGGACCTCGCTGGGGCGGAGGGTGGGGAACTCGCTCTGGCTTCGGATGACGCGGACCGCGCCCGTCGCACGGCCCCCGCCCCCGGGCGTGCCCGCAGCGAGGGCCGCACCGGACGGGCGATCTGGATACAGCGTCGACGACGCGATGAGGGGGGCGCCGGCGAGGGCCGCGACAGCGCGTTTCCTGCGTGCGACGGCGGCCCTCAGAATCCCGTCGACGGGGTGTCTCGCGGGGTCGGGCACCCGATCGACCTCGCTCCACACGAGGAACCAGGCGTCCTCCGGCACGTCGATCGCTCCCTGGAGCGCCAGTCGACGCCCCATCTCGAGCACTGCGCCGCGGACCGCCGGCATGGTGCGGACAAGCTCGAAGTGCGTGTCCTCGCGCAGCCCGAGCCCCTCGCGCGCATCGCTCAGCAGCGAACGGAGCGGGCGGCCGAGCCGGAGCCGGCGCACCCGGGGAAGATCGAGCACCGCGCTCCCTCCCCCACTGTCCTCCCTGGACTGACCGGCTGCCTGCCTGGCCAGCACCTGGATCAGGCCGAGGACCGTCGACGGCGAGTCTCCCACGACGGATCCATGGGGAGGAGGATGCTCCCCGTCTCGCGGTGTCCGAACTTAGCGACGAGATCGTCCAGGCCTCGCCGGAACTGGCCGTCACGGGGCAGCGCCCCGACGATGGGGACGAGCTCGGTCGCGGCGAGTGCGGAGAAGTCGTGGGCGAGCGCCTCGTCGGACCGCACGATCTCGGCGAGGGCCTCCAGCGCGGCGTTGGCGCGCATCGTGTCGGTGGTGGCCCCGAGCGCCGCGGTCATCGCGCCGTCCGCGGCGCCCAGGCGCGGGAGGATCAGGGCGAGCAGCGCCAGGGCCCGCCCACCTGCGGGGAGGTAGCGGCCCCTGAGCTCGGCGAGCTCGACGGCGAGCACCGAGGCCCTGCGCGGGATGCCGGTCAGTTCCGCCCAGGTTCGCCCGCTCGACCCTGAACGCCTGCAGTTCCTTCCCTCGGCGCACGATGTCCGGCCATCGAGGGTCGAGCCGCCAGTCCTTCGCCCGGTACCGGGCGGCCCGCACGAAGGCGCGGAGGAGCCGCGCTGGGGTCCTGCGCGAGGGCCGCGGGCTCGGCGGGACCAACTCTGTGAGGACGCCGTCGCTCGCCACCAGCGCGTCCGCCACACCCATCCTGACTCCGACGATCGCGTCGGTAAGGCGCTCCAGGTGCGGGAAGACCACCGCCTCGATCCAGGCGGTCAACTCCATCGGCAGGGGGCGACGGGGCAACAGTTCGAGCACCACCGGCCCGGTCAACCGCTGGACGCGGTTGAGCCGGATCGGTGCAGGTGGCAAGGCCGTCATGGGGCGGGACTGAGTGAGGAGGACCGCGTCGCCTGCCAGGACCCACTCGATGTCCTGCGGGGCGCCGAAGTACCCGGCCACCCGTCGACCCTGCTCCGCCAGGCGGCGCAGGATGGCGTCCGGCAACGCGGGGGCGTCCCTGTCTCCCCGCGCAGACGTCGTCCCACCCCCGGGGGCCGGGAGCACGACCGACTCCCGGTGGCCGATCCGTCGCTCGACGACCGCATCGTCCGGGCCCACCACCGCGTGGTCGGGGGTCACCGCACCCGACACCACCGACTCCCCCAACCCCGGGTTGGACTCGACGACGACTCGGTCCCGCGCGCCCGTCACCGGGTGTGCGGTGAACATCACCCCCGCCCACTCAGCGTGGACCATGGCCTGCACCACCACAGCCATCGCGACGGCATCGTCAGGGATGCCGAGCCTCGAGCGGTAGGCGATCGCCCGGTCGGTCCACAGCGACGCCCAGCAGCCGCGCACCGCCGCGACCACGGCGTCGGGCCCGATCACGTTCAGAAACGTGTCCTGCTGCCCCGCGAACGTGGCCCCCGGCAGGTCCTCCGCCGTGGCGCTGGACCGCACAGCCACTGGGCCCTCCCCCAGGCTCAGATACGCCTGCCGGACGGCCGCCGCCACCAGGTCGGGCACGGGGGCCGCGGCGATCGTCGCCCTTGTCGGCTGGAGCGAGCCGACGCCGAGCCGGTACGCGTCGGTGGTGACCACGAACCCAGGCGGAACGTCGAACCCGGCGCCGATCAACTCGCCGAGATTGGCGGCCTTACCACCCACCAGAGCGAGGTCGTCGCGTGTGAGGTCGGTCAGCGGACGGCAGAGGCGCACCCTGGTCCAACGCTACGCCCGGCCGGGCGCGGCCCGTCGGCTTCGGCAGTCGGAGACAGCCGGCGACGCTGGGGGCAGAATGACCACATGGACATCAAGGAGATCCTGCTCAACCACCTGCGCGCCTCCCGCGAGGCCCTCCTGTGGAAGACCGAGGGCCTGAGTGAACGCGAGCTCAGGCTCCCCCGGACGGTCACCGGGACCAACCTGTTGGGGCTGGTCAAGCACTGCGCCTTCGTGGAGCACGGGTACTTCATCGACTGCTTCGCCAGGACCTCCACGATCGTGATAGCGGCGTTGGACTACGACGCCGATCCCAATGCGGACTTCTATGCCACCCGCGACGAGCGGGCCGTGGACCTCATCCGGCTGTACCGCGAGGTGGGCAAGGTGGTGGACATGGCCATCGAGGAGATGCCCCTGGAGACCCCTGGCCACGTCGCCTGGTGGGGCAAGAAGGGCGAGACCACGCTGGCCAGGGTCCTCGTGCACGTTCTCAACGACGTCACCCGGCACGCGGGGCAGGCCGACATCATCCGGGAGGGGATCGACGGGGCCGCCGGACTGCTCAGCGGCAACACGAACCTGTGGGTGCCGGCCGAAGGGTGGGCCGCCCACCGCACGATGTTGACCCGGCTCGCGGACGAGGCGTGACCGAGGCGCTGCTCAGTGGGCCGCGGCGACCAGGTTCTCCACGTCGGCAGGCTTCCTGAGGAAGAGCCCCGCGACCACGGCGGCGGTCCAGATGGCGCCGGCCGCCATGAAGGCCCACCGCGCCCCCACCAGCAGGGCCTCGGCCTCTGAGGCGGCCGTCGGGGCGGCGGCCGCCGACTGGATGGCGAAGATCGTGACGAAGATGGCCGTGCCCGTGGCACCCGCGACCTGCTGCACCGTGCCCACGACGGCGGACCCATGGGAGTACAGGTGCCGCGGCAGCGAGCCCAGAGCCACGGTGAACAGCGGGGTGAACATCGACGCGAAGCCCACGCTCATCACCACGTGGCCGAGCATGATCGCCCACCACGGGGTGGCCAGGCTGATCGTGGAATAGAACACGAACACGCCCATCACGACGACGCTCGCCGGCACCACGAGAGCCCTCGGCCCGACGCGGTCGTAGAGCCGGCCGACCACGGGCGACAGGAGCCCCATGGCGATTCCGCCCGGCAGCAGCATCAACCCGACCTGCAGAGGCTCAAGCCCGAACGCCCGCTGGAGCAGGAGCGGCAGCATGATGATGCTCCCGAACAGCGCCATCATGGCGATCGCCATCATCACCACCGCCACCGTGAAGGTGGTGTAGGTGAAGGTCCGCAGGTCCAGCAGCGCCGCGCCGCGGGCCTGGAGCGCGGACTGTCGCGCGACGAAGGCGGCGAGGCCCGCGACGCCGACCCCGATGGCCAGCAGAGGCACCCAGAACTCCACCTCGTCGGATCCAACCAGGCTCAGCCCGTAGACCAGAGGGCCGAACCCCAGCAGGGTGAGCGGCACCGAGACGAGATCCAAGGGCGTGTCCTTCGTCTCCCCGACGTTGGTCAATCGGCGGGAGCCGAGCCACAGCATAAGGAGCGCGATCGGGAGCACGACCCAGAAGATCCCGCGCCACGAGGCGACCTGAAGGATCACGCCGGACAGGGTGGGGCCGACGGCGGGGGCCACCGAGATCACCATCGAGACGTTGCCCATCACCCGGCCGCGATGCTCCCGGGTGACGAGTTGCATGATGGTGGTCATCAGCAGCGGCATCATGATGGCGGTGCCGGTGGCCTGGATCACGCGCCCCAGCACCAGGAACGCGAAGCTCGGCGCCACCGCGCACGCCAGCGTCCCGAGACTGAACAGGGTCAGGGCCAGGACGAACACGCGGCGCGTCGGCAGCCGGTCCAGCAGCCAGCCGGTCACCGGGATGACGACGGCCATGGTCAACATGAACGCGGTGGTGAGCCACTGGGCGGAGCGCTCGGTGATGCCGAGATCGGACATGATCGAACTCAGGGCGACGTTCATGGTGGTCTCGTTCAGGATCACGACGAACGCGGCGACCAGGAGGATGGGGATGACCCTGCGGTCGGTGGGCCGAGGCATATCGGTGGACATGGGAGAGTCCCTTCGTGGCGGTCGGAGTGGGTCCCGCCACACTGCAACGGTTCGCTAGCGGCGGTACCGCAGCGGATTGGGACGGCCCGGCGCCTCGGAACCGATCGCCAGGCCCGGGGCAATGAGCCCGCGCCCGCGCAGATCGAGGAGAGCGCTGACCACCCGATCACGCAGCGTAGCCGGTGCGATGGTGTTGAGGTAGACCTTCGTGGCCCCCTCGAACCCGGCCAGCGTCGAGATGCGCCACTTCAGCATCACCCGCCACGGCATCGGGAGGGTGACGTCGATCGGGCGGTAGTGCCATTCCTCGTTGCAGGGGATGGCCGACCCTGTGGCGGCGTGCATGGCGTGGATCATGTCCGACATCCCCCGCACCTCGTCGTCGCGCTGCTCCCACGGGTCGGAGGCCTCGCTGGTGGAGTGGATCTCGATGGTGGGATACCGATGCCCGAATCCCGCGAAGGCGACGGCATAGCCGCTCTCGGCGATGACGAGGTTGCGGCGAGCCGCGTAGTTGGGGCCGGCCTCGTTGAAGAGGTTCGCGTTGCCCCTCAGCCGGGCAAGGGTGGCCTCGTGGTGCGCGCCCCTCTCGTCGATGGTCACGAGTTGTTTGTGCAGGTGGTCGAACGAGGCGCCCGCGGGCTTCAACCAGTTCTGGAACACGGCCACGTAGCGCGCGTACCGGTTGATCTCGTAGGCCATCCGGGCCGACTCGATCGTGTAGGCGACGAATCGGGCGTGCTCGTCGGGGGTGAGGGTCCCGGACGAGGCGAGCTGGGAGTCGTCGGTGGCACCGTCGACGAAGTGGCGACGGGCCACGATGAGGTCGTGGCCGCCGCCGAAGAACCCGGAGGCGCGGCCGATCCTCTCCTCCTCGGGGAGGGCCGCGATCTCGGCGTCGGTCATCCCGGAGGCGCGCAGCTTGGCGCCGATGACGCTGAGGACGTGAGCCTTGCCCTCGGCTGAGGCAAGGTACGCGTCGCGGCGCAGGCGCACCCGGTCCGGCAGCTCGAACCCGTAGTTCTGATGCCAGTAGTCGAAGCTCAGGATCTCGAACAGGTTGGGGACGCGCCGGAACTCAGCGACGGTGGCGAAGAGGTCCTCCGCGGGGTTCCGGTAGATCGTCTTCCAGCCACGCTCCCCCAGGATCACGCGGGACTTCTCCGGCGGAGTCTCCAGGTAACGCTCCTCGCAGAACGGGCAGTGCCGGCCGTGCAGCCCGGGATCCACCGGCCGCGGTTCGTGGACGGGAAGGCCGAGCGGGCGGTTGGCCCGCCCCGCGACCGTCCACACCTCGGTGCCGGTGAGGGGATTGATCTGCTTGACGGTGCCATCGCGCAGCACAGTGACGTAATCCGGCTCCCGGGCGAAGGGCTGCATCCCCCGACGATAGTGCGCAGTGGCGGGCTGCGGAGGCTTGCTCGGCAGCTCCTACTGTTCGTCGAGCGAGGAGAACGCGGCGAGGCGCCGCTGGGGCGCCGTCAATCGCAGCGAATTCTGGCGCAGGACACTAGAACAGGAGCGGGTCGATGGCCACCGCGAGGAACAGCAGGGCCAGATAGGTGTTGCTCCAGTGGAACAGCCGCATTGCCTTGAGCTGGGGCCCCTCGGCGCCCGCCCTGGCTCTACGCCACAGCGCCACGGCCTCGGCGAGGAACACCGCGCCCAGCACGCCCGCGACAATCGGGTACAGCGGCCCGGTGGGGGTGACGGGCCACAGCAGCAGCGACACCACGACGGTGGCCAGCGTGTACCAGAAGATCTGAGCGGCGACCCGCGGCGGGGTCGACACCACCGGCAGCATCGGCACCCCGGCTGCCGCATAGTCCTCGCGGTAACGGAAGGCCAGCGCCCACGTGTGCGGTGGCGTCCAGAGGAAGACGACGGCGAACAGGATCAGCGGCGGCCAGGCGACGCTGCCCGTCACAGCTGTCCAGCCGATGAGCGGCGGGAAGCAGCCCGCGATGCCGCCCCACACGATGTTCTGCCAGGTGCGGCGCTTGAGCCACATGGTGTAGACGAACACGTAGAACGCGTTCGCGGTGAGCGCCAGGACGGCGGAGAGCCAGTTGGCGCCGAATCCGAGCACGAGCGTGGCAAGGACTCCGAGCACGACACCGAAGACCAGCGCGTTGCGCGTGGAGACCTGGTGTCGCGGGACGGGTCGGCGGCGGGTGCGCCGCATCACCTCGTCGATGTCCGCGTCGATCACGCAATTGAAGGTGTTGGCCGACGCCGCGGCGAACAGCCCGCCGATCATGACCACCACGATCAGCTCCCACGGCGGCAGCCCGCCGGCCGCCAGGAACATCGCCGGAGCGGTGGTGACGAGCAGCAGTTCGATGATGCGCGGCTTGGTCAGGGCAACATACGCCTTGACCACATCCCAGAAGCGGGCCCCCGAGGACGCAGCGACAGAGCCGACCGCCACATGCACCTCATTCCCTCACCTTCGCTCCCGGCAGTCTATCTCGCCCGATGGGGGGCACCCAAAGCGCGGCGCGGGATCCGTTCCCCCGCTGCCCTCGCAGGGATAGGGTTGGCGACGATGAACAGCTACGAGAACCCACTGCGCGATCCGCAGGACCGACGGCTCCCCCGGATCGCCGGGCCCTGCGTCCTCGTCATCTTCGGGGTGACCGGGGACCTGTCCCGCAAGAAGCTGATGCCGGCCGTCTACGATCTTGCCAATCGCGGCATGCTTCCCCCCGGCTTCGGCCTGGTGGGATTCGCGCGCCGGGACTGGGCGGACCAGGACTTTGCGCAGGTCGTCCACGATGCGGTGAAGGAGAACGCGCGCACACCCTTCCGGGAGGAGGTGTGGGAGCAGCTCCTGGAAGGCATCCGGTTCGTCTCCGGCACGTTCGACGACGACGAGTCGTTCGAGCGGCTGCGCGGCACCATCCGGGAGCTGGACACTGCCCGCGGCACCGGCGGAAACCACGCGTTCTACCTGTCCATCCCCCCGTCGAGCTTCGAGCAGGTGATGACGCAGCTGCGGCGCCACGGCATGACCGAGCGCTCCGAAGGCAACTGGAACCGGGTGGTCATCGAGAAGCCGTTCGGCCACAACCTGGCCTCGGCGCGCGAGCTCGACGACGTGGTCTCAGCGCTGTTTCAACCCCATGAGGTGTTCCGCATCGATCACTACCTGGGGAAGGAGACGGTGCAGAACATGCTGGCGCTGCGCTTCGCCAACCAGATGTTCGAGCCGATCTGGAACAACCACTACGTCAGCCACGTCGAGATCACGATGGCCGAGGACATCGGCATCGGTGGCCGCGCCGGCTACTTCGACGGGATCGGCATCGCCCGCGACGTCATCCAGAACCACCTCCTCCAGCTCTTGGCGCTGACGGCGATGGAGGAGCCCACCTCGTTCGAGGCCAGCCAGCTGCGTGCCGAGAAGCAGAAGGTCCTCGCCGCGGCCCGCGTCCCCTCGCGATACGACCTGCACACCGCGCGCGGCCAGTACGCCGCCGGATGGCAGGGCGGCAAGCCCGTGATCGGGTACCTGCAGGAGGAGGGCGTGCCGGAGGGCTCGAAGACGGAGACCTACGCCGCGATGCGCGTGGACATCGACAACCGCCGCTGGGCCGGGGTGCCCTTCTACCTCCGCTCCGCCAAGCGCATGCCCCGCCGCGTCACGGAGGTGGCGCTGAGCTTCAAGCGGGCACCCCACCTGCCCTTCACCGCCACTGATACCGAGGAGCTCGGAACCAACGCCCTCGTGATGCGGATCCAGCCCGACGAGGGGGTCACGCTCCGGTTCGGGGCTAAGGTCCCCGGCACCCAGATGGAGATCCGGGAGGTGTCGATGGACTTCGGCTACGGGGGGTCGTTCACCGAATCGTCCCCGGAGGCCTACGAGCGGCTCATCCTCGACGTCCTGCTCGGCGACCCGCCGCTGTTCCCGCAGCAGGAGGAGGTGGAGCTCAGCTGGAGCATCCTCGACCCGGTGATCGAGTACTGGGCCTCCGTCGAGGGTCAACCTGAGCAGTACGCGTCCGGCACCTGGGGCCCCGCCTCCGCACACGAGATGCTGGCCCGTGACGGTTTCAACTGGCGTAGGCCCTGAGGAGGATTGTCATGATCATCGAACTGACCGACACGTCGTCCCGAGAAGTGGCGTCCGCCCTCATCAGCGCCAAGCGCACCGCTGGGGCCAGCGGTCTCGTGCTGACCCTCCTCATCGTCACCACTGACGGGCACTTCGACGAGGTGCTGGAGGCCGCGAAGGCCTCAGCCACCGCCCACCCGTCGAGGGTCATCCTGGTGACCTACGTGGAGGCCGATCAGGCCCGGCTCGACGCGACCATCGAGGTGGGCGAGGGCCTTCCCGGGGATCTCGTCGTGTTGAGGCTCCACGGGGAGCTGCGCCACCACGGGGACTCGATCTGCCTTCCGCTGCTGCTGCCGGACTCCCCGACCATCGTGTGGTGGCCGCACGAGGCGCCGGACCATCTCGCCGACGACCCCATCGGTGGCCTCGCCGATCGGCGCATCACAGACGCGGCCGGCTGTCACGACCCTCAGGATGCGCTGCTGCGCCGTGCCCGCAACCACGCCCCAGGCGACACTGACCTCACCTGGACCCGGCTGACCCGGTGGCGCGCCCTGCTCGCGGCGGCCATGGACCAGACGCGCTCCGAGGTCACCGGCGCCATGGTCTCCGCCGCCCCGGACAACGCCCCCGCGACACTCCTGTCCGCGTGGCTGAGCGACAGGCTCGACGTCCACGTCGAACGCCGTGACGGCGACCAGCCCGGCGTCAACGAGGTGCGGCTCACCACCCTCGAGGGCGACATCACGGTGCGTCGCGTGGCGGAGGGCACCGCCCTCTACCAGGTGCCGCATCAACCGCAGCGCACCGTCGCACTCAGGCGCCGGCCGCTGACGGACCTCCTGACCGAGGAACTGCAACGCATGGACGCCGACGACATCTTCGAGGCGGCCACGAGCCGTCTCGTGGCCGACGCCGAGGGGCGCTGAGGTGTACACCCGAGTGGTCCGGATGCCGGGCGCGGACGAGGTGAGCCACCTGGTGGCGCAGCGGTTGCTGGACCGCCTCGTCGAGCTTCAGGACACCCAGCCGATCGTGCACGTCTGCCTGACCGGGGGCAATGCCGCCAACGCCATGTATGAACGCTTCGCCGAGCTGGCCGTGGGCTCAGACCTCGACGCCGCGAAACTGCAGCTGTGGTGGGGCGACGAACGGTTCGTCCCCGCGACGGATCCGGAGCGCAACTCGCTGCAGGCGGTGTCGCGGCTGGCCCGAACCGTGTCCATCAAGTCGGCCGACACCCACATGATGGCCGCTCAGGACGGGCGGAAGGACTCGCACGAGTGCGCCGCGGAGTACGAGGCCGAACTGGGTACCACCCATTTCGACATCATGCTGCTGGGCGTCGGGGAGGACGGACACGTCGCCTCGATCTTCCCGGGGCACCCCAGCTTCGATCCCACTACGCGCAGCGTGATCGGCGTCACGGATGCACCCAAGCCCCCGACGGAGCGGATCTCGCTCACCATCCCGGCGCTCAACAGGTCCACGGAGATGTGGATCATGGCCACCGGTGCGGCCAAGGCCGGCGCCGTCGCCGGGGCCCTGCAGGGGGATCGGAGGCTTCCCGCCTCTCACGTGCGCGGGGAGAAGGTCACCCTGTGGTATCTGGATGACGCCGCCGCGAGCGGCCTTCCTGCGCAGTACAGCTGCCCGTTCTGAGCAGGCAGCTGCACCGCAGGGGACTCAGTAGATGACCTCGCCGGAGGCGCGGCGCGCGCGCAGGGCGGACACGGCCTCTTCCAGGATCTGGGCAGCTTCCGCGTCGGTGCGGCGCTCCTTCACGTAGGCCAGGTGCGTCTTGTAGGGGGTGATCTTCGGCGGCGGCGGCGGATTGTCTGCGTCCATGTTCGCCGGGAGCCCGCAGCGGGGGCAGTCCCACGACTCGGGGATCGGCGCATCGACGGCGAAGGCCGGCCGGGTCACATGCCCACTGGCGCAGAAGTACGAGACGTGGAGCCGCGGCGCGGTATCGCCACGCTCTGCCTCACCCATCGGTCCGGCGCCGACACGGCTGCCGCGAATGGCGTTGCCACTTGCCACTTGTGTTCTCCTTGAGACGTGATGAAGGGGTCGTGCCAGGTCAGGCGCCGATGCGGTACAGCACCAGCAGCCCGATGATCGTCAGAAGCCAGACCAGCGACAACACGACCGTGATCCGGTCCAGCCGGCGCTCCGCCGTCGACGCTCCACCCATGGAGGTCGACATGCCGCCGCCGAACAGATCAGACATTCCGCCGCCACGACTTTTGTGGAGGAGGACGGTGGCCGCGAGGAGGACGCTGAGGACAATCGCGATGATTGAGAGCGTCGTCACCGGCCAAGACACGAGGGGGACAATCACGCCGTACAGACTATCCGACGACGACCGGTTATCCACATTCGCCCCCGCCTGTCCGGCCCTGGACGGCGCGGTGGCCACAACGCAGAGCGGCGCGGGACCTCCCGTCCCGCGCCGCCCACCCTCCTGCGTTTCTCAGAGATTGTAGAACCGCACGATGGCCGCGAACTCATCGGGCTTCAGGGCGGCGCCCCCGACGAGGGCACCGTCGACGTCCGGCTTGCTCATGATCTGGGCCACGTTGTCCGCCTTGACGGAACCGCCGTACTGGATGCGCACGGACTCGGCCGTGGGCTCGTCGTAGAGCGCGGCGACCTCCTTGCGGATGGCGCCACACACCTCCTGCGCGTCGTCCGGGGTGGCCACCTCGCCGGTGCCGATGGCCCACACGGGCTCATAGGCGATGACGAGGCCGGCGACCTGCTCGGCCGTCAGACCGGCCAGGGTGCCGCGCACCTGATCGAGGGTGTACTCGACGTGGCGCCCCTCCTTGCGGATGTCCAGACCCTCGCCCACGCAGATGATCGGCGTGATGCCCGCGGCCAGGGCCTTGGCGGCCTTGGCGTTGATGATCTCGTCGGTGTCGCCGAAGTACTGGC
Organism: Tessaracoccus luoxuelianae; assembly: GCF_055326245.1. Taxonomy (NCBI): domain Bacteria; kingdom Bacillati; phylum Actinomycetota; class Actinomycetes; order Propionibacteriales; family Propionibacteriaceae; genus Tessaracoccus; species Tessaracoccus luoxuelianae. Next base: position 284,158 of record NZ_JBUZNO010000001.1, read on the forward strand.
GACGCTCGGAGTGGCCGACGACCACGTAGCTGACGCCGAGCTTCGTGAGCATCGAGGTGGAGATCTCGCCGGTGTAGGCGCCGTTGTCGAACTGCGAGACGTTCTGCGCGCCCAGTTGGAACGGCAGACGGTCGCCGTCGATCAGGGTGCGCACGGTGCGCAGGTCCGTGAACGGTGGGATGAGGACGGCCTCGGACTTCGACGCGTCGTAGTCCTTGTCCAGGAGTGCGTAGTGGATCTTCTCCACCAGTCCAGTGGCCTCGATGTGGTCGACGTTCATCTTCCAGTTACCGGCCATGATCGGCTTGCGGGTCATCAGTTGTCCTCCTCCAGAACGGAAATGCCGGGCAGTTCTTTGCCCTCCAGGAACTCGAGGGAGGCGCCGCCGCCCGTCGAGATGTGGCCGAACTCGTCGTCGGCGTGGCCGAGGACCCGCACGGCCGCGGCGGAGTCTCCGCCACCGACCACCGAGAGACCCTCGACCTTGGTCAGCGCCTTGGCCACAGCGGCCGTGCCGTGCGACAGTGCCTCGATCTCGAACACGCCCATGGGGCCGTTCCAGAACACCGTCTTGGCGCCGGTGATGGCGTCCGCGAACAGCTTTTCGGACTCGGGGCCGATGTCAAGGCCCTGCTTCCCGGCGGGGATGGAATGAGCCGAGACGACGTCCACGTCGCCCTTGACCTCCCGGGCGTCGAAGTCCATCCCGTCGGCGATGCGCACGTCGACCGGCAGCAGGATCGTCTTGCCCTTGGCCTTGGCCTCCTCCAGGTAGCCGCGGCAGGTCTCCAGGTTGGTCTCGTCGAGCAGGGAGTCACCGATCTCGTGGCCCTGGGCCTTGAGGAACGTGAACACCATGCCGCCGCCGATGACGAGAGTGTCGGCCACCTTGAGCAGGTTGTCGATCACCGACAGCTTGTCCGCGACCTTCGCGCCACCCAGCACCACGACGAAGGGGCGCTCGGGGGTCTCGGTGAGCCGACGCAGCACGTCGACCTCCTTGGCCACGAGGTAGCCGGCCGCGTTGGGGAGCAGTTTCGCCACATCGTAGACGGAGGCCTGCTTGCGGTGCACCACGCCGAAGCCGTCGGAGATGAACAGGTCACCGAAGGCCGCGTACTTGGCGGCGAGCTCCTGGCGGGCTGCCTCGTCCTTGGACTCCTCGGCCGGCTCGTAGCGCACGTTCTCGAGCAGGGCCACCTCGCCGTCGGCGAGCGCGTCGACGGTGGCCTTGGCGGACTCGCCGACGACGTCGTCGGCGAGCTTCACCTCGGCGCCGAGCAACTCACCGAGCCGCTTTGCGACCGGAGCCAACGAGTACTTGGGGTTGACCTGCCCCTTGGGGCGGCCGAGGTGGGCCATGACTACGACGCGGGCGCCGGCGTCGCGCAGGGCGTTGAGGGTGGGGAGCGCGGCGCGGATGCGGCCGTCGTCCCCGATGTTCTTGTCAGCGTCCAGGGGGACGTTGAAATCGCAGCGGATGAGTACCCGCGTGCCGTGGAGATCGCCCAGATCTGCAACAGACTTCACAGTGAGCCTTTCTTTGGTCGGTGTTGTTCGGTGGGGCGACGACGGCCCTGCGACCCCCGCGGGGATCACAGGGCCGTCGTTCAGACCACTGGGAGTCGGATCAGAGCTTCGAGCCGACCAGGACGGACAGGTCGACGAGGCGGTTGGAGTAGCCCCACTCGTTGTCGTACCAGCCGAGCACCTTGACCTGGTTGCCGATCACCTTGGTGAGCTTGGAGTCGAACACGCAGGACGCGGGATCCGTCTCGATGTCCTTGCTGACGATCTCGTCGTCGGTGTAGACGAGGAACTTGCCGTCTGCGGCCGCCTTGACGATCGCGTTGATCTCCTCGACGGTGGTCTCGCGGGCGGCCTCGAAGGTGAGGTCCGTGGCGGAGCCGGTGGGGGTGGGCACGCGCATGGCGTAGCCGTCCAGCTTGCCCTTGAGCTCGGGGAGCACCAGGGACACGGCCTTGGCGGCACCGGTGGTGGTGGGCACCATGTTGAGGGCGGCGGCGCGCGAACGACGCAGGTCGCTGTGCGGGCCGTCCTGCAGGTTCTGGTCCTGGGTGTAGGCGTGGATGGTGGTCATCAGGCCCTTGACGATGCCGATGCCGTCGTTGAGCGCCTTGGCCATCGGGGCGAGGCAGTTGGTGGTGCACGAAGCGTTCGAGATGATCGTGTGCGCCGCGGCGTCGTACTTGTCGTCGTTGACGCCCATCACGATGGTGATGTCTTCGTTCTTGGCCGGGGCCGAGATGATGACCTTCTTGGCGCCGGCGGTGATGTGGGCCTTGGCCTTGGTGGCGTCGGTGAAGAAGCCGGTGGACTCGATGACGATGTCGACGCCGAGGTCCGCCCAGGGGAGCTGGGCCGGGTCGCGCTCGGCGAAGGCCTTGATCTCCTTGCCGTCGACGGTCAGGGCGTCGTCGTCGTAGCTGATCTCGCCGGGGAAGCGACCGAGGATCGAGTCGTACTTGAGCAGGTGGGCCAGCGTCTTGTTGTCGGTCAGGTCGTTGACTGCGACGACATCAAGATCGGCACCCGACGCGACGAGCGCGCGGAAGAAGTTACGGCCGATACGGCCAAAGCCGTTGATTGCAACCTTAACGGTCATGAGGAAATCGATCCCTTTCAGCTACCTTGCGCGAAAAAGCGCATGTGGACGCCTTCATCCTAACCAGTTGTGGCCTCCAGGGAAGGTGGGGGGTCAGTTTCGCCTGACCTCTACTTCGCGGTCATTCGTCGTCGCGGAGATCGGCGGGCAGGCTGGCCTCCGTGGTGGGGATGCCCATGTCTTCTGCCTGCTTGTCCGCGGTGGCCAGAAGCCGACGGATGCGGCCGGCGACGGCGTCCTTGGTGAGGGGCGGTTCGTGGAGGCCGCCCAGCTCCTCCAGGCTCGCCTGGCGGTGCGCGAGGCGCAGTTCGCCGGCGGTCCTCAGGTGCTCCGGGGCATCGTCGCCGAGGATCTCCAGGGCGCGCTCCACCCGTGCGCTCGCCGCGACAGCCGCGCGGGCCGACCGACGGAGGTTCGCGTCGTCGAAGTTGGCCAGGCGGTTCACGCTCGCTCGGACCTCGCGCCGCTTGCGCCGCTCCTCCCAGGCGAGCCGGGTCTCTCCCGCACCCATGCGGGTGAGCAGTTCTGCGATGGCGTCGCCGTCGCGGATGACGACCCGGTCGATCCCGCGCACCTCGCGCGCCTTCACCGCGACACCGACCCGTCGGGCGGCGCCGACGAGCGCGAGCGCGGCCTCCGAGCCGGGGCAGGTGATCTCCAGCGCCATCGACCGGCCGGGTTCGGTGAGCGAGCCTCGGGCCAGGAAGGCACCGCGCCACATGGCCACGGCATCAGCCACAGACCCGCCCACGACCGAGGGCGGCAGGCCGCGGACGGGGCGGCGGTGCTGGTCGACCAGGCCGCTGAGCCTGGCCAGCTGTTCGCCGTCGCGCACCACGCGCAGCGTGTAGCGGGGGCCGCGCCTGACGCCGGAGCCGTTGATCACGAGCAGATCGCTCTCGACGTTGTAGAGCTCGGTGATGAAGGTGCGCAGACGGCGGGCCGCGGCGCCGGTGTCCAGCTCGGCCTCCACGACGATCCGGCCCCCCACCAGGTGCAGCCCTCCCGCGAACCGCAGCAGGGCGGCAACCTCCGCGCGGCGCACTGACGGGTGAGGCGCGACGACCGTCGCGAGCTCGGACTTCACCTTCTGTGTCAGCGCCATGCTCGCAGTGTGCCACACCCTTCCGAGCACCCGTCAGCCGCCGATGACCTCACTGAACACGGCCGCCAGCCGGTTGGGGTCGTGCGTGGCAGAGCCGTCGCGGGCCATGATGTCCGCCGTGACGAGGCGTCCCCCGAGCGAGTGGACGTAGGCCGCGAGGTGCTCGTCGGTGTCGGCGAAGCGGCCGTCGGCGATCACCACGTCGAGCCTGAGGCCAGGGGCATGCTCCGCCAGAAGCTCGATGTGGCGCGACGGTGAGAACCCGTCGGTCTCTTCGGCGGGAGCGATGTTGAGGACCAGAACCCGCTGCGCGGAAGTCTCGAGCACGGCGCGCGCGAGGTCCGGCACGAGGAGGTGCGGGATCACGCTGGTGAACCATGAGCCGGGCCCGAGCACCACACTGTCCGCCTCGCGGATCGCGGCGATCACCTCCGGGCGCGCGGGGGGACGGTGGGGAATCAGCCTCACCGACTGGACCGTGGCGCGCGTCTTCGCGACGGTGGCCTGCCCGGACAGGGTGCACACCTCGTCGGGGGCCATCGGGTCCAGCCCCACCACGTCGGCCTCGATCTCCAGCGGCACGGAGCTCATCGGCAGCACCCGGCCGCGGGTCCGCAGGAGGTCCCCGACCATGTCCAGGGCGGCGACCGGATCGTCGAGTTGCTGCCAGAGGCCGGCGATGAGGAGGTTGCCGATGGCGTGACCGCCGAGCGGACCCTCTCCATGGAAGCGGGCCTGCAGCACACTGGCCCAGGTCCGGCCCACGTGATCGTCCGAGCAGAGCGCCGCCAGCGCCATCCGGAGGTCACCGGGCGGGAGGCAACCCAGCTCCTGACGCAGACGACCCGACGAGCCGCCGTCGTCGGCGACCGTCACCACCGCCGTCAACCGGTCGGTGACCCGGCGCAGGGCGGTCAGCGACGCGGCCAGCCCATGCCCACCCCCCAGCGCGACCACTCGGGGAAGCCGCTGAAGGGTCATTCCTTGCCCAGGTCCCGGTGGAGAACCGTGGTGGGGAAGCCCTTCTCGCGGAGCCTGACCGCGAACTCCTCGCTCATGGAGGTGGAGCGGTGCTTGCCGCCCGTGCAGCCGATGGCGACGGTGACCTGGCGCTTCCCCTCCGCGAGGTATCCGGGGGCAACCGTCTCCACCAGGTTGAGCATGGCCCCCAGGAAGTGCTGGGCCGCGTCGTGCTTGAGCACGTACTGCGCCACGTCCTTACTGAGGCCGGACTTCGGGCGCAGCTCCGGGATCCAGAAGGGGTTGGGCAGGAAGCGCACGTCGAAGACCATGTCGGCGTCGATCGGCACCCCGTTCTTGAAACCGAAGGAGATCAGCGCGATCTTCAGTTTGTCCGTCGCCTCGTCACCGAAGTGGTTCGACACCCGTTGGGTGAGCTGCCGCGCCGACAGGTACGTGGTGTCCACGACGATGTCGGCCTCCGCGCGGAGGTCGGCGAGCAGCCGCCGCTCCCGGTCGATGCCCTCGATGAGCCGGTCCCCACCCTGCAGCGGGAGGGGACGACGGTTGGACTCCTGCCTGCGCACGATCACGTCGTCGGCGGCCTCGAGGAACACGCTGGTCACCGAGGCCCCTTCGGACTTCAGCCGCTTGATGGCGTCGGGCAACTGCTCGAACTGCTCGCGCGAGCGCACGTCCGCCACCACGGCGATCCGCACCACCCCGTAGCCACGCAGGGTCTGGGCGAGCGTCGGCAGCATCACGGGCGGGAGGTTGTCCACGACATACCAGCCCAGGTCCTCCATGGTGTGAGCTGCGGTGCGACGGCCCGCGCCGGACAGGCCGGTGATGATGGCGATCTCCTGCGTGGCATCGGTCATGGCGTCAGCCTAGTAGCCGGAGCGCCACTGAGCGCCCCCACGCTGGGCGAACCCGGACCCTATGCTCGGTCCATGTCGCTGACCTTTGCCGCATCGTCGACCGCAGGGCCGCACTCGCTCTCCCTGGCCGCCGGCCCCGGGATTGGGCCGGCTGGGAGGGTGGAGAGTCCGCACTTCTTCTCCGGGGCTGTCGTCGACGCCGAACAGTGCGCTCGGGGGATCCTCGCCGTCGCCGACGTGGCGGCCGCCAGCTATTACCGACGGATCGAGTGGAGTTCGTTGGACCCTGTGGTCACGAGCGACGGGGAGCGGCTGCGCTTCGAGTCGTTCTCCAGCTGCGGCGGCGTCTACGCCCGTTTCGACCTGCTGCCAGAGGCCCTGTCCGGAGCGCCCGGCGAGCTGGGGACAACGAACATCGACGTCAACCAGCCCCTCCGACACGCGCTCGCCACGGTGCGCTCGGGCGAGCCGCTTCGGCTCGAGGTGGGCACGGACTCGCTGAAGGCGTCCACGATCACCGGGGAGGTCATCGAGCGCAAGGTGAAGCTGCCGGAGCGATGGATCCGCGGGTTCGGGGAGGCCTCGGTCGCGGCCTCCTCCATGCGGCTGCGCGCGGAGCTGGGGCCGACCGAGGCACTCCGGTTCCTGCGCTCACTCCCCCGCGACGGCCGCCGCCTCTGGATCGTCCCCTCGGGTCGGTCGCTGCGGGTCTCCGCCGTCGCCTCGCCTGGCGCGATCCACCTCGACGGCGTCGCCCGCCTGACCGAACTGCAGCCGCTGCTGCGCTGGGCGACCGCACTGCGGGTCCACGCGCCTGAGTCCCCCGACGCGTCCCCGACAGCGAGCGCATGGGAGCTGGTCCTTCGGTCGGCCCGGCTGACCCTGACCATCTCTCCGGAGGTCCCACGCGGGTTCAGCGGGGAAGGGGCGGTCCTGGCGGACCTGGCCGCCGGCGACCCGGAGGACGCCGACGCCGTGCTGGAGCAACTCGCATGGACCCCCGGTGCAGCCTCCGACACAGTGGCGTTCGCGCTCGGCTGGGACGAGTCGCGGGTGGTCCGGGCGCTCACACTGTTGGGCACGTCGGGGCGCGTCGGCTTCGATACGGCCGAGAGCACCTACTTCCACCGCGAGCTGCCGTACGACTCGGCAGCGGCTGCGCGGCGGAACCCTCGGCTCGTCGGCGCCCAGCGGCTCGTCGCGGCGGGCGCCGTGACGTGGGAGGGTGATCGTGCTGTCGTCGACTCCGACGGCACGCTCTACCGGCTGCGCCGTCACGGCGATGGATGGGCCTGCACCTGCCCGTGGTGGACCCGCTACGAGGGCCATCGCGGCCCCTGCAAGCACGCGCTGGCCGTGGAACTCACCAGATGATCGAGGTGCGGCGGCTTGAGGCGGCCCTGCGCAGCGACGATTCCGCAGCTGTCGCCTCGGCGTTCATGGGCGTCTCCGAGGCGGAGCGCAAGCAGGTCCGCCCGTTCCTTCGCGCTCTGCAGAAGGAACGCTCCGAGTACTGGCGCACCGGACGTCGACCGGCGCGACCGGTGGGGGATTTCGCCCTGGACACCGCGCGGCTCGCCACCACGCCGTCGGCGGAGGGTGCGGCGAGCGTGCTGCGGTGGGGCGACCACCCGGTCCGCACTCAGGTCATCCTGGAGCGGCAGGTGAGCTGGCTGCCGAAGCTTCTCATTCTGCTGACCACCGTCAGCGTGAGCGCCGAGACAGGGCGCGCGGAGGTGCCGTGGCAGGTGGTCGACGCGCTGCTGGACCGCTGCGGCCTCAGCCACCTGGACACGCCGGACTACGCCCTGAACTATCTGCGGAGGCAGGATCCGCGGCTCGACGCCGCCGCGCAGCTCGCCGTGGATCCGGCGCTGCCACACCTGCTGCTACGCGCCCTTGAGTCGGATCGCCTGCACGACGCAGTCGTGGCCGACTGGGTGAATCCCCACGCCAAGGGCCGGGAGCGGCGCTGGGCCGAGATCGCCGCGGCCTGGGCCGCCTGGGGCGCGCTGGACCGCGCCGAGCTGCACCGTCGGGTGGTCGCCGCCCTGATCCGCGGCGGGATGCAGCCGCACCTGCGCGTTCTGGTGTGGATCCTCGAGGAGCTGGCTCCTGACCCCGCTGAGCTGCGCCCCCTGCTGCGCGACTATCTGGCACTCCTGGACAGTCGGCAGGGATTCGTCGCCGCTCGCGCCCTGCGGTCGGTCCGAGCCATGGACGCGGAGGAGCACCTCGTCGCCGCGACACTCACCGACGCGTGTGCCCGACTGCTGTCCCGCGCGGACACCTCGCTGCCCCAGGCGGCGCTCTCCTGGCTGCGGCTCCTCGCGGCACGGGAGCCGGCAGCCGTCTCGGAGGTCGTTCGAGCGGCCACGGTCGGACTGGGCCACCCCAAGCGGGCCGTCCAGGAAAAGGCTCTCGCGCTCATCGAGCACCTGGGCCCCGTCGACGACGCCTCATCCGCGGAGGTGGCGTGGGCCTTGGAGGGCGTGGACGCGACGGTGCGCGGCGCCACGGTGCGCGCGTCCGACCTGCTCCCGGAGCGGCCGCCGCTCCCCGCCTGCCCGCCTCTTGAGCCTGTGACCTCCGGCGATGAGCTGGTGGACCTTGCTCGGCGCATCGCGAGCGTGGAGGGGCGCTTCGGCGACGACGAGCGCCTCCTCAATGGCGTCGCCGCGTTCGGCGCCCGGCTCACCCGGGAGCAGAGGGCGGAGCTCTCGCAGCACCGTCCCGGCTGGGGGCTGACCGATCTCCTCATCGACGGCCTCACCAGACCGGCACCCGGCCTCCTCGGGAGGCTCCTGGGTTCCGTGCCTGGCACGCGACGCAGCGGAATCACGCGCGGCCAGGGCGAGCGGGCCGACGACGTCCTGGCCGCCGTCCGCGCCGGCACGTCCGCGCCGTTGGTGTCGTTCCCCCGGGACGCCTCCGGCCTGGTCGACCCTGACGCCGTGATCGCGGGCCTTGAGCGTGGGCTGTCCGAGCGGCGCCGGGTCCCCGCCACCGACCTGGAGGTCGCCTGGTTACGGCTCCCCCTGAATCACTCCGCCGACCTGGCCCCCCGGATCGCGGCTGTGGGCGGACCCGACGCGGCGTGGTTGTCGGCCCAGCTGGGGTTCCAGCTGGAGCCTCCGGTCCTGGATCTACAGAACGTTCAACGGGAACGCGGCGGCGGTGAGGAAGTCCGCCTGCGGGGTTCCTGGCCCGGGGCGAGGGGGCGCGGCGGAAAGGTGCTGGCCAGTTGGGGGGACCTGCCCGCACTGGACAGGTACGACCTGTCGACGCAGCTGCCCGAGGTGGCGCTCTTCCCCACCCAGCGGGAGTTGCTCGCCGCCTATCTCCTCCGCACCGTCGCCTTCTGGATGGGCGACCAGACGCCACCGCTGGCCCTATTGCCCCACCAGCAGGGGCCGACCGGTCCCGCGACGGCAACGCTGCTCGCCCTGGGCGCGTCGAGCGATCAGATCCCGGCCCGGGCTGGAGCCATCGACGCCACCCTGGGCCTGCTGGCGACGGGGCAGCTCACAGGCGACGCGGCGGGCGCCGCCTGGGCGAGACTCGTCCCCCATCACCAGGTCAAGCTGCCTCGCTGGCACGCACACCTGCGCGACGTGGCGGGCTCCAGCGTCGCCGGAAACCAGTACGTCTGGGACGTGCTCCGGCAGGTGCTCGCGCTCGGGCTCCCCACAGGCCTCGCGAAACGTGCCGGGGCGGCGGATCTGGTGGGCCTGGCCGCGGAGGCTGCGCTGGCCATCGGTGCAGGAGGCGAGGTTCCCGGGCTGGACGAGGTGGCCGAACGCCCGGGTCGAAGCCGGATCGCCACAGAGGCGCGGCGCCTGCGCGACGTCCTCCGTGGCGGCACAGGCGCCGGCTAGGCCGCGTCGTCGGGGAGGCCCCTGGCGTGGAGGGCTTCGCCTGTGCGCTCCGCGTAGGCCACGGCCCCCACCACCACCGGGGTCAGCAGCAGGGCCGGATTGCGGTCCCGGCCGCGGGCGCGGGCGGCGTCGCGCGCGTCGTCGATGGAGCCGATGAGGTACGGCACTGAGCGGATCATCAGGGCGACGGCAAGAGCCACCTGCTGCGGGTCGATCCGCAGCCACCGCACCGGGGCGAGGCCGCGGGCCAGCGCGTCCATCAACACCGGGGTGGAGGTGGTGAGGGTGAGCATCCGCGCAGCCAGGACGGCGACGAGGATGTTGCCGGACTGCACCACCGCCGCTGTCGGATTGAGCGAGATCAGGTGGTAGGCCGCCATCACGGCGAGCAGCATCCAGAGCACCCACCCGATCCGCAGCGCCCGCACGGGCGTGATGCCCGAGGTCCACAGCAGCCCCAGCACCACCGCCAGAGCGGCGGCCGTCACCCACCATGTGCCGGCAGCCAGCGGAGGGATGGTCACCGCGAGAAGAAGCAGGTACTTGGCCCCCGTGCCGAGCCGGAACAACCAGCCCTCCCCTGGCTCGTAGAGCCCCAGTAAGGACGCGTGCGCGTTCACACCACCACCGCCTCGTAGGCCGCGAGCGCCTCGGCGGGGACTCCGTCGGCCACGACGCGGCCCTCGTGCACCACGATCACCCGGTCCGCATCGGCGGCGATGTCGAGGTCGTGGGTGGAGAAGATGATCTGTTGACCCAGCTCGGCGAAGGTCCTGCGCAGCTCCCGCCGGTTGCGGAGGTCGAGGAGGGTGGTGGGTTCGTCGGCGACGAGGATCGACGGCTCGACTGCCAGCACGCTGGTCAGCGCCACCAACTGGCGCTCTCCACCGCTGAGGTCGTAGATGCTCTGGTGCGCCAGGTGCCCCAGCCCACGGGCGTCAAGCATCTCCTGCGCGCGGCGGTTCCGCTCGTCCCGACCCTTGATCCGGCCACGGAGGCTGAGCTCGACGTCCTCGATGGGCGTCGACATCAGCAGTTGGGCGAGCGGGTCGGTGAAGACGAAACCGACCCGCGCACGCACCGCCCTGGCCTCCTTGACGGTGTCCAGGCCGTCGACGGTGACCGTGCCCACCGTCGGACGCCGGAGGCCGTTGAGCAGACGCAGCAGGGTGGACTTCCCCGATCCGTTGGCGCCGACCAGCGCGATGCGCGGCTCGGCGAGGTCGAGGGTGAGGGGATGGAGGAGCACGCGGTCGGCGTCGCCCCGGCGCACGGCCGGGATGACGACGGTGACCCCGCGCAGGCTGATCATCGGCCGAGCAGCCTCGGGAATGCCTTGTGCACGGCGAACGCGATGACGGCGGCAACGATTCCCTTGAGGATGTCGCCGGGCCAGAAGGCCAGGTCGCTCAGCCAGATCTCGCCGATGGGCTTGCCGACCGCGCGCGCGATGCCCGCCACGCCGAGCGGCCAGATGATCAGCACCCGGGCGGCGAAGACACCGAGGAAGAACAGCACGGGCGTCCACCTGCTCAGACCGCGGCGGACCGCCCACTGGGCGACGAGGCCCACCGCGAACGTCGAGAACAGGAAGGCCACGAGGTAGCCGCCGGTGGGGCCGACCAGCACGGCGAGGCCGGCGCGCCCCCCGGAGAAGACCGGCAGCCCCGCGAGGCCGACGAGCAGGTACAGCCCAACCGCGGCGGCGCCGCGCCAGGCCCCGAGGCAGAGCCCGGCAAGCGCCACGCCGAGCGTCTGCAGCGTGATGGGCACGCCCAGGCTGCCGATCGGGATGGGCGGTGTCAGCGCGAGGGCTGCGATCAGCGCCGCGAAGACGGCGACGTAGGCCAGGTCCGCCGGGGCGAAGCTGCGGACGGTGGGGGCCGTGGTGGCGCTCATGAAGGGCTCCTGTGGTGAGGTGTCGCCCCATCCTGCATCAGAGTTTGAACGTTGTTCAAATCGGCTCACGTCTCGGTCACCTCGCCGGTGGTGAGATTGATTGCCTCGCCGCCCGTATCGGCCACCGCCGCCTTGACGGTGAGCGCAAGCCGGGGTCCGAATCCGGGGACGGCGGCGATCTCGTCGACGCTGGCCTGCCGCAGCTTGCGCAGGCTTCCGAAGTACGTGAGGAGCGCCTTGCGGCGCAGCTCGCCCAGGCCCGGAACGTCGTCGAGGACGGATTCGACGACCTGCTTGGCCCGCCGCGACCGGTGGTGGGTGATCGCGAACCGGTGGGCCTCGTCGCGCAGCCTCTGGAGGAGGTAGAGCCCTTCCGACGCCCGCGGCAGGATCACCGGGTACTCCTCCCCCGGTACCCACACCTCCTCAAGCCTCTTGGCCAGCCCGCAGAGCGCGATCTCGCCGTCGAGGCCCGCCGCGGCCAGCGCGGCCGCGGCGGCGTTGACCTGTGGGAGGCCGCCGTCGACCACGATGAGCGCCGGAGGATAGGAGAACTTCGCCGCCTCGCCGGTGGTGGCGTCGACCTTGACCTCCGAGGCGCGGTCGTCGACGAGGCGGCGGAGCCTCCGCTGAATGACCTCGCTGATGGCCGCCACGTCGTTGGAGCCCTCGAAACTCTTGATGATGAACCGCCGGTACTGGCTCGTGCGGGGAAGCCCGTCCTCGAACACCACCATCGAGCCCACCACCTCCTCGCCCATGGTGTGGGAGATGTCGTAACACTCGATGCGGAGGGGCGGCTCGGACAGGCCGAGGGCGTCGGCGATCTCGTCGAGAGCCATATTGCGGGTCGTGAGGTCCGAGGCGCGCCGGAGTTTGGCCTGGGCGAGCGCCATCTCCGCGTTCCTCACCGCCGTGTCCAGCAGCGCCCGCCTGTCGCCGCGGAGAGGGACCTTGATGCTGACGCGCGCCCCGCGCCGCGCGCTCAGGTGCTCGACAAGGGTGTCCTCGGCCTCAACCGAGGTGAGGATGTGCGGCGGGATCTCCAGGTCGTCGGTGTAGACCTGCTCGAGGAAGACCTCCAGCAGCTCGGTGAGCTCCCTGTCGTCGGCTCGGTCCGCGATCCAGCCGCGCTCCCCCAGGATGCGCCCGTCGACGACGTGGAAGACCTGCACCGCCACCTGCTGCCCGTCGTCGGCGAACCCGACGATGTCCGCACGGGTGCCGTCGGCCAGCACCACCGAGTTCTTCTCCTGCACCCGCTTGAGCGCCCCCAGCGAATCCCGCAGGACGGCCGCCCGCTCGAAGTTGAGCTCGGCGGACGCCGCGTACATGTCGCGCTCGATCCGGCCGATGATGCCACCGGTGTTTCCGCCCATGAAGGAACAGAAGTCCTCCGCCACGGCCCTGTGCTCCTCTGCGGAGACCCGCCCCACGCAGGGCGCCGAGCACTTGCCGATGTCTCCCAGCAGGCACGGCCTGCCCGAGGAACGGGCGCGGTTGAACACGCCCTGGGTGCAGGAGCGCATGGGGAAGACGCGCAGGAGAAGGTCCACCGTCTCCCGGATGGCCCAGGCCTGGCCGAAGGGCCCGAAGTAGCGGGTGCCGCGCTTCTTGGCACCGCGGCCCACGAAGACGCGCGGGTACTCGTCGCTCATGGTGACCGCGAGCCACGGGTAGGACTTGTCGTCGCGGTACTTGACGTTGAACCGCGGGTCGAACTGCTGGATCCAGGTGTACTCGAGCTGGAGCGCCTCAAGCTCGTTGGCCACCACGGTCCACTCGACCTTGGCGGCGGTGCGGACCATGGTCTGAGTGCGGAAGTGCAGCGCCGACGGGTCAGCGAAGTACGAGTTGAGGCGTTGGCGCAGGTTCTTGGCCTTGCCAACGTAGATGACATTGCCGAACGCGTCGAAGAATCGGTAGACCCCGGGACCTGTGGGAATGCTGCCCTGTGGGGGGCGATAGCTCGCGGGATCGGCCATGCGCGCAAGTGTAGGTGCGTAGGCTGAGGCCATGACCACGCGGAGAGAGCTGATCGCCGGCGGCGCCGCCATCGCCGCTGCCCTCCTGGCCGGATGTGCGGCGGATGAGACGTCGTCCAGCTCGGCCCCCGCCGACGAGGTGACGGTGGCCAAGGATTCGGTGCCCATCGGGGGCGGCCTCGTGCTCGACGGCGGGTTCGTCGTCACCCAGCCCGAGGAGGGCTCGTACTTCGCCTTCTCGTCGCGCTGCACGCATCAGGGCTGCACGGTCTCCGACGTGCGCGACGACGGCATCTTCTGCAAGTGCCACGGCTCGCTGTTCGCGCTCCTCGACGGCACTCCGCTTCAGGGCCCGGCCACGGACCCGCTGGTGCGCGCCACCCTCACCGAATCGGGCACCGACCTGATCGTCACCGCCTGACCCGACGCGGCGGACCGGGAATACCCCCGCGCTGTCGGGGTTGGGACGCCCTGCGAGCCGATCGACGGGGTCCGACAGCCTAAATGTCACTTCTGGTGTCGACTACGCCGCCACCTCCGACGTTTAGCCGGAGGGAGTTGGAGTCACGAGCGCTGACCGTCACTTCTGGTGTCGACAACGGCACCAGAAGTGACAGCCAGGCGACGGCGACAGCTGCGGGAAAAATGGGGGACGACGCGAGGGGCGGGAAACGGCAGCGTTGGCGCCTGCGGTAAGTCTGGCCGCCCGCGCAACAGCGCCGGCGGCTGAACCCAGGGCAGGCGTCTGGTGGGCGCCTGCGCTGTAGCGCAGGCACCGAGACACGAGCCAGGCGACCAAACGCAAGACAGGCGACCAACTGGCGCCTGCGGTAAGTCTGGCCGCCAGCGCTACAGCGCCGGCGGCCAGATATAGGACAGGCGTCTGGTGGGCGCCTGCGCTGTAGCGCAGGCGCCGAGACATAAGCCAGGCGACTAAACGCAAGACATAAGCCAGGCGACGAGACGGGGACAGCAGGACGGCGGGTGGTGGGGGCCGGGGCAGGTTGGGTGGGCGTTGATGACGGCGCGGCAGCGCGAAGCGCCGCCGCCGGCATCATGGGCGGCCCGGCCCCCACCACCCGCCGTCCAACCCGACCCCGCGCCAACCTCGGGTCCCATCGTTCAATGTCGCGAAGCCCCTCGCGGTTCCTGTTCCTCCAGAACGATGGCCGGGAGCCCTCGGGCATCGAGAGCCGATCTGGAGGAACAGCAACCGCGGGCAGGGCGGGCGCCCCAACCAGATCCGCTGGACGATGGGAACCCAGGGCTCCTCAGGAGCGGTCGAGGAGGGTCTTGAGGAAGGTCCCGGTGGCGGACCCCTCGGTGACGGCGATCTCCTCAGGGGTCCCCGTCGCGATCACCTGGCCGCCCCGGTTGCCGCCGTCGGGCCCCATGTCGATGACCCAGTCAGCCGACTTGATCACGTCCAGGTTGTGCTCGATCGTCACCACCGTGTTCCCGGCGTCCACCAGTCTCTGCAGGACCGCCAGGAGCCGTCGGATGTCCTCGAAGTGCAGGCCCGTGGTGGGCTCGTCGAGGACGTAGAGGGTCCGCCCGGTTGAGCGCTTCTGCAGCTCGGCGGCCAACTTGACGCGCTGCGCCTCTCCGCCGGAGAGCGTGGTGGCGGGCTGTCCAAGCCTCACGTATCCGAGGCCGACCTCCGTCAGGGTGCGGAGGAACCGCGCGATGGACTGGATGGACTCGAAGAACTCCACCGCCTCGCTGATCGGCATGTCCAGCACTTCGGCGATGGTCTTGCCCTTGTAGTGCACCTCGAGTGTCTCCCGGTTGTACCTGGCGCCGTGGCACACCTCGCACGGCACGTAGACGTCGGGAAGGAAGTTCATCTCGATCTTGATGGTGCCGTCGCCCATGCAGTGCTCGCACCGGCCACCCTTGACGTTGAAGGAGAACCGGCCCGGCTGGTAGCCGCGCACCTTCGCCTCCGGCGTCTGGGAGAAGAGGGTCCGGATCTTGTCGAAGACGCCGGTGTACGTGGCGGGGTTGGACCGCGGGGTGCGACCGATCGGCGACTGGTCCACCTGGATGACCTTGTCGATGTGCTCCAGCCCCTCCAGCGACTTGTGCCGGCCCGGTACCGCCTTCGAGCCGTAGATGGCCTTCGCCGCCGCGGTGTAGAGGATGGAGTTGACCAGCGAGGACTTGCCCGAGCCGGAGACGCCGGTCACGGCGATGAACTGGCCCAGGTTGAAGGCTGCGTCGATGCCGCGCAGGTTGTGCTCGCGGGCGCCCTTGACGACGATCTGGTGCCCGTTTCCGGGGCGCCGCACCGCTGGGACCGGGATGGACAGCCGGCCGGAGAGGTAGGCCCCGGTTCGTGATTCCGGATGGTTGAGGAGAGCCTCGACCGGGCCGGACACGACCACCTCGCCGCCGCCCTCCCCGGCGCCGGGGCCGATGTCGACGGCCCAGTCCGCGGCTCGGATGGTGTCTTCGTCGTGCTCGACGACGATGAGCGTGTTGCCGAGGTCGCGGAGCCTGTGCAGGGTCTCGATGAGGCGCAGGTTGTCGCGCTGGTGGAGGCCGATGCTCGGCTCGTCCAGCACGTAGAGCACCCCGACGAGGCCGGAACCGATCTGGGTGGCCAGCCTGATGCGCTGCGCCTCGCCGCCGGAGAGGGTGCCGGCCGCCCGCGACAGCGTCAGGTAGTCCAGCCCCACGTCGAGCAGGAAGCGGAGCCGGGCGTTGATCTCCTTGACGAGTCGCTCGGCGATGGCGGCGTCGCGCTCGGTGAGTTCCAATGCGGCGAGGAAGCTGGACGCTTCACCGATGGAGAGGCTGGACAGGTCCGCGATGGTGCGGCCGGCCACCGTGACCGCCAGGCTGGAGGGCTTCAGCCGCGCCCCGCCACATGCGGCACAGTTGATCTCCCGCATGTATCCGCCCCAGCGGTCCCGTGCCGAGTCGGTCTCCGCCTCTTCGTGGCGCCTGCGGATGAAGGGAATGACACCCTCATACTTTTGTGAGAAGGACCGCACCCGGCCGAAACGGTTGCGGTAGCTCACCACCACATTGCCCTTGGCGCCGTGCAGGAGGAGCTTCCGCGCCGCCGGCGACAGCTCGCGCCACGGCTCGTCCACCGAGAACCCGTGCTCCTCGGCCAGGGAGCGCAGCACATGCTCGTAGTGTGACTTGATGGTGGGCGTGGTCCAGGGCGCGATGGCACCCTCGGCCACGGACAGGTCGTCGTTGGGGATGAGCAGCTCGGGGTCCGGGTCCAGCAGCGTGCCGAGGCCTGAGCATTCCGGGCAGGCGCCCCATGGCCCGTTGAAGGAGAACTGTCTCGGCTCCAGTTCGTCGATGTTGACATCGTGCTCGTTGGGGCAGCCCATCTTCTCCGAGAAGCGGCGCTCCCGTTCCGGGTCGGTCTCGGGCAGGTCCACGAAGTCGATGGTCACCACTCCGCCGGCCAGGCCCAGCGCGGTCTCCACGGACTCGGTGATGCGCTGCTTGGCGTTGGGCCGCACCACTGCGCGGTCCACCACCACCTCAACGTCGTGCTTGCGGTTCTTGTCGATCGACGGCAGTTCCGTGAGCGGGTATGTCTCACCGTCGATGCGGACCCGGCTGTAACCGTCCCCGACGAGCTGGCGGAACAGCTCGGCATGTTCGCCCTTGCGGCCGCGCACCAGCGGGGCGAGGATCTGGAAGCGGGTCCCCTCGTCCATCGACATCAGCCGGTCCACGATCTGCTGCGGCGTCTGCCGCCCGATCACGGCCCCGCACACCTCGCAGTGGGGTACACCGATCCTGGCGAACAGCAGGCGGAGATAGTCGTAGACCTCCGTGATGGTGCCGACGGTGGAGCGCGGGTTGCGGCTGGTGGACTTCTGGTCGATCGACACCGCGGGTGACAGCCCCTCGATGAAGTCCACGTCCGGCTTGTCCATCTGACCGAGGAACATGCGCGCGTAGGCCGACAGCGATTCGACGTAGCGCCGCTGCCCCTCCGCGAAGATCGTGTCGAAGGCCAGCGAGGACTTGCCGGAGCCGCTCAACCCGGTGAAGACGATCAGAGAGTCCCTCGGCAGCTCGAGGGAGACATTCTTCAGGTTGTGCACGCGGGCACCCCGCACGACGAGCCGATCATTCACGCCCGCCATGGTACGGCTTTGCTAGGTTGGGGCCATGCCCACGAGCCGTGCCCCCTTCGTCGACGTGGTTGCCGCGGTGCGCGAGCACACGTCCCAACTGCTGGGGCGGACCATCGGCCTGTCGGACGAGGACTGGGCCGCGCCGACGGCCTTGCCCGGCTGGACCCGCAGCCACGTGGCCGCCCATCTCGTCGACGGGGCCCGCAGACTCGTGCGCGTCATCGACGGGCTCCACTCCGGGCAGTCGCGGACGATGTACGACTCCGAGGCCGAGGAGCGGCGCACCATCGAGTTGGGCGCCTTGGCCGGCGGATTGGAGCTGCAGATCCAGCTCGACACCACCGCCAGCGAGCTGCAGGAGCTGTTCGGCTCGCTGGAGGGCGATTCGTCGCCGGTGGATCTTCGACCCGGATACCGCATCAAGGCGTGGCAGATCCCGCTGTCCCGGCTCGGCGAGGTGGTCCTGCACGAGATGGATCTCGACAGCCGCTCCACCACCATGGACCTGGCATCTGAGACCGCGGTGTCGCTGCTGGCCTTCCAGGTCGAGCGGCTGGCGCATCGCCACGACCGCCCTGCCGTGCGCCTGGTGGCCGACGAGGGCTACGAGGCCGTCCTCGACGGCGAGGGCGACTTCACCGAGGTGCGCGGCCCCGCCGCGGACCTCATCGCGTGGCTGGCGCGGGGCGTCAATTCCCCCCGCCTGATCCGCACCTTCTCCTGACGGGAGCCTTCCCTCGGGCGGGCTGTCGGTGGGCACTATTACCCTGGCTCTCATGCGTCCTCTCGAAGAGCTTCAGCGCCAGGTGGCGCCGCTGCAGGTGATCTCCGACTACGAGCCTGCCGGGGACCAGCCGCGCGCCATCGCCGAGTTGCAGCGCCGGATCGGGGCCGGGGAGAAGGACGTGGTGCTGCTGGGCGCCACCGGCACGGGCAAGACGGCCACCGTCGCCTGGCTCGCAGAGCGGCTGCAGAGGCCCATGCTGGTGATGCAGCCCAACAAGACGCTTGCCGCCCAGTTCGCCAACGAGCTGCGGGAGCTCCTGCCCAACAACGCCATCGAGTACTTCGTCTCCTACTACGACTACTACCAGCCGGAGGCCTACCTCCCCCAGACGGACACCTACATCGAGAAGGACTCCTCGCTCAACGAGGAGGTGGAGCGGATGCGGCACGCGGCCACCAGCTCGCTGCTCACGCGGCGAGACGTGATCGTCGTGGCCACGGTCTCGGCCATCTACGGTCTGGGCACGCCTCAGGAGTACCTGGAGCAGCGGGTCACCCTGCGCGTGGGCGACGAGATGGACCGGGACCAGCTCCTGCGCCACCTGGTGGACATCCAGTACGCCCGCAACGACATCGGCGCCGGCCGCGGCACGTTCCGGGTCAAGGGTGACACGCTGGAGGTGTTCCCGATGTATGAGGAAAACGCGGTGCGGGTGGAGTTCTTCGGCGATGAGATCGAGCGGATCGCCACCATGCACCCCCTCACCGGGTCCGTGATCCGGGAGGAGCAGGAGACCTACATCTTCCCTGCCACGCACTACTCGGCGGGCGCGCACCGGATGGAGCGGGCCATCTCCACCATCGAGGTGGAGTTGGCGCAGCGGCTCGCCGAGTTCGAGTCGCAGGGCAAGCTCCTCGAGGCGCAACGCCTCCGGATGCGCACGAGCTACGACATCGAGATGATGCGCCAGATCGGCACCTGCTCGGGCATCGAGAACTACTCGCTGCACATCGACGGCCGAGCCCCCGGGTCGGCGCCGAGCTGCCTGGTGGACTACTTCCCGGAGGACTTCGTGCTCGTCGTCGACGAGTCCCACGTCACCATCCCCCAGATCGGCGGCATGTACGAGGGCGACGCCTCCCGCAAGCGCACCCTCGTGGAACACGGCTTCAGGCTGCCGAGTGCCATCGACAACCGGCCGCTGAAGTTCGACGAGTTCGTGGAGCGGATCGGGCAGACGGTCTACCTCTCGGCCACCCCCGGGCCCTACGAGATGGAGCGCTCGGACGGCTTCGTCGAGCAGATCATCCGTCCCACAGGCCTCGTGGATCCGGAGGTGGTCTTGAAGCCCACCAAGGGCCAGATCGACGACCTCATGGCGGAGGTCAAGCAGCGCGTCGAGCTCAACGAGCGGGTGCTCGTCACCACCCTCACCAAGAAGATGGCCGAGGATCTGACGGACTATCTGATGGACCACGGGATCCGGACGCGGTACCTGCACTCGGACATCGACACGATCCGGCGCATCGAACTGCTCCGCGAGCTGCGCCTGGGCGAGTACGACGTGCTGGTGGGGATCAACCTGCTGCGCGAGGGCCTGGACCTTCCCGAGGTGTCGCTGGTGGCCATCCTGGATGCCGACAAGGAGGGGTTCCTGCGCTCGGCGCGATCCCTGATCCAGACCATCGGGCGCGCCGCCCGGAACGTGGCGGGCCAGGTGCACATGTACGCGGACAAGATCACGCCGTCGATGGCGCAGGCGATCGACGAGACCAACCGACGGCGGACCATCCAGGTGGCCTACAACCAGGAGCGCGGCCTGGATCCGCAGCCACTGCGCAAGCGCATCGCTGATGTCTCTGAGATGCTCGCGCGGGAGGACGCCGACACGGATCAGCTGCTTGAGGCGGCCAAGCCGTCGGGCCGTAAGGGCCTGGATCCGACGAGGCTGGCCCAGGACGAGCTGACCACACTGATCGCGGACCTCACGGCGGCGATGCACCAGGCTGCCGCGGAGCTGCACTTCGAGGTGGCGGCGCGGCATCGCGACGAGATCTCGGACCTGAAGAAGGAACTCCGCGGCATGATCGAGGCGACGAAGTAGGCCCTCAGGGCGCGCCCCTAGACTTCACCACACCCCATCACCTTCCTGAGAGAGGCCACTATGACCGTGCGTTTCGGTATCCTCGGCGCCGCCGGGATCACCCCGTCCGCCCTCATCGCACCCGCCCACGCCAACCCTGATGTGCGGCTGACGGCAGTGGCCGCCCGCAACCGGGCCCGCGCGGAGGAGTTCGCCGCCGAGCACGGCATCGAGCAGGTGTTGGACTCCTACGACGACCTTCTCGCCTCCCCGGATGTGGACGCCGTCTACATCCCGCTTCCCAACTCCGCCCACGCCGAGTGGACCGTGCGTGCGGCGCGCGCCGGCAAGCACGTCCTGGTGGAGAAGCCCTACGCCTCCAACGCCGAGGAGGCCCGGCGTGTCGTCAGCGAGATCGCGGGCCTGCCTGTGGTGGTGATGGAGGCCTTCCACTACCGCCACCACCCCCTCATCCACCGGGTTGAGGAGATCCTCGCCGCCGGCACCATCGGCACCGTCACCTCCGCGAGCGCCGTGTTCGACGTCCAGGTGCCTGACCGCAGCAACATCCGGTACAACTGGGAGCTCGCCGGGGGCGCCACCATGGACCTGGGCTGCTACTCCATCCACCTGCTGCGCACTCTGCTCAAGGCGGAGCCCACCGTCGTGTCGGCCCAGGCCCGGCGGTTTGAGGGGGGCCAGATCGACGAGGCCCTCACCGCGCAGCTGGAGTTCCCGGGCGGCGTGACGGCCACGGCGTCGAGTTCGCTGCTGGAGGACGTCCAGGCCCAGACCGCGCGCCTGGTGGGCACGCTCGGCACCATCGAGTTCGAGGGCTTCGTCAAGCCACACGGCGGGAACAGCCTCACGGTCACGGTGGGAGACCACTCCACGACGGAGACCGTGGCGCCGGATGTGACAAGCTACGGGGCCCAGCTGAGCACCTTCGTGGCGGCCGTCGAGGAGGGCGGCCCCGTGGTGATCGACGCCGCGGACTCGATCGCCACCATGGAGGTCATCGACGCGTGCTACCGGGCGGCAGGGCTCGAGCCGCGGCGAGCCGTCCCCTGGGCCTGACGCCCCGGTGTCCATGGACTGAACAGAGTTGCCGGGGGTCACCTCGAGGACTTAGCCTTACCTAAGTTACATTTTTGCAATGTTCTTAGGAGCTATTTATATGCCACGGACCCTTCTTGCTCTTCCCCTTGTGGTGAGCCTGTTAGCTCTGGGGGCCTGCTCCCCGGAGACGCCCGCTACCGAGGCGACGCCGGCGGCCGACGCATCGCTGGATGAGGCGACCACCCTGACGCTGTACTCCGGCCGCAGCGAGGATCTGGTGGCTCCGCTGCTCGAGAAGATCGAAGGTGCCACCGGCGTGACGGTGGAGGTCCGCTACGCCGGCACCGCAGAGTTGGCCGGCCAGCTGCTCGAGGAAGGCGACCGTTCACCCGCCTCGCTGTTCTTCTCCCAGGATGCCGGGGCGCTCGGTGAGCTGAACAAGGCCGGACTGCTGGCCCCGATGCCGCAGGACATCCTGGACACCGTCGAGCCGGCCTTCCGCGACCCCAATGGCAGCTGGGTGGCCACGTCCGGGCGGATCCGGGTGCTGGCCGTCAATCCCGAGACGGCGCCGGAGGCCCTGGGCTACTCGACCATCGACGACCTTCTCGATCCCACCAACCGCGGCCGGATCGGCATCGCCCCCACCAACGCCAGCTTCCAGTCGTTCGTGACCGCGCTCCGCGTCGCCAAGGGAGAGGCCGCGGCCGAGGAGTGGCTCACCTCGCTCACCGCCCTCGAGCCGAAGACCTACGAGAAGAACACCGCGATCCTCGAGGCGGTGGATTCCGGGGAGATCGGCATCGGACTGATCAACCATTACTACTGGCACCAGCTGCAGGCCGAGGTGGGCGATGACATCGTCGCCGAACTCGTCTACCTGGACGCCGGGGACCCGGGTGCGCTGCTGAACGTCGCCGGGGTCGGCATCCTCAACTCCGCCGACGATCAGGAGGCCGCCGCGAAGGTCGCTGCCTTCCTGGTCAGCGACGAGGCGCAGCAGTTCTTCGCCGACGAAACCGCCGAGTACCCGGTGGTGTCGGGCATCACCAGCGAGTTCGATCTCGCACCCATCGACGCGTCGAGCCAGGAGGGCGTCGATCTCAACGACCTCGATTCCCTGGCCGACACCCAGGCACTGTTGAGGAAGGTCGGACTGATCTGAGCGTCATGAGCGTCGCGCTTCAGCGTCCGCACCTCCCGCGCATCGCGCTGTGGGTGTGGACGCTGGCGGTCGTTCTGGTGACCCTGATTCCGGGGATCTACCTTGTCGTCCGCGCCGGCCAGGCGGGGCTGGGCGGGCTGGTGCAGATCCTGGTGGAAAGCCGGGCGGCGGAGCTGCTGGTCAGCTCGTTGCTCCTCGTGGCGGCCGTCACCGCGGTGGCCTGCGTGGTGGGCGTGATCCTGGCGTTCCTCGTCGAGCGCACCGACCTGCGGGGCCGACGGGTGTGGCGCGTGGCCCTCGCCCTGCCCTTGGCAGTGCCCAGCTACGTGGCGGCCTACGCCTGGGTCTCCACCGTCGGCGCCCAGGGGTTCTGGTGGTCGGTGGTGGTGTTGGGGCTGGGCACCTACCCCTATGTCTTCCTGTCCGTGTCCGCCGCTCTGCGCCGCGCGAACCAGAACGCCGAGGACGTGGCCCGCAGCATGGGCCTGTCCGGCTGGGCGGTGTTCGGGCGGATCACCTTCCCCCATCTGAGGCCATCGATGGCAGCAGGCGCCCTGCTGGTGGCCCTCTACGCGCTCTCGGACTTCGGCGCCGTCTCACTGCTGCGCTACGACTCGTTCACCCGCGCGATCTTCATGAGCTACCGCGCCTCCTTCGACCGGACCACCGCGGCCGTGCTCGCGTTGCTCCTGATGGCGTGCACGCTGGCGATCACCTGGGCGGAGATCCGGATGCGGGGCCGGGCGGCCCGATCCGACGCGGTGGCCCACCGCACCCAGCAGCCCCTGCTCCTCGGGGCCTGGTCGACACCCGCCTCGACCGCCGCCGCCGTCGTGCTCGGCCTCAGCCTCGCCTACCCGCTGAGCGTCGTCACCGGGTGGACGTTCGCCGGGCGGAGCGCCGGCGTGGACTGGGCCGACCTGGGCCTGGCGACGTGGTCCACGCTCTGGATCTGTACACTCGCCGCGGCCGTGATCGTGGCCGTGTGTCTGCCCGTCGGGTGGGTCACCGGCCGCTCCGAGTCGAGGGCCTCGGCGTGGGTCCAGCACAGCCTCTACGTCGCCCACGCGTTGCCTGGCCTGGTGGTGGCCTTGGCGCTGGTCTTCTTCAGCGTCCGCTTCCTCGAGCCCTGGTACCAGCGCACGCCGGTGCTCATCCTGGCCTACCTGGTGCTGTTCGCCCCATTGGCCGTGGGGGCCATCCGGAGCGCCGTTCTGCAGTGCCCCCCGTCGCTGGAGGAGGTGGCAGGCTCCCTGGGCCTTGGCCCGCTGGCCACCTTCTTCCGGGTCACCCTCCCTCTGGCTACCCCAGGGGTGGTCTCGGGGTTCGTTCTGGTGCTGCTGACCGCCATGAAGGAACTTCCCGCCACGCTCCTCCTCAAGCCCACGGGTGTGGACACGCTCGCCACCCGGCTGTGGATGAACACCGACAACCTCGCCTACGCGGCCGCCGCACCCTACGGTGTGGCGCTCGTGCTGGCCGCCGTCCCCGCCACCCTTGCGCTCTCGCTTGCAGAGCGCGGAAGGAGAACCCCATGAGCCTCCAGATCAGCGGAGTGAGGCACGCCTTCGGCGCCAACACCGTGCTCCGCGACGTCGACTTCACGGTGCAACGCGGGCACCTGGCCGCCATCCTCGGGCGCTCCGGCTGCGGGAAGACCACCCTGCTGCGCATCATCGCAGGCCTCACCCGCCCAGACCAGGGCAGCGTCGTGCTCGCCGGTCGGGATCTCACGGGGATCCCCGCGCAGCACCGACGCATCGCGCTGGTACCCCAGGAGGGCGCCCTCTTCCCCCACCTCAGCGTGGCCGGCAACGTCGGTTTCGCGGTGAGGGGGCGGCATCGTCAGAGCCGGATCGCTGAGATGCTTGAGTTGGTGGGCCTGCAGGACCTGGGCGACCGCATGCCGCACGAGATCTCCGGCGGCCAGGCCCAGCGGGTGGCGCTGGCACGCGCCCTTGCGGTGCAGCCGGACCTGGTGCTCCTCGACGAGCCCTTCTCTGCGCTGGATGCGGCCACCCGCACGGCGATGCGCAGCGACGTCCGGCGCGTCCTCCACGACGCCGGCGCCTCCGCGATCCTGGTCACCCACGACCGCGAAGAGGCGCTGTCCCTGGCCGACCACCTGATCCTGATGGCGGACGGGCGTGTCATCCAGGACGGACCCCCGAGTGACGTCTACGACCACCCCGTCAGCCCACAGGCCGCGCTGCTGGCCGGCGATGCGTTCATGATCCACGCGACGGCGCGCGGCATGGCCGCCGATACCTCCGTCGGCCGAATCCCACTCGGGGTGTCCGCGCACGGCGAGGGCATGGTCCTGGTCAGGCCGGAACAGATCACCCTTGACCCGGAGGGTGCGGTGTCGGCCCGGGTGCGCGACGTGACGTTCTACGGTCACGACGCCGACGTCCAGCTCCACGGGCTGCCGGGAGGCATCGAGATGGTGGCACGCGTGCAGCGGGCCACCTGCGCCCCCGGCGACGAGGTGCGGATCAGGGTGTCCCACGCCGCGCTCTTCTGCGCGGCGTGATCCTGGCCGGGGGCCGATGACGCCGGGGCCCTCGATCGCCTAGGATGGGCGCGTACGCGGGAGAATCGGCCGAGGCCGATGCCGAAGGAGCAACCGCCCCGGAAACTCTCAGGCCCCAGGACCGCGCACGCACTGCACTCTGGAAAGTGGCCGCCAGGCCCGCCGACGGATATCAAGATCTCAGGCACCGCGACAGAGGGGGCGCTGACTATTAGGGTGGGACACGCCACCCGACGGCGCCGGTACCCGGCGGAAGGGGCAGAGAAACATGACCTCGTCATTGACCACTGCGCTGCACAGCCTCCACCTCGCCACAGGCGGGAAGATGGTCGAGTTCGCCGGCTGGGAGCTGCCCGTGCAGTTCGCCGGGGTGATGCCTGAGCATCTGCATACGCGGGCGCAGGCCAGCCTGTTCGACGTCTCGCACATGGGCCAGGTCCTGGTTCGCCCCGCCTCGGGTTCGATGGAGGATGCGGCCGCGGCCCTGGAGCGGCTCATCCCCTCGAGCATCCTCGGCCTGGCTCAGCATCGGCAGCGCTACGGCCTGTTCACCGATGAGCGCGGCGGCATCCTCGACGACCTGATGGTCTCCCACCACGGCGACCGGTTCCTACTGGTGGTCAACGCAGCGCGGACGGCCCACAACCTTCAATGGCTGGCGCAGCTCGACGGCGTCACCGTCGAACACGTCACCGATCGAGCGCTGCTGGCCCTCCAGGGCCCGGAGGCCGAGGCGGCGCTCGCCACCCTGATCCCCTCAGTGACGCGGTGCACCTTCATGGACTCCCTTCCCATGGAATGGGACGGCCGCGAGGTGTGGGTGTCGCGGTCCGGCTACACCGGCGAGGACGGCTTCGAGATCTCGGTGCCCGACACGGATGCCGAGCGGTTCGCGCGCGCCCTCCTCTCCGTCGACGGCGTGCTCCCGGCCGGCCTCGGCGCGCGGGACTCGCTGCGGCTGGAGGCCGGGATGCCGCTCTACGGGCACGATCTCTCCCCAGACGTGACCCCTGGGCAGGCCGCGCTCGGGTGGGCCGTCCCGAAGGTACGCCGCGAAGGTGGGTCACGCTCCGGTGGCTTCCCCGGCGCTGACGTGGTCCTCGCCGAGCTGCGCGACGGTGCCCCGCGGGTGCGCCGCGGTCTCCGGCCCGACGGCCGTGCCCCCATCCGGGAGGGCGTGCCGGTCTACGCCGACGACGCGGCCACCGAGCCGATCGCCACCGTCACCTCGGGCGGGTTCGGCCCCACCGTCGGCGGCCCCATCGCGATGGCCATGCTCCCCGCGGGCACCGGGCCCACCGTCGTGGCGGAGCTGCGCGGCAGGCGCGTCCCCGTCTCAGTCGTCGACCTCCCCTTCATCACCCCGTCCTACAAGCGTTGAGGAGACCAGCCATGATCAAGTACACCAAGAGTCACGAATGGATCGACACCACCGGGCCCGAGTTCGCCGTCGGCATCACGGAGTACGCCGCCAACGAGTTGGGCGAGATCGTGTTCATCGAGCTGCCCGAGGTGGGCACCGAGGTGACCGCGGGGATCGAGGTGGTGGTCATCGAGTCCGTCAAGGCGGCCTCCGAGATCATGTCGCCGCTGAGCGGGGTGGTGACCGCCGTCAACGAGGAGCTCACCGACAATCCCGCACTCGTCAACGAGGACGCGGAGGGCACCTGGTTCTTCCGGGTGGCGCCGTCGGATCCCTCCGAGGCCGAGGAGTTCCTCGATGAGGTCGCCTACGCGGCGCACATCGGCGCATGACGGGGGCCTGGCAGAGGGTCGACTACAACCCCGACGACTTCGCTCACCGTCGCCACATCGGCCCCAGCCCGGCAGAGATGCAGCGGATGCTCGAGGCCATCGGTGTCGATTCCCTCGATGAGCTCATCGATCAGACCATCCCTGAGGGGCTGCGCCAGTCTGAGCCCCTCGACTGGGAGCCACTGACCGAGTACCGACTCACGCAGAAGCTGCGCGCCGTCGCGGCCAGGAACCAGGTGGCCACCTCCCTGATCGGCCAGGGCTACTACGGCACCGTGACGCCACCGGCGATCCAGCGCAACGTGCTGGAGAACCCGGCCTGGTACACGGCATACACGCCCTACCAGCCCGAGATCGCGCAGGGCAGGCTCGAGGCGCTGCTCAACTTCCAGACCATGGTGGAGGACCTGACAGGGCTGCCCATCGCCAACGCCAGCCTGCTGGACGAGGCCACCGCAGCCGCCGAGGCCATGGGCATGGCCAAGCGGACCGCCAAGTCCAAGAGCTCGCGGTTCTTCGCGGCCGAGGACCTGCACCCGCAGGTGCTCGCGGTCCTCGCCACGCGCGCCGAGCCCCTGGGCATCGAGCTCGTGACCGGCCCGGCGGAGGACTTCGTCGCCGACGACCTGTGCGGCGCGATCTTCGCCCACCCCGGCACCCACGGCCACGTGCGTGACCTCACCGCGCAGTGCTCCGCGCTGCGCGCCGCGGGCGCGGTGTCCATCGTGGCCACGGACCTGCTGGCCCTCTGCGTGGTGAAGGAACCCGGCGCCATGGGCGCCGACATCGCCATCGGATCGGCGCAGCGGTTCGGTGTGCCGATGGGATTCGGAGGCCCACACGCCGCGTTCATGTCCTGCCGAGACGACCTGAAGCGCGCCATGCCCGGGCGGCTCGTCGGCGTCTCCGTCGACGCGGCGGGCACCCGTGCCTACAGGCTCGCCCTCCAGACCCGCGAGCAGCACATCCGCCGCGAGAAGGCCACCTCCAACGTGTGCACCGCCCAGGCGCTACTGGCGGTGATGGCCTCGTTCTACGCCGTGTTCCACGGTCCCCTCGGGCTCAGGGCCATCGCCCAGCGCACGCACCTGATGGCCGCCACGCTGGCAGCCACGCTCAGGGCCAACGGCGCTGAGGTGGAGCCTCGGCACTTCTTCGACACCATCACCGTGCGGGTCGGCGTGGGCCAGTCCGGGATCCTGGCCGCAGCCGAGCAGCGTGGCATCAACCTGCGCCGGGTCGGCCGGAGCCGGGTGGGCATCTCAGTGGACGAGACCACGGACCTCGACGTCGTGTGGCGGGTGCTGGACGCGTTCGGCATCGACGAGCGGCCGGACCTGGGCGAGGAGCCCGCCATCCCCGACGAGCTGCTGCGCACCAGCGACTACCTGACGCATCCGGTCTTCCACATGAACCGGGCCGAGTCGGAGATGATGCGCTACATGCGGCGCCTCAGCGACCGCGACCTGGCGCTCGACCGGGCGATGATCCCGCTCGGCTCGTGCACGATGAAGCTCAACGCCGCCGCCGAGATGATGCCACTCACCTGGCCGGAGTTCGGGGCCCTGCACCCCTACGCGCCCTCGCACCAGGCCGCCGGGTACGCGGAGATGGTGGCGGACCTGGAGCAGAAGCTGTGCGCGATCACCGGCTACGACGCGTTCTCCATGCAGCCCAATTCGGGCGCCCAGGGCGAGTACGCGGGACTGTTGACCATCGCCGAGTACCACCGTGCACGCGGTGAGCGGCGCGACGTGTGCCTCATCCCCACCTCTGCCCACGGCACGAATCCCGCCTCCGCGCAGATGGCGGGGATGAAGGTGGTGGCGGTCAAGGCCACCGCAGATGGCGAGATCGACGTCGACGACTTCCGCGCGAAGGCTGCCGCCGCCGGGGAGGCGCTCGCGGCGGTGATGATCACCTACCCGTCGACGCACGGCGTGTTCGAGGAGTCGGTGCGACAGGTGTGCGACATCACCCACGAGTTCGGCGGGCAGGTCTACATCGACGGCGCCAACATGAACGCGATGGTGGGCCTGGTACGGCCGGGCGACATCGGCGGCGACGTGAGCCATCTCAACCTGCACAAGACCTTCGCCATCCCCCACGGCGGCGGCGGCCCCGGCATGGGTCCCATCGGCGTGAAGAGCCACCTGGTGGAGCACCTTCCCTCGGATCCGCGCACCGGTGAGGCGGGGGCGGTGTCGGCCGCTCCGCTGGGCTCGGCGTCGATCCTGCTCATCTCGTGGGCCTACATCCTGCTCATGGGCGGGGCCGGCCTGACCCAGGCCACGCGGGTGGCCATCCTGAGCGCCAACTACCTTGCCACCCGGCTCGGCGGGGCCTTCCCCATCCTCTACCGCGGGGCCCGGGGCCGCGTCGCGCACGAGTGCATCCTGGATCCGCGGGAGTACGCCCACCACGGGATCACCGTCGACGACATCGCCAAGCGCCTGGTGGACCACGGCTTCCACGCCCCCACCATGTCGTTCCCGGTGCCGGGCACCCTCATGGTGGAACCCACCGAGTCCGAGACCCTGGCCGAACTGGACCGGTTCGTCACCGCGATGCTGGACATCGCCCGCGAGGCCGACGTGGTGGTCGCGGGCGGCATGAGCGCTGAGGAATCCCCCCTCAGGCGCGCCCCGCACACCGCCCAGGACCTGGTGGGCGAGTGGGACCGGCCGTACTCCAGGGAGCAGGGATGCTTCCCGCCGGGCGCGTTCCGGGTGGACAAGTACTGGCCCCCCGTCGGCCGGGTGGACAACGCCTACGGCGACCGGAACCTGGTCTGCGCCTGCCCTCCCTGGGAGGGGACCGACGCCTGAGCCTGACGGCTCAGCCGCTGAGGGCGACGAGGGCGGGCCACAGGGCCTCCACCTGACGCACGGTGGAGGCCTGGTCCCCCGAGTTGTCGATCACCCAATCCGCCGCCGCGCGCCGGTCCGCCCGCGACGCCTGGACCCGGACCCTGGCCCACGCTCGGTCCAGGCTCAGGTTGTTGCGCTGCATCAACCGCCTGACCTGGGTCTCGGTGGGCACGTCAACGCAGATGATGTGGTCGAAGGCCTTGTCCAGGCCGGTCTCGACCAGCAGCGGAATCACCTGGACCGCCACCGTGCCTGGCGGGGCGGCTGCCACCAGCTCGTCGGCGCGCTGCCGCACGAGCGGATGGACGATGGCGTTGAGGTCCGAGCGGGCCTCGTCGTCGACGAACACCAGGTCGCCCAGCTTGGTGCGGTCCAGCGTCCCGTCGGCATTCAGCATCCCGGAGCCGAAGCGCTCAACGATGCGGTGCAGCCCATCGGTGCCGGGCTCCACCACCTCCCGGGCGACAAGATCCGAGTCGATCACGACGGCGCCCAGGCGGGCGAGCTCGTCGGCCACCATGGACTTGCCCGAGGCGATCCCGCCGGTCAAAGCGATGCGTGCCATGGCCCGATGCTACTGGGGTTAGGCTGGATGCACGATCATCCCACCTCAGGAGGTAAATCATGGCAAGAATTCTGTGGATCGTGTTCGCAGTCATCATCGCACTCTGGCTCATCGGGCTGATCGCCAAGGTGGCGGGCGGGTTCATTCATCTGCTGCTGCTGGTGGCCCTGGCCATCCTCGTCTACAACCTGATCACCGGCCGGCGCGCACTCTGACAAAGCAAGGAGCCGCCCCCTCTCATCGAGAGGGGGCGGCTCCTTGATGCTACGAGTCAGCGACCGCCGGTGAGCTTGTCCCGCAGTGCCTGCAGGGTCTCATCCGAGGCGAGCTCGCCGGAGCCCTCGGACTCGGTGGTGTAGCCAGCAGCCGCAACCGTGGCCGCATCGCGGTCCGCGGTCTCGGCCGATTCGACCTGACGCTTGTGGGTCTCCCACAGGGCGTGCGCCTGGGCGTACTGGGCCTCCCAAGCAGCGCGCTGCTCGTCGAAGCCTTCCTTCCAGTCGTTGGTCTCCGGATCGAAGCCCTCGGGGTAGATGTAGTTGCCCTGGTCGTCGTAGGACGCCTGCATGCCGTAGAGCAGCGGATCGAAGTCGTCAGCTGCGACGTCGACGCCCTCGTTGGCCTGCTTCAGCGACAGGGAGACGCGACGGCGCTCCAGGTCGATGTCGATGACCTTGACCATGCGGTCGTCGCCGACGGAAACAACCTGCTCGGGGATCTCCACGTGACGCTCGGCCAGCTCGGAGACGTGCACCAGGCCCTCGATGCCCTCGCCGACCCGCACGAACGCGCCGAACGGAACGAGCTTGGTGACCTTGCCCGGGACGATCTGGCCGATCTGGTGCAGGCGGGCGAACGTCTGCCACGGATCTTCCTGGGTGGCCTTCAGCGACAGGGAGACGCGCTCACGATCCATGTCCACCTCGAGCACCTCGACGGTGACGGGCATGCCCACCTCGACCACCTCGTTGGGGTGATCGATGTGCTTCCAGGAGAGCTCGGAGACGTGCACGAGGCCGTCGACTCCGCCGAGATCGACGAAGGCGCCGAAGTTGACGATCGAGGACACGACACCCTTGCGGATCTGGCCCTTCTGCAGCTGGGTGAGGAACGTCTGGCGCACCTCGGACTGCGTCTGCTCCAGGTAGGCGCGGCGGGACAGGACCACGTTGTTGCGATTCTTGTCCAGCTCGATGATCTTGGCCTCGAGCTCCATGCCCACGTAGGGCTGAAGGTCGCGGACGCGCCGCATCTCGACAAGCGAGGCGGGAAGGAAGCCGCGGAGGCCGATGTCGACGATAAGGCCGCCCTTGACCACCTCGATGACGTGGCCGGTGACGACGCCGTCCTCTTCCTTGACCTTCTCGATCGTGCCCCAGGCGCGCTCGTACTGAGCCCGCTTCTTGGACAGGATGAGGCGACCCTCCTTGTCCTCCTTCTGCTGAACGAGGGCCTCGATCACATCGCCGACCTGGACCACGTCGAACGGGTCCACATCGTGCTTGATGGAGAGTTCCTTGGAGGGGATGACGCCTTCGGTCTTGTAACCGATATCGAGCAGGACCTCGTCCCGGTCGACTTTGACGACGGTGCCAGAGACAATGTCTCCGTCGTTGAAGTACTTGATGGTGGCGTCGACCGCGGCCATGAAGGCCTCTGGGGTGCCGTAGTCATCGACCGTAACGGTCGGTGCCTCAGTGGAGGAGGTCATGTAGTAAGGGCTCCGAAAGTGAATGACAGTGCACAGCAGCCCTGCCGAAACGCGCGGTCCCCACTCCGTCCGAGGGATCGCAGGCCACAATGCCTCCCCAGCCTAGCTTTGATGGGGTTCAGGAGCAACCTGGGTCAGTCCCTGCCACGGTGGGTTGTCCACAGGGCTTCTCGCCGGTCGTGGGCGCTGCCTAAGCTTGGTGTGTGACCACTCCTCCGCAGCAGTCGCGCTCGCGCCTCCCCCTGCTCATCGTCCTTGCCGCGGCGCTCGTGGTCGTTGCGCTGATCGCGCTGATGATTCCCAGGGGCGAGGACACTGACGCCCTCCCCGTCCCGGCCACCTCCACGCCCGTCCCCGCCGCCTCCGCGCGGCCCTCGCCGTCGACGGCTCCCCCGACGCCCTCCGTCAGCCCCTCTCCCCTGCCGGCGAGCTCCTCTCCGGCTGCCGGGCCCCCCACCCTCGGCACCGCGACGCCTGACTGCACGGATCCGGCCGCCGGCTTTGTCCCAACCCGCTTCGCGATCCCGGCCGTCGGCGCTGACGAGCGCGTGGTCTCGCTCAACCTCGACGAAGACGGCAACATAGCCGCGCCGCCCAAGGACGAACCGCGAACCGCGTCCTGGTGGAACGCCGGCCCGATGCCCGGCGGCGACGCGGGGAAGGCCCTCCTCTCCATCCACACGTACCGCACGGGCAAGGCGTTGGGCAACGAGCTGTACTCCGGCGGTGAGCCGCAGCTCGTGGCCGGGGACCTGATCAAGCTGTACGGCGACGACGGCGTGGTCCAGTGCTACGAGTTCACCAGCTCCACCAAGGTGTGGGTGGCGGACTACGACCCGAACTCCGACGTGATGGTGGACTTCGAGGGAGCCCCGCAGCTGGCCATCATCATCTGCTGGGACTACAACCGCTCCAGCGGGGCGTGGGACTCGCGGATCTTCTTCTACGGCACGCCGGTCAGCGCCTCGGCCTGATCCTCAGTGGGCCGCCGACTGCCACGAATCGCCCACCCCAACGGAGACTTCCAGCGGAACCGCAAGGCTGAACGCACCCGTCATCTCCGCCTGGACCAGGTCAGTCAACCGCTCGCGTTCGCCTGGGGCCACCTCGAACACGAGCTCGTCGTGGACCTGGAGGAGCATGCGGCTGGCCAGTCCCTCCGCCTCGATGGCCCGCGCCACGTTGATCATCGCCACCTTGATCACGTCAGCCGCGGACCCCTGGATGGGTGAGTTGAGCGCGGCCCGTTCCGCCATCTCCCGGCGCT
This sequence comes from Tessaracoccus luoxuelianae, assembly GCF_055326245.1. Classification (NCBI taxonomy): domain Bacteria; kingdom Bacillati; phylum Actinomycetota; class Actinomycetes; order Propionibacteriales; family Propionibacteriaceae; genus Tessaracoccus; species Tessaracoccus luoxuelianae. Next base: position 317,342 of record NZ_JBUZNO010000001.1, read on the forward strand.
GCCGGTTGGTGGTGGTGAGGTCCGGCAGGTATCGGCGTCGGCCGAGCATCGTCTCGGTGAAGCCCCGCTTGCGGGCCTCCTCCACGACGGCGGCCAGGTACTCGCGCACGCCCCCGACCCGCGTGAAGTAGTCCTCCATCAGGGTCTTGGCCTCGCCCACCGAGATCTTGAGCTGGTTGGACAGGCCGAAGGCACTCAGCCCGTAGGCCAACCCGTAGTTCATGGCCTTGATCTTGGCGCGCATCTCCCCGGATACGTCCTGCGGCTCCACGCGGAACACCAGCGAGGCCATCTCGTTGTGGAAGTCGCGACCGGAGGTGAACGCCTCGATCAGGCCCTCGTCGCCGCTGGCGTGGGCCATCAGCCGCATCTCGATCTGCGAGTAGTCCGCCGACATCAGCGACTCGAACCCCGCCCCCGGCACGAACGCGGAACGGATCTGGCGCCCCATGGAGGTGCGGATGGGGATGTTCTGCAGGTTGGGATCCGTCGAGGACAGCCGGCCGGTGGCCGCGATGGTCTGCACGTAGGTGGTGTGGATGCGGCCGTCGTCGCCGATGGCGGCCAGCAGCCCGTCGACGGTCTGGCGCAGCCGGATCTGGTCGCGGTGGGCCAACAGGTGACCCAGGAAGGGATGCTCGGTCTTGACGAACAGCGACTCCAGGGCATCGGCGTCGGTGGTGTAGCCGGACTTCGTCTTGCGGGTCTTGGGCATGCCCAGCTCGTCGAACAGCACGGACTGCAGCTGCTTGGGGGAGCCGAGGTTCACCTCGTGCCCCAGCACGTCGAAGGCTGCCTGTTGCGCGGCCGCGACGGCGCCGTCGAACTCATCGCGGAGGGCCTGCAGCCGGGCGATGTTCACGGCCACACCCACCCGCTCCATCGTCGCCAGGGTCCGTTGGAGCGGAAGCTCGACGTCGGCCATCAGGGCCGCCGCGTTGCGCTCCATCAGCTGGCCTTCCAGCGCCTCGGCCAGGTCGAAGACGGCCCGGGCGAGCAGGAGCGCCCGCTCCATGGACCCGTCGTCGGGCTCGCCGAAGTCCAGCGTGGCCTGCGTGTCGTCCGGGGCCATGGGCTCTGCGGAGAGGTCGCGCTGCAGGTAGCGCACAACCAGGTCCCCTAGGTCGTAGGTCCGTTGGTCCGGGCGCAGCAGGTAGGCCGCCAGGAGGGTGTCCTGCGCGACGCCGACCAGATCCCATCCGCGGGCCCAGCACGCCAGGGTGGGTCCCTTGGCTTCGTGCACCAGCTTCCCGCGCGACGGGTCCGCCAGCCAGGCGGCGAGCGCGGCGTCGTCGTCGGGGGTGAGGTCTGCCGTGTCCACATAGGCTCCGGCGCCGTCTGCGGCTGCCAGCGCCAGCGCCGTGACGTCCCCGGTGCCGCCGCCCCAGCGACCCACCAGGTGCAGCGCGGTGCGCTCCGTGGCGTGGGCGTCGAGCCAGGCAGCGACCTCACCCTCCGCCAGACGGTCCCCCTGCACAGCGAAGCTCTCGGTGGCCACGGGCTCGGCGGGCGCCAGGTCCAGGAGCCGCTCGCGCAGCACCCGGAACTCGAGCGCGTCGAAGAGTTGGTGCACCCGCTCGCGGTCCCACTCGTGGCGGGCGGTGGCGTCGAGGGTGATGTCGAGGTCGAGGTCGCGGACGAGCGCGTTGAGTCGGCGGTTGCGCACCACGCCGTCGAGGTGGGCGCGGAACGACTCCCCCGCCTTGCCAGGTACCTGCTCGGCCCGGGCGACGAGGTTGTCCAGGCCGTCGAACTGGTCCAGCCACTTGGCTGCGGTCTTCGGGCCGACGCCCGGGACGCCTGGGAGGTTGTCGCTGGTCTCGCCGACGAGCGCGGCGAGCTCCGGGTATCGGCTGGGGGCAACCAGGTACTTCTCGGTGACGGTCGCGGGGGTCATCCGGGCGAGGTCGGAGACCCCCTTGCGGGGATAGAGCACGGTGACGTGGTCGGTGACCAGCTGCATGGCGTCCCGGTCCCCCGAGACGATGAAGACGTCGTAACCTTCCGCCTCGGCCTTCGTCGAGAGCGACGCGATGATGTCGTCGGCCTCATAGCCCGGCATCTCCAGGTAGGGCACGTTGAGCGCGTCGAGGACGTCCTTGACAAGCGCCACCTGCCCCTTGAACTCCTCGGGTGACTTGGCGCGGTTGGCCTTGTACTCGGGGTACTGCTCAGTCCGGAACGACTCCCGCGCCACGTCGAACGCCACCACCAGATGCGTGGGCTGCTCGTCGCGCAGCACATTGATCAGCATCGAGGTGAAGCCGAACACCGCGTTGGTGTGTTGCCCCGTCGTGGTGGCGAAATTCTCCACGGGCAGCGCAAAGAAAGCGCGGTAGGCCACCGAATGGCCATCGATCAACAGCAGCTTGCCCGAGTCAGTCACACCGGCGAGCCTACCGAAGGTGTGGAAGAGTGCGGCCCATGAACAGCGTGCCCCCCTGGCTGCCCGACATCACCTCGCCCCTCGACGACAAGCTGGGCGTCGAGATCACCGAGCTGACGCCCGAGCGCGTCGTCGGCTCGATGCCCGTGGAGGGCAACCTGCAGCCGTTCGGGCTCCTGCACGGGGGAGCTTCGGGCGTCCTGGTGGAGACGCTGGCGTCGATGGGGGCGATGGCGCACGGCTATCCGGACCGCGTCGGTGTAGGGGTGGACCTGAACGTCACGCACGTTCGGGCGGCCAGGACGGGGCGCGTGACGGGGACGGCGACCGCGATCCACCTGGGCCGGTCCATCGCCACGTACCGCGTCGACATCGTCGACGACGAGGGTCGGCTCACTGCGACGGGTCGGTTGACGTGCCACATGATCTCGCCGCCCCGGTAGTTCGGTCGCGCCCACCCCACCGTCGCGCGCCCTTCCGAGCCACCCAACTGAGCACGACACGCCGCCCGAGTCCGCACCCACCCACACCCCTGGCCAAGCAACGCGCTTCCGACGGCGTTTCGTGCCCACCCCACCGATGCGCCCGCCCCACCGTCGCACCCCATGCCGAGGCACCCACCGGAGCACGACACGCCGCCCGAGTCCGCTCCCACCCACACCCCTGGCCAAACAGAGAGCTTCCGACGGCGTTTCGTGCGCGACCTGCGGCCTGTCCACAGCCACGCGACGGGGTGGGTCGTGCCTCAGGGAAGGAACAGGGACTCGTACGGCGCAATGCGGACCACCCCGTCGGCGCGCCCGGCCAGCCGCGGCTCCCCACACACCAGGGCATCCGCCGCAAGCCGCGTCACCGCGACATACTCCGCATCCCGCAGCGACTCCCAGCCGTGCTCGAGCGCCATCTCCCAGGCCAACCGCCGCGACACCCGGTCGTTGAGTACCCGAAGCTTCGCCTCAGCCACCCGATCCAACAGTCCCAGCGCATCCCGCCTGTCCAACCCGTCGCGGACGCGAGCGAGCACCAGCTCGAGGGCCTGGGCGCGGACCGCGTTGGGCGCGACGAGGCCATGATCCGGGTGGACCGGAACCCCGCCGTCGATGATCGACAGCAGGACGGGGGCGTCGACGACGAATCGAGTCACCGCGACCCCGCGAGCTACTTCTTCTTGTGCGAGATGACGCCGTCGGCGACGTCGCGCATGGACTTGCGCAGGTCCATGGCGGTCTTCTGGATCCAGCGGAACGCCTCAGGCTCTGTGAGTCCGAGGTCCTGCTGCAGGATGCCCTTGGCCTGGTCGATCACCTTGCGCGACTCGAGGCGCTCCTCGAGCGAGACCAGCTCATCCTCGATGGCCTTGATCTCCTGGAAACGACCCAGCGCGATCTCGATGGCGGGCACCACATCGGAGGCACCGAACGGCTTGACGACGTAGGCCATGGCGCCGGCCTCGCGCGCGCGCTCGACGAGGTCACGCTGGCTGAAGGCGGTCAGCATCACGACGGGGGCGATGCGCTCCTCGGCGATGATCTCCGCGGCGGTGATGCCGTCCATCTTGGGCATCTTGACGTCCATGATCACCAGATCCGGCTCCAGCTCACGGGCCAGCTTGACGGCCTCTTCGCCGTCGCCGGCTTCGCCGACCACCTCATAGCCCTCCTCGGTCAGGAGTTCCACCAGGTCCAGGCGGATCAGCGCCTCATCCTCGGCGACGATCACTGTGGGCTTCTTATTCATCCGTTGGTCACTTCTTTCTGGCGGCCGGCCGCAAGAGGGCCTGAAATACCTGCGCTGATCCTACTCGGCATTGCCGCGGGATTCCCACTCAGCGCCGAGGGTGGGCGGTGTGGCACAATGTTTCACGCGCTGCGCCCGGGTGGCGGAATGGCATACGCGGACGGCTCAAACCCGTCTGGCCGAAAGGCCTTAGGGGTTCGACTCCCCTCCCGGGCACGAGCAGGAACGCAGAAAGGGAGCCCCGAGGGGCTCCCTTTCGCTGTTGTGACGGGCTCAGCTGAGTTCGCCGAGCTCCTTGACCTTGTGCACGCGCAGGGTATTCGTCTTGCCGGGGATGCCCATGGGCGAGCCCGACACGATGACGATGCGCTCGCCAACTTCGATCATGCCGCGGTCACGCAGGTGGCGGTCGACGGCCTCGACCATCTCCTCCTGCTCCGCGAACTCGGGCGTGATCTGGGTGTCCACGCCCCAAGACAGGGTCATGGTCTGCTGGGTGGAGCGCTCCGGCGAGAACACCAGCATGGGGATGGGGGAACGAAGCCGCGACAGCCGGCGCCCCGTATCGCCCGACTTCGTGAACGCCACCAGGTAGCGGGCGCCGATGCGCTCGGCCACCTCGGCGGCGGCCTTGGCCAGGATGCCTCCGGTGGTGTGCGGGTCCCAGTCGATGATGTGGATCTCGGCGTGGCCCTCGCGCTCGGTCTTCTCGACGATGCGCGCCATGGTGGAGACGGTCTCTACGGGGAAGTCACCGACGGAGGTCTCGCCCGAGAGCATGACCGCGTCAGCCCCGTCGAGGATGGCGTTGGCGACGTCAGAGGCCTCCGCGCGGGTGGGCCGCGGGTTGGTGATCATCGACTCCAGCATCTGGGTGGCGACGATGACCGGCTTGGCCCACTTGCGGGCGGCGCGGATGATGCGCTTCTGCACCAGCGGGACGTCTTCGAGGGGCAGTTCGACGCCCAGGTCACCGCGGGCGACCATGAACATGTCGAACGCGTCGATGATGTCCTGCAGGTTGGCGATCGCCTGCGGCTTCTCGAGCTTGGCGATGACGGGGACGTGGCGCCCCTCCTCGTCCATGATCTCGTGCACGCGCTTGATGTCGTCGCCGGAGCGGACGAAGGACAGCGCGACCATGTCGATGTCCTGGTGGAGGGCCCAGCGGAGGTCCCGCTCGTCCTTGTCGCTCAGGGCGGGGACGGACACCGCGACACCTGGCAGATTGATGCCCTTGTTGTTGGACACGGGGCCGGGGACGGTGACGACGCACACCACGTCGGTGTCGGTCACTTCGAGGGCCTGGAGGCCCACCTTGCCGTCGTCGATGAGGATGTGGTCACCCACATGGACATCGCCCGGAAGGCCCTTGTAGGTGGTCGAGCAGCGCTCGACGGTACCCAGGATGTCGTCGGTGGTGATGGTGAACTGGGCGCCGGTGGCGAGGAAGACCTTCTGGTCATCCACGAAACGGCCCAGGCGGATTTTGGGGCCCTGGAGGTCCGCGAACACACCCACAGTCTTGCCGACGGCTTCTGAGGCGGCCCGCACATTCCTGAGGCGGTTTCCGTGCTCCTCGTAGTCTCCGTGGCTCATGTTGAGACGGGCGACGTTCATGCCCGCGTTCATCAGCTCGATCAGGCGGTCAACGGTCTCGGCGGAGGGGCCGAGGGTACAGACGATTTTTGCTCTACGCACGGGGCAACCCTACCGGAATGGGTGCCGTGGCGCAGCGGAGGTGGCGCCAACGACACCACAGGCGGGCTCAGCCCTCGCGGACGATGTCCAGCGCGCGACTGAGGTCCGGCGGATACGGCGACCGGAAAGTGACCTGCTCCCCTGAGGTCGGGTGGGTGAACCCGAGCTCGACGGCGTGCAGCCATTGGCGCACCAGCCCCAGCCGGGCCGCGAGCACCGGATCTCCACCGTAGAGGGGATCGCCCGCGCAGGGATGTCCGATGGCGGCCATGTGGACCCGGATCTGGTGGGTGCGCCCGGTCTCCAGGTGGATCCGGAGCAGGGTGGCGGAGCGGTGTGCCTCAATGGTCTCGTAGTGCGTCACGGAGTGGCGGCCCCCCTCGACGATCGCCATCTTCCAGTCCGACCCGGGATGGCGTGCAATGGGGGCCTCGATGGTGCCCTCGAAGGGATCCGGATGCCCCTGGACAAGGGCGTGATAGGTCTTGGCGACGGTGCGGTCGCGGAACGCCTGCTTGAGCACGCTGTAGGCGATCTCGGACTTGGCCACCACCATCAGACCGCTGGTGCCCACGTCGAGGCGTTGGACGATCCCCTGCCGCTCCGCGACACCCGAGGTGGAGATCCGCACCCCGGCCGCCGCCAGGTGCTCCACCACAGACGGCCCGTCCCAGCCGACGGTGGGGTGCGCCGCCACGCCCACCGGCTTGTCGACGACCACCAGGTCCGAGTCCTCGAACACGATCCGGACCCCGTCTGCCAGGTGGGGGGAGACCCGCACCCCGGCGGGGGCCGCATCGTCGGCCAGTTCCAGGAGCTCTCCGCCGGATACGCGTTGGGACCCTTTGGCCACCAGCACCCCGTCGAGCTGCACTCCCCCGGCCTCGATGATCGACTCGATGCGGGACCGGCTGTACCCGGAGACTCGGGCGGCCGCGGCGTCGATCCGCTCGCCGGCGAGTGCGTCCGGGACGATGAAGACGCTCACGCGTCCGCCTCGGCGGCCTGCTTGGCCTCCGCACGCTCGTCGCGGAATCCACCGATGACGATGAGCGCGGCCGCGGCGGTGATGCAGACGTCGGCGACGTTGAAGATCGCGCCGAAATACTGCAGCTGGAACATGTCGATGACGTGTCCGCGGAGGAACGAGGGCGGTTGTGTGATGCGGTCCACCAGGTTTCCGGTGATGCCGGCCAGCAGCAGGCCCAGCGCCACACCGTGCCACAGCCTGGTGATCCGGGGCAGAGCAACGACGAGGCAGGCCGTGAGGGCCACGATCGCGAAGATGGAGAACACGATGGTGGCCTGCGCCCCCATGCCGAAGGCGGCGCCAGGGTTGCGGATGAGGTTCAGCTTCAGCAACTGGCCGACGAATTCGACCGGTTGGCCGGGCTCGAGGAAAGCCACGCTGGCGATCTTGACGAGCTGATCCACACCGAGGCCGAGGAGCCCGATGCCGACGGCGATCCGCCGGATGCCGCGGCGTCGGGGGGTCAGCGCCGTTCCTCGCGCTGCTTGCAGGTGACACACATGGTGGCGCGGGGGAACACCTGAAGGCGACCCTTGCCGATGGGGTTGCCGCACACTTCGCAGTTGCCGTACTCGCCGCTGTCGAACAGGTGGATGGCCAGCCTCAGCTGCTCGGCCATCTCACGCACGTTCTGTGCCAGCGACAACTCCTGATCCCGCTCGAAGTTGCTGGAGCCGACGTCTGCCGGATCTCGTCCGGCGCCGTCTGTGCCGCCCTTCAGGAGCGCCTCCAACTCGGCTTCGGTGACCTCGATCCGGCGTTCGAGCCGCTCCAGTTCGTCCTGAAGTTCGGCGCGCTGCTCTGCGACCTCTTCGGGCGTCCAGGGCTCCTCTCCCTCGAGGACCGGCAGCACCGCGTTGGGGTCTGCGGCTTTCTTCGACGTGGGCATTCTGTGCTCTCCTGTCAGGGCTGTTCGGGAAGGGTACACCACCGGCCGGTCAAGTCAACAGGCCGACGCCCGTGGGCGCCGGCCTGTGTGGTGATGCTGGGGTGACTAGTGGTTATCACCGTTAGTTCGTCGGGGGGATGGGTGGTCCAGGTGCGTGCAGTGCAAGGCGGAGGAGTGAGGCGATGCGGGGGTATCGTCGATCGACGACAACGAAGGAATGTGCGTGCCTGGGCCGGCTAGACCCCCGGTGACCTAGCGGTGATGACCACTAGCCCTGATCGCCGCCTGCCAGCGCGTCGAGTCGCGGGGTGCCGGACTGCCCCTGGGCGAGCTCGGGCACGTCCTCCGGCTCCGACTTCGCCCCGTCCAGGGTGCTCATGAAGCGGTGCAGGACACTGGACATGTTCTCGCGGAAGCTGGCTTCGAAGCCGCGCAGGTGGTCCACCTTGGTGGTGAGCTCGCCCTGCTCGCGCTCCAGGTCCGCGAAGAGTTCGCGACGACGCTCGGCCGCCTGGTGGTCCACCGCAGCGGCGCGCGTGGAGGCTTCGTGGGTCATCTGCTCCGCGTTGACGCGGGCCTCGGACTCGATGCGCTCGGCCTTGGTGCGGGCATCGGTCTTGATCTCACCGGCGCGCTGTTCAGCCTCATCCAGCTTGCGCTGAGCCTCCACCTGGGCCTCGTTGACGAGTGTGGTGGCCTGCTCTGTGGCCATCTGCAGCAGGCGGGTGACCGCGGGCGCGGCCTCGGCGCTGGAGGTGACGGTGAGGTGCTCGGCGCCGCCCACGGAGGTGACACGCTCGGAGCGCAGCCTGTCGTACTCGGAACGCACCTGCTCCAGCTGGTTGCGCAGCTGCTCGTTCTCTGCCGTGAGCTCGCGGATCCGCTGCTCGGAGGCCGAGAGCGCTGCGTTGGCGTCTCCACCCTCGCTGAGGGCGCCGTTGAGCCGGTCCACCTCTGAGCGCAGGGACTCGATCTCGCGGTCCTTCTCCTGGAGCGCTGGCCCCGCCGAGGCTTCGTCGCCGCCCGAGACGCTGGCCTGCTGAACCGACTCGAGCTCGCGGCGCATGCGCTCGCGCTCCTTGTCGAATTCGTCGAAGGTCAGCTCCACCTTGTCGATGAACGTGTCAACGTCACCCACCTGATAGCCGGTCTCGCCACGGCGCGACATGCGGAAGCGGATCTGGCGAACCTCATCCAAGGTCAGGCTCATTGTTGCTCCAATAGATCGAAAGGAATCGGGCCGGACAAGCCCGGCTCAGTTTCAGGCTAGCGTAGCGCTTCGCGCCTGTGCCAACAGCTAACGGACGGGTTCAACCTTCTGTTAGAAGGGAATGAATCCCACGAATGACTGCAGGATCTGCAATCCGATGAACAACACCAGCACGCTGAGATCCAGCGACACGTTGCCGATGTGCACCGGCTTGATCACCTTGCCGAGCGCCTTCACGGGCGGGTCGGTCAGCGTGTAGACGAACTCCACGATGACGAGGATCAGCCCCTTCGGGGTCCACTGGGGCGCGAACATGGGGATCCATGAGAGGAGCACCCGGGCCAGCAGCACCCAGATGTAGAGGCCGATCAGCCACCAGAGGATGTAGGCGACCACGGGTCAGCTCTGATTGAAGAAGCCACCGGTTGCGATGCGCTCCTTGTCTTCAGGCCCTACCACAAGGTTGTGCGGGCACAACAGGAACACCTTGCTGGAGACGCGCTCGATGTTTCCGCGCAGACCGAAGATCAACCCCGCGGCGAAGTCCACCAGCCGCTTGTCGTCGCCGTCTTCCATGTCCGAGAGGTTCATGATCACTGGGATCCCGTCACGGAAGTTCTCCCCGATCACCCGGGCCTCGTTGTAGGAGCGGGGCCGGACGCTGACGATGCGGCTGAGATCGGCCACTTCCTTCTGCGCGGCCGGCGGCACCACGGTGGGGCGGCGCGTGGGAAGTGAAGCCACCTTGCTCATCTCTTCGCTCTCCTCATCCACGTAGACGTCGTCGGTGAGCTCCGCGTCGTCGTCACGATGGTCCTCGTCACGATAGCGGCCGTCCTCGACGAGACCCATCCACGCGGCAAGCTGTCGAACGCCCACGGTGCCTCCTTCATAGATATGGGAACGAGGCTAGCGCCCGTTTGCAACTGTGGGGCGGGCGACGCACCGAAGCGCGCCGATCACTTCATGAAGTCGGGCACGTCCAGGTCGTCGTCGTCCATCGGGCGGGGCGAAGGCTGCGCCGTCGGTGCGGGGCGCTGGCCAGGCATGGGGCTGACCTGCGGCGCGTGGCTGACCGGAGGCTGCGAGGAGGGGCGCGACGGCTGGCCCGCACGCTGCTCGACCGGGCGGGCCTGGCGCTTCTGGGGCTGGCCACCGTCGAAGCCGGCGGCGATGACGGTGACCCGTACCTCGTCGCCGAGGGCGTCGTCGATCACGGTGCCGAAGATGATGTTGGCCTCGTCGTGCGCGGCCTCCTCGATCAGCTGGGCCGCGGCAGAGACCTCGAACAGGCCCAGGTCCGAGCCGCCCGCGATCGACAGCAGGACGCCGTGTGCGCCATCAATGCTGGCTTCCAGGAGGGGGGACGAGATGGCCATCTCGGCGGCGGCGCGGGCGCGGTCCTCGCCGCGGGCCGAGCCGATGCCCATGAGGGCGGAGCCGGCCTGGCTCATGATCGATTTGACGTCCGCGAAGTCCAGGTTGATCAGGCCAGGGGTGGTGATGAGGTCCGTGATGCCGGAGACGCCCTGCATCAGCACCTGGTCGGCCTGCTTGAACGCGTCCAGAATGGCCACCTGGCGGTCCGTCATCTGGAGCAGCTTGTCGTTGGGGATGACGATGAGGGTGTCCACCTCTTCGCGCAGCCCCTCGATCCCGGTCTCGGCCTGGGAGGAGCGGCGACGGCCCTCGAAGGAGAAGGGGCGCGTCACCACGCCGATGGTCAGCGCACCCAGCGAGCGGGCGATCTTGGCCACGATGGGCGCGCCGCCGGTGCCGGTGCCGCCGCCCTCTCCGGCGGTGACGAAGACCATGTCGGCGCCCTTGAGCGCCTCCTCGATCTCATCGGAATGATCTTCGGCGGCCTGGCGGCCCTTCGACGGGTCTGCCCCGGCGCCGAGCCCGCGGGTGAGTTCGCGGCCGATGTCCAGCTTCACGTCGGCGTCGCTCATCAGCAGCGCCTGCGCATCCGTGTTGATTGCGATGAACTCCACACCGCGGAGCCCGGCCTCGATCATGCGGTTGACGGCGTTGACGCCGCCGCCCCCGACGCCGACGACCTTGATCACCGCGAGGTAGTTCTGAGATGCGCTTGCCATGCCCCGAAGGCTATGGGAGCGCCACGTCCAGCGTCCAACGCCACGTCGGAATCGTTCAGGATTGACCTCAAGTGCTACTTCAGGGTTGAGACATCGGCGCGCCGACGCTTCACCCCACCCGCGCGCGAAGGTAGTTGTCCAAGGGCCGACGGCGGTGCCAGCCGAGCGACAGAGCCGCCGCCAAGCTCGCCCCCAGGGGCGCCGACAGCGCGATCGGCAGCAGCTCGGCGAGCGGCACAGCGGCCGCCGCGGACCACCGGAAGGCGGCGGCGATCACCAGGATCGACCCTCCCAGCGCGGCACCGGCGGTCCCCCATGCCAGGGACTCGATCAGCGACTGGGCCGCATGGGCCGCCGCCGGGACCCCCGCTGCCCGAGCGGAGATGGCTTCGACCGCCCTAGCCCGCCAGGAGAGCCACCCGACGACGGCGCCACAGATCAGCGCGAGCAACCAGGCATAGGCGCGGACACCGCCCGTCGGCGCGCTCAGCACCCCGCCGGCGGCCGGATTCAGCGGCGTCACGGCCAGGTTCGCGTCCTCGGTGGACGCCAGCGCCACCACCGTCAGCCATGAGGGGGCCTCGCGCCTCGGGTCCGCGAGCCGGACCCAGCACTGGTCGGCGACGTCGGTCAGGCCGCCCTGCACGATGCCGGCCCCGACAGGGGATCTGCGTCCGTCCTCGGGCCAGGCGAACGTCGCGTCGACGGGGGTCAGGTTGCCCTCCATCATCAGGCGGGCGCCCAACGCATCGCTGAGTGCCGACGCCGCCACCACCGACGCGGCACCTCCGGTGTGCCACTGGATCCAGGAGCGCGAGGCCGAGAAGAGCTCCAGGTCGTGGGCGGGCAGGACGGTGAGGGCCACGGCCCCCTCGCGGCGCACGGCGCCCGACGCCTCCACCGCGGACGACCCACGCAGAGCGTCGCAGCGACGCACGTCGATCGCGCCGGGTGCCTCGACGATGACGACGTCGCCGCCCATGGCGACGTAGCGCTGCTCCTCCGCCTGGATGACCCAGGACTCCTCCATGGCCACGAGCCCGAGGACCGCCACGATGACGGCCACCGCGAGGCTGAGGGGGACGGCGTGCGCGGCCCCGGTGATCAGGTTGACGCGCGCCTCGCGCGCCACGAGCCGGGCCCTCACCCGTCCCCCGACGGTCCCGACAAGCGGACGGCCTGGCCACAGGCGTCCGCCACTCGTGGGTCGTGGGTGGCCACGACGAGGGTGGCGCCCAGGTCCGTGACGCGACGCAGCGAGGCGACCACCGACATGGCGTTGCCGGCGTCGAGGGACGCCGTCGGCTCGTCGGCGAGGATGAGGTCGGGTTGCTCGGCCATGGCGACCGCCAGCCTGATCCGCTGCGCCTCGCCGCCGGACATCTCAGAAAAGGGTCGGTGCAGCGCACCGTCGAGTCCCAGCGTCGCGGCGATCCGTTCGGCCTCATGCCAGCCCGTCCTCAGGTCGGCGCCGCGTGCCCACCAGGGCAGCGCGATATGGTCGACGACCGTCCGCGGACCAACGCCGTGGGGGGTCTGATGGACCAGGCTGACCCTCGTCGTAGGCGGGATCTCCACACTCCCCTCGATCGGAGCCAGCGTTCCGGCAAGGATGCGCAGCAGCGTGGACTTCCCGCTCCCGGACGGACCGACCACGGCCACGCTCCCCTGCTGCGGTACCGAGAACGAGACGTCCCGGAACAGCCACGCATCGCCGAATCGGTGCCCGAGCGCACGCACGCTCACGGGCATCGCGACGCCACATCGGGGTCGAGTCGAACGGCGGATGGTGCCGATCCGCCCGGGAACTCCACGAGTGTCCTGCCCAACCTGGAGCTCACCACCGCGACGGACAAGGCGGTTCCCGAGTCCGAGATCACGCAGGGCGCAGCCGTGCCGGGCAGGACGGCGGATGCGGGGACGACCCCGACCTCCAGCGTCTCCGCCAACCGATACGTGCCCACGATGGGCACCTGCCCACCGGTCAGCCTCCACTGGGAGTGATCGGCCACGGCCGCGCCGCGGTCCAGCCTGCCCACAGGTGTCGTCCACGGCAGCTGCGTAGAGAGCGCGACGGTGGTGGTCGTGCCCACGGCGGACCGCACCCGGAACACGGGAGCCGCGGACGCCAACTGCAGGCCGGGTTCGCAGGCGGTCCAGATGAGGATCCCCTCCGCCCGGGCGTCCACGGCCAACTCCGGACCCTGGGTGACGGTGAGCGTCACCTGGCGCGCGTCGTCGAAGCCCTCCGGGCTGACGGCCACCGAGTCCGGCCTCGACGACACCGCCTTCGCCTGCCGCCCGACGACCATCGCCCCCACCGCCACGGCGGCGCCGGCGAGGACCGCCGACAGCAGCATCAACAGCACCACCACCGAGCGGGCCGGCGGCTGGGCCCCGGCGGGGCGCGTCACCGGCTACTCCCCCTTGGGCAGAGCATCGCCCAGGGTGAGGCAGTCCAGGTAGAGCTGGAGTCCGGGCCCGTACGCCGTGTCGGCGGACGTCTGGTCGCGCTCCAGATCCGCCACGCTGTAACCCTCGCCGACGACGCCCATCCGCTTGAGGCACCGGACCGTGACCTCCGGCTGGGAGTCTCGCGCCGGATTACCACGAATCTGCACGAACCAGGGCTCGATGATGTCGATCGTCCCTGGGCGACAGGTCTCCGCCGCCTGGTCCGCGTCACCGCTTCCCGTGCTGAACCCCGCGAACTGGCCGTGGCTCTCCGTCATCTCGATGGCGACGCCGAGTCCATCCATGCACTCCTGGAACGCGGCGAACGCCTCGCGGAACTCCGCTTCGGTGATGGCACCGTCGCTCAGGATCTCGCGCTCCAGCGGCGAGGTGGCCTCCTCGGCCGCCCGAATCACATCCTCGCGCCATGCCGACGGCTCCGGCTCAACGGTGGGCGAACACCCTCCGACGAGGAGCAGAGCCGCGAGCGGGAGGAGCGCCAAGCGCCAGGTCAGCGACGCACTCCTCGTCATTGCATTCATTCGACCCCCGCGGTGAATTTTCGACGCGACATTGCATCGTGACGCACCATAACAGGCGGGGTGGGTCACTTCACTTGGTGGTGGGGTGGCGGGGGGCCGAAACGTCGTAGACCTCCGCCTCCACCGACGCCAGCAGCGCCGCAGCCACCTCCGCCTTGAGCTCGGACTCCTCCGCGCTCCCCCACACCAGCGTCCGTCCCCCGTCGAGGGTGAGCGTGATCCGGTCCACCGCCTCCGCCGTCATCCTGCGCACCGCGGGCAGCAGGTCCTCGGGCACGTGCGCCGCGACGACCGCGACATCGCGCAGGAGCCGTTCGTCGGTGCTGCTGGTGGTGACCTGGACGGTGCCCGGGCGCGGATCCGCGGTGCGGTGGAACACCACGCCGTCGGCATCCACCCAGTCCCACTCGCCCTCCCGCCTCCGCTGGAACGCGACCTCCCGCTCGGTCACCTCCACCGCGACAGTGTTGGGCACCCGCCGCGACACCCGCACCTCGCGCACCGGGGTCAACGCCCGGACCCGCTCGGTGATGGCGGCCACGTCCTGGCGCATCAGCGGCACGCCCAGCTCGACGCCGGCCGCGGCAGTCACCTCGTCGACCGTGAGCAGCGAGGTGCCCTCGACGACGACGGCGCGGGCCTCGAACACCGGGGAGAAGAACGCCAGCCAGCCACCCGCGAGCAGCAGGACCACGGCCGCAGCCAGCGAGCCGCGGATGATCCAGCGGCGGCGCCGCTCGGAGGTCCGCTTCTCCTGCAGCGCCTTGGCGAACTCCCCCGGCGGCAGGGCCTCCGTCACGACGTCCGGGCGTCCGGCCGCTGCTTCAACAGGTCCGCGAGCAGGGGGCCGACGATGGTCACGTCGCCGCAGCCGAGCGTGATGATGAGGTCTCCGGGGCGGGCGATCTCGTCGAGGGCGGCGGGGAGGTCGTACTTCTCCTTCACGTAGACCACGTCCTTGGCGCCGTGCCGGATGGCGGCGTCCACCACGAGCTCGCCGGTGACGCCGGGGACGGGATCCTCGCGGGCGCCGTCGACGTCGTTGATCACCGCGACATCCGCCAGCGTCATCACCTGCCCGAATTCGTCCGAGAAGTCCAGGGTGCGGCTGTAGAGGTGCGGCTGGAAGCAGGCGATGAGGCGGCCCTGGAGCCCGGTGGCCTCGTTGCCGGCGGCCGTGGCGCGGCGGGCGGCCGTCAGCGCGGCGCGGATCTCGGTGGGGTGGTGCGCGTAGTCGTCGTAGACGCGGATCCCTGCGGTGTCGGTGATGAGCTGGAAGCGGCGCAGCGTCCCCTCGAAGCGCCCGAGCGCGTCGAGGGCCTCCTGGTGGCTGAGCCCCAGGATGCGGCCCACCGCGTAGGCGGCCGACGCGTTGGCGAGGTTGTGGTTGCCCGGCACCTGCAGCACGATCCGGCCGGACTCCTCGCCGGAGGTGAGGGTGGCCGCGACACCGTTGCCGTGCGCCTGCACGTCGGTGATCCGCACGTCCGCGTCCTCGGACTCGCCGTAGGCGATGATGTGCTTGGCCTCGCCGACCAGGTCGTGGGCCAGCGCCCGGGAGCCCGGATCGTCGACGTTGATCACCACGTGCTGGACGTGCGGGCGGGTGGCGTAGGCGCGGAAGCCGTCGGCGTAGGCCTCCGGGGTGCCCCAGTTGATGAGGTGGTCCGCCTCCACGTTGGTGATGACGGCGATCTCGGTGGGGTACTGCAGGAAGGACGCGTCCGACTCGTCGGCCTCGACGACGAACGCCGGCCCGGATCCGATGGCGGAGCTGGCGCCGGTGGTGGACAGCGGGGCGCCGATCACGTAGCTGGGGTCCCGTCCGGCCTCGCTCAGCATGACGGCCGTCATGGCGGTGGTGGTGGACTTGCCGTGGGTGCCGGAGACCGACACGCCGCGCTTGCCCTGCATCAGGGCGGCGAGCGCTGCGGAGCGGTGCCAGATCCGCAGGCCCCGCCGTCGGGCCTCCACCAGCTCGACGTTGTCCGGCCGGATGGCCGAGGAGATGACGACGGTGCGGGCATCGCCGAGCTGCGATGCGTCGTGGCCCACGTAGGTGGTGACGCCGGCGCGGGCCAGGCTCCGCAGCGCCGTCGAATCCGAACGGTCAGACCCGGAGGTCTTGATCCCCAGCTCGGCGTAGAGGCGGGCGACGCCGCTCATGCCTGATCCGCCGGCGGCGATGAAGTGGACGGGGCCGACCTGATCGACCGGGACGACCTCAACGGGATTGAGGAGCATCACTCACACCTTTCCGTCTGAGGCCACCGCGAGGACGGCCTCTGCAAGCACATCGGCGGCGTCCGACGGGTACATCCCGCGGCACGCCTCTGACATGGCGGCCAGCCGCCCGGGATCCCCGAACGTGTCCAGCACCAGCGCGGTCAGTCTACTCGGCGTCAACTCGTCGTCCGACACGAGGAAACCGGCCCCCGCCGCGACGAGCTCGGCGGCGTTGCGCGCCTGCTCACCGTTGCCGTAGGGCAGCGGGACGAAGATCACCGGCACCCCGGAGACCGCGGTCTCCATCACGGTGCCCGCCCCGGCCCGGCCCAGCATGAGGTCCGCGGCGGCGTAGGCCAGGGCCATGTCATCGACGAACTCGACCGGGAGGTAGACCGCGCCGGAGGTACCGTGGACGGGCACCAGGTCCGGGGTGAAGTTCTTCGGCCCCAGCGCGTGCAGGATCTGGATGCCGGCGGCGAGGATGGCGTCCCTGGCCTCGGTCACCGCGACATTGATGCTCCGCGCACCCTGCGACCCCCCGCTGACGAGCAGGGTGGGGCGGTCCGGGTCCAGCCCGAACGACACCCTCGCCTCCGCCGGGTCGACGGTGGGGTGTGTGATGGAGCGGCGCATCGGCATCCCGATCAGGCGCGCGCCCTTCATGGTCGTCTCCCGGAAGGTGGTGCCCACGAAGCGGGCGAACCGGGCGCCGATCCGGTTCGAGATGCCCGGCAGCTTGTTCGCCTCGTGCACCACCACCGGCACGCCCGACAGGCGGGCGGCGAGGTAGGCCGGGATGGACACGTAGCCGCCGAAGCCCACCAGCACGTCGGCGCGCGCGTCGGTGAGGACACGGCGGGCCTGCCGCACGGACCGGGTGAGGGTGACGGGCAGCTTGAGCAGGTCCAGGTTGACGGTGCGCGGCAGCGGGACCGGGTCGATCAGGCGCAGCTCGAGCCCGGCCTCCGGGATGACCCGGGTCTCGAGCCCCTTCGCGGTGCCGACGCAGACGATCGACACCTCCGCCCGCTCCTTGATGGCGTTGGCCGTGGCGATCAGCGGCGAGGTGTGCCCCGCCGTCCCGCCGCCGGCCATGACGATGCTGGGCATCTCAATCCTCCTTGGTGGCAGCCATGACGCTGGTCATCCGGGGCCGCGCCTTCCTGGAACGGGAGGCGATGAACGCCCGCGCGTCCGGTGTGTCGCGGGCGAGCGCCAGCAACACCCCGACCGCCATCAGGCTGGAGAGCAGCGCGGATCCGCCGTAGGAGACGAACGGCAGCGGCACGCCGAGGACGGGAAGCAGGTGCAGCACGACGAAGATGTTGATCACGGCCTGCACGAGGAACCAGCCGGTGATACCCGCGGCCACCACCTTGTTGAACATGGCATCCGAGCGGATGGCCACCTCCAGGCCGGCCCAGCCGAGCAGCGCGAACAGGGCGATGATGAGCAGCACCCCGAACAGGCCAAGCTCCTCGCCGATCACCGCGAAGATGTAGTCGGTGTGGGCGCCGGTCTTCAGGCCGCCCCACTTCTGCTTGCTGGCCCCCAGCCCCAGCCCCCACCATCCGCCGGAGGCCAGCCCGTACAGAGCCGCCATGGGCTGGGAGGAGAGGTCCGTATTGGACTCGGGGTTGAGGAAGATGCTGATCCGGTCCATGCGGTTGCCGGAGCCGTAGACCAGCAGGCCGACGAGGCCGAGCGCCAGGGCGCCGAGCGGCACGAGCACTCGCATCGAGGTGCCGACGAAGAAGAGCACCATCACGAGGATGGCGCCGATGATCAGGCCGGTGCCGAGGTCCCGGCCCGCCAGCACGAGCGCGAGGATCAGGCCGCCGAGGGGCACCAGGGGGATGGCCAGCTGGGCGGGCTCGTGCAGCCGGCCACGCTTGATGTGAAACACCGCCCCGCACCACACCACCAGGGCGAGTTTGGCGAACTCGGAGGGCTGGAACTGGAATCGCCCGAAGGCCAGCCAGTTTCGGTTGCCGTTGATCTCGGCGCCCATCACCACCACCAGGATCAGCAGCACCACCGCGAGCGTCCAGGCCGGCCAGGCCAGCCGTCGGAGGTAGTCGGGCTTGAGCCTGCTGAGCACCACCGCGGCGGCCACGCCGACGACGAGGAACTGCAGCTGCCGAATGATGAAGTAGTAGGGGCCGTCCTCGGTGGCCTGGGCCAGCACGGAGGAGGCCGAGAGCACCATGAGGGAGCCGACGAGCACGAGGACGGTGACGCTGGCCACGATGAAGTAGAACGGTGCCATCGGGGAGGCTGCCAGGGCCTTGGCCTCGGACCAGAGGCTGACCGGCCGGGCGGGAGACGCTGCGTCGGACGCCATCAGGTGCTCTCCTCCCCTACCCGGCCAGGTACCGCTGGACCGCCTCGGCGAACTTCTCGCCTCGTGCTGAATAACTGTCGAACATGTCGAGGCTGGCGCAGCCCGGGGACAGGAGGACGGTGTCCCCCGGCCGGGCCATGGCGCCCGCCAGGGCCACCACCTCGTCCATCACCCCAGTCTCAGTGCTGTCCAGCACCCGCACGGGGACCTCCGGCGCGTGTCGGGCAAGCGCGTCGGCGATGAGGTGCCGGTCCACGCCGATGACCACGGCGCCGCGCATCTTGTCGTGGTGGCGGGCGATCAGGTCGTCGAACGTGGTGCCCTTGGCCTGGCCGCCCGCGATCCACACGAACGAGGGGAAGGCCTGCATGGCGGAGTTGGCGGCGTGGGGGTTGGTGGCCTTCGAGTCGTCCACCCAGCGGACCCCGCCGTCGTCGGCGATCTGCTGGATCCGGTGCCCGCCCAGCTGAAGTCGCTTCAGGCCGGCGGCCACGGAGGTGGCCTTGACCCCGTAGCTGCGCGCCAGCGCGGCCGCGGCGAGCGCGTTGGCCACGTTGTGGGGGGCGTAAGGCTGGACATCCGAGACCTTGGCCAGCTCCAGGGCCGAGTCGCGGCGCTGAGCCACGAACGCGCGGTCCACGATGAGGTCGTCGACGATCCCGAGCATCGAGACCGCGGGGGTGCCGAGCGTGAAGCCGATCGCGCGGGCGCCCTCCACCACGTCGGCGTTCTCCACCATGGTCTCGGTGGCTTCCTCGGCCACGTTGTAGACGCAGGAGTGGGTGACACCGGAGTAGATCTTGGCCTTGTCCGCGGCGTAGAGCGCCATGGCCTCCGGGTCGCCCTCGTACCACTCGAGGTGATCCGGGTGGAGGTTGAGCACCGCGGCCGAGTGCAGGTTCACGTTGTTCATCCAGTGCAGCTGGAAGCTGGACAGCTCGACGGCGAACACGTCGTAGTCGGTGTCGTCCAGGATGGCCTCGATGATGGGCCGGCCGATGTTGCCCACCGCGGCGGCCTTCCTCCCGTCGGCGATCAGCATGGATTCCAGCATCTGGGTGGTGGTGGTCTTGCCGTTGGTGCCCGTGATGCCGAGCCACGGGATGGCCCGGTCCGGCTGCATCATCCGCCAGGCCAGCTCGGTCTCGCCCCAGATCGGGATCCCCTCGGCGGCCGCCTGCCCCAGCAGCAGCGCGCTGGGCCGCCAGCCCGGGGAGGTGACCACCAGGTCCGTGCCCGGCGGCAGCTGCGCGGTGGCGCCGGGGCCAAGCACCACCGTCGCGTCGAGGTGCTCCAGCAGCGTGGCCTTGTCCGCGTGCGCCGTCGACTCGTCCAGCACGATCACCTTCGCGCCCAGCGAGATCAGGCCGTCCGCGGCGGCGAAGCCGGAGACGCCCAGCCCGGCCACGACCACCTGCGCGGAGGGCCAGTCCGAGAGCCGGGTGGCCTCGGTCATCCAGTGCTTCGTCACTGACCCACCACCCATTCGGCGTAGAAGATGCCCACGCCCAGCGCCACGCAGAGCCCGCCGATGATCCAGAACCTGATCACGACGGTGACCTCATCCCAGCCGAGCAGCTCGAAGTGGTGGTGGATGGGGGACATCTTGAAGATGCGCTTGCCCTTGGTGGCCTTGAAGTAGCTGACCTGCAGCGCCACCGATCCCACCTCGATCACGAACAGCAGGCCGAGGATGACCAGCAGCAGCTCGGTGCGGGTCATCATCGACAGGCCGGCCAGCGCGGCGCCGATGGCCATCGAGCCGGTGTCGCCCATGAAGATCTTGGCCGGCTTGGCGTTCCACCAGAGGAACCCGAAGCAGGCGCCGGCGAAGGCCACCGCCACGACGGCCAGGTCGTGCGGGTCGCGGACCTCGTAGCAGCGGGGCCCGGCGGTGGAGGTGCGGGCGCACCACTGGTTGAACTGCCAGATGTTGACGATGGTGTAGGCGGCGAACACCAGCGTGGCGCTGCCGGCGGCCAGCCCGTCGAGGCCGTCGGTGATGTTGACGGCGTTGGACCAGGCCATGATGAGGAAGATGATGAACGCCACCGCCACCACCAGCGGCAGGGTGAGCCATGGGACGTCGCGGAGGAACGAGATCGCGGGCGACGCGGGCGTCAGGCCCCGCTCGTCGGGGAAGTTCAGGGCGAGCAGCGCGAAGACGCCGCCGATGAGGAACTGGCCGAGCAGCTTCCCGCGCGGGGTGAGCCCCAGGCTGCGTTCCTTGGAGATCTTGGACCAGTCGTCGAGGAAGCCGAGGAAGCCCATGCCGACGGCGAGGCCGAGCACCAGGATCCCGGACAGGCTGGGCGCCTGCCAGCGCACCAGGTGGGACAGCGCGTAGGCCAGCACCGCGGAGCCGATGATGATCAGGCCGCCCATGGTGGGGGTGCCGCGCTTGACGTAGTGGGCCGTGGGCCCGTCCTCGCGGATGAACTGGCCGTACTGGCGGCGGGTGAGGAACTTGATCAGCATGGGGGTGCCCACCATGGCGAACAGCAGGGACAAAGCCCCCGCTGTGAGGATGTTGATCACTTGACGCCTCCGTTTCCGTCAGCCAATTCGGCCGCGACGGTTTCCAGTCCGACGCCGCGGGACCCCTTGATGAGCACCACGTCGCCGGGGCCAAGGCTAAGGGAACCGGCCACGTTTTCCCGATCCGAGACCCGTGCCGGTAGTCCCTCGGCGGCGGCGCCGGCCACGACATGCCCGGCCAGGTCCCCCACCGCGACCACCTCGGAGATGCCGAGATCGGCGGCGAGCCGGCCGAGTTCCTCGTGCAGCTGCGGCGCGAGGGGCCCCAGCTCCAGCATGTCGCCGAGGACGGCGATCACGCGCGCATCGGGATGCTCGGCGCGGGTGCCCTGGCGCAGCTCGACGGCGGTGCTGAGGGCCACGGCCATCGAGTCCGGGTTGGCGTTGTACGCGTCGTTGAGGATCAGGACCCCGTCGGCGCGCGGGTGCAGCTCCATCCGCCAGTTGGAGCGGGGCGCCGCGCCGGACAGCGCGGCGGCGATCAGCTCGAGGTCCAGCCCGACTGCGAGGGCGGCCGCCGCAGCGGCCAGCGCGTTGCCCACCTGGTGGCGCCCGATGACCCGCAGGGTCACCGGCGCGGTTCGCTCGCCCGCGCCGTCGTCGGCCACCAGCTCGAAGCCTGCCTGGCTGAGGGCGTTGAGGGAGACGTCACGTGCCGTGACGCGCAACTGCCCGGCGGGGAGTTCCCCCTCGCCGAACCAGGCGATGCGGGCGCGGGTCCGGTCGCGCATCGCGGCCACGGCCGGGTCGTCGGCGTTGAGAACGGCCCAGCCGTCCTCGGCGAGGTCCGCGACGATCTCTGACTTCGCCTGCGCGGTGGCCTCCAGGCCGCCGAACTCCCCGACGTGGGCGCGGCCCACGTTGAGGCAGACGCCCACGTCCAGCCCCACCAGCGAGGTCAGCCACGCGATGTGCCCCACCCCGCGGGCGCCGAGCTCGGAGACCAGGTAGGCGGTGTCGTCGCCGACGCGGCAGGCGGTCAGTGGGACCCCCACCTCGTTGTTCTGGGAGCCGACGGGGGCGACGGTGGGGCCGGCGGCCTCGAACACCTGCGCCATGAGGTCCTTGGTGCTGGTCTTGCCGGAGCTGCCGGTGACGCCGATGCTGACCATGCCGCGGGCGCGGGCCTCGCGGACGATGCCGCGGGCCAGCCAGCTGAGCGCGGCCACGGAGTCCTCGGCCAGGATGTGCGGGACGGGCGCCTCGGTGACCGTCATGCCCAGCACGCCCCCTGCGCCTGACCGGGCGGCGGCCGCGGCGTAGGAATGGCCGTCGACGCGCTCCCCGGGGATGGCGACGAACAGGGCACCCTCGGTGGCCTCGCGGTTGTCGATCACCACGGCGGGCCCCACCACGGCGTCCTCCCCCACGAGTTCGACGGGGGCGGGCTGCATCAGGTCGACGAGTTCACTCATCAGGCGGGGCCTCATGGGTGGCTCCTTCCTGCCTCAGGCGGCGCCAGGCACGCGTCGCTTCCTCCACATCGTCGAAGTCGACGACGCGGTCGGCCAGAATCTGGCCTCGTTCGTGTCCCTTGCCGAGGATGGCCACCACCGTACCGGCGTCGGCGCCCCGGAGCGCTGCTTCGATGGCGGCGCGTCGGCCGGCCACCTCGAGCACGCGGGCGCCGTCGCGTCGGGCGGACTCGGCGCCTGCGAGGGTCTGGGCGCGGATGAGGGCGGGGTCCTCGGTGCGCGGGTTGTCGTCTGTGACGATGGTGAGGTCGCTGCCGCGCGCGGCCGCGGCGCCCATCTCCGGCCGCTTGTCCGCGTCGCGGTCCCCGCCGCAGCCGAGCACCGTGACCACCCGCCCCAGGCCGGCCAGGGACTCGACGGCCGCACCCACGGCCTGCGGCGTGTGCGCGAAGTCCACCACCACCAGCGGAGCGTGCGGCCCCAGGTCCACGCGCTGCATCCGCCCCGGCACCTGGGCGCGGCGCAGCCCGGCCAGGGCGGCGTCGGCGGGGACCCCCACCGCCTCGAGCATCGCGAACGCCACCGCGGCATCGATCATGTTGTAGGCCCCGGGGAGGGTCAGTTCGAGTTCCAGCCGCTCCCCTTCCCTGGTGAGGCTCGCTCGGCCGCCCAATGGGGCGACGCCGCGGTAGTCCGAGAGCACGTAGTGGGCATCCGGGGTGCTGCCGACGGTGATGAGGCGGCTGCCGCCGTGGCTGGTCACCCTCTGGGCGATCTCGCGGCCCTTGGGATCGTCGATCCAGACCACGCTCGCCTTCGCCCGGCCGGGGGCGAACAGCGCGGCCTTGGCCTCGAAGTAGTCCTCCAGGCTGGGATGGAAGTCCAGGTGGTCGCGGCCGAGGTTGAGGAAGCCGGCCACGTCGAACTCGATCCCGTCCACGCGGCTGAGCGCCATGGCGTGGGAGCTGACCTCCAGGGCCACCGAGTCCGCTCCGCGCTGCTGCATGACCGCCAGCAGCGCCTGCAGGTCCGGCGATTCGGGGGTGGTGACCGTGGTGCGGGCGGTCCGCAGCTCCTCGTCGCCGAGCCGGAAGCCGATGGTGCCGATGGTGCCGGCCAGCCGTCCCGCTGCCGCCAGGCCCGCCTGGAGCAGCGCCACGGTGGTGGTCTTCCCGTTGGTGCCGGTGACGCCGAACATGGTCATGGCGCGGGCGGGCTCGCCGTAGAACCTGGCGGAGATCACGGCCGCTGCATGCCTGGGCTCCTCGGTGTAGAGCACGGGGACGCCCAGGGCGAGATCGCCCCCGCCCCCGTGGTCCGTGAGGATGGCGGCAGCGCCGGCAGCGACCGCGGCGGCGGCGAACGCGGCCCCGTGCGTGCGGGTGCCGGGGAGTGCCACGTACAGCCAGCCGGGTTGCACGGCCCGGGAGTCAAGGGTGACCCCCGCCACCGCGACATCGCCCTGCGCGTCGCCCAGCAGGCCCAGCCCGGCGGCGAGCACCGCGAGCGGCGCCGGCGGCGTGGTCGCGGGGCGGAGCGTGTGGTTCATTACTCGAACGTTAGCGGGATCTCGGGCGCCGGCGTCGTCGACGGGGCGACGTTGTAGCGCGGGAGTGCGAGCTCGAGGATGTCGTTGACGGCCGGCAGGGCCAGGCGGCTGCCGAGGTTGCCGTTGGTGGGCTGATCCAGCACCACGTAGACCAGGATCTGGGGGTCCTCGGCGGGTGCGACGCCCACGAAGCTGGCGGTGAAGCCGTTGTAGCACTTGCAGGAGGGGTCGAAGCGCTGGGCGGTGCCGGACTTGCCTGCGGTGCGGTAGCCGGGGATGGCACGGTTTTCGTTGAGGGTGATGACCGATTCCATCATTGCCAGCGCGGTGTCCGCGGCCTCCTCGGAGACCACGCGGCGGGTGACGGGCTCGGGCAGCTCGACGGGGGTGCCGTCGGCCTGCGTGCCGGACTTGAGGATGGTGGGCTGGACGTAGACGCCGCCGTTGGCGACGGTGTTGACGGCCGCGGCCATCTGGATGGCGTTGACCGACAGGGCCTGGCCGAAGGAGATCTGGTCCCTGGTGTAGTCCGCCATGTCGGCGCCGGGCAGGCTGCCGGAGGTCTCGCCGGGGAGGCCGACGCCGGACTTGGTGCCGAGGCCGAATCCGGCGAGGTACTCGGCCAGCGTGGCCTTCTCCATCTGCCGGGCCAGCAGGATGGTGCCGATGTTGGAGGACTGCGCCACCACGCCGGCGCCGGTGAGCTTGATGCGGCCGTGATCGAAGGAGTCGCGCACGTAGCCGGCGCCCGAGGCGATCCGCTCCGGCACGACCACCTTCGTGGTGGGCGTGACCAGGCCTTGGTCAGCCAGGGCGGCCATCGTCAGGACCTTCTGCACCGATCCGGGCTCGTAGGCCTCCGTGACGGCGCGGTTGCCCAGGTCGGAGGTGTCCGCGCGCCCGGGATTGGCGGCGTCGTAGCCGGGTCCGTTGGCCAGCGAGAGGATCTCGCCGGTCTTGACGTTCATCACCAAGGCCTTGCCGGTGGTGGCGCCCGCCTGCTTCACGTACTCGGCCAGGATCTGCTCGGTCATCCAGTTGAGGTCCGAGTCCAGCGTCGTCTGGTAGGAGTTGCCGTCGACGGCCGGGGTCATGATGTTGGTGCCCAGCGGGATGCGTCCGTAGGTGGACCAGTCGTAGACCATGCTGCCGGCGGTGCCGTTGAGGTCCGCGTTGAGCGCGTACTCAAGCCCGGCGGCGCCCTCGCCCTCACCGTTGACGAAGCCCACCACGTTGGCGGCCACCGAGCGGTTCGGGTAGACGCGGATGGGGTCCGGGTCACCGAAGACGCCCTTCCAGGGGCGGCTGCCGTCGCCGCCGAAGCCTTCCTTCATGTCCTTCTGGATGGCGGTGTAGGTTGCGGCCGGCACCTTCCGCTTCACGATCTCGTAGAGCGAGTCCGGCGTGTTGATCAGCTTGAGGTAGGTGGACTTCTGCCCGCCGAGGTGCTCGACGAGGATGTCGGCCACTGCGCTGGGCGCGGCTGCGGCCTCCTCCTGTTTCTTGGCGCTCATCGCGTAGCGCTTGTCCGCGCCGTTGGTGCGGATCATGTCCGGGTCGATCGAGACGATCATGGCGGGCTCGGTGGCCGCCATCACCGCCCCGTTGCGGTCGGTGATGGTGCCGCGGGTGGCGGGCAGGTCCCTGGTGGACTTCATCTTGGCAGCGGCCTCCGCCGCGAACGCCTGGGCGTCGATCCCCTGCAGCTGGACGGCGCGCACGCCGGCGATCCCGAGCAGGACCGCGAGCGTCACCATGAACACGCGGATCCGGACGCTGGTGCGTCCCACCGGGAGCCGCAGGGTCTTGCGGTATCGCCGAGCCTCGGCCCGACGGCTGGGCGCGCCCGGGCGCGACGACGAGGCTCGCTTGGCAGACGACCTGCCGGCGGGCTTGGCTGCCGGGCGCGCGGCGGAGCGCTGGGTCGGGTCGCCGGAGGGCTTCCTGCCGCCAGCGGCGGCGCCCTTCTGGGGGCGCGCGGACGATGACGCACGAGTCCCGTTGGTGGCCCGCGGCCGCCCTTTGCGTTCCGCCATGGCCTTACTCCCCCGTCGTTCCGGCCGCGACGAGATCGTCGGGCAGCTCTACCACCGGCGCCTCCGGCCTCGGCGTGGTGACTGGGGCCGCCGTCGAGGGCGCCTCTGAGCGGCGGCCGCGCAGGTAGGGCAGCTCGTCTCCGGTGACGGCCGTCGGCACGCCGGTGACCGTGTGATCCGCCAGGTGGATGAACGCCGGGTACGGGTTGGGAACCATGCCGAGCTGGGAGGCCCGCAGCGCCAGCGCGTTGGCGCTGGAGACGTTCTGGAGCTGGGAGGTGAGGGCGGCCTGGGTGTAGCCGAGCTCGGTGGCCTCCCTGCGGAGGCCGGCCAGCTCGCGGGACTGGGCGCCCACGGAGGTGGTGACCACCATCACCAGGCCCAGGCCGGCGGCGATCAACAGGACCACGATGACGGCGAAGCCGAGGGGGGAGACGGTGCCGCCGGGCATCCTGACGACGCGCAGGCGTGGGGCGGGCGGGCTCCCGGCGGCGGTGATCGGCTGGGCGCTCATGCGGTGGCCTCCCTGATTCGTGTCGCTGCCCTGAGCCGCGCGGAGGCGGCCCGGGGGTTGCTGGCGGTCTCTTGCTCGCTGGGCCGCTCGGCGCCGCGGGTCAGCAGCATCAACTCGGCCTTGAGGTACTCGGGGACGACGGGGAGGTCGCGGGGTGCGCGGTCCGCGGACTTCGCGGCCAGGGTGCGCTTGACCAGGCGGTCCTCCAGCGAGTGGTAGCTGAGCACCGCGATCCGGCCGCCCACGGCCAGGGCGTCGACGGCCGCCGGCAGGACCCCCTCGAGGGCGGCCAGCTCCCGGTTGACCTCGATCCGCAGCGCCTGGAAGGTGCGCTTGGCGGGATGGCCGCCGGTGTGGCGGGCGGCGGCGGGGATGGCCGCCGAGATGGCCTCCACCAGGCGCCCCGAGCTGGTGAACGGGGCGCGCTGCCGCTCGTCGACGACGGCGCGGGCGATGCGGTCCGCGAACCGCTCCTCGCCGTACCACTTGAGGATCCGCGACAGTTCACGGGCCGGGTAGGTGTTGAGCACGTCGGCGGCGGTGGGGCCCTCCGTCGGGTTCATCCTCATGTCCAGGGGCGCGTCGACGCGGTAGGCGAAGCCGCGCTCCAGGCGGTCGATCTGGAGCGAGGAGAGGCCGAGGTCCAGCAGGATGGCGTCCACCTTCGCGACGCCGAGATCCTCCAGCACCTCGGGGAGCTCGTCGTAGACGGCGTGCACGAGGGTGGCCCGCTCGGCCAGCGGGCCCAGGCGGTCGCGGGCGACGGCGTGGGCGTCGGGGTCCCGGTCGATGCCGATCAGGCGGGCCTCCGGGCAGGCCTCCAGCACGGCGATCGCGTGGCCGGCGAGGCCGAGGGTGCCGTCGACGTAGACCGATCCCGGGCGCTGCAGGGCCGGGCGCAGGAGTTCGACGATGCGGTCTTCCATGACCGGTTCGTGAACGTCCGCGTAGCCCTGCATGTGTCTCGACCCTTGTCTTCTGATGGAAATTCGTCCGTCTCGTGCGCCCCACCCGGAGGTTCCCTTCCGGAGTGGACCTGACATCGGGGAAGTGAGGTCAGGGCCGCCGGCCGGGAGCCACCGGGTGGGCCGTCAGAGCCTGTGGAAGGCGCTGAGTTCGTCGTCCATGCCGGCGAAACCCTCTTCGCTGGCCGCGGAGTAGGTCTGCCAGGTCTCGGCGTCCCAGATCTCGGCGCGGTTCATCGCTCCGATCACCACGACGTCGCGATCCAGGCCGGCGTAGTCGCGCAGGATCTGGGGGATGGTCACCCGCCCTTGCCGGTCCGGAACTTCGAAGCTGGCGCCCGCCGTCATCATGCGCTGATAGTCGCGGACCTGCTTCACGGTGCTCGGGGCGCTCATGGCCTCTGCCATCAACGCCTCGAACGTGTCCTTGGGGTAGACGGCCAACGCCCGCTCCTGGGTGCGGGTGACCACCAGTCCGGCCTCCAAGGCGTCGCGGAACCTGGCGGGCAGGATGAGGCGCCCCTTCTCGTCCAACTTGGGTGTGTAGGTCCCCAGAAACATCGGTGTGCGCCCCCCTTCGCTCCACTAGCCATCCACTTCGCTCCATTTCGCCCCACCGTACCCCACTTCCCCCCACAAGGGCACCACTTTGTGGCGTGTTGGCTGGTCGTTGCCGCTGGCAACTACGCTGGAACCGCCGTCCCGGCCCGCCACCAGAAGGAGTCCCGGTGAACCAGCCCGTCACCCCCTCGCTCGCCGAGGTCTCCAAGCTCGCCCGCGACATCGCCGCAGAGATGGGCCGGGTGATCGAGGGCAAGCCGCATCAGATCCGGATGGCCGTGGCGGTGCTGCTCGCGGAGGGCCACCTGCTCATCGAGGACGTCCCCGGGGTGGGGAAGACGGTGCTGGCGAAATCGCTGGGCCGCGCCATCTCCGGCAACGTCAAGCGCATCCAGTTCACGCCTGACCTGCTGCCCAGCGACGTGACCGGCGTGTCGGTGTTCAACCAGGCCACGCGCGAGTTCGAGTTCAAGCCGGGCGGCATCTTCGCCCACATCGTGCTGGGCGACGAGATCAACCGCGCCTCCCCCAAGACGCAGTCCGCGCTGCTGGAGGCCATGGCCGAGGGCCAGGTGTCCGCGGACGGGCACACGTATCAACTGAGCGAGCCCTTCATGGTGATCGCCACCCAGAACCCCATCGAGATGGAGGGCACCTATCCCCTCCCCGAGGCGCAGCGCGACCGGTTCATGGCGCGCATCACCATGGGCTACCCGGCGCGGCAGGCCGAGGTGGCGATGCTCACCCACAACGCCGGCGGGGACCAGTTGGCCAGCATCTCGCCGGTCACCGACGCCGCCGCCATCGCCGCCGCCGTCCGCACCATCCGCAGCGTCTACGTGGCCCCGGTGATCAACGACTACATCGTCGCCATCTCCGAGGGCACCCGGCGCCACCCGGACCTCCGGCTGGGGGCCAGCCCCCGCGCGTCGCTGCACCTCATGCGGGCCTCCCGCGTGGAGGCTGCGCTGGCGGGCCGGGACTACGTGATCCCCGAGGACGTGCGCAGCCTCGCGGTGGCCGTGCTGGCGCACCGGGTGCTGCCGACGGTGGAGGCCCAGGTGTCGCGGCGGGACCCGGAGAGCATCATCGGGGCCATCGTGGACGCCACCCCCGCACCGAACCGGGGCTGAGGCGTTGCCCAAGCGGGGAACCCGGCTGACGGGCCGCGGCATCATGCTGCTGGTCCTGGGTGTCGCGGCCACCGCCGGGGCCGGCTACCTGGGCGAGCGCGACCTCATGTGGGTGGCGCTGACCCTGGCGGTGCTGCCCCTGCTCGCCGCGGGCTACCTCGTGCTGGCGCGCCCACGCGTCAGCCACCAGCGCTCGCTCACCCCGCCCACCATCCCCGTCGGCACCTCCACCCGGGTGGTGCTGCAGGTGGCCAACCAGTCGCCGGCGCAGGCCAGCGCCCTGCGCTTCCTGGACACCGCACCCGACCCGCTGGGGGGTGGGGCGGCCTTCGTGATCGCCCGCGGCTTCGGCCGGTGGCGTCAGGCCGTGGGCTACACGTTGGAGGCTGCGCTCCGGGGGCGGTTCGAGATCGGCCCGCTGCTGGGCTCCGCCGCGGACCCGTTCGGCCTCGCCCTGCGCACGTTCACGGCTGCCGGCGAGACGACCCTCCTGCGGGTCACGCCTCGGGTGTGGCCGCTCGGCGAGCTCACCGGCGGGGCGGGGCTGGGCGCGGCGGGCGACGCGACCCCGCAGCGGATCGGGCAGGCCGGTCAGGACGACGTGCTGGTGCGCGAGCACCGCCACGGCGACGACATGCGTCGGGTGCACTGGAAGATGAGCGCCAAGCAGGGCGACCTCATGGTCCGGCTCGAGGAGCATCCGTGGGACCCGTCGAGCACGCTCATCGTGGACAACAGGCTCGACGCGCACCTCGGCGAGGGCCCCACGGGCAGCCTCGAGTGGGCGGTCTCCGCCGTCACCTCGATCGCGGCGCTGCTGGTGGAGGGCCGCTACCGGCTGTCCGTGGTGGCGCCGTCGGGGACGGTGTTCGAGTCTGGCCACGCCGTCGGGCACGGGGCGCGGCACGCGATGGTGGAGGCCATGACGGACCTGGCGCCGTCGGAGGAGACGTGGCTGGGGCGCGCCGTCACGGACACCGAGGCGCTCACCTCGGCGTCCTCGATCGTCGCGGCCACCGGCCTGCTGCGCGCGGCGGACGCGGCGGCGCTGGTGGCCGCCGGGGGGCGGGCGCGGAGCCTGGTGGCGCTGGTGCCGGACGCGCGCGCCTGGGGGGCCGCCGACGACGAGCACGACGACGCCTGCAGGCTGCTGCGCAACCACGGCTGGACCATCGAGGCCTACGCGCCGGGGGAGCCGATGCCCCAGGTGTGGAAGCGGGTGTCGCGGTGAGGTTCAGCTACCACCCCTGGACCAGCCTCGTGGCCGCGGTCGCGCTCTGGCTCGGGTTGCTCCCGCTCTCGACGATGGTGCAGGGCGCGGGCTACCTCGTCGAGTCCGCCGTCGTGCTGGGGATCGTCGGTGTCACCGGGGCCGCGCTCGCCGCGCTCCACCTGCCGCGGATGCTGGTGCTGATGCTCCAGATCCTCGCGGGCGGCGCCTACGTGGTCTGGCGGGCAACCTCCCTTGCCGGCGCGGGCATCACGGATCCGCTGGGCTCGATGCAGGCGCTGGTCGCCGAGGGCGTGGTGACCATCCGCACCAGCGCCGCGCCCGTCGAGCCCACCCCCGGTCTGATGTGGCTCATCGTGGCGCTCACCGGGCTGCTGATCCTGGTGGTGGAGCTGCTGGTCAACGTCCTGGAACAGCCGGCGTGGGCCATCGCGCCGGTGGCGCTGGTGTACGGCATCGCGTCCATCGCGGTCATCGACGAGCTGTCGTTCGTGTTCGTGCTGCCCGTGGTGGTGGGCTACCTGGCGTTGCTGGTGAGCGCCACGGGGCTGGCCGACGAGGTCACCGGCAAGGCGTCGCGCGTCGGCGCCTACCTTCTGTCGCGGGCGCAGGTGGCGGTGGCGTTCGGGGCGGTCGCGGTGGCCCTGGCGCTCGTGCTCGCCCCGCTGGTGCCGCTCGGGCAGAAGCAGCCCTGGAACAGCGACGGCCCGGACGGCCCCATCCAGCTCAGCGACCCCACCGTCCGCCTGGAGCAGGACCTCAAGCGGCCCGCGGACACCCGCATCCTCACGTATCGCACCTCCAACGACGAGAGCGTCTACATGCGCACCGTCGCGCTGCCGGAGCTCACCACCGCAGGGGCGCGCCTGCTCCCCATGCGCCTCTCGCGGATCGGGCTGGCGGGCGCCCACACGTTCCCCGGCGAACGCGTGGAGATCGACGTGGCCATGGCCGGCGTGCCGTCGGAGTACCTGCCCGCCCCGTTCGCGGCCGAGTCCATCGACGCCGACGGCAGCTGGAGCTTCGACCCCGACACGATGAGCATCGTGGCCTCGGGCCCGGACCGCCTGGAACAGACGATCGACCTCAACTACTCCGTGGTCTCCACCCTGCCGTCCCCGTCGCGGGAGGACATCGAGGCGGCCGAGGCAGGCGGCGGCGTCAACGCCGTCACTGTCGCGGTGCCTGAGGGGCTCGCCCCCGTGGTCACGGACCTGACCGCCGACGTGGTCTCGGAGGCCGCCACCGCCGGCCAGAAGGCGCTTGCGATCCAGGAGTTCCTCCGCTCGGACGCCTTCACCTACTCGCTCGAGGCCCCGCCGTCGACCGGCTCCGACGCCATCAGCGCCTTCCTCCTCGAGGAGCGGGCAGGCTACTGCATCCACTTCGCCGCGGCCATGATCACCATGTCCCGCCTCGAGGGGATCCCCGCGCGGATGGCCGTCGGGTTCGCCCCCGGCGAGCGCCTCGAGGACGGCACCTTCGAGGTCACCGCGCACGACGCCCACGCCTGGCCGGAGCTCTTCCTCGACGGGCTCGGCTGGGTGCCGTTCGAGCCCACCCCCGCGTTCGACGGCCCTCCCGAGTACACCGATCCGGCCACGCAGCCCTCAGGCGCACCGTCGGATTCGCCGTCACCCAGCCCGTCGACGCCCACGACCCTGCCGTCTGCGCTCCCCTCCGAGGAGCCGATGCCCACGTTCCAGCCCAGCGCCCCGGGCGGCGACGGCGACGTGGGATGGCTGGACTGGCTGCTCGCCGGGATCGCGCTGGTCGCGCTGAGCGTGCCCGCCGCGGTCCGGCGGGGGCAGCGGTGGTGGAGGCTGCGCGGCGGCCAGGAGGCGAGGGTCGCGGCCGGTTCGGCGTGGACGGAGGTGGAGGCCCTGTTCCGGGACTTCCGCCGGCCCTGGCCGGACGGCTCCCCCGGGCCGGTGTCGGAGTCCGTGGACCTTCCCCCCAACGGCGCGGCGGCGCTGCGGGAGCTCGCGCACACCGTCGAGGTGAGTAAGTTCTCGCGTGACACGGCGGATCCTGGGCGGCTGCCCGCCCAGGTGCGCGCGGTGCGGGCCTCGCTCTGGGCGGACTCCTCGGCCATGGTGCGGGCCAGGGCGATCCTCCTGCCGGCCTCTCTCTGGCGCCTCCGCCGCTGATGAGGCTTCGCGGCACCTCTCCGCGGGCAGAGGAGCGAGGAGCGCAGCGACGAGCCTCGAAGCCCAAAAAGAGTGACCTTGTCAGCTAACGTTTCTGAGGCTTCGTCGCCGCTTCGCGGCACCTCAGCCAGCTGAAGGGGCGATCCTCCTGCAGGCCTCTCTCTGGCGTCGACTTCCCGCCGGTTGACCCGGCGCATAGACTGGAACGAAAGGTCGACGAGGGAGAACCAATGGCGCTTTCTGAGCAGGAACGAAAGCTGCTGGAGCAGCTTGAAGCGTCCCTCATGGCCGAGGACCCCAAGCTCGCTGACACGCTGAGCGGGTCGTCGACCATCCGCATTCACCGCCGCAGGGCGGCCATCGCCGGCGTGGGGTTCATCGCCGGCGTCGTGGTGTTGTTGGTGGGGGTCCAGGTGCACCCCGCGGTGAGCGTGCTCGGCTTCCTGCTCATGCTCGGCGCGGCGCTGATCGGCATCAACTCGTGGCGCAGGGTGGGTGACGAGGGCGCCCAGCCCAGCAGGCGCGGGCCCAGCGCGCCGCGGCCCTCGCCGTCGACCAACCCATCGCAGGACTTCATGGACAAGCTTGAGGAGCGGTGGCGCCGTCGCCAACAGGGCGACCTCTGATCCTCCTCAGGCGCTGGCGCGGGGTGCCTCGGTGCTGCGGATGTGCGCGGCCAGCCAGCGCAGCAGACCGGTGAGCTGATCCGGCTCCGCCCCCTCGTCCTCCGGGTGCCATTGCACCGCCAGGACGGGGCGGTCCGGGTCCTCGATCCCCTCGATCACGCCGTCGTGCGTGGCCCACGCCGTGGGCCTCAGGCCCTCGCCCAGTCGTTCGACGCCCTGATGGTGCGAGCTGCGCACCGTCAACCGCTCAGCTGGGAGCGCGTCCGCCAACCGCGACCCGGCCTCCACGTCGACGAGGTGGTCCAACATGCCGCGCTGGCCGTCGGGGAGCCGGTGGGTCTGGGCGGTGAACAGGTCCGGAGACAGGTTCCCCCCGTAGGCCACGTTGATCAACTGCATCCCGCGGCAGATCCCCAGCAGCGGACGGCGGTCCGCGCGGCAGGCCTGCACCACGGCGATCGAGCGGCGGTCCGCGGTGCCCAGGTGGTCCCCGGACCCGGGATACTCGTTCCTGCCCTTGTAGACGCGCGGGTCCACGTCGTGCCCGCCGAGCAGCACCACCGCGTCCGCGGCAGCGAGCGCCGCGTGCCACACGTGATCCCCGCAGTCCTGCATGCCGATGAGGGTGGTGGTCCAGCCGGCCTCGCGGGCGAGGGCCACAGTCCGGTCCGCCAGCGCCACCAGGAGCTCACCGAAGTGGCCGGGCTGATAGCGGGAGGCGGGCGCGATGACAAGGAGTTTCATCTCCCCCATGCTGCTGGGGGACCGTTGCGAATGTGTATCAGGCATGGATCAGGTGTGGATCAGTTCGCTCATCCCTTCGGCGGGTGAGGGTGGCCCGCCGCACGGCGTGCGGGCCGAACCGCAGCACCGCCTTGTCGATGGCCTGCTCCGCCTCCGTCCATCCGCGGGCCGGCTCGTCCAGCGCGGGCTGCTCGTAGGTGCCGGCCTTCGGCACCAGCTTCTCCATCCGCACCCCCACCCTGCGGATCCGGGCGCGCTGCAGGTTGAGCTTGGTGAACAGCCGCATCGCCTCGGCGTAGATGTCGTTGGTGCGGTCCGTGGGGGCGGAGATCGTGCCGGTGCGCGTGATGGTGGTGAAGTCCGCGAACCGCACCGACAGCGTCACCGTGCGCCCCACCATGGACTGCGCCCGCATCCGCGACGCGGTTCGGTCCGCCATCCGCAGGATCTCCGTGGCCACCACGCCCGCGTCGTCGGTGTCCTGCGGGAACGTCTCCTGCGAGCCGACGCTGTGCTCGGCGGGCTCTCGGGCCAGGACGGAGCGGTCGTCGCGGCCCCAGGCAAGGTCCAGCAGGAGCGCGCCCTGCCCGTCGCCGAGCGCCCGCTGCAGGGTGGAACGGGGGGTGTTGGCGATGTCGCGGACGGTGCTGAGGCCCAGCCGGTGCAGCCGCGCCGCCGTCGCCTCCCCCACGCCCCAGATGGCCTCCACCGGCAGCGGGTGCAGGAATGCGATCACCTCTTCGGCGCGGACCCGCACCAGGCCGTCCGGCTTGGCGGCCTTCGACGCCAGCTTGGCGATGAACTTGCTGGGGCCGATGCCCATCGAGCACGGCACCCCCTGCTCGTCCATCACCTGGGCGCGGAGCGTCTCCCCGATGGCAACAGGGTCTCCTCCGAGGCGGCGCAGCGCCGTGGTGAGGTCGATGAACGCCTCGTCGATGGAGGCCATCTCCACCCGGTCCGTCACCGTGTCGAAGATCTCGCGGATGCCGTCGGAGACCGCCGAGTAGTGGTCGAAGTCCGGGTGGATCACGGCCACCTGCGGGCACAGGCGCCTTGCCCGGCTCGACGGCATGCCCGCGCCGATCCCGAACCGGCGCGCCGGGTAGTTGGCCGAGAGCACCACCCCGCGGGTGGAGCCGCCGACGAACATCGGCACCTCCCGCAGCTCTGGGTGCCGGGCCATCTCCACCGAGGCGTAGAACGCGTCCATGTCCACATGAGCGATGACTGGCATCTCATCTCCCTGAGCTTCC
Organism: Tessaracoccus luoxuelianae; assembly: GCF_055326245.1. Classification (NCBI taxonomy): domain Bacteria; kingdom Bacillati; phylum Actinomycetota; class Actinomycetes; order Propionibacteriales; family Propionibacteriaceae; genus Tessaracoccus; species Tessaracoccus luoxuelianae. Next base: position 352,681 of record NZ_JBUZNO010000001.1, read on the forward strand.
CGGGCTGGAGTGCCACAGCTTGCGTGGCGCCTCGGCGGCGCCGGTGCCCGCCGGCTTGATGTCCGCGTAGGGCGACTGCGTGAACCCGCTGGCGTGCACCAGCACCCGGCGGCGCCCCATGCCGCCCGCGCGGGTGTGTTCCTGCGGGTCCGGGGGCGGCTCCTCGTCGACGCCCGGTGCGGGCTGCGCGGCCGGGGCGTGCCGCTCGGCCGGCGCGGGGTGCCACTGGCCCACCAGGGAGTAGCCCACGGGCACCTCGTCGATGATGGCCACCACCGCCGCGACAGCCTCGGCCTCCGTGGCCCCCTCGGCCAGCGCCGCCCGCCACGCCTCGTCGAGCCGGCCCAGGTCCCAGCAGCCGGTGGCGCGGATGGACACCCCCCGCGGGCCGGTGCGGCGGACCTTGCCGCGCACCAGCACCATCCAGGAGGCGAACACGGTGGCCGCGTACGGGCCCTGCGCGTCCTCGAAGAAGGTGGCGTCCACCGGGCCGGTGGAGTCGTCCAGGGTGAGGAAGATCACGCGCCGCCCGGAGCGCACCGGGGGCGTCTGGGTGGCCACCTTCACGCCCGCGACGAGGATCTCGGCCTGGTTGCGCTGCTGCAGCAGGGTGCGCGAGCTGGTGGCGCCGAGCGCCCGCAGCAGCGGCAGGTAGCGCTCCATGATGTGGTGGCTGACGTCCAGGCCGAGGATCTCCAGCTCCGCCTTCAGCCGCTGCTCGTCGTCCATCTCCGGCAGGCCGGTGACGGGCACGTCCGCCGTCGGCTCCGTCTCGGCGACGCCGAAGTCCAGCGCACCCTGCACCGCCTGCGGCGGGTGGCCCGCCCGCTGCCGCTGCGCCCAGGCGAGTTCCCCGGGGTCCGTCCCCGCGACACTCCTGCGCCGCCCCTTCGCCCGCGACACCACCCGCTCGTCCGCCCGCCGCTGCCGGTGCAGGTCCGCCAGCGCCAGCAGCAGGTCCCGGCGGGTGATCTGGCCGCGCCGCTGCACCGGGGCGTGGCGGCCGATGCGGTAGAGGGCGTCGAAGGCCCCTGCCAGGATGAGCCGTTCGACGACGGGCTCGGCCACCCGGGCCCGCCCCCAGAAGTCCGTGAGCGAGGCGTAGGGCTGCCCGGCGACGATGCGCTCCATCTCCGCCTCGGCGATGCCCTTGACGTCTGCCAGCGAGAGCCGGATGCCCCAGCCGTCGACCTGCGGCAGCCCGTCCGTGGTGGGCGGGGCGCCGATGGCGAGGTGCTCCGGCAGCGCCATCGGCTCCTCCGCGGCCTCGCCGTCGGCCAGCGCCTCGGCGCGGTACTGGGCGGTGCTGCGGTTGACGTCCAGGCCCAGCACCGCGATGTTCATGCGGCGGGCCTCCTCCAGCAGCAGCCGCTTGGGGTACATGCCCGGATCATGCGTGAGGATGCCGGCGAGGAAGTGCGCCGGGTAGTAGCGCTTCAGCCACGCCGACTGGTAGGTGGGCAGCGCGAACGCGGCGGCGTGCGCCTTGCAGAACCCGAAGGAGGCGAACGAGACGAGGATCTCCCAGATCTGCCCGACGATGTGCTCGTCGTAGCCGCGGGCGCGGGCCTTGGGCCAGAACCACTCCTTGACCTGCGCCTGGCCCTCCTTGTCCCCGAGCGCCCGGCGCACCTCGTCGCCCTGGGCCAGGGTGCAGCCGGTGGCCACCGAGATGATCTGGATGATCTGCTCGTGGAACACCACCACGCCCTGGGTCTGCTCGAGGGCCGGGATGAGGCTGGGGTGCAGGTACTCGGGCTCCGCCCACCCCTGCCGCGCCTCCAGGAACGGGGTGATCATGTCCGACTTCACCGGGCCGGGACGGAAGAGGGAGATGTCGACGATGAGGTCGTGGAAGGTCTCGGGGCCGAACTTGCCCACCAGCTCCCGCTGGCCGGGCGACTCGATCTGGAAGCAGCCGAGCGTGGCGCGGTGGGCGATCATGTCGTAGACGGCCGGGTCGTCGAAGGGGTCCAGGTCGTCGATGAGCGGCGGGGGCCCGGCCGGCGAGGTGCGCGCGATCTCCGTCAGCGCGTGCGACATGGCCGACTGCATCCGGATGCCGAGAACATCCAGCTTGAGCAGGCCCAGGTCCTCCACGTCGTCCTTGTCGAACTGGCTCATCGGGTAGCCGCCGAAGCTGGCCTCCAGCGGGGTGCGCTGCCCGAGCGACGAGTCGCTGAGGATCACGCCGCAGGGGTGCAGGGCGATGTGCCGGGGCAGCCCGTCGAGCGATTCGACCAGCGAGAACAGCACATCGAGGCGCTCCTCCCCCAGGCCTGCGGCGCGCAGCTCGGGCAGGTCCCGCAGGGCGGCGCGGGCGTCTCGGGCGCGGATGTGCGGGAAGGCCTTGGCCATGGCGTCCACCTCCACCGGCGGCAGGCTGAGCGCGGCGCCCACATCGCGGACGGCGTGGCGCACCCGGTAGGTCTCGATCATGGCCACGCAGGCCACCCGCTGGCCGCCGAACGTGGCCAGGATCTTGTCGTAGACCTCGGTGCGGCGGGCGGATTCCACGTCCAGGTCGATGTCCGGCAGCGCCACCCGCAGCGGGGAGAGGAACCGCTCCATGATCAGGCCGTGCCGGATGGGGTCCACCCCGGAGATCCCGAGCGCGTAGTTGACCAGGCTGCCGGCGCCCGAGCCGCGGGCCGCGCAGCGGATGCCGAGCTCACGGATGAGGCCCACCACGTCTGCCACGGTGAGGAAGTAGGACTCGAACCCGAGCCTGCCGATCACGGACAGCTCGTCGTCGAGGCGGCCGGTCACCTCGGGGGTGAGGGATGCGTAGCGCTGCGCCAGGCCCGCCTCGCAGCGCGCGCGCAGCACCCCGGGCGCCTCGACCAGCGTGGTGCCGAGGGTCTCGAACTCGGGCAGCCGGATCTCCCCCAGCCCGACGTCGCCGACGGGGTCCAGCCGGCAGCGCTCGGCCAGGTGACGGGTGGCGCGCAGCAGCGCCGTGCCGTCCGGCTCACCCGCCAGGCGGGCCGCCTCCTCCGCCGCGGCCGCCATCGCCTCCCCAGGCTTCAGGTAGCCCTCGGCGTTGCGCCTGTCGATGGTGCGCACGTCCAGCGGGGCCAGCCGGCGGGCGGCGTCCAGCACGTCCGCGGTGGCGGCCTGCTCCCGCCGCGCCATCCGCGCCGCGTTGGTGAGGACGACGGGGACCGCGAGCCGGCGCGCCAGCCGGATCATGCCGGCGGCCTGGTGGGCCGACGCGGCCCCGCGACCGCCCGTCTGATGGTTGGTGGCGGCCAGGACCAGCCCGTGCCCCAGCTCCGAGCGCCACCGGGTGGCGGCGTCCTCCGCGAGGTCCGGGCGGCCGGCGGCCAGCGCCTCGCCCACCTCCGAGTCCGCGCCGAGCAGCACCACCGCGTCGCGCCCCGCGCAGTGCCGCGCGATCATCTCCAGGGTGACCGCCGGGTCCCCCCGCTCGCCGGTGAGCTGGGCGGCGGTGATGAGCTCGCACAGCGTGCCCCACCCGGCCCGGGAGGTGGCCAGCACCACGAGCCGCGGGAGCCGCTCGTCGCGCAGTTGCCCGCCGCGGGCCGCCGTGGGGCGCCTGGTGGGGCGCCAACCGTCCGGCCGGACCGCCAGGTCCACCCCGACGATGGGCGCGATCCCCGCCTTGAGGCAGGCCTTCGCGAACCGCACGGCGCCGTAGAGGCCGCCGCGGTCCGTGAGTGCGAGCGCGTCCATGCCGTGGCGCACCGCCTCGGCCACCAGCTCGCCGGGGTGGGAGGCGCCGTACTGGAAGGAGTAGCCCGAGGCCACGCGCAGGTGCACGAAGCTGTCCATCACGACGCCTTCGCGGCCGCCTGCTGCCGTCCCGCCTGCTGATGGCCCGCCTGCTGACGACCCGCCTGCTCCCGGCCTGCCTGCTGATGGCCTGCCTGCTGCCGTCCCGCCTGCTCCCGGCGGCCCAGCCAGCGCGCCGTCTCGGCGAGGTACTGCTGCGAGTCGCGGACCAGGTCCGCGGCGTCACGCTCGGTGACCAGCGCCCTGGCGCCCGCCTGCACGGCACGCGCCTTGGGCGCCACCGCGGCGAAGAACCCGGCCCACTCCCCGAACTCCGGCGCAACCCGGTAGAGCAGCGACCACACGTCCTGGCGGGGCCGCGTGCCCACGGGGGCTGCCGAGATGGCGGCGATGGCCACCTGCTCCGCCGAACGGTAGGCGGCCAGGTAGCGCTCCGTCGGCAGGTCCGCGTGTTCGGCCTCGACGGCGAGACGCCGGGCCTGGCTGAAATCGATCATCAGTCGAGCACCGCCTGCAGCACCCAGTTGTCGGCATCGACGGTGCGCGCCAGCTCGTAGACGCCCCGATGGCTCCCGTTTCCGGCCTCCACCCGCCACACCTCCCGCTCGCTGAGCAGGTCGCCGCGGGCTGGCGGGACTTCGGCTCTGGGGGGCTCCTCCCCGTCCCGGGTGGGGGCGGGGGCGACCTCCTCCCCGCGGGCAGCGCGCACCTGCCGGCCCGACCACCACGGGGTGGCCTGGCTCCAGCGGCCCTGGACCTCCTTGACCAGCAGCAGCCGGTCACGCCAGATGAACTGCCGCGGCTCGTCGCGGAACAGCACGTGGATGGGTTCCTGATATGTGCGCATGGGTGCCTCCCGGGGATCGTCTGATGGACTGTGCGATTCGACCCGGGAGCCCCGGCCCGACGCAGGGGTCGAGGCTGCGCCGGGCCGGAGCGGCCCATACCGCGGCGCCGTGCCCAACCAGAGCTTCCCCGAACTAATCGAACAGGCGTGCGGTAGTTCCTACTATATGCCCCCCCTCCGACAGAACGTCAAGCCCTATCCTGGGCCGCATGCTCACGATCCGAGGCGGCACGCTGGCCGGCATGGCCTGCGCCGCGCGGCTGGCAAAACTGGGCCATCCGGTGCGCCTGGACCTGGCCGGCGGACCGCTCGGGGGGCGCTGGGCGGCGGAGCGCGGGCAGCTGCCCCCCGTCGTCACCCTGCCCGCCACCTGGCGCGACCTGTTCAAGAAATCCGGCCGCCCGCTCGAGGCCGAGCTGGCACGGGCCGGCCTGGCGATGGTGGAGGCGCCACCCGCCGTGCACCGCTTCGACGACGGCGCCGAACTGGCGCTGCCCACCGAGCGCGGGCGGCAGTTCGCGGTGCTGAGCGGGCGGTACGGGCAACCCGTCGCGGAGCGGTGGCGCGACCTCCTCGACTCCCTCGACGGGGCCTGGCTGGCCGCGCGGCGGTTCGGTGTGGAGCGGCCGGACGCGCCCCGGACCGCGGAGGACCGGCGGGCGCTGCTGCTGGACCGCCCGCTCGCCGATGTCGCGGACCGGGCGGGGCATCCGCACCTGGCGCGGATCGTGCTGGACCTGGCGCCGGTGGCCGGCACGCGGTCGCGGCGGGCGCCCGGGCTGCTGGCCACCCGGCTGGTGGTGGAACGCACGTTCGGGCGGTGGCAGGTGGTCGACGACGCCGGTCGCGCGCAGCCGGGCGGGCGCCTGATCGAGCTGCTCGAGGGCCGCCTGGCCACGCGCCGGGTGGAGATCGTCGACGGGGTGGCCGGTGACGGGGTGGCCATGGACCGCGTGGTCGGTGAGCCCGCCGTCGACTGCCTCCCCCGTCGGCCCCGGTGGGGGCGGGCCGTACTGGCCCCCGCCGTCGGGCAGGCGGAGGTGGATGTCGCGGGCGAGGGTGCGGATGTCGCGGGCGAGGGGGCGGCCGAGACGGTGGACCACACCGGGCAGGCGCCGGTGCTGCGCTGGCGGATTCCCGGGCGCGAGCTGACGTGGGACTTCGGCCGGGCCTTGCCTGATGTCGAGTGGGGGGTGGAGCCGCGGTCGGCACGGGCGGTGCTGCGGCGGGCGCCGGTGGCTTCGGGGAGGCCGGCCGCGTCGTCGTGCTCACCCGCCGGCCCGGAGCCCTGGGCGGAGCTGGCCAGCGCAGCGCTGGCCGTCTACGAGGTGCACGAGCGCCTCACCGGCGAGGACGCGCGCCCGACGAACCGGGCGCGGCGGTAGCTCAGCCCGCGCGTCGACCGATCCGGCGGTCGTCGTTGACGTAGGCGTAGTAGATGCCGATCAGCACGCCGCCGCCGATGAAGTTGCCCAGCAGGGCTATCGCCACGTTGCCCATGCCGGGCAGCACGTCGATCCCCTGGGTGAAGCCCACGATGGTGAACAGGACGGTGTTGGCCACCGAGTGCTCGAGCCCCAGGAACGCGAAGATGAACACCGACATCACCATGGTCAGCGCCATGGTGATGGAATCCTTGAGGAAACCGTTGTAGACCAGCAGCATCGCCACGTTGATCATGAGGTTGCAGAGGATGGCGCGGACGAACAGGTCGCCCATCCCCGACGCGGTGGTCATGTAGCCCAGCTTGACCTCCACCGCTCCCAGCATCTTCTCCCCGACATGCCCGGCGGTCAGCGTGGAGAACCGCGCCATGGTGGCCAACAGCAACCCGCCGATCGCGTTGCCCAGGAAGCACAGCACCAGCAGCATGAGCCCGCGCAGCTGCCCCAGGCGTCGGTGGTAGACGGCGATGGAGGTGACCATCATGTTGGAGGTGAGGAGTTCGGACTTGGTGTAGTAGATGAACACCAGCGCCCAGCCGAACACGAAGGCGCCGACGGCCTTGCCGAGCCCGTAGCCGCCCTCGCCGAGGGACTCGATGGAGTCGAAGACGGACAGCACCGTGAAGTAGGCCAGGTAGAACAGGCCGATGAGGATGCCCGCCATGGCGGCCCGCTGGAGGTACTGCAGCGTGATCCGGCTGGACATTTCCGCCTTGGTGTCGGCGGCCTCCAACACGGCGTCGATGAAGAAGAGGCCGGGGAACAGGCGTTGGCGAGAAGGGTCCACGCGATAAGTTTGACATGACTAACTTCTGGGGAATAGAGCAGCCCCGACATTGGTTTCGGGCGCATTTGCGTGCACAATTCCGGGACCTACTGGGCTGGGCGGGCGGGGAGGCGCCGGCGCTACTTCTTGCCGCCTGCGCTACTTCTTGCCGCCTGCCCTCCTGCGCTCGGGACCGGACGGCGCCTGCGCTACTTCTCGCCGCCTGCCCTCTAGCGCTGGCGGCGAGACGCAAGGCAGGCGTGTAGGAGGCGCCAGCGCTAGATCGCAGGCGTCTGGACCTACCGCAGGCGTCTGGACCTATCGCTGGCGTCGAGCGGGATCGCTGGCGTCTGGACCTACCGCAGGCGTCTGGACCTACCGCTGGCGTCGAGCGGGATCGCCTGTCGTCGGCATGCACGGTGGGCCCCCGGGGAGCGCCCAGCGTCGGCACACCTCCCACACCACGAACGCCGGTGAACCCCGGCCCATGAACCGAGTAGGCTTGACTGTCTGTCTCAACCGGAGGATGCAAAGAAGTTGACTACATCGCGCGCGGGACTCGAACAAGAGATCGCCCTGGAACAGGGCCACGTCGACAAGGTCTACGCCAACCTGTCCACCGCCACTGCCAGCGCCAAGTCGATGGCCCAGGCGGGACGGGAGATCTTCCTCACCGATCGCACCAACTTCGTCCGCGAGGAGGACGGGACCGCGCTGTTCGAGCGCGACGCGTTCGCCTACCAAGCCGCCCGACGGCTCGCCATCCTGGACGCCGAGCACGACGGCCTGGTCTTCGGCCGCATCGACCTCACCACTGAGGAGACCCGCTACATCGGCCGCATCGGGGTGCGCGACGAGGAGTACGAGCCGCTGGTGATCGACTGGCGCGCCCCCGCCGCCGAACCGTTCTACCGCGCCACGCAGGCCGAACCGATGGACGTGATCCGCCGTCGCGTCCTCCGCTGCCGCGACGACCGGGTGATCGGACTCGAGGACGACCTTCTCGACGGATCCGCCGAGTCCGAGCTCCCCATCTTCGGGGAGGGCGCCCTCATGGCCGCGCTCAGCCGCGCCCGCGGCCGCACCATGCGCGACATCGTCGCCACCATCCAGGCCGAGCAGGACGAGGCCATCCGCGCCCCCTACCAGGGCGTCACCGTGATCGCGGGCGGACCCGGCACCGGCAAGACGGTGGTGGCGCTGCACCGCGCCGCCTATCTGCTCTACACCAACCGTGCCCGCCTGGAGAAGGGCGGCGTGCTGGTGGTGGGCCCGTCGAACGTGTTCATGAACTACATCGAGCGGGTGCTGCCCAGCCTCGGCGAGGACACCGTGACGCTGAAGGCCATCGGCGGGATCGCGGGCGACGTGCTGGGCCTGACGAGCGAGCGGGTCGACGGGTCGGCCGCGGCCACCATCAAGGGGAGCCTCGGCATGCTGAAGGTCCTGCGGCGCCTGGTCCGCACCCCGATGATCGCCCACCCGGAGGCGCTGCGGGTGCGGGTCACCGTCAAGGGTGAGGTGCTCGGGCTCGGCGAGTCCGAGTTGAGCCGCATCCGGGACCAGGTGCTGTCCAACACCAAGCTCAACCGCGGCCGCAAGCAGGCCACGGATCAGGTGGTGCACGCCCTCATCCGGAAGTTCCCCGACGACGTGCCCATCGAGCCCGCCGAGCTGGAGGACAGGGTCCGCGACCATCCCAGCCTGGCCATGTTCATGCACGCCTGGTGGCCCACCCTCACCGCCACCCGGGTGCTCGCCCGGTTGGCGGACCCCGCCGTCGTGGCCGCGGTGGCCCCGGAGCTGTCGGCGGACGAGCAGTCGGCCCTGGCGCGCTCCTACGCGTGGGTCGCGGGCGGGGACGAGGGGCCGGAGATCGTGCGGGGCTGGTCCGTGGCGGACATCGCGCTGCTGGACGAGTTGATCGACGTGCTGGGCGCCGCCCCGGAGGATCCGGAGCCCGAGATGGACGTGTTCATCGAGGGCGGGGACGTGCCCGAGGTGCTCAGCACCACGGACGTGCTGCGCTTCGAGCGGGTGGTGGACCCGGACGAGGATCCCCAGACCACTTACGCGCACATCCTCGTCGACGAGGGCCAGGACGTGACGCCCATGCAGTGGCGGATGCTGCGCCGACGGGGCCCCCAGTCGTCGTGGACCATCGTCGGGGACCCGGCGCAGAGCTCCTACCCGCACCAGGAGGAGACGTCGCGGGCGTTGGCGGACCTCGTGGGTCGCGGGCCCAGCCGCACGTTCACGCTGAGCACCAACTACCGGTCCCCCAGCGAGGTGTACGCGATGGCTGCGAAGGTGATCACCAAGGTGTTCCCGGATGCGGAGCTGCCGAAGGCGGTGCGCTCCACGGGGGTCGAGCCCAGGCTGGTGCACGCCACCTCCGACGCGCTGCACGGCGTGCTCCGCGACGAACTCATCGAGCTGGCGGGGCAGGTGAACGGCACCATCGGCGTGATCTGCCCGCCGTCGCTGATCCAGGACGTGCAGCGGTACGTGATGCAGGACGTGCGGCTGCGCGAGTTCGAGAACCGGCTCATCGTGGTGACGGCGCTGCAGGCGAAGGGGTTGGAGTACGACGGCGTGGTGGTGGTGTCGCCGGACGGTATTGTCGCGGAGGCGCCGGGCGCGGAGCGGGTGCTGTACGTGGCGTTGACGAGGGCGACGCAGCGGATGGTGACGGTCGACGTCGACACCTCCGCCTGGCGCTCCCTCCTCGCCTGACCACTCCCTTGGGAGGACCCGATCGATCCCTGAGGAGGTCCAGCCGCGCAGCGGCCTGGGCCGTCTCGAAGGGTCGTAACCTGACCTGACAAGCAGTCTTGCTCACAGGGTTGCGACACAACCCTTCGAGACACCGCCCGCGCCTCCGGCGAGGCGGCTCCTCAGGGAACGAAGACCGACACCGCCCGCGCCTCCGGCGAGGCGGCTCCTCAGGGAACGAAGACCGACACCGCCCGCGCCTCCGGCGAGGCGGCTCCTCAGGGAACGAAGACAGACACCTCAGGGGGCGGGAGTGGTGCCCTTCAGCTCGGCGAGCACCTCACGGGTGGCCTTCGAGCGGTTCTGGGTGAAGAACTGCAGCCCGGGGGCGCCGGCGTCCAGCAGCCCGCGACACAACCGCACCGCGGCCGCCAACCCCGCCTCCCGCACCTCCTCCTTCGACGAGCAGGCCCGCAACTCCGCGACCAACGACGCCGGCAGCTCGCGCCCGGACAGGTCCGCGAAGCGCTCGATCTGCGACAAAACCGTCAACGGCATGATCCCCGGGATGATCGGCACCTCGCAGCCCAGCCCGCGCATCCGCTCCACCAGTTCGCCGTAGCGCTCCCCCTCGAAGAACAGCTGCGTGATGGCGAACTCGGCGCCCGCCTCCACCTTGTCCAGGAGGATCTGCGCGTCGAGGTCCGGGTCGTTGCTGGTCTCGTGCGGGTTCGCGAACGCCGCGACACCCACGCAGAAGTCGCCCTCCGCCTTCACGAACCTCACCAGCTCCGTGGCGTTGGCCAAGCCGTCGGGGTGCGCGGTCCACGGCCCGCCGCCGGGCATGTCTCCGCGGATGGCCAGGATGTTGGTCACGCCGGCCTCGCGGTACTCGGCCAGCGCCTCGGCAAGCTCCGCCTTCGACTGCGCCACGCACGTCAGGTGCCCCACCGTCAGCGGGCCTCCGGAGGCCGCGATCCGACGGGTGGCGCGGATGGTGCGGTCCCGCCGCGACCCGTTCGCCCCGTAGGTCACCGACACGAACGACGGCTCCAGCGGGGCCAGCGCCCCGACGGCGGCCCACAGGACGGGCTCCTCCTCCTCGGAGCGGGGAGGGAAGAACTCGAACGAGTACAGGGGGCCGTGGGCTGAGCGGATCAGCTCGCCCACGCTCCGCAGGCTCGTCTCGGTGACAGGCATGGGCCAACAATACGAGCCGGGCTACTAAGCTCGAACCGTGAGCCGCTCCCTGGACCCCTCCTCCCCGCTCGGTGCGCCGCTGCTGTCCGCGGTCAGCGAAACGATCGACGCCTACCTGGCCGCTCAGGAGCCCATGCTCACGGCCATCGGCGCCACCGCGCTGCTGGAGGTGGCCCGCGAAGGCACCTCCGGCGGGAAGCGGCTGCGGCCCGCCTACTGCTACTGGTCCTACGTGGCGGCGGCCGGACACGCGCACGACGACGCGCCCCTCCTCAAGGTGGCCTCCTCCCTGGACCTGCTGCACGTCAGCGCCCTGGTCCACGACGACCTCATCGACGACGCCGACACCCGCCGCGGCCTCCCCGCCGCCCACAAGCGCTTCGAGCAGCTCCACGCCGGGCAGGAGGGTCGCGGCGCCGCCGCCGAGTTCGGCACCTCGTCGGCCATCCTGCTCGGGGACCTGCTGCTGATGTGGAGCGTGGACCTGGTGGATTCCTCCGGCGCCGCGCACCTGGACCGGGCGCGCCCGCTGCTCAGCCTCATGCGGGCCGAGGTCACCGCCGGGCAGTACCTCGACGTCGCCGCCCAGTACGGCGTGACCGGCGCGGTCACCGTCGCCGAGGAGCTGGACGTAGCGCAGCGCGTGCTGGAGTACAAGTCCGCCAGCTACTCCATCCGTCGGCCCGCCCAGATCGGGGCCGCGCTCGCGGGCGCCGACGACGCCCTCATCGACGCGCTCGGCGAGTTCGGCTCCATCATCGGGCGCGCCTTCCAACTTCGCGACGACGTGCTGGGCGTCTACGGCGACGAGGCCGTCACCGGCAAGCCCTACGGCGGCGACATCCGCGAGGGCAAGCGCACCGTCCTGGTGCTGCGCGCGCTCGCCGACTCGGCCCCCGAGGCCGCGGCCGAACTGGAGGGCATCCTCGGCTCCCCCGGCCTCACCGACTCCGACGTCTCCCGCGCCGGCCGGCTCATCGACGAGTCCGGCGCCCGCGCCCACGTGGACGGCATCATCGACGACAGCCTCACCCGCGCGCTCGCCGTGCTGGACAGGGCGAACCTCACCCCCGACGGCCGCACCGCGCTGGGCGAGCTCGCCGCGCGGAGCGTGCAGCGTGCCCACTGACCCGGAGCTGAGCGTGCAGAGTGCCCACTGACCCTGAGCTGAGGGGGCTGAGCTCTGCCGAGGTCGCGCAGCGGGTGGCCGCCGGGCAGGTCAACACCCTGCCGTCGCGCTCCGGCCGGACCACGTGGGGCATCGTGCGGGCCAACGTGGTCACCCGCGTCAACGGCATCCTGTTCGTGCTCTTCGTCATCGTGCTCAGCACCGGCAGCCCGAGCCAGGGGTTGTTCTCAACACTCATCGTCTTCAACTCCATCATCGGCATCATTCAGGAGCTGCGGGCCAAGCGCACCCTGGACAATCTGGCGGTGGTCGGCGAGGCGCACCCCGTCGTCGTGCGCGACGGCGAGCGCCGCCAGATCGCCCGCGACGACGTGGTGATCGACGACCTCATCGTCGTCCATCCGGGGGATCAGATCGTCGTCGACGGGACCGTGGTGGCGGCGGACTACCTGGAGGTGGACGAGTCTCTGCTGACGGGCGAGGCGGACCCGGTGGCCAAGGGCCCAGGCGACGAGGTGCTCTCTGGCGCCTTCGTCGTGTCCGGGTCCGGCGCCTACACCGCGGAGAAGATCGGCGCCGAGGCCTACGCCGCGCAGATCACGGCGCAGGCCGCGAAGTTCACGCTGGTGCACTCGGAGCTGCGTCAGGGCATCAACCAGATCCTCAAGTACGTCTCGTTCCTGCTGGTTCCGGTGGGCGCGCTGACCATCTACGTGCAGTTCAACCAGCCGGACACGACATGGCAGGAGTCGGCGCTGCGGATGGTGGGGGCGCTGGTGCCGATGGTGCCGGAGGGGTTGGTACTGCTGACCTCCATGGCATTCGCGCTGGGTGTCATCCGGTTGGGCCGGCGGCAGTGCCTGGTGCAGGAGCTGCCCGCGATCGAGGGCCTGGCACGGGTGAGCGTGGTGTGCGCGGACAAGACCGGCACCCTCACCCAGAACGCGATGACGCTCGGCGAGATCGTGTGCCTCGCCGGCGACGACGCCCGCGCCCGCGAGGTGCTCGCGCAGCTCGTTGCGGCGGATCCCGCGCCCAACGCGTCGATGCAGGCCGTGGCCGCGGCCATCGGGCCGGCAGCGGAGCCGTGGCCGGTGACCGCCCGGGCGCCGTTCACCTCGGCCAAGAAATGGTCCGGGGCGAGCTTCGGCACTGGCGAGACATGGGTGCTGGGCGCGCCGGACGTGCTGGCCGAGCCCGCCGTCGCCGCGCACGCCGACGCCATCGCCGCGTCCGGGCGCCGCGTGCTGATGCTGGGCAACTGCGCCGCGCGGGTGGACGACGATGACGCCCCCGGGCACCTCACCCCCCTGGCGCTGGTGGTGCTGGACCAGCTGACCCGCCCGGACGCGGCGGACACGCTGGCCTACTTCCAGGAGCAGGGCGTGCGGGTGAAGGTGATCTCGGGCGACAACGCGGCCTCCGTCGGGGCCGTCACCCGCTCGCTGGGCGTCGACATCGGCGACCCGATCGACGCCCGCTCCCTCCCCGCCGGCGGCTCCGAGGAGCTGGCGGACGCCGTCGAGGCCAACGACGTGTTCGGCCGGGTGGTCCCGGAGCAGAAGCGGCAGATGGTCCGGGCGCTGCAGCACCGCGGGCAGGTGGTGGCGATGACCGGCGACGGCGTCAACGACGTGCTGGCGCTCAAGGACGCCGACCTGGGAGTGGCGATGGGATCCGGGGCGCCGGCCACGCGGGCGGTGTCGCAGATCGTGCTGCTCGACGACAGGTTCGCCACGCTCCCCTACGTCGTCGCGGAGGGGCGGCGGGTGATCGGCAACATCGAGCGGGTGGCCAAGCTGTTCCTCACCAAGACGATCTACGCGGTGGGTCTGGCGCTGGTGATCGGGCTGATGGGGCTGCCGAACCCGTTCCTGCCGCTGCAGATGACGGTGGTGGGGTGGTTCACCATCGGCATCCCGGCGTTCCTGCTCAGCCTCGCCCCCAACCGGGAGCGGGCGCGGCCGGGCTTCGTGCGCAGGACGTTGACGGTCGCGGTGCCCGGTGGCCTCACGGTGACGGCCGTGGCCACGGTCACCTACGTGATGACCCGCGGCTTCGGTGAGGTGTCGGACACGGTGCAGCAGCAGGCGTCGACGGCCACCCTCATCGCGCTGATCATGACCGCCACGTGGGTGCTGGCCACCGTCGCGCGGCCCTACTACTGGTGGAGGGTGGGGCTGGTGGCGTTCGCGTACGGGTTCTACTTCCTCATGTTCTACATCCCCGTGTGGCACGACGCGCTGCAGCTCGACACGACGAATGCGGCGGCGCTGACGGTGGGCCTCGTCGCGGGCGCGGTGGGGATGGTCGCGGTGGAGGCGGCGTGGTGGATCACGGCGGTCATCCGCGGCGATTCGACCCGCCTGTGGGCTCCGCCCGTCAGGCCGTGAAGGCGGCCTGGCCGTAGGCCTCGGCGCCCGGCTCCGCGACCCACGCCGCCTTGAGCGCGTCGGCCAGCGCCTGCGTGACGGCGAACGGCTCGTCCGAGCGGAACACCGAGCTCGACACCGTCACCCTCCTCGCGCCCGCCGCGATCACGGCGGCCACGTTGCCCGGATCGATCCCTCCCGCCGCGAACCACACCGGCCCGGCCGGGAGAGCCATCGGCGGGTAGCGCCGAGCCATCTCCTCCAGCGCGTCGGTGACCCGGTCGTCATCGACGGCTGGCCCGACGAAGGCGAAGTTGAACGGATCGCCGTCCACCGCGTCCCCCTGGTCCGCGCCGTCGATGGAGCGGCCCAGCAGGGAGTACTCGTGCGGCCTCCGGAACCCGAACGGGCGCCAGCCGGGCCGTCGGTAGTACACGACGTCGGCCTTGGACGCCTCGCCGACGTCCGCCGAATCCGTGGCCACGATGGTCTGCAGCCCGAAGAGCCGCCTGCGGGCCACGTCGATCACCTCCGCGGCCTCCTCCACGCTGCGTTCACCGCGCGTGAAGAGGAGCAGGTCGGCGCCGTGGGCCGCGAAGTCCGCGGCCTCCGGCTCAGCCTTGTCCGGCGGGATGACGACGGCGAGGCGCGCCAGGCGCAGGCGGGTCTTGAGTCCGACGAGGGCTGTCATGAAAGCCCAATTTAGCCGCAGGCGGGGCGGCGCGACCCCCTTCTTGGCCGACTCGCCGCGCCTCCGGCGTGGGCTGGACCCCGCGACGGCACTACACTCGGGGTCCAGACGGGCTCGTACGGCCTCTTCCCCGACCGTGCATGGAGTGGTATGAACAGCACTTTCGACCCGTTGGTCGGTCACGTGCTCGACGACCGCTACGAGATTGTGGCGAAAGTTGCGCGCGGTGGCATGGCCACGGTCTATCGCGCGCGCGACCTACGCCTGTCGCGCGCGGTGGCAGTCAAGGTGATGCGCAGCGACCTCGGCGAGGACGACGAGTTCGCGGCCAAGTTCGACCGCGAGGCCCGCTCCGCCGCCGTGCTGAGCCACCCCGCCGTCGTCAGCGTCTTCGACCAGGGCACCTCGCAGGGGCAGCCCTACATCGTGATGGAGTTCATCGACGGCGAGACGTTGCGCCGGGTGATCAGCCGGGAGGCCCCGCTGCCCCCCGAGCGGGCGCTGGAGATCTTCGAGCAGGTGGCCGCGGCCCTTGCGGCCGCGCACGAGGCCGGGGTGGTGCACCGCGACATCAAGCCCGAGAACGTGATGATCACCACGCGCGGGCAGGTGAAAGTGGCCGACTTCGGGTTGGCGCGCCAGGTGGGTTCGCCGCAGATGACGGCCACGGGCGTGCTCGTCGGCACCGCCAGCTACCTGCCGCCGGAGCTCGTGACGCACTCGCGGCCGGATTCCCGCAGCGACATCTACTCCGCCGGCGTCGTGCTCTTCGAGATGCTCACCGGCCGCAAGCCCCACACCGGGGAGAACAACTACCAGATCGCCTACCGGCACGTGAACGTCGACATCGAGCGGCCGTCGGATCGGCTGGCGGAGACCGGGCACGCGGCGGACTGGCAGATCCCGGACTACATCGACACGATCGTGCTGGCCTGCGTGGCGCGCGACCCGCGGGCGCGAATCGCCGACGGCCGCGAGCTGCTCACCGCCGTGCGGCGCGTGCGGCACGAGCTGGCGCGCACCGGCGGGTCGGACAACCCTGCGCTGGCGGCCGCGATCCTGCCGGCGAGCCCGGCGGAGGACGAGACGGTCGCGGCGTACCCGCGGACCTCGGAGCGCCCCAGGCCGGTGTCGCCGGACTCGCCCGAGACCGTCGTCGTGCGGCGCGAGGGTGAACAGTGGCGTCCGCAGGGCGGTGGTGTCGCGGGGGCTGGTGTCGCGGGAGCTGGGTTTGCCGCTGGGGTGTCGATGCCGGGATCGACGGCTGGGCCGCGGACGGGGGCCGGGGCTGGGTCGCGGGCGGGGGCGGCGGCGGCCGGGTCGCGCACGGGGCAGTCCCCGGTGTCGCCGAGACCTCAGCCGAGCTCGGCTCCCCGCAGCCACCGCACGCCGGTGTTCCCGCAGCTCCATATCTCGCACGACCCTGTGCACCGACGGCGACGCGGGGTGATCGCGGTGCTGCTGGTCGTGATGCTCACCGCCGGGGCCGGCTTCGGCTCGTGGTGGTGGATGGCGGGCCGGTTCACCACGGTCCCCGCGATGACCAACCTCAACGCTGCCAAGGCCGGGGAGGCCGCCACCGCCAACGCACTGGAGGTGTCCTCCAGCGAGGCGTACTCCGAGACGGTGCCCGCCGGGCTGGTGATCAGCACGGATCCGACGGCGGGTGACCGGCTGCTGCGCGGCTCCACGGTCAGCATCGTGATCTCGAAGGGCCCGGAGCGGTACCCGATGCCGGAGGTGGTGGGTGCCGCGTTGGAGGACGCTGAGCGCGCCATCGTCGAGGGCCGGATGACGGTGGGCACGGTCACGGAGGCGTTCTCCGAGACGGCGCCGGTGGGGCAGGTCCTCACCGCGTCGCAGGAGGTGGGGGCGCAGCTGAAGCCTGGCACTGAGATCAACCTGACGGTCTCGAAGGGGCCGGAGCCGATCGCCATCCCCGACACCACCGGAGAGGTGGCCGACGATGCCGTCAAGCGGCTGGAGGAGCTCGGGTTCAAGGTCAAGGTGCAGGAGGAGAACTCCCCCACCGTCGAGGCCGGCCGCGTGATCCAGCAGGACGTGAAGTCCGGCAACGGGAAGCGCGGAGACACGATCACCATCACGAAGTCGCTCGGGCCGGTGATGGTGACCATCCCTGAGGTGCGGTTGAAGAGCACCGAAGAGGCGACGAAACTGCTCGAGGACCTGGATCTGAAGGTGGAGGTGCGGTTGTCGTCGGACTTCCCGATCGCGTTGAATATCGCCTCCGGCACTGATCCCGCCGAGGGGACGTCGGTCCCCGTCGGCACCACGGTGGTCCTCTTCATCGCCTGACGCCTGCGTTCAGTCCCCTCGCCTGCGATAAGTCCCGACGCCTGCGGTAAGTCCCCACGCCTGCGGTAAGTGCCGACGCCTGCGTTAAGTCCCCACGCCTGCGGTAAGTGCCGACGCCTGCGTTAAGTCCCCACGCCTGCCCTCTATCGCAGGCGCCCCGGAGTCGCCTGCGTTAAGTCATACCGCCCGCGCTACAGCGCAGGCCGCGGGACTTAGCGCAGGCGCGAAGGCGGGACAGGGACTCACACAAGCGCAGGCGACGCCAAGGCTCTCGTCGACCACGCTCGGAGCCGGTCGAACGACAGGCACGCGCTAGCGTGTGCCTGTGACCTACCCCCGCGGCGCCTGGCTGCCCGTCGCCGCGCTGCTGGTGGCCGCCGTCGCGTGGGGGTCCACCGTCGTGGTCACCAAGAGCGCGTTCGCCACCCTCTCCCCGCTCGGCGTCGTCTCCCTCCGGCTGATCCTCACCGGGATCACGCTCGCGCTGATGTTCCCGCAACGGTTGCGGATGCCGCTGCGGGAGGCGGCCACCGGGGCGGGGCTCGGGTTGCTGCTTCTCGCCGGGTTGGCCACGCAGACGCTGGGCCTGCAGCTGATCGCGCCGTCGACCACCGGATTCCTCACGGCCACCTACGTGGTGTTCACCGCGCTGATCACGGCCGTGTTCCTCCGCCAACGGCAGCCGGCGGCCACCTGGGTGGCGGTGGGCCTGACTGTCGCGGGGATCTCGGTGCTGGCGCTGGGGCATGACGGCGGGTCGAGCAACTTCGCCGTCGGCGCCGCGCTCACCCTGCTGAGCGCCGCCATCTATGCCGTCCACATCGTGCTGCTCGGCCGGCACGTGACCAGGCGCAATGTGATCCACCTCACTCTCGCCCAGGCAGGGTCCGGCGCGGTGGCGAGCCTGGTGATCTGGGCGTTGCTGCGCGAGCCGCTGCCGACGGATGCGGTGACGTGGGCCCAGTTGCTGTACCTGGGGATCGTCTGCGGGGCGGTGGCGTTGCTGCTGCAGAGTTGGGGGCAGAGCCAGGTCGCGGCCACCCCCGCGGCGGTGATCATGTGTACCGAGCCTCTGTGGGCGGCGGTGTTCGCGGTGGGCTTCGGGTTCGAGCCGTTCACGGTGACGATGGCGGTGGGCGGGTCGCTCGTCATGGCCGCGCTGCTGCTCGCGGTCCTCCCCCGTCGCCCCTCGACGATTCCTGAGGTCGCGTCCATCCGCTGACCGTTTCCCCTCTGCAACGTGCTATCCATAGAGCGGCTTCTGTGGATATACGCAGATGCCGCTCTATGGATAGCAAGTTGCAGGCCCACCCCCGGCCTGATGGTCCCCGAGTGTGTGTAGGTTCGGGCCACGACCCTTCGAGACAGGTCCTCGCCGCTCCGCGGGCGGACCTTCCTCAGGGAGCGAAGAGATAGAGACAGGTCCACGCCGCTCCGCGGGCAGACCTTCCTCAGGGAACTGTCGAGAAAGGAACAATCTCCCATGTCCGAGATCGTCTGGATCCTGTTCGCCGTCGTCGCGCTGGCCGCCGCTGCGGGCGCCGTGTGGGGCATCCGGCGGCATCTGTACGTCAAGGAGCTCACTGAGCGCGGCTGGACCTTCGTCACGTCCCCGTCGATCGCCATCGCGTACGGACTCAACGTGCCGCCGTTCGGGATGGGGTTCAAGCGCTCTGTCGACGATCAGATCATCGGCCGTGCCTCCGACGGGACCCAGTTCTCCGCGTTCCGCTACAAGTGCTCGCAGTGGAAGTCGGGCGGCTACGTCGTGACCGTGCCGCTGGGCCGCTCCCTCCTCCCCGCCGAGGTGTTCCACGGCCCCGCGCCGAAGCTGAGCCTCCCCGGGCAGACGATGGTGCTCGGCGAGCTCACAGCCGCCGCCGGTGATCCGGCCTACGCGGAGGCCCTCGTCGAGGCCGCCGCCCCGGCGCTGACCGGGCCGTACCGGGTCACCGTCGACGGCGAGCACCTGGTCCTCGTCGACGCGCCGAAGGAGGCCGACGGGCTGGCCGCGGCCGTCGAGCAGCTCGCCGCGACACGCGCCCGGATCCTCGCCTCCCCCGCCGCGACATTCACAGCCCCGCCGCCCCCGCCGTCGCTCAGCTTCTACGGCCGCCCGGACTGGACCTACGTCCCCCGCGACGACTCCTACCTGGAGTTCCTCGACCACACCGGCGGAGGCCGCAACCATCAGGCCCTGGACATCATCTACTCCGACAACGAGGGCCTCCCGTTCATGCGGCTGCGCCACGAGTGGGACACCACGCACACCCGCACCGACGCGCAGGGCCGCACCCACACCGAGACCCGCCATCACAGCGAGGAGCTGTGCGAGTTCCGCACCACGTTCCCGTTCCAGGACCTGTCGGTGAACTGGGAGTTGCTGGGGCCGTCGCAGAAGTTCGAGTGGGAGGACTTCAACCGGCGCTACAAGGTGCGCACCCCCGCGCCGCGGTTCGCCTCTGACGTGATGCATCAGCGCCAGATGGAGTACCTGATGGCGGGCAAGGCGCCGAAGTTCGCGATCTCCGGGGACCGGATCCTGGTGGGTGGCGGCGGGAGTTGGGAGCCGGAGGACATCGACGCCGCGTCCAGGTTCCTGCACGGCTTCTTCGCCCGCGTCCCCGACTTCGTGTGGCGGCAGCTGGGCGCCTGGCCGCGGCCCATCCCGGAGCTGGCCTACGACGCCTGACCCCCCGCCTCTGCTGCGGGAGCGGGGGGCGACGTGGCCTGGGTGGGGGGAGGGTTTGAGCAAATGGCAGGGTTCGCGGTGCGGGCCACGCTCAGTTCACGCGGGAGGCTCTCCGCGAACCCTGCCATTTGCTCAACTCACCCCCCCGGTCCACCGCCGAGGAGAGGGGGGTCAGGCCGGCGCCGCAGCTAGGCCGGCGCCGCAGGCAGGCCGACGCCGCAGCCAGGCCGACGCCGCAGCCAGGCCGACGCCGCAGGCAGATCGACGCCGCAGTTAGGCCGACGCCGCGGCCAGCGCGGCGCCGATGAGGGCGCCCGCCCCGCGACACTCCTCCTCGGTGACATCCATGTGCGTCACGGCGCGCAGCGACGACGGCCCCAACACGCTGACCTTCACCCCCTGCTCGGCCAGCCGCGCAGCCACCGCAGGGGCCCCGGCCACCGGGATCAGCACGATGTTTGTCTCCACCGAGGCCTCGTCGACCGCGCCCGGGCACGCCTCGTTGATGGCCCTGGCCAGCGTCGACGCCGCCCGGTGGTCATCGACGATCCGATCCATGTTGTGCTCGATCGCATACAGCCCCGCGGCCGCCAGCAGCCCGGCCTGACGCCACCCGGCGCCCAACCGCTTGCGCTGCACGCGGGCCCGCGCCATCTCGTCGGCCGTCCCCACCAGGACGCTCCCGACGGGGGCGCCGAGTCCCTTGGACAGGCAGAACGAGACGGTGTCGAACAAGGACCCGTAGTCACTCAACGCCCGGCCCGTCACCGCGACAGCATTGCCCAACCGGGCCCCGTCGAGGTGCGTCGCGACACCCAAGCCCCGCGCTCCCTCGCTGACGGCGCTCAACTCGGCGAAGGACTGGACGGTGCCGCCGCCGAAGTTGTGGGTGTCCTCCACCGCGACACAGGCGGTCTCCACCAGGTAGGGCCGGCAGTTCACGGCGACGAGGGCGAGGGCGTCGTCGGCCTTCAAGCGCCCCGACGTCGAGACCCAGGTCCGCATCGTCACCCCGTGCAGGGCGCCGTGCGCGCCCATCTCGGCGCGCGCGATGTGCGCGTACGCGTCGCACAGCACCTCCCGGCCGGGCTCGGTGTGCAGCCAGATGCCGAGCAGGTTGGACAGCGATCCGGTGGCGCAGAACAGCCCCGCCTCCTTGCCGAACAGCCCGGCCACGCGCTGTTCGAGCGCCGCGACACTCGGGTCCTCGCCGTACACGTCGTCGCCGACGGGGGCCTCGACCATCGCGGCCAGCATGCCGGCGCTGGGCCGGGTGACGGTGTCCGAGCGGAGGTCGATCACAGTTCCCTCGCCATGTATTCCTGGACCGGGTTCACCCGCTTCAGCCGTCCGGAGCGCAGCCGTTGGGCGACGGTGAACGCCAGCTCCAGCGACTGGTTGCGGTTGAGGCGGGGGTCGCACACCGTCTCGTAGCGGTTGGCGAGGTCCTCCTCCATGAGGTTCATCACGCCGCCGACGCACTCGGTGACGTCGTCGCCGGTGAGCTCCACGTGCAGGCCGCCGGGCCAGGTGCCGAGCTCCTCGTGGACGTCGAAGAATCCGTTGACCTCGTCGACGACGTCGGTGAAGGAGCGCGTCTTGTAGCCGTTGGCGGCCTCGAAGGTGTTGCCGTGCATCGGGTCGCACACCCATGCCACCTTGCGGCCCGTGGCCTCGACGCCCTTGATGACGCCGGGCAGGACGTCGCGGACCTTCTTGGCGCCCATGCGGGTGATGAAGGTGATCCGTCCGGGGATGCGCTCCGGGTCCAGCCGGTCCGCCAGAGCGATGGCCTGTTCGGCGGTGGTGGTGGGGCCGAGCTTGATGCCGAGCGGGTTCTGCACGCGGCGCAGCAGCTCCACGTGGGCGCCGTCGAGCTGCCGGGTGCGTTCCCCGATCCACAGCATGTGGCCGGAGCAGGTGTAGAGCTCCTGCGAGCGGGAGTCGACGCGGGTCAGCGCGCGCTCGTACTCGAGCAGCAGCGCCTCGTGGGAGGCGTAGAAGTCAACGGTGTTGAGGGCGGAGTCGTGGACGCCGCAGGCCACCATGAACGCCAGGGCGCGGTCGATCTCGGAGGCGAGCTCCTCGTATTCGGCCTCGACGGCGGAGTCGCGGACGAACTGCCCGTTCCAGGTGTGCACGCCGCGGAGGTCTGCGAAGCCGCCCTTGACGAAGGCGCGCACGAGGTTGAGGGTGGCGGCCGAGGAGTTGTAGACCTGCAGGAGGCGGCCCGGGTCGTGGGCGCGGTCCTCGGGGGTGAAGTCGAAGCCGTTGATGGCGTCGCCGCGGTAGGCGGGCAGCGACACGTCTCCGCGGGTCTCCATGTTGTTGGAGCGCGGCTTGGCGTACTGCCCGGCGATGCGGCCCACCTTGATGACGGGGACCTGCGCGGCGTAGGTCATGACCACGGCCATCGAGAGCTGGACCAGCAGCTTGGACTTGATGTTCTGCGCGGTGACGGCGGCGAAGGTTTCGGCGCAGTCGCCGCCCTGCAGGAGGAACGCGCGCCCGTCGGCGACGTCGGCCAACTTGGCGCGGAGATCGTCGCACTCGCCGGCGAACACCAGTGGGGGCAGCGACTCGAGTGCGTCGATGGTCTTGTCCAGGGCGGCCTGGTCCGGGTACGACGGCTGCTGGACCATCGGCAGCGCGCGTAGTTCTTCCCGGGAGATGATGCTCGACATGGTGCGTAGGTTACTGCACCGCCCGCAGACCCCCCGCCCCGGGAACCGACGGTGGACCGACGGTGGACTCGTCACGGCGTTTCGACGCGCGCTGCGCAGCTGCGCTGCTAGGCGCGGCTCAACGAGCGGGGGTGCGGGGGCTCAGGCCGAGGGGTCGTGCCACCCCTGGTCGATCGCGTACAGCGTCAACTCCACCCGGTTGTGCAGCTGCAGCTTCCGCAACACGTTGTGCACGTGGTTCTGCACAGTCCGGTGCGACACGAACAGCTCGTCGGCGATCTCCCGGTACGCCATCCCCTTCGCCACCCGCCGCAGCACCTCGATCTCCCGCGACGTCAGCCCCGGGCTCTCCTCGTTGAGCGCCCGCGCCACGTTGACCATGCGGCGGAACTCCCCCAGCACCAGTCCGGCCAGCCCGGGCGTGAACACCGCGTCGCCCGCCGCGGTCCGGCGCACCCCGTCGATCAGTTCCTCCTTCGACGCCGACTTCACCAGATATCCCTTCGCGCCGGCCTTCATGGCCCGCAGCACGTCGTCGCGCTCCCCCGACGCGGAGATCACCAGCACCTGCAGGTCCGGGAACTCGCGCAGCAACAGCTCGATGCAGGTGGCGCCGTCGGGCTCGGGGATCTTGAGGTCCATCACCACGATCTCCGGCTTCGCGGCCCGCGCCCGTGCGACGCATTCGACGCCGCTCTTGGCCACCGCGACGATCTCGAATCCCACCTCGGTGAGGTCCTCGCTGAGAGCGTCGATCCACATGGGGTGGTCGTCGACGAGCATCACGCGTCGACGCTGGTAGACCTCAGGCGTGTGCGTCACTGCTGCTCCCTGCCTTGCCATCGATGGGGAACCGCAGCTCCCATTCCGTCCCGGCGCCCGGTGAGGTCTTCAGCATCGCGGACCCGCCGAGGGCCGCCATCCGCCCCACGATCGAATCCTTGATGCCCATCCGGCCGGACTCGGCGGCCTGAACCACCTGGTCCGGGCTCATGCCGACTCCATTGTCGCGGACCCAGAGGATCACTTCGTCGTCGCGTTCCTGATCCAGCAGGATCCAGGCCTGGGCGTCCGGGCCGGCGTGGGAGGCGACGTTGGTGAGGATCTCCGTGAGGGCCGCCTCCACCTCCTCGGCGAGGCCGCGCGGCACGGTGACGCCGCTGGCCATCGTCGAGACGGTGACGTTGCCCGAGTGGTATCGGTCAAGGGCGGCGGCCAGATCCACGCGTTCGGTGTGCTGGACGGGGGCGTATTCGCGGTCCTGGAGGAGCACCCGCAGCTGGGCCTCGGACTCGCGGGCCAGGGCCGCCAGCCGCACCCCGCGACCCCCGAGCGACGGCCCCTCCCGCTCCACGAGCGCCAGCACCTGGAGGGCGCCGTCGTGGACGATGCGCGAGAGTCGCTGCCTTTCGGCGAGCGCGGCGGAGCGGGCGCGTTCTTGTTCCTGTTCGACGAGGGTGGCGCGGAACTGCTCGATGAGCACGCCGAGGCAGGCGATGAGGATGACGGTGACGAACGCGGCGCCGAGGCGTTCGAGCACGAAGTGCGACGGCGGGCCGAGCAGCGCCGCGGAGGTCACCAGCGCGAACCCGACGCCCCACCGGGTGCCGAGGAAGATGGCGGCGTAAGCCGCGCAGCCGCTGATCCAGTAGCCGGCCAGCGACAGCGGCGCCCCGCCGGGCGGCACCGTGAGCAGGGTGGTGAGGATGAGCGCGACCGTCACGCCGAGGTCCGCCACGTGCGCCTGCCACGTGCGGTGCGCGGGGGTGCGCATCCGCCACGAGATGAAGCAGTGCCAGGCGATCAGCGCGACGGTGGCGGCGACGACGCCCAGCGGCCGGTCCGTGTAGTGGACCACGTAGAAGAGGTTGACGAAGACGGCATGCAGTCCGAGGAGGGATCTGGCCACCACCGCGACACCGTAGACGCGGCCGAGGAGGTCTGAGGGGTCGCGGAATCCGTGGGTCCCCACGGGCGGCCGGCGGAGGATCGACGCCGGCCGTGGCCGGTCACTCACCCGGCTCCCTGGCCTCCACCTGGGGCTTGGGCCCGCCGCCGGGGCGCGGGAGGAGGTAGGCGTCGGAGCCGGGTTCTTCGAGGTCGCCGTGCTTGACGCGGGCGGCGTAGACGTCGGCGTACTCCTGCCCGGTGAGCTGCTGGATGGCGGCCAGGACCTCGTCGGTGACCCAGCGGAGGACCTTCGTGTTGCCGGGCGTTTGCCGGAATTCGGAGAAGTCGAGCGGTTTGCCGATGATGACGACGGGGCGCTTCGCCCACGGGATGCCGAGGGGGCCCTTGTGGGATTTGGTGCCGATGACGCCGACGGGGATGACGGGCACGTCGTTCTGGAGCGCGATCCGCGCCATGCCGGTCTTGCCCTTGTAGAGGCGGCCGTCGGGTGAGCGGGTGCCCTCGGGGTAGATGGCGACGACGCGGCCCTGGGCCAGCACGTCGGAGATGGCACCGAGGGCGTCGGCGCTGGCCCGGCCGCCGCTGCGGTCCATCGGCACCATGCCCACCACGGTGAGGAACCAGGCCATGGCCTTGGCTCCGAGCCCGCCCTGGCCGACGAAGAGTTCGGCCTTGGCGGGGAACGTGAGGGGTCGCGGCATCATGGCGGGGACGACGAGGGAGTCGAGCGCGGCGATGTGGTTGCTGGCGAGGATGGCGCCGCCGGTGCGTGGGAAGTTCTCGGCCCCGATGACCTTGGCCCCGTAGCCGTACTTGACGAGGGGGCGGGCGAGGAGGGTCTTGAAGAAGCGGTACCACATGGGCGGCAGTCTATGGCAGCGCTCGTCCGCTGATCCGGTCCCTGACGGGCCCGGCGCCGCACCGCGGTTGGCCGCGTGCCGCTGTCCGCGCCTGCCTTGGGGACCGACGCCTGCCTTGGGGACCGACGCCTGCCTTGGGGACCGACGCCTGCCCTACTGACGAACGCCTGCCTTGTGGGCGACGACGCCAGCGGTAACTCTGGCCGCCAGCGCTACAGAACAGGCGCCAGAAACTAGCGCTGGCGTCACGCTCGCCACCCCATCGCGCCTGCCCTACAGATCGACGCCAGCCTTACTTACCGACGCCTGCCCTGGGCACGGACGCCTGCCGTACTGACGGACGCCAGCCTTGCGGGCGACGACGCCAGCGGTAACTCCGGCCGCCTGCGCTACAGAACAGGCGCCAAGAATTTGCGCAGGCGTCACGCTTACCACGCCTCACTAACGCAGGCGTCCGTCACCTAGGCAGGCGTCCGTCGGTAGGGCAGGCGCTCACCACGCCCTCACAAACGCTGGCGTCCGGCTGTAACGCTGGCGTCCGGCTGTAAGGCTGGCGTCCATCTGTAAGGCTGGCGTCCGTCGGTTAGGCATGCGTCCGCCACCCAGCCACCCGCCACCCGCCACCCGCCACCCGCGACCCAACCCGGGCGATCCGCATCGGGGCCTATCCTCGATCCATGTTCTTCTCGACGCCGTTCTCCCGCCCCGCCGCGACGCCCGTCTGGCCCGAGGCCCGGCCCCTCCACCTCGGCGACGGCGACATCGGCGTGGTGATGTGCCACGGCTTCACCGGCTCAGTGGCGTCCATCCGCCCGTGGGCGGAGGCCCTCGCCACCCCCGCCGAGGAGTACCCGGGCGTGCGCGTGGTCGCGCCGAGACTGCCCGGCCACGGCACGTCGTGGCAGGACATGGCACGGATGCGCTGGTGGGACTGGTTCGGCGCCGTCGAGGACGCCTATCTGGAGCTTGCGGGCGAGCAGAAGCGGGTGTTCGTGGCGGGGTTGTCGATGGGCGGGGCGCTGGCGCTGCATCTGGCCGCGCGGCACACCGTCGCGGGGGTGCTGCTGGTCAATCCTGCGA
This sequence comes from Tessaracoccus luoxuelianae, assembly GCF_055326245.1. Classification (NCBI taxonomy): domain Bacteria; kingdom Bacillati; phylum Actinomycetota; class Actinomycetes; order Propionibacteriales; family Propionibacteriaceae; genus Tessaracoccus; species Tessaracoccus luoxuelianae. Next base: position 379,145 of record NZ_JBUZNO010000001.1, read on the forward strand.
TCGCGTCGCGGGATCCGCGTTACCCGGTGGCGTCACGGCTGCGGCACGTGCTGCCGCCCCAGAAGGGGATCGCTTCGGACATCGCGCAGCCGGGTGTGGTGGAGCCGGCCTACCCAAAGTTCGCTGTGGCCAGCCTGGGCACGATGATGGATCTGTGGAGGGAGGCCCGCTCGGGGCTGCGGCGCGTTGACGCGCCGGTGCTGTTGATGCGCTCCCCGCAGGACCACGTCGTCGACGATCTGAGCTCGGAGATCATCAAGCGCGAGGTGCGCGACGTTCGCTTCGCCTCGTTGCAGCGAAGCTTCCACGTGGCGACGCTGGACTACGACGCGGACCTGATTGTCGCGGAGTCGCGGAGGTTCATCACCAGCGTCCACTGACCCGGGAAAGGAAGAAGGCCGCCGAATCCGGCGGCCTTCTCGAATCATTGGTCAGCCGACGACGCGACGCACGCCCGTGATGGGCATCGAGTGCAGGCTCGTGACGTTGACGCCGCTGCGCGGGTTGGCCGCGTGGACGATCTTGCCGTTGCCGATGTACAGCGCAACGTGGCTGACGGGGCTGTAGTAGAAGACGAGGTCTCCGGGCTGGATCTCCGACAGCGACACCTTCCGCCCCTCGCTCGAATACTGCGTCCTCGACGAGCGGCTCAGCGTGATGCCGACCTGGCGGTAGGCGTAGCTGGTGAGGCCGGAGCAGTCGAAGGTGTTGGGGCCGGAGGTGCCCCACACGTAGGCGCTTCCCACCTTGGCGAGGGCCGCGTTGATGGCACCCTGGACGCGCGACGACGACGCGGCGGTCACGGGAGCCGTCTGGGTCTCTGCCTTCGGCACCGACGACGCGGTGCTGGTCTCACGCGAACGGCTGGTGGTGGCTGCCTCCGCGGCGCGTGCCTCGGCTGCGGCCTGTTCGGCGGCGGCGCGTGCCTGACGCTCTGCCTCGATGGCGGCGAGTCGCTGGCGCTCTTCCTCCGAGAGGCGGTCGTAGACGCGCTGGGCCTCGGCCTCCTTGGCTTCGAACTCCTCGGCGAGCACGGTCTTGGCCGCGAGTTCCTTCTTGACGGTGGCCTCGGTGGCGGCCGCGTCTTCGCGGAGGGTGGTGAGCTTGGCCTGGTCCAGCTGGAGCTGCTGCACGCCTGCGTTGGAGCGGTCTAGCTCGCTCTGGTAGGCGGCGAGCCCGCTGAGGAAGTTATCCGACGAGCCGCTGGTGAGCAGCTGCGCGGTGACGCTGAAGGAGTCGTGGCGCATCTGGAGGGTGGCGACGTCGCCCATCTCGTCTGCGAGCGTGGACACCTTCGCCTCCTGCGTCTGCAGGTCAGCGGCGATGGTCTTGAGCTTGGCCTCGGCCTGCTGGGCGCGCTCGCTGGCCTCGATCAGCTCCTGATCGATGGCCGACGACTCCTGCTGGATGCGGGCCAGCTCTTCGCGGGCCTTCTCCACAGCGGCGGGGTCAGCCTGGGCGGCGACGCCCATGGTGGCGACGAGGGCGGCAGCGACAATCCCGGTCAGGGCGAGTCGGACTCGGTTCACGTGTAACTCCAAGCGTTGGGCAAGTCTGAGAGAATCTTAAGCGCCCTCAGGCTTTTCTCAAAATGTTTACGGAAGTTAGTGTCACCCGTCGGACGTGCCCGCCTGGAGGCCTTGTCAGACTCACATTGCCTGATGGCGTATGTCGTCGTCCGGGTGGCTCAACCGCAGCGGTGGGACCAGCCCGGCGTCGGCCAGGACGGTGAGCGCCCGTTGTTCGGAGTCCTCGAGGCCGACGCCGGGCGGGCCGAGGAGGACGGAGATCACGCAGTCCGCGCACGCGTCTCCGCGCACGGTGCAGGTGGTGCAGTCAACATGCAAGGTAGCCATGAAGCCACCCTTTCCCACCCCTCCGACAGTTTCTGTCAGACCCCGCCCCTACCGTGATCCCCATGCCCGAGATCTCCGCCGCCCAACCCTCGTTCGAGGACCTCGGCGTCCACCTCTCGCAGGTCACGTTCGTCGTGGTGGACCTCGAGACGACGGGGGGCGCAGCAGACTCCGAGATCACCGAGGTGGGCGCGGTGAAGGTGCGCGGCGGCCAGGTGATCGGCGAGTTCCAGACCCTCGTCCGCCCCTCCACCCCCATCCCCGCCATGATCCAGGTCCTCACGGGCATCACCAACCAGATGGTGGCCACCGCTCCCCCACCGTCGCAGGTGCTGCCCGCCTTCGCGGAGTTCGCCGCGGGCGCGGTGATCGTGGCTCACAACGCCCGCTTCGACACCGGCTTCCTCAAGCGCGGCTACGAGCAGCTCGGCCTCGCCTGGCCGCGCCCCACCGTCGTCGACACCGTGGCCCTGGCCCGCACCGCCCTCCTCCGCGACGAGGTGCCCAACTGCAAGCTCGCCACCCTGGCCCGCTTCTTCCGCGCCGGCACCGAGCCCAACCACCGCGCCCTGAGCGACGCCCGCGCCACCGTCGACGTCCTCCACGGCCTGCTGGAGCGGGTGGGCAACCTCGGCGTCCACACCCTGGAGGACCTCACCGAGTTTGCCCTCCAGGTCTCCCCGGACCGGCGCGCCAAGCGCACCTGGGCGACAGGTGCCCCCGAGTGCGCCGGCGTCTACTTCTTCTACACAGATTCCGTCACCCCCGACGGCGAGAAGAAGCGCGAGATCCTCTACGTCGGCAAGTCCACCAACCTGCGCCGGCGAGTCCGCTCCTACTTCTCCGCGGCGGAGAAGCGCGGCCGCATCCACGAGATGGTGCGGGTGGCCTCCGGGGTGGAGTTCGTCAAATGCGCCACGGACCTGGAGGCGGAGGTGCGGGAGCTGCGGATGATCGAGTCGCTGGCCCCGCGCTACAACCGTCGCTCCAAGAACCAGCGGAAGGTGAGCTGGCTGAAGCTCACCGACGAGGCGTTCCCGCGGCTGTCGATCGTCACGCAGGTCAAGCAGGAGGGCACCTACTTCGGCCCCTTCCGCTCCCGCGACGCCGCGGACGAGGCGGCGCTCACCCTCTACGACGCGTTCCGCCTCCGCCGCTGCACCACGCGCCTCTCGGCCAAGAAGGCGTCCGCCTCCTGCGCGCTGGCGGAGATGGGCCGCTGCGTGGCGCCCTGCGAACTGGGCGACGGCGCGGCGCAGTACCCCGCCATCGCGCAGGCCGTGTCCAGCAGCTGGCTGGGCGACGTCCGCCCCGTGCTGCGCAGCGTGCGGGTGCGGATGCGCAAGCTGGTGGCGCAGGAGCGCTTCGAGGAGGCGGGCACCATCTCGGACCGGCTGACCGCCTACTACCGCACGTCCATCCGGTTCCACCGCCTGCGCTCCCTGGCGCTGTGCCGGCAGCTGGTGGCGGCCATCCCGTCGGCGGCGGGCTGGGACATTCACGTCATCCGCTATGGCAAGCTCGCCGCCGCCACGACGGCGCCCTCAGCCCGCGCCCGCGCCGCCGCCGAGGAGGCCATGGCAACAGCGGAGACGGTCCTCCCGCCCCGCGGCGGACTGCCGGCGGGCAGCGTGGAGGAGGCGGAGCGGATCGCGGCGTGGCTGGAGCTGCCGGGCGTCCGCCTCATCGAGACCGACGGCGAGTGGGCCTGGCCCCTCCACGCAGGCCTGCCCGACGGCGCCCTCGCCGAGGAGCTCCTCGGCCCAGCCCCACCCCTGCCGGTGGACGATCCGATGGCGCGAACGGTCGCGGCTCTCCTCGCGTCCTGACGGACGTGATCCTCATGTCACTCAGACATGTACATTTCTGGCCTCAATTCGTACATGTTCTGCGGTCATGTCGACGCCGTCACCATTTCAATGCCGATCGAGCAGTCAGGGGATGACCCTGGCTCTCGCCCTGGTCACCGTTCTTCGCACCTTCGTCCGCAGCTCCGCCGTCCAACCCGGCACCTCACCGGCTCCCCGGCTTGGGCGGGGACGCCCCTCGGGCCCAAAGAGCGCTAGCGCATTGACGGCGCCTGGCGTGAACCGGGGGGCGTAGGACATGGCGCTGAACCCGGCGGATGAGAACGCCGCCGCATGCCGTTGGGTGAGCCCATAGCCCGCCCCCGCCGAGATCTCGCGGGTGACGTAGCCGGCGGCTTCGACACTCTGAGTATCTGCGATGTCCTCAGGCTCACAGAAGGGCCTGAGGTCGACGCTGGAGACGGTGGTGCCGTCGAGTGCAACTGGTGGAAGAATCGGATGCGTCCCCCACACCTCCCCCAGCCGCTCTCGCACAGCGGCCTCGATGCTGTCCGCGAAGTAGCAGGTTCCTTCCGGCTGCGCCAGGTCGAAGCGCCCGTCACCTGGCGGAGCGGACGCGAACCACCAACAACCACGATCTGGCTCCGCCGGGTACCCATCCGAGTGGGCCCGGTACCAGCGGCTCAGATCCACGCCCGTGCTCCTTGGGAAGTCCGCGGCGAGTTCCGTCGAGGGATGCGGTTCTCCGAGGCTGATGTCCTCACGGCTCACCGGAGCATCCTCTCGACGTCGGCATGCGCGAGCGCGAGGACGGCGGCCGGATCCCTACTCTGGGCCAGCCAGCTCGCCGCGGAGACCTGGCCCAGTGCTCCTTGTGGTGTGGTCAACCAGAGCGCCTTGGACAGGCCATCCTTTGCCACCCGGTTCAACTCGCTCAGAACCTCCGACAGTCCAGCCAGCGGCTCGAGGTCTGGCGTGAACTGCCACGTGGGGTAGAGAAGGGCGCCGTCGTCAGCCGGGACGGCGAGCAGTGTGTTCCGCTGGACCCGACCTGTGAGCGCCTGACGCGTGACGCCCAGGCGTCGCCTGAGCCCTTGCGTGTCGAAGTAGGGACCCAGGGCCTCCGTGGGGTCATCGTCGTCGGGGAGGCGGTTGGCGAACGCTTCGACCGCAGCTTCCGCCTCGCTTTCGGTCAGGGTGCCGGCGCCGACCCGTTCAACGAGCACATCGTGGAGACGATGAAGCACGGCTTCCGGACGGACACGCCCGGGCGCGGCCGTCAGGTCATCGTCATCGACGAGGCGGACGAAGGAGCCGGTCTTTTCGACGGAGACGCGCAGGACGCCGCCCACCGCCTTGGCGTGCCCACTCTTCCCCTCCTCAACCAGCAGCAGCCGGTCCTGCTTGCCCGAATGCGACCTCTCCAGCAGGAGCGTGACAGGGACGAAGTCCGCATCAGTGACATCCTCCACCTTGGTGATCCCGCGCTCCCGCTTCGCGCCCATCCTCGTCCTGAGCGCCTTCCTCCGGGGGCTCTTCAGCGATCTGGCCACATTGACCTCCTTGCATCCATCGTCAATTGAGTCAAGGCTACACCCGTGAGGAAGTCTGGGACTAGGCTTGACTAGTGGCGGAGGCGCCACGTCGGACCTCGGCCACAACCGCGCCTTCCGCCCGACAGAAGGGAACCACCATGCCGTTCGATCAACTCCTCGACCTCCCCACCGGCGTCCTCGTCCTGCTCGGCGTCGTCATCGTCATCGAGCTGGCGCTCCTCATCGTGGGCGTCGTCGCGTGGGCCCGCACGCCCGACGCGCAGATGCCCAGGCCCAACAAGTGGGTGTGGCTGGTGCTCATCCTCTTCGTGCAGATCCTCGGCCCGATCACCTTCCTCCTGGTCCGGCGCAGCGAGGCCAAGTACGCCTCCGCTGCCGCCCAGCCGGAGGCGCTGCCCGGTGCCCGACACGCGGCTGGCCGCACCGCCGCCGACACCGCCGACCTCCTCTACGGCCAACGCGAGGACAAGGACCCCAAGTGAACGTGGTTGAGACCAACGGCCTCACCAAGCAGTACGGCGAAGTCCGCGCCCTCGACGGCGTCTCCCTGACGGTGCCGGAGGGGTCGGTGTTCGGCTTCCTCGGCCCCAACGGCGCGGGCAAGACCACCATGCTGCGCATCCTGCTGGGCCTGGCGCGCCCCACCTCGGGCGGCGCCACCATCTTCGGCCACGACACCGAGGCCGGCCGAGACGCCATCCATGCCCGCGTCGGGTTCCTGCCGGACGTGCCGGGCTTCTACCCGTGGATGACGGGCGCGGAGTTCATGCGGTTCGCCGGCTCCCTCTTCGGGATTGCCGAGCCGGTCCTCTCCGAGCGCGCTGACGCCCTCCTCGAGATGGCGGGACTGGCCGGGAACAAGAACCCGGTGGGCGGCTATTCGCGCGGCATGAAGCAGCGCCTCGGGATCGCGCAGGCGCTCATCAACGCACCAGACCTGCTGATCCTCGACGAGCCCACCTCCGCCCTGGACCCCCTCGGCCGCGCGGAGGTGCTGCAGATGATCGCCTCCCTCCGCGGCCGCACCACCGTCCTGTTCTCCAGCCACCTGCTTGGCGACGTGGAGCGGATCTGCGACCAGGTGGCCGTCCTCGACCGCGGCCGGCTCGTCGTCCAGGGCACGGTCGCCGACCTCCGCCGCTCCCATGGCGGCTCGACGACGGTACGGATCGCCGTCACCGACGGCATCGAGGCGCTCACCGCGGCTGTCGCGGCCGAGCCGTGGTGCGTCCGCCACACCCCCGTGGCCGGCGACCCGCAGGCCATCGACGTGATCGTCAGCGATCTCGACGCCGCACGCCAGGCCACCCCCGGAATCGTCGCCGGGCTGGGGCTGGGGCTGCGCCGCTTCGACGAGCTCGAGGTCTCGCTGGAGGACGTGTTTGTGGGCCTCGTGGGGGTGAACCGATGAGCTTCCGAGCCTTCCTGTCCAAGGACCTGCGCGAGATCCTCCGCACGTGGCGGATCTTCGTGCTGCCGGGGATCCTGCTGTTCTCGGCCGTCACCGGGCCCCCGACGGCCGCCTACACAGCCGAACTGCTCGCCACGCTGGGCGGCGACGTCTTCGCGGGCGTGATGCCGGACCCCACCTGGGTGGACTCCTACGCCCAGTGGACCAAGAACCTGAGCCAGATTGTCGGCTTCGCCCTCATCATCATGCTGGGCAGCGCCATCTCGGGCGAGAAGCGTTCGGGCACCGCGATCATGGTGCTGACCAAGCCCGTGTCGCGCGCGGGCTTCGTGCTCTCGAAGTTCGTCTCGACGGCGATCCTCCTCATTGGCGCCACCCTGGCCGGGATGCTGGTGACCTGGGGCGTGACGCTGATCTGGTTCCCCGACGCGCCGTTCGGCCCGCTGTTGGCGGCGACGGCGGCGTGGCTGCTGTTCGCCCTGCTGCTCGTGGCGGTGGTGCTGCTGGGCTCCGCCGCTGTGGACTCGGGCGCGGGCGCGGCCGGCATCGGCCTGGGCTTCTTCTTCCTTCTGATGCTGTCTGGGATCTGGGGCCCGATGCTCCGCTGGACGCCGGCGGGGATGATCAACGCCCCGGTCGCGCTCGGGGCGGACGTCGAGGTGGACATTCTGTGGCCCGCCCTCACGACGGCGGCCCTGGCCGTGGTCCTGGTGTTGGCGGCGGTGAAGGTCTTCGAGCGTCGCGAGCTCTGACCCTTTCTTCGTGGGCTGAGCCCCTCCGCTGGCTGAGGTGCGAGGAGCGCAGCGACGAGCCTCGAAGCCTATGAAACGCGAGCTGACAAGGTCACCCTTCTTAGGCTTCGAGGCCGCTGCGCGGCACCTCAGCCAACGGTAGCGGGCCCGCCGCTACCTGGGCTGCTCGACGAGGGTGATGTTGTTGTCGTCGGCCCACTTGCGGGCGATCCTGGTGAACTGCTCGTCGCGGTAGCGGTACCAGGAGTCGGCGAGGTCGTGGCGGTGGACGAGGTCCTTGAACCTTCGGAACGCGCCAGCGCGGTGCAAACCGTCCCACAGCTGTTGCCGCAGTCCAGACTCAGGCAGGGTGTCGGTGAAGTCGACCATGATGGAGTGCTCGTCGACGTCGAACTTCGTCGGCAGGGGCACGAACCGGTCGGTGGCGTCCTCGAGTATCAGGAGGGCGAGCTTGAGGGAGTCCACGTCGCCGCTGTTCGTGTAGGTGGCCGCTTCGGCCAAGTCGGCGGCTTCGGGAAGGTCCTCCGCGGTGGAGAGTTCGTCGCCCAAGACCCAGACCAGTTCGTCAGCCTGCCGGTCGTAGTAGCTGGAGAGGTCACCGCCCATGGTCAGAGCGTCTGCCAAGTCGGCGATTCGCACACCCATATCCGTTCCATATCTCGCGAGTCACTTCAGGGTAGCCCGGTGACGGTGCCATGGCCGCTCAGCGGCGGAGTCAGCGGTGGCGGCTGCGGCCGCGGTGGCGGCTGCGGCCGCGGTGGGTGGCCCGCCCCCTTCGCCGGTTGAGGTGCTCGACGCGCAGCGGCAAGCCCCCCCCTCGTTGGCTGAGGTGCCGCGGAGCGGCCTCGAAGCCTATGAAACATGAGCTGACAAGGTCACCCTTCTTAGGCTTCGAGGGCGCTCCGCGCCGCCTCAGCCAGCGGTAGGGAGGCCTTTGCCTGTACTGAGGCGCGAGAAGCCAAGTGGCGCACCTGCACCGCGAGTTCTGACTCCCCCTGCCTGACTGACCCGTGAACCGGGCCCACTGCAATACTGAGGGCGCTCAACCCGCCCCACCCAGCACCGAAGGCCTCACGTGATCCAGCGCCGCGACACCGGACGGACCCCGCATGGTCGCCGGTGACTCCGCCGGCGCCGAGTCCCGACGCCAACTCGCCCTCGCCGACGCCCACGCCAAGGCCGCCGCCGAGGCCCGCGCCGCAGCGGGGCGCTTCGGGATCGCGGAGACCACCGAGCGTCAGACCGCCCGCACCCTCGCTCCCCTCTCCGCGCTCGGCTACTTCCTCCTGCCCGACCGCCGCTGGCCTGGTACCAGACGCGCCCAAGTCGACCTCGTGGTCGTGGGCCCCGGCGGCGTCTTCATCGTCGACACGAAGGCCTGGAAGGAGGTCGGCATCGACAACGGCCGGGTCCTGCGCGGCGACGACGACGTCACCGACGAGCTCCTGATGCTCAACGACCTGGTCGACGTCACCCAGGCCGACCTCGCCGAGGTTGGCCTCGCACCCGGGGAGGTCCGCTCCCTCGTCGTCATGGCTGGACGTAGCGGCCTCGACGCCACCGTCAGCGGGATCCGCATCGTCGGCGAGCGGGACGCTCTCAGCGCGATCGCTCGCCACGGCAATCGGCTGACGCCCACGCAGGTCGACACCGTGATGGGCCGCGCGCTCAGCTTCTTCCCTCAGGCCTCCGCCCCCGCGCCTGTGTCCGTGACCATCCCGGCGCCTGTCGTCCCAGCGGCCCCCAGCCCCGTCACCCCACCCCCGCCACACCAGGCCCAGCAGGACGCGCTCCTCACCCCTGAGGAGGTCAACGATGCCCTCCTCGAAGGCATCCTCGCCCAGCCAATCGAGGAGTGGATGTCCTTCCTCCATCCACAACAGGCAAAGCTCGTCCGACGCTCCTTTCCCGGCCCGTCGCGCATCCGCGGCCCGGCGGGCACCGGCAAAACGGTCGTCGGCCTGCACCGCGCCGCGCACCTGGCCCGCAACCAGCCGGGACGCATCCTGGTCACCACGTATGTCCGCACGCTGCCCGACGTTCTGCACGAGCTGCTCCGACGGTTGGCGCCGGAGGTGGTGGACCGTGTCGAGTTCGTCGGTGCGCACGCCTTCGCGCGCCGGATCCTGCGGGAGCGCGGGGTCCCTCACCGCATCGAACCTGTCCAATCCCGGGAGGCCTTCGACGCCGCGTGGCACCGCGTCGGCGCCCCGTCAGTCCTCGGCAGCTCGCAGGACCGGCGCTACTGGGAGGACGAGATCGAGCACGTGCTCAAGGGCCGAGGCATCACCAGGTTCGAGGACTATGCCGATCTCGCGCGCACCGGGCGGCGCCGCACCCTGCAGCTCTCGGGGCGTGAGGCCGTGTGGCGGCTCCACGAGGCCTACGATGCCGAGCTGCGCAGCCGCGGGATCATCGACTACGCGGACCTGATCCTCCTGGCCGAGGCCGAGCTCCGCCGGGAGCCCATGACCGGCGCGTACTCCGCGGTCATCGTGGACGAGGCGCAGGACCTGTCCTGCGCCATGATCCGCATGCTGCACCTGCTGGTCGGCGACGAGCCGGATGGGTTCACGCTGATCGGGGACGGCCAGCAGTCGATCTACCCCGGCGGATACACCCTGGGCGAGGCCGGGATCTCGGTCGCGGGCCGCGGCGTGGTGCTCGACATCAACTACCGCAACACCGCCCAGATCGTGAACTTCGCCCAGCGTCTCGTGGCCGGCGACGAGTACGCCGACATCGAGGGCGTCCTCGCCCGCGGCGACGTGCCCTCGAGCATCCCGCGGAAGGGGGCAGAACCCGTCATCGCACACTGCGGCAGCCGTCGCGAACTCAATGATGCCCTCATCGCCCGGGTCCGCACCGTCACCACGGACATCGGCACCGGCGTCGGCGACGTGGCGGTGCTGTGCATCTCGCGGTGGGCGGCCCGCGACGCAGCTCGCGCCCTCGAGCAGGCCGGCTTCCCTGTCGTGGACTTGGAGAAGTACAACGGCGTCCCTGTCGACGCGGTGAAGGTGGGCACCATCAAGCGCGCGAAGGGCCTGGAGTTCAAGCAGGTCCTCATTCCAGACATCCGCAACGAGCACACCATCACGGAGCCACCGGCCGACGACACGGCCCGCGAACGCTGGGACCTCACCCGCCGCGAGCTGTATGTCGCGATGACGAGGGCCCGGGACGGGCTCTGGGTCGGCATCTCCAATTGACCACACACCCTCCCGATGGCTGAGGAGTCTCGACGCGCCACTTCGTGGCTGAGGTGCTCGACGCGGCAGCCGCGAACCCACTTCGCTGGCTGAGGTGCCGCGCAGCGGCCTCGAAGCCTATGAAACGCGAGCTGACAAGGTCACCCTTCTTAGGCTTCGAGGGCGCTCCGCGCCACCTCAGCCAACGGTAGGGGTCTCATCCAACGAGAATGCGAAACGCCCGCCGGCGTCAGCCGGCGGGCGTCTTGCACTTCAGACTCCAAGGCTTCGAGGGCGCTCCGCGCCACCTCAGCCAGCGGGAGGGGTCAGGCGACCGTGACCGAGTTGATCACAACCGGCTCGATCGGGTTGTCACCACGTCCCACCTTCGTGCTGGTGATCGAGTCGACAACCTTCTGGCTCTCGGCATCCTTCACCTCACCGAAGATGGTGTGGCGACGGTTGAGGTGCGGGGTTGGGCCCACGGTGATGAAGAACTGGGAGCCGTTGGTGCCGGGGCCGGCGTTGGCCATGGCCAGCAGGTAGGGCTTGTTGAACGTCAGCTCGGGGTGGAACTCGTCGCCGAACTGGTAGCCCGGTCCGCCGCGACCGTCACCGTTCGGGCAGCCGCCCTGGATCATGAATCCGTCGATGACGCGGTGGAAGGTGAGACCGTCGTAGAAGTTGCCGGTGGTCTTCTTGCCCGTGGCGGGGTCGGCGTATTCCTTGGTGCCGGTGGCGAGGCCGACGAAGTTCTCGACGGTCTTGGGGGCGTGGTCGGGGAACAGCTCGATGACGATGTCACCGTGGTTCGTGTGGAGCGTAGCGGTGCTCACGCGTGTCCTTTCGTTGCCTTCTTGGTCGGGTCCAGTGTGTCAGAGCGGGGCAAGCGGGTCACTCCGCCGGAGGGAGCTGGGCCTCGATGTCGGCCACGAACTGCTCCACCTCGTCGATCCCGGTGACGGGGCCGCCGGCGATCATCCCGTCGGCGCCCAGCAGCACCGCCGCCACCTGCCCGGTGGCGCCCAGGGCCTTCGCCGCGAGCCCGGCGTGGTCGTACAGCGACACCTTCTCCACCTCCGCTGGGATGGTGCCCGCCGCGCGGGGGCGGATGGACGGCACCAGCCGCACCTGCAGCACGGGCAGCCGGCTCTGCCACTCCTCGATCCCGGCAATCCCGGCCCGCGCCGGCGAGCACAGGCAGTTGATGGTGACCAGCAGCTGCGCCTGTTGCCCGGCCAGCGCCCTCAGCGTGACGGGCTCGCCGTCGGGGCGAAGCAGCACGCCGTCGGGGATGGGCATGCGCTCGTAGTCCTCGAGCCCGTCGTCCTCCTCCTCGACGACGGCGGGCTCGGACACCACCGGCGCCGGCTCCACGGGCTCCCGCTCGGCCTCAACGGCCGCTGCAGCGGCCTCCAGCACAGGGCGGAGAATCAGGTCCCGCACCTTCTGCTCGCCCGTCACGGGGGCACCCACGACGGCGCCCGTGGCGTCCAGCTCCACCGCCGACGGGGTGAACGCGCCGCCCAGCGCCTGGGAGACGTTGGAGCCCCAGTCCTCGTGGAGGTGGGCGAGGTCCTTCCACTTCGGGTCGTCCAGCTCGGAGCCCGACGGCCGCACCGGGACCACCACGCGCCCGGGCACCTGCTCCAGCCACTGGGGCAGCTGGTTGAGCACGCGCTCGCACCCCCCGCAGCCGGACACCACGAACAGGAGCACCACCCCGCCGTGCTCACGCGCCAGGGCCCGGAGCCGCACTCTCTCGCCGCTCTCCACAGCGGTGAGGGCGAGGTTCGGCGCGAAGCCGAGCGCGCCCGCCCCCGAGCCTGCCCGGGCGGGCTGCGGCCCGGGCAGCAGGGACAGTGTGACGACGAGGGCGCTGAGGGCCGACATCGCGAGCCAACCCCAGCCGTCTGCGTCCAATCCGTAGACGTCCTCGCCGGCGATCACGGCCATGAAGCCGAGCAGGGCCAGCAGCAGGAAGAGGACGTTGCGGGCCAGCGTCCGCGGGGACACGTCGTGCGAGCCCAGGGCGCCAAAGCAGTTGCAGCGCACCGGCTCGTCGAACCGGAGCGCCCGCGCGATGATGACGGTGTAGGTGCCGAACAGCGCCACCGACGCCACCGCTCCCCCGACGAGCACCCAGCCGGACCCCACCACCAGCACCAAGGCCAGCAACAGCTCACCCCACGGGAGCAGGGCCGGCGCGGGCGAGCGGCGCAGCCACCCGGGCAGCCGGAGCGCCTGGAAGGCGTCTCGGGTCTCGCTCCTGGCGGCCAGCTTCGCCATCCCGGAGATCGCCAGCAGGACGGCACACGTCAGGTTCCCCAGCACCAGATAACTCACGCGACGACCATATCCGTTGGCTGAGGTGCCGCGAAGCGGCCTCGAAGCCTATGAAACGCAAGCTGATCCGCTGGCTGAGGTGCCCCCGAAGCGGCCCTCCCCCGCTGGCTGAGGTGCCGCGAAGCGCCTCGAAACCCAGGAAACGCGACCTCTCCCGCTGACCCGACCAAGCAATCCACCAACCCCTGTTGCATGAACCCCACAAACGGGTAGCGTAGAAACTGCTCGATTACGAGCCACAACAGAGGAGGAACTTGTGAAGAAGTCACAAGAGCTGAAGAAGGCCGCCGCGGAATCCGCTTCCGCCGCCGCCGAATACGGACAGCACGCACTCAAGGAAGGCCTTGAGCGTGCCCAGGACCTGTTGGACGAGGCCCGCCACCAGGCCGGCCCGCTCCTGCACGACGCCAAGGTGCGTTCCGCAGACTTCGCGTCACGCCGACTCGATGACCTTGAGCCCCATCTCAAGGACGCGCTGGACAAGGTGAACCCGGCCGTCGAGGCTGCCCGCGAGCTGCTGGAGGACGATCTCCTGCCGAAGCTCCAGGATGCCCTGCACGCCGCCGCCGAGCACCCCGCCCTCGTGGAGGCCTCCAAGCGTGGTGGCGCCGCCGTCGCCGCGCTGAAGGGTGAGCTGGAGGCGAAGCCGAAGAAGTCCAAGACCAAGGCCTTCTTCCAGTTCCTCGCCATCGGCGCCATCGTCGCCGGCGCTGTTGCGGCGGTGCGGCACTTCCTGGCACCGAAGGACGACGGGTGGACGGCGCACGAGCCGTCGAAGGCGTACGTCAACAACAACGACACCTTCTCCACCGCCGCCAAGTTCGCCGCCGACACTGCCCCCGAGCCTGAGGCTGACGAACTGGTGGAGCCAGCGGAGGAGCCCGAGACCGAGGCCCCAGCCGAGACCGAAGCCGCCGAGGCGAGCATCTCCGAGGTTGCGGCCGAGGAGCAGCCGAACGACGGCGGCACCGAGGAGACTGTCGACGAGCCGGGTGTCGCGGCCAGCGAGTCCGCCTACGGTGAGGGCGCCTACGTGGGCACCGAGCCGCCGGAGGGCTTCACCATCAAGGGCAACGAGCGCTCGAAGAAGTACCACATGGAAGGCAGCGGTGGGTATGACCGCACCATCGCCGAGGTGTGGTTCAACTCCGAGGACGCTGCCAAGGCCGCCGGCTTCACGAGGGCCCAGCGGTAGCTACAACCGCAACTGACAAGGGCGGCGCTCCCCAGATGGGGGCTCCGCCCTTCTGCGTGCGCGGCCAACGCCAGGCAGGAACCCGCAGAAGTTAGGCAATTCCGTCTAGGCAATACTCAGAGTTAGCCGTAAACCTCGCGACGATGCCAACAGGCACTCGGGCGCTGGCAGGTTCGCCACCATCCAGATGCGTCCCATGAGCCTCTTCGAGTCCGGTCACTCGTCAGGGCAGATCTCTCTCGCGGCCTTGCTTGATGGCTCTCCTCAGCCAGGCCAGGGCTCCTCGCTCTCGTTCCAGGAACTGCTCAACCGAATCGTCGTCGGTGGTTGGCCGGAGTTGTTGGGTGCCAGCGAGGACCTCGCCCGGGATTGGCTTGACGACTATGTGAGCCAAATCGTGGAGATCGACATCCCCGCCATGGGGCACCGGCGGAACCCAACCGCCCTCATGCGGCTCTTGGCGGCACTCGGCCGCTCAGTCGGGCAGGCAGCCAAACTCACTGAGCTCGCCAAGGACGTGGGCGGCGAGGCCGGGCCCATTGCCCACGAGACCATCACTGGCTATCTGGAGGCGCTCGACAGGCTGAAGCTGCTCGATGATTCAGCAGCCTGGCGGCCTCACATGCGCTCCCGGACCAGGCTAAGAACCGCTCCCGTGCGCTACTTCGTGGATCCCTCTCTGGGCACGACCGCGCTGGGCATCGGAACCCGCGAACTCCGAACTGATCCGGAGGCCCTGGGCTTTCACTTCGGAGCCCTGGTGATCCGCGACCTGCGCATCTACGCGCAGCCACTTCGCGGCCGAGTGGATTCCTGGCGGGACGCCAACGGCCATGAGGTCGACGCCATCTGTCCACCCGTGGCGGACGGTGGGCTGCCTTCGAGGTCAAGCTGAACCCTCAGGACGTGGACTCCGCAGCAGCCTCCCTGCTGCGCTTCGCGGCCAAGGTGGAAACTCACCGCCACGGCGCACCCGCCTGCCTCGGGGTCATCACCAGTAGCGGCGCCGGCGGCCGCAGACCAGACGGCGTCGAGGTCATCCCCCATCGGGGCGCTTGGCCCTTGACCCTCCGAGTGTCCCATCGGCGTGTTGTACCCCCCGCTTAACATCTCGCCAGGCAGGGCAAGACCGTCCATCCATTCCCGTCGGAACTCCTCGCTCACGCCCGTCTCGCGTGGACTACTTACGCCCGGTAAGGGCTGGGTGGTGCGCGAGGAGGTCCAACCGGTCTGCGTAGTCCCCGTCCGCGAGGCGCTCACGCAGCATGCCGTGCCACTCAGCCAGGCGGGTGGACCGGGCCCGGCTGCCCTCGCGTCCACCGTCGGCGTGCCCCTGCGCCACGACGTCGAGGGCCCGCAGGTACGCGTCGGCGAACGGCCCCCACGCGTCGTCGACGGGGAGCATCCCCGCCACGACCTTCGCCAGCGACGTCTCCTTCCCGCTCACCCAGCCGTCGCCCCTGCGGGTCCACCCCCACGGCTCCTCCCAGCGA
Source organism: Tessaracoccus luoxuelianae (assembly GCF_055326245.1). Taxonomy (NCBI): domain Bacteria; kingdom Bacillati; phylum Actinomycetota; class Actinomycetes; order Propionibacteriales; family Propionibacteriaceae; genus Tessaracoccus; species Tessaracoccus luoxuelianae. Next base: position 394,753 of record NZ_JBUZNO010000001.1, read on the forward strand.
AGCAGTTGCGCGGCCGCTACCTCGGAGAACGCCGCATGGCCATGCTCCCTCCGGATCGCCGCCCACATCACCGCCACCGCGTCGGACACCACGACCCGGGCGGCCTCCACCGGGTCGTCGGAGCGGAAGTAGTCGAACGACTTGAGCTCGCTGGCAAGGTCGATCAGCGTCGCCATGGCGGACGCCGCGGGATCGACGTCGCGGCCGGCAAGCGCCTGGGTGATGTCCTTGACGAGGCGTTGGAACGTGAACCGCCAACGCGTCCGCTCCTTCGGGGAGACGCTCCTGTCGCCTGCCAAATATGAACCTCGCCGCGCCAGCGCCGCGAACTGCCGCACCTCGGCGAACACAGCGCCAGCATCCACCTCGGCCTCCCGAGATACCCGGGAAGCCTGCGCCGCACCATAGGACGGATCGACGGCGGCCATGACGCGATCCCGCACGGGCGCGGATCCGCGCCAGTACACCGTCCACAGCGCCTTCTTGAGGCCAGCCTCGTTCAACTCCGCCAGCGCGTCGTAGAACTGTTCCCGGCTCAGCCGATCACTCACCACAGACCTCCCACCCTCCCACCGACCCAATTGGGCAAACGTATCGAGCACCTGAACCAACGCGAGCTCGGGCAGCCCTTGCCAAGACCGATCGGCCGACGATGGGCCTGGGCACGCATCAGCGACGGCAGGTTCACACAGACAACCGCGCGGACCCCATGGGAGGCTTACCCCCATGCCGGGATTGTCCCGGTTGAACAAGTCAGTAGGAGTCCCAATGCCCCAACCACCCATCGCTCTCACCCCCCAGAACCAGAGCGCCTTCCACCTGGGGGCCACGGAGGCGACCGCGCCGACCCGAGCCGAATCGCCAAGCGCACCGAGTCACTCGCCCGAGGCTCCGCAGCCGCCACAACCCGAGTGGGTGGCCGGCGGCAAGCCGGATCCTCGGGGTGAGTAGCCACAACCAAGGAGGTACTTGTGAGGAAGTCACAAGAGTTGAAGAAGGCCGCCGCGGATTCCGCTTCCGCCGCCGCCGAGTACGGACAGCATGCCCTCAAGGAAGGCATCGAACGCGCCCAGTACCTGCTCGACGAGGCCCGCCAGCAGGCCGGCCCCATCCTGCACGACGCGAAGGTGCGCTCGGCAGACTTCGTATCCCGCAGGCTGGACGATCTGGAGCCCGTCATCAAGGACGCCCTCGACAAGGTGACCCCCGCCGTCGACGCCGCCCGCGAGAAGGTGGAGGACGACCTGCTGCCCAAGCTTCAGGACGCCCTGCACGCTGCGGCCGGTCACGCCGTCGTCGTCGAGGCCGGCAAGCGTGGCACCGCCGCCATGGCTGCCCTCAAGGGCGAGCTCGAGCTCCCGCCGAAGAAGAGCAAGTGGAAGAGCTTCGGCAAGTTCCTGGCCATCACCGCGATCGTCGCGGGCGCCGTGGCCGCTGTCCGCCACTTCCTGGCCCCCAAGGACGACGGCTGGACGGCCCACGAGCCGTCGAAGGCCTACGTCAACAACAACGACACCTTCTCCACCGCCGCGAAGTTCGCCTCCGACACCACCCCGGAACCGGACGTCGACGAGGTGGTCCTGCCCGCAGACGAGGTCGAGGACCAGACCGACATGACCTCCGAGGGCGCCCCACCCACCGGCCACGACTACGTCGCCCCGCAGGACATCGGCGAGGACGAGGCCCCGGCCTACCACGACGGTGGGGAGCCTGAGCCGGTCGACGAGCCGGGTGTCGCGGCCACCGAGTCCGCCTACGGTGAGGGTGCCTACGTGGGCTCCGAGCCCCCGGAGGGCTACACCATCAAGGGCAACGAGCGGTCGAAGAAGTACCACGTGGCCGGCAGTGGCGGCTACGAGCGCACCATCGCGGAGGTCTGGTTCGCCTCCGAGGAGGCTGCTCAGGCTGCCGGCTTCACGAAGGCCCAGCGGTAGTCACCATCCGCACCTGACAAGGGTGGCGCTCCCACATGGGGGCGCCACCCTTTCTATGTCCACCACGGTTCAGGTTGCAGCGACGAACGCCTGACCACTCCCCTTGAACGTGATGACGCCTGCATCTGAACAGAAGATAGCCTCACCTCGAGCCACGATCTGTGTCTCGCCGATCGCGCCCACCTCGAACTCGCCCGCGATCACAAGCAGGATCGCCGGACCCGACGTCTGGACCTGAGCGTCGCCCGTGACCTCCCTGAGCCAGAACTCGACATCTCTCCCCGAAGGATGCGTCGATGGCAGGTAAGCCCGCACGTGGGGGCCCTCCCCGATTGGCAGGAGACGAGGCGGCGGGCCTGCCTCGAAGTCGAGCACCTTAAGCAACTCCGGGACATCGACGTGCTTGGCCGTCAAGCCACCACGCAGCACGTTGTCACTTGGCCCCATGAGCTCGATGCCCACCCCGCAAAGGTAAGCATGGATGGTCCCGGCTGCGAGCCAGAGAGCCTCGCCTTCCTGCAGCACAACGTGATTGAGCATCAGGCTCACCGCTACCCCTGGGTCGCTCGGATAGCGCTCGAGCAGTCTCCGTGCGACGGCGAGGCCCGCTGAAGGCCCGTCCACGAGTCTCCCCAGCTCGGCCATGAGGCGCCCGACGAGCGGATCGCCTGAGAGGAGCCACTCCACCGCTGGCGCAAGGGCCCCGTCTCTGATGAGCGAGCGCCAGTGCGCAAACGGTGCCGTATCGACAGCACCTGTCTCCAGCATGACGACTGCCTTGATCACCTCTTCCGGGGGCCGGAAGCCACAGAGAGCTTCGAAGCCATCGCGGACGGCGACGATCATCTCGGGCTTGGCGTGGGGGTCCTTGTAGTTCCTGCCTCGAGAGTCCAGCGGGATACCTGAGGCCTGTTCGCGCTCGTGCCCTTCTCGGGCCTGGCTGGTCGACGGATGAACCTGGAGGGAGAGTGGCTCAGCGGCCGTGAGCACCTTGAGCAAGAAGGGGAGACGCTGACCAGACTCACGTTCCCACTGCTCCAGCGTCTCGAACGAGGTGGGCGCCCACAGCCGGCTGGGTGAGAGCGGATGGGATCCGAGCCATAGCTCAGCCTCCGACAGATCACACTGCGGCCACCCGAGCAGTTCGGAGATGCCGCCTGGAATGCCCCAGGGGTAGCGTCTCGGAGCATTCTCGATTCGCGAGAGTAATGACATGTTGACCCCATCCCGTAGACAGCCAACCTCTCGAACGAGGCTACTGCAGACCATCCGGAACCGGCCAATCCGAGCCCGACGTAGGCTAACGAAAGTGAGTTCAGGGTAAACGAATCATTGACGAGACCCCGTGCGGATTTGGCGCCCCCCCGATTTCTTCCCGTCTCGACGGCGACGCTATGCTGACAGCGATCTTTCAACAAGGGGGGCACATGCGGATCTGCGTCGCAGGACTGGGATATGTGGGATTGGCCAACGCTACGCTACTCGCTCAGCGCCATGAAGTGATCGCACTGGACATCAACCCTGAGCGCGTGAGTGCCGTCAATGAGCGCCGGAGCCCACTAGCCGACGCCGAACTGGAGCGCTTCTTTACCGAAGTCCCCCTGAACCTGCGTGCCACAACCGATGCGGCTGAAGCCTTCACGAACGCGCGATTCATCATCATCGCCACTCCAACCAACTACGATCCCGCTCTCAACGAGTTCGACACATCATCGATCGAAGCGGTGCTCGACCGGGTTGAAGAACTGGCCCCCGACTCCACCGTGGTAATCAAGTCGACCGTCCCCGTGGGCTACACCGCGCGCACTCGGATTGCACGTCCCGGCCTCAGGGTTCTGTTCTCACCCGAGTTCCTGCGAGAGGGCCGCGCCCTGCATGACAACCTCTTCCCTTCCCGCATAGTCGTGAGCGATCCAGGCGAGGACGCGGAGGAGTTCGCCAGACTACTGCAGGAGTGCGCCCATGGAACCGCTCCAGTCTTGATCACCCGCTCCACCGAGGCTGAAGCGATTAAACTCTTCGCCAATACGTTTCTCGCCCTCCGTGTTGCCTACTTCAACGAGTTGGACACGTTTGCCATGCAACACTGCTTGGACACGAAGATGCTTCTTGAGGGTGTGTGCATGGACCCAAGAATTGGCAGTTTCTACAACAACCCAAGTTTCGGGTACGGCGGATACTGCCTTCCCAAGGATAGCCAGCAACTTCTGGCCAACTACCGCGACGTTCCCCAGAACCTCATTCGGGCGGTCGTGGACTCGAATCAGACCCGGCAGGACTTCATTGCCGCGGACATTCTGGCCCACAATTCAGAGGTCATCGGCGTGCACCGCCTCACGATGAAGACGGACTCGGACAACATCCGTGAATCCTCCGTCCAGGGAGTCATCCGACGACTCATCTCGGCCGGTGCCACGGTCATCATCTACGAGCCCCTGATCAGCGCCCCCACCTTTATGCAGGCCGAAATGATCTGCGATCTGGCTGAGTTCACTTCACGCGCCGACCTCATCCTCGCGAACCGCCGGTCGCCGGAGCTGCAGACCGTGAGCCACAAGGTCTATACACGCGATGTTTTCCATGCAAACTAGCTTGAGCGTCGCGTTTCAGTGGCGCGCGAACACCACGCTATAGCAGTGTGAGGGGCGGACATCTAGCAGTGGCCACCGGTGACACGGGAGAGGAAAGTGGAGTCGGGCATCGTCATGCTCCTCGAAATCGGTCGCTGTGGGCGGTTCAGACCATTGCGGCGTCGGGGAACTCACCACCATCACCCCTCGGACGACGCTCAAGCAAGCCGCGCCCGGTCAGAGACTTGCGGCCAGGCGCGTCTATGTTGGGTCGGTCCCTCAGCCGATCCAAACGCTCTCGATACGAGGCTGCCATAAGGAGAATGCAAAGTAGCACTGCGAGCGAAAAGCCCTTGTCCTCAGTTGTAGCGCCAAAGATTAGGGTTGTCAGCCAAACGCATAATGCCCCAGTGGCAACGGTTTGCTCTGGAATGCGGCCGACGACGGGCAGTTTCACAAAGGCGGGTTGGATAATCAAAATCATCGCAGCGACGATCATGAGCGTGCCGACGACGCCAAATTTCGCGAGAAACAGGGCAGGTGTATCCAACTGGAACTCGACGGACCCCACCCCTGGCTTGGGGCTTGGGTAGCTCTGTCCGAAACCCCAACCGAAAGCAGGATGATCGCTCCAGATGACGAGCGCATACTGCGTGGCTTCCGCTCTCATGACTCCCGAAGCGTCGGTCGACGCGCCGGCACTGATTGCAGTTAGGGCAACCTCTATGCGTGTGAGCAAGAATTCGGCCGACGTAACGGTGACCGAGGCGAGCCACAATATGGCCGCGATCACGGCCCCCAACCCAAGAGCACCTGACAGTGCTCGGGTTAGCGGGACCCGTCCGGATGCCCGGAGTCCTAGCACGCCCGCAAACGCGGCGAACAGAACAAGTCCGGTCCTAGACCCGGTGAGGAGCACCAGACCGATCAGCAGGCCACCGTACAGAAGCCACATCCACCTAACATGCTGCTGCCCAAGGCCTCTCACAAGAGAGAGGGACACGCCAATGCTCAGCGCCATCATGGACGCAAGCCCAATGCGATCAATTGTCAGGGAACTCACGCCACGCAAAGTCAGGAACGTGACAGCAAAGGAAGTTCCTGCTATCACCGTGACCAAGATGACGAGCCTCTGAGCCGCACTCAAGCGAAACTCCGCGGCAGCGTCCAATGCGATGGGCACGCCTCCAGCGATGAGAATATAGGTCGTTGCATCTCGGACGACGCTGGCCGGGGACATCCCGAGCGAGAGTCCATTGATCATTGCGATGGCTATCACCGTGGCCAGTATCGCTGACCCAAACATCGGGGTTCGGAAGGGTCGCCCCCACAACGTGTCCACGTGTCTGAGAGAGCGAACCGTAGCAATTGAGATAACGACGAGTGCGACTGCGAGATACGCCATCTTGAGTAGGGCCCCGTCTTCTCCCGATTGGAAAACGAAGAGAGCACCCAGTACGTAAAGCAGCAACCGCCCCCACCCACGGCCTATCAGCACTGCCGCGACGAGCGCAAGGGGTATTGCAGGAATGAGCACAGGAGTGCCCAGTGCTGCGACCACAAGGGCCACCTCCAGTAGCAGCGCAGTTCCATAGATGAGAACCTTGCGTAACATGTGCGTGAGTCTACGCGACATGCAGCCAGACGTCGCCCCCACTCAGGCCAGTCGGCTACAAACCTCTACGTGGGGGCCATCCTCGGTGAACACCGTCGCTACGCGGCACCTCCTGGCTCGGTGAGTCGTCCATCGCCGGTGCATGGCAGCGTGGGGCCTCAGAACAGCTGACCATCACCGCGGTTGCGGTGCTCGAAGGGGTCGAGCCGAAACGATAGGCGGACCGCATCGACGGGACCACCCGAGTTGTTGCAATCAGTGAGCGCGCCAAGGACCGCAAGCGCCCACGAATCGGCTTCTCGATGGCGATTCTGGAGCCGTCGAATCGAACCGTCAATGCGACTGTGCACCGCTCCCCATGCAACAGTAATACACTCTCTCCTTCGCCGGTACTCACATGCGCCCGATCCCCGTCCACTGAGCGGGACGCTCTCTTGCTCATTGCGGTTCATGTCCAACGATTCACGGGCCCGTATCCCCTGCTCGAAGACGAAGCCCCACCCTCGCATTCATCCTGTGAACCGCCGCCCCGGCCATCACTCCTTCTGCCCATGGCAGGACATTCGTTAGAGCGGAAGCCCCGAAACTCACGAAGTCCCGAGTCATGCCGTACGGCAGCAGGAGCCCCGTAGTCTGACCCCCTCTGGCGCACCCACGAACTACCGGGCGAAACCCAATCTCACTTAGGCGGTGAGGAGTGGATCTATCAACCAAGCAATCCTTCAGTAAACTCGTCTGGAGATGCAAAAGTGAGGGGATCAAACACTACATGGCGCCTGACAATGGCGTTCAGTCCGTTCATCAGGCTCGCAAGCTCCAACGGCACCCACGAGGCTCGATCACCGCAAGTCCTCACCTCGTGCATCAGGGACTCAGCACCAGCCGCCAGTACCGGCGTCCCATACGCCAATGCGAGGGAGAAGATACCGCTAGGCCCCTCGTTCGAGTGAGCCACGATCACACAATTAACAGCCGAGATCCCAGCGCACAAAGTCTCATGGGGAACAACAGAATCAACAACCTTAACATGGCACCCCGACTTCCGCAATAGTTCCAGATCGAAGTCCACAGCCTGCCTGAGCCCATCCTCAAACTTGCCGAGAATGAGGAGCCCAACCGAGGGCAGGCTTAGGCTCGACAGCGCCTGGGCTATGAGCGCCAAGTTCTTGCGTGGAGTAATAGCCCCAAAGACGCCGAACCAGAATATCTCCGCTTCCAACTCGAAGCGCGGCAAGCCCGAACGCACTGGGACATCGATAGGATCCCTTACAAAGGGGGGTCCTGACGAACCCAACCACGTACTTGGTCTCAGCTCAAGGGCCCGAACTCGAGATGATCTATTGATGATCCACATCGTGATGCGCTTCACAAAGGCCTTCGCGGCTGTCCCCCAGGCACGGCCTCGCCGCGGAACTGACGTGCGCATAACAAGAATTCTCACATCATAAGAGGCACACAAACGCGGGTCGAATGCCAATCCCGGCAAGAATCGATCACCATCCAGCAGGACTAGACGATCACAGGCCACACTATCAGCGATACGAATCACATCCCTCACAGACCGAGTCTCGGCCTCGATCACCTGAATTGACTCGCTAAGATCGCCCAGATGTGAAATCATCTCCGGCGAGCCGAGAGTCCCTGGAGGAGCCACCAATACCGACTTGGCACCTCTAGTTCGAGCCGCGAGTGCCAGATGTCGTACATACTTGAGACGATGTCCAGAACGAGCCTGAATGTGGATACAAATACAACGAGCGTGTGCCATCAACGATCGACCTCGTCACGACACATACCGGAACGCGCCCCAAAAAGGCGGGATCGCGGGGGTCTGCGACAGTCGCCCGGCGTACACGAGTCCTGACGCAGGGCAGCCTGTGCCTCATTGTAATAGGTCGAAACTCTCAGATACTCAGCCTGTTCCTCGGCCGTCCGTTTGCGCCTCGTAGTGCCGATATCGAGCGGCGACACGAATGCTATCGGGCAATATCCGACCCGCCAAGACCGTTCCTTCCAAGCACGATGAGCCAATTCGTGATCATCCCCACCAAGAAAGAACCTTCGCGTGTCAAACCCACCCAACGAACGGAGCATGTTCAGGTCCAGCGCCAGCGGGCCGCGCATGACCGTCTCGTGGAGGAAGAGATCATGTTTCACATCCTTCTCGGGGATTTCAATCAAGTCCGCAATTCGACCCACCGCATTTCCAAAACGAGCCGCAACTGGGCGGAAACCGCCAGGACCAACCAACTTCGAGACGTGCCTGTAGAAGAGATCCACTATCCGTGAAACTGCCCCTGACAGGTGCGCTCCACACAGCCCCGCGACCCCGAAAGTATGCGCGCCACGACCGCCAACAACCAGCAACTCTGGCGTCATCTTAAGCCAATTCACAAGTGCGACATCAAATCCAGGATCGTCTACCAGCATGTCGGCTTGGATCTCGATCACGTATGGCGATCTGCTCAACGCAAAACCGATGGTGTCACACAGCGTCTCAAAGACACTCGACTCAGGCAATGCCAAGACTATTCGCGAAAAACGGCAGTCTCCTGAACGGCCAATTCTATCGATCCAGCTCCTAACCCGATCCGTGGTGCCATCGGTCGGCGAATCACAGATGACAACCAAATCGGAATCCAACTGGACACATTCATTCAAGTGATCCAGACACCCCTCAATGAAGTCAACCTGATTATACACCGGGATCACTAAAGTGCACTCCACCGCCCCAGTTTCCCGGATCGAGTATTCCTCTACATCTACTCGAAGGTTCTCAGAGAAGAACCCCGTGCCATACTCCCCGATCGTGCCGACCAGCGCGCCCAGTTCCTGCACGGATTCTCTGAACTCGACCGACCTCGATAACGACTCAGAACTTGGCATATTCGCCTCACACTCTACTCGAAGACCTTATCGCCCGAAGCACTACGACTGCGAGCCAAGCCGACACAACATACTGACAACCGCTTGAGGCCCATGCAGCACCTACTGCACCGCCAGTCCCAGCTCCCACACCTACAGCAACCACTTGAATTACTGACAACACTAGAAGGCCGAAAGACACCCTACGATCCAGCATTCGTGCCTGAGCAAACATCGTGAGAAGTTGATTGACCACCCCCGCGACGGTGCCCAGAGCAAGAATCTGCAGGACCGTCGCGGCCTCCGCGTACTGTTCCCCAAGAAGAAGAGATACAATGACAGGCGCCACTGGGATCACCAAAGTCGCGGCCAAGATACTCAGAGCCGGCAACCAGGCCACGTGCCGGACAGCCCGCCAAGAATCGTGCCATGAAGTCTTGTTAGCCACGAACGGCATTGCTGCTGCACTGAAGGCTCCAGCCATGAGACCAAGGGGCTGAGTCCAGCGGTTCACAGCGGTATATCCGCCGACGGCGTACCCGCCCCCAAACAGTGCAATCGCTTGGACTTCCAAAGACTGAATCGAAGACGCCAGGGACGCAACGCCATAGCCGCTCGTCTGTCGCCAGGGGTTCGACCATTCAAACCTTGTCGGCACTAGCCTAGATGTCGCCGGAGTAAAAGTCCATGCCAATGACGCGCCAACCAGAGAACCGACTGTCAGACCAATCGCCAACGCCAAGCCAGCTCCGCTAACGTTGAGTAGCAACAGGAAAACCGCCAGTGATGAAGCGCGGTCGACCAACATGGAGACAGCCACCTCAGACGCACGAAAGACGCGCCTCAACCCCACATATACGGTCTGCACAACAACTGTAGCTATCGCAATCGAGCCTGCCGTGAGAGCGGCTATCATGTCAAACCTCGTGAGGTACAACAGGGTGCCGACACCAATTGCTGCCAATACCGCCACGAGGGTCTTCATGGCCGCCCGGTTAGCCGTTTCACTGGTGGAGAGGCGACCAGACGCACCCTCCCGAGTCCACAATGCGTTGGAGCCGAAGTCAAGAAGCGCTGCCGTCGACATCCCCAACGCAATTGCGCTGGCTGTCACTCCGAATCTTTCGGGGGCTAGCGAGCGTGCAGCGAGCAGATAGACAGTTGCTGTTAGTAGTTGACTGACGCCCGTCGCAGCCGTCAGGACGAGAGACTGAAAACCTACTCCAGCGCGCGCTTGTCTCGCTCGGCGGATGACTCCCCGTTCTCCACGACGCGAATCAGATTCCAAGCCCGGGTCTGAGCAGCTATCTCTCATGAAGTATCTCCTTAAAGAGCGTCAGGTAGGCGTCTGCTACCGCCTCCAATGAGTGACTCCTGCCAACATGCTCAGCCGCGCCGTGGGCTCGCTCGCTGATATCTCGCCAGTGCATGGCGGCCTGATGTAGAGACTCAAGCGCGGAGCGCACGTTCGCGGTCTCGTAAGGAACAACCGCCGGCAAGTGCGCCGCGGTCGCGCCTAAGATTGACTGTGGCGCGACTATTACCAGTCCGGTTGCAGCGGCTTCGAGCAAGGCAATCGAATGGGCTTCACGGTCTGCCGTGCTCACCATGATGTCAACGGAAGCTAACGTTGAGTTTGGATCTTCAGTAGGCTCCAGCAACTCGGCATTCGATGGCCACGACTGGGCCAAGAGATCGCTAATTCGGGGGTCGCTTGTATCTATCGGGCCCCACCAGCGAAAGACGAGTTGTGGAAGCACCTCCCGCGCGAGCCATGCCAACTCCAACCATCGATCAGGGCGCTTCTGCCAGGCGAATCGTGCGACTGTACCGACCACACGGGGCGCGGGTGATACCGCGGCCTTCATCGCCCACTCAGACGGGATACCATTGGGAATCACGACTAGCTTCGTAGTGGCTGCACGAAAGCGGGACTTGTACGTCGCCAACTGGCTATCGGCGACTGCCACGACGGCAGGTGTTCTCCTCCGCAGAAGCCGTTCTGCCACGCGTAAGGTTCGGTCGGCAAAATCATCTGAAGCGCTGTGAAGTACGGTGACCACTGGCACAGGGCTCGTTAGGCGGGCATAGACATTCGGAATAGCACTATGCGACAACACGATGTCGGCGCCGGAATTCACGATTGCTCGTCTCATGTGCGTGATTCGACGGAGTCGAGAACGTTTGCAGTCTAGCGGCTCGACATAGATCATTGAGGTAGCGATGCCAAGCGATCGCCAGCTTCGATCTAGACCAGCGGCCAGCGATTCTGCACCTCCGACTCGCGGGCTCAGCAAGACCTGAACGACCTTCAACGGACCCGACGCCCTTTCAAGAAATTGCCATGATCAGGTCCCGGAGTCCACCACATAATACGTGCTTCCGCAGTAATCTGCTGGGCATAGCCCGGTCCGGGTTCGGGTAAGATTGCGCTTGCCAAGCAGGCTCGCACTAGACTAGCCCGCGCAAAGACTGCGCGACAGAGCTTGACTTCCCTTGCGAGGCACCGAGCCCTCCCAGGCGACATCTCCATCCTGATCATTGCTTCTCCGAATTCGTCTGGAAGAACTTGTCCAGCCGCCATCTCGAATGTCGACGTCCGAGACTTTCCAGAGAGTCTTGCTGCGCGTCAAGTAGCGAGAGGTGCCGCCGTGCATCGTCAGCGGGAAATCGGTCTCGAATATGCCTTGCAGGGCTGCCAGCGACAACGGCAAAGGCTGGGACATCGCGCGTCACAACTGAACCGGCCGCAATCACCGCGCCGTCACCAACGACGCAACCCGACAAGATGATGGCCCCATACCCAATCCATACATCTCGACCAATGATCAGCAGATCGCCAGGCTGTCGACGACGATCCCCTATCCAAGTGCTGTCAACAATTGGGATCCCAACTGCACGGGTATCATGATCGTTGCGCCCAACCAAACCCACGTTCGCGGCGATGACGGACTTGAATCCGATCGCGCCATCGATCTCAATTGTGCAATTGCGGCCAATAGCGACATGGTCACCAATCACCAGACCATGGGCGGAGCGGACGACACTCCCCGACCCTAGACGGAGCGACTTTCCAACAGTAACGTTGCCGTGTATCGATAGATGGCAGTGTGCCCATTGCCATATGGCCCGGATTGTCCGCCCGGCGCGAAAGCGCCCTAACCGACCGCGTTCAGCATTCACCTGGCGCGCACCTGAGGCTCATCTCGAAGCGCCAGTTCGAAACCACTGGCCATCGCGGTTGAAGAATACGTCTCTCCTATCGTACGGGCGATCCCAGCGTGGTCCCAAGTCAACTCACCTGTGTGAGCCTGAATGATGCTCCTCGCGAGATCCTCAACATCATCTGCCGAAAAAGTCATGCCGGCACTCTCGGAGAGCAACTCCACCTCGGGCGCGTGCGGCTCATCATCGGCAACTATCATCGGCACGCCAAACCCTAGGCTCTGCGTCAAGCTAAGCCCAACGTACCCGGGGGATAGCGACACCACGGTCTCTGAGTACAGAGAACGAAGGGACTCGAAATCGCCGACGTGGCCCAGAAAATCGACGCGACATCCAAGGCCCAGTTCATGCACGCGCCTCTCCAACGACGGTCGCAGGGACCCGTCCCCGACGAAGGTGAGGCGTGCGGTCGCGGGCAGCCCGCTCACTGCCAGAGCGAAGGCCTCAAGCGCAAGGGCCGGCTTCTTCGGCGGTTCTAGCCGACCGACATACAGCGCCCGCGAACGTACTCCTTCGCGGTCCCAGCCGAGCTTTTCGGCGGGGTACAGTCCATTGGCAGCCACCCAAATGCCAAGTTTCACGGATTCGCGCCTGGCTTGATCGGCATCCGTCCATGTGTAGCTGATGACTCCATCAGCCGCCTCACGCATTAATTTGCGCAGCGGTGCTGTCTTGGACGATGGACCCTGCCTCGGGTTGATATGGCCCCAAACAAGAACACGCCTGCCTCTGGCTTTGCACAATGCGATAAGAAGCCAGGCTGTAATTGAACGCGGATTCAGATCCACCACGACAACATCCGCCCCACGGACGAACCGGAGCACACCTTTCTGCCAGAGCAGTCGACGGCGCATCAAGTGTCGGCTCGGTTGCACAACCACCCCCTCATGGGTGCCGCTTCGAACAGTCGCATCGAGGTGGGTATCTCCGGCTACCAGCACCAACTCGTCCCCTCGTTCCTCCAACGACCGTCTGAGTTCAACGAGGAAGTGGTGACGGTACTCAGGAAGCACCGCAACAATCACCGATGCTCGCATAATGCGGACCTCCTTTCGTCCATGTGCGACTGCCTGGAGAATTTGCAGTGGTGAGCGGCCTCAATCGATGCACTCATTGGGAGAATCTCCAGCCCGCGTGGCCCACACTATCCCATACTGCATTTGGTGGCACATCGCAGTCGACGCGGGTGAGGGGCTTGACTAGAGACGATCGGCCAATCGTGACCCCTCCAAGCACGACACACCTTGACGTGATCCAGGCTCCCGCTTCAACGACAATAGGACGAGTAAGCAGCGCCATGTCCCGACGCACCGCATGACTTCCGGTAGTCAGAAGGCTCTCTTGCGAGATGATCACGTCGTGCCCCACCGTCACGTGATCTTGATTATGAATCCATACTCCTTCTCCTATCCACGAGCGATCGCCAATCTGCAGTTTCCAGGGAAAGCGAACTCTGGTCCGAGGCCGGAAGATGACTTTCTGTCCTATTTCAGCTCCAAAAGCGCGCAGAACTGCAACACGGAGTCGAGAACTCACCTGGAGCGGGTTAGTCACAAACAAGAGCTCGGCAAGTCCCCAGACAAAGACTAGCCAGCTGGGCCGATCCCAGGATGCGCGTTCGCCAGGGGCTTTGGAGAGATCAATAACCGGAATCTGAGTCACGTTTAGACTCGAATCTTCGCGTGTGCTAGATCTGTGTACCATGCGACGGTTCGTCGAATACCGTCCGCAAGCCCCACTCTCGATGTCCAGCCCAGACTCTCGAGAACTGAAACATCTAGTAGTTTCTGGTGCATTCCATCGGGCTTGGTCGTATCCCACTCAACATTACCGCTGTATCCAGTGGCATCCGAGACGATCTGCGCAAGCTCACGAATAGACACGTCGGTACCCGTGCCGACGTTGACCTGCGACGGGCCGTCATAGTGCTCCAGCAGGTGCAAGCAGGCGGTGGCCAGATCGTCGACGTAGAGGAACTCGCGACGTGGCTGTCCCGATCCCCAGTTGGTGATCGTAGTCGCGCCGGTGCGCAGCGCCTCGTCGTAGCGTCGAATCAGCGCTGGCAGAACGTGCGAACCCTTCTCTGAGAAGTTGTCTCCGGGGCCATAGAGGTTCGTCGGCATCGCCGAAATCCAAGGCAGGCCATACTGGCGCCGCACCGATTGGACATGCATGATGCCGGCGATCTTCGCGATCGCGTAGGCATCGTTGGTCGGCTCAAGGTGTCCGGTAAGGAGGTACTCCTCCTTGATCGGCTGTGGCGCGTTCGCGGGGTAGATGCATGAGGAGCCGAGGAACAGAACCCGCTCCACTCCCGCCTTGAGGGCTGCGTCAAGAACGTTGACCTGGATCTGCAAGTTCTCCGAGAGGAAGTCCACCGGGTATGTGTTGTTGGCGTAGATTCCGCCCACCTTCGCTGCGGCGAGCACGAGGTAGCGCGGCTTCGCCTCGTCCATGAACGAGAAGACGGCAGGCCGATCTTTCAAATCCAGCTCGCTCGAGGTTCGGCCGATGAGGTTGGTGAACCCGTTAGCCTCCAGGTGACGCCACACGGCGGAGCCGACGAGCCCGCGGTGCCCTGCAACGTAAAAGGGCGCGCTTCGGTCCAGCGGACCAGGTGTGAAGTCAGTCACCGGGAGACTCCGTTCAGAGAGGTGAAGCGGGGGGTGTCGATCCAGTTGCGGCCCTCGCACTGCAAGGCCTCGATGTCGGCATCTACCATTAGACGAGCAAGCGCGTCACCCAGGATTGCTGGCTTCCAGCCAAGGCGCCGCTCCGCCTTGGTGGGATCACCAATCAGCGCGTCCACCTCGGTGGGTCGAAGGTATCGCGGATCGAACTTGACGAAGTCTTGCCAGTCCAAGCCTGCGTGGGAAAAGGCAGTCTCGAGGAACTCCCGGACTGTGTAGCCCACGCCTGTGGCGAGTACATAGTCCTCAGGTTCGTCCACCTGGAGCATGCGCCACATACCCTCGACGTACTCCGGCGCATAGCCCCAGTCGCGGACCGAGTCCAGGTTGCCCATGTATAGATCCTTCTGCACTCCAGCCTTGATCCTGGCCACAGCACGGGTGATCTTTCTCGTCACGAATGTCTCTCCACGCCTCGGGGACTCGTGATTGAACAGGATCCCGTTGACGGCGAACATCCCGTAAGCCTCACGGTAATTGCGGGTCACCCAGTAGGAGTAGACCTTGGCCGCGCCGTACGGGGAACGCGGGTAGAACGGGGTGTCCTCTCCCTGCGGAGGAGGCGTGGCACCGAACATCTCGGACGTGGACGCCTGGTAGTAGCGGCAGTGGATACCGCTGCTCCGCACCGCTTCAAGGAGCCGGACCGCACCCATCGCATCGGTGTCCGCAGTGTGAACCGGCTCGTCGAAGCTCACGCGGACGTGGGACTGCGCGGCGAGGTTGTAGACCTCATCCGGGCGGATCTCGTGAAGGAGCGAGACGAGGCGCGCTCCGTCATCGAGGTCACCGTAGTGGAGGAGAAGCTTGGCATCGGCTTCATGTGGGTCCACGTACAGATGATCGATGCGACTCGTGTTGAACGTAGAGGCCCGGCGGATCAAACCGTGTACCTCGTATCCCTTGTCGAGGAGGAGTTCAGCAAGGTAGGAACCGTCTTGCCCCGTGATTCCGGTAATGAACGCCTTGCGTGCCATCGTGTTGCTTCCCTTCGTCATGCTTGTGTGGTGTTGAGTGCAGCGGACCTCCGCTGCGCCAAGAGTTCTTCGAGGAGTGAACCGAAGCCGGCGAAGGCAGCATCGGGGGTAAGGTTCTGGGCCACGAAAGTAGGACCGGCTTGCGCCTGCTCCGCGCCCCAGCCCCCAGCCAAAGCTAGGACCGCGCTCACGAGGGCCCACGGTTCTGTGGGCGAGACGACAACCCCGGCACCGCTCGCCGCGATCTCCTCGCTCGTGCTGCTCAACGAGTCCGTGGCCGCTACGATCGGTTTACCTGTCGCGAAATAGGTGGTGAGTTTACTGGGCACGGCAGACTCGCTCAGGCTGGATCGCTCGTTGACCAGGAGAACGTCTGCAGCGCTGAGCGCCCGTTGGAACTCCTCACCGTGCAGGCTATCCAGGAACTGTATGCTCCCACAGCCTTGTGCTTGCCTCTCGAGACGGGACCGCTGGTTGCCGTCCCCAAGCAAGACGAACCTGATTGGCAACTCCCGGGCTTCGGCTAGACGGGCTGCTTCGACGACGTTCTCCAAACCTTGCTTGGCGCCCATGTTGCCCGCGTGTAGCACGATAATCTGATCTGCGTTCCAACCGTGCTCGGCGCGGAATCCAGGCTTGATGGCACCCTCGTCGAAGGAGACATGGGTCCAGTTCCGAATGACGGTGAGCCGATCGCTCGCCACCCCGAAATGCTCGAGCGCGTATCGCGCGAAGCGGGGGTGGATCACCACCATTGCGTCGCAGGATCTGGCCAGCGCACCCTCGATCCTGGCCATCACCTTGCCGAGGATGCTAGTGAGCAAGCCTGGTGTCTCGGTCAGTCCGGCGCTGTAGAGATCCTGCGTCCACAGAACTGTGCGCGGGCGCTTTCGCCCGAACCCGACTCGGGCCCTCACCATCGCGGAGGCGAACAGCGAAGGGCTGACAAGCAGCAGAGCGTCCGCGTCGGCTGGGATCAGGGCGCCGAACTTCAGGCCGAAGAGCACTTCGTAGACCATCCGCTTGAGAAACGAAGGGTGACGAGGGACATACGAGGTCACCCGTCGGATCGACAGGTTCGCTCCATGTTCCTCAGACGCCCATGCGCTACGGTCGCGCACTCTCCACTCCGGGTAGTGGGGCGCTCCGGCCACCACGCTGACCCGGAACCCGCGACTGGCCAATCCCTGAGCCAGCCCGGCTGCATAGGGTGCATTGCCCGTGGTCTCCGGTGCGAAGTGCGTAGAGACGATGACAATGTGCGGCGTGTTCGTTGGCGGGTCCGCCGCTCGTGTTTCGTCAGTACGCGCCACTGGGGAACAACACCACCTTGATAGTACGAAGGATGATCGCGATGTCACCGGTCAAGGACCAGTTCTCGACGTAGCGCAGATCCAGACGAATGCTGTCCTCGATGGACAGCTCGGAGCGCCCGCTCACCTGCCAGAGGCCAGTGATGCCCGGCTTGATCAGGAGGCGACGATGAGCGGTGGGCGTGTACTCCGCTACCTCGCGCTCGACCTGGGGACGCGGCCCCACAATGCTCATGCCGCCGGTCAGGACGGTCCAGAACTGCGGCAGCTCATCAAGCGAGAACTTGCGGAGCACCTTGCCCACGCGCGTGATCCGCGGATCGTCCTCCATCTTGAACAGGAGAGCGCTGCCGCCAGCCTGTTCGATCATGGCGGCGATCTTCGACTCGGCGTCCACACACATGGTGCGGAACTTGTGGATCACGAACGGCTGCCCTCCGCGCCCCACGCGCTGCTGCCGGAAGAGGACCGGTCCGCCGTCATCGAGCTTGATCGCGATCGCCACGGCCAGCAGCACTGGCGAGGTGAGGATCAACGCCATCGCAGCGAAGGCGATGTCGAACGAGCGCTTCATCCAGAAGTGCAAGCCCGAGTAGCGGGGCAGATCCACGTGGATCAGCTTGAGGCCCTCCACGGTGCTGTATCGCAGGCGGGGACCCGCGACGTCTGTCATCCGTGGGATGACCATGAGCCGGACGCGGGAGCTCTCGAGGTCCCAGGCCAGCCTGCGCGTGGCCGCCCTGCTGAGGCCCCCGGCCACTGCGACGGCCCCCAGGTGCATGCTCTCGAGCTCATCCGGGATCTGGTCGAAATGGATCTCGGGAAGATCGAAGCTGTTCTGAGTCCCTCCGGTGCGCGGATGATCCGTCACGCAGACCGCCGCCGGGTAGAAACCGGCCTCGGGGTTGCGACGGATGTCGCACACCGCTCCCCGGACGTCCTCCGCCGATCCCAGCACCAGCGTGGCCACCAGCGCCTCTCCGCTGCGTCGCTTCGCGTTCAGGCGGGAGCGGCACACCCAACGGACGGCGAGCAGCACGAGGATGCCCAGCGGCAGGAGCGCGATGAAGAACAAGCGAGAGAGCTGCGCCCCGGCCAGGTACGAGGCCACGGCGATGAACCCGAACGCGTAGAGCGACCCCTTGATGACCCGTCGGTACTCCTCTGGGCCAGCACCCAGGATCTCCCGGCTGCGAGACTCGTTGCCAGCGAGGGCCGCCCACCAGACCAGACCGATCAGCGCGCCCGCGACCGGATAGGTGATCGGAGCCCCAGCAACGCTCCCGTCCGGCGACTCTCCGAACCGCAGAAATCCGGTGACGAGAATGGCCGCAACAATGGCGATCAAGTCTAGGAGCGAAAGAACTCGCTGATAGTTAGTTACCCATCGGTCAGCATCCACGGCCGAGCTCTGGATCTCACCCATTACTTGAGCCGCGCCTGCCTGCTGGCCCGTCTGCCCAGGAACGCCGTCCCGCTCCTCACGAGCTTCAACAGCCTCAATCATGCGATCCCCCGATGCGCCTGTCACGTGTGATACATCCATCCGAATGCTCACGCAAATACTTACACGAGATCTGTTTCGCCAAGATGGGCGACACCGTTAGCGAGCCGCCGAATAGTAGCCGGCATAGGCCTCGCTGGCGCGCACCGGGACGTCATTGAGAACCACGCCCAAGAGGCTCACGTCCGCCGTCTCCATCATGTGGACGGCCTCAGCCACGTGTGCACGACGCACCTGGCCTGAGCGTGTCACCAACACCGCGCCCCCGGTCTGGGCGGACAGAACGATGGCGTCCGTGACTGGCAACAGGGGCGGCGAGTCGAACAGGACAACATCGTACTGACGCTCCACGGACGCCAGCAGCTGGGCCATGGCTTCAGACCCCAGCAGCTCCGACGGGTTGGGCGGGATGGTCCCTGCGGGGAGCACATCGAGCGTCCCGACGCCCACCCTCGCCGTCAGGTCGGCGAGCGCCGCCCGGCCGGTCAGGACGTCGGAGAGCCCCAGCTCGGAGTCCAGCTGCAGCCGTGCTGCCACCTGAGGGCGACGGAGGTCTGCGTCGATCAGAAGCACCGACTCGCCGGCCTGGGCCAGCACCCGCGCCAGGTTGATGACCGTCTCCGTTTTGCCCTCACCAGCGGTTGCGGACGTCACCACAAACGAGGATCTGCGCTCACCGCCTAGCCCGAGGAAGCCCACGTTGGTGCGGAGACGCCTGTAGGCCTCGGCGTTTGCCCAGTGCTGGCCGTCGTCGTCTGCGGATCGGCCGGCGCTGCTGACGATGTGGCCCACGGATGCCAGCACCGGAGCTTCGGTGAGCGCCTCGACGTCCTGCGTGCTGCGTACCCGAGTGTCCGCGAGGCTGCGCAGCACTGCCTGGCCCAAGGCCAGCATCGCCCCAAGTACTGCCCCAAGAGCCAGGTTGACGGCAGGGCGCGGGGCGGTGGGGCTCGTCGGCACCTGTGCCGTGTCGATGACGGTGGCGCTCACCAGCGCGGCCCCGTCGGGGCTCGGCGGCGCGAGCTGACCCACCGCTTCCTGAAGACTGTTGGCCACACTGTTGGCCAGGTCCGCCGCGAGAAGGGGGTCGCGATCCTCCGCCTGGATCTCGATCACCGAGGTGGCGGTGGGGGCGGTGACGGAGAGTTTTCCGGCCACCTCACCCGGAGAAAGATCTAGCCGAAGGTTAGTAATGACTGGCTCCAGAACCATGGCCGAAGTGGCCACAGTCACGAACGACTTGACCTGCCGCTCGGCGTAGGTTGCGCCCTGCGAGAGTTCCCCCGCGGTGCCGCCGCTCTCCACGGCGAGGAACACGGATGCCGTCGAGGAGTAGGTTGGCTTCTGCAGCAGAGTGACCACTGCGGCTATCGCAATGCACGCGAACAGCGTTGCCAGAGAGCTTCTCCAATACCGCCTCACGATTTGCAGGTATTGCTCCAGCTCCATGACCATCCTCAGGTGTTCGCCGCTGCCTGTGCCAGGCCGCCGTTTGTTTCAGGGCGCCGCGGAACGCGCGGCACGTCCCTGTGCGCCCTACAATAATGTGGCTTCGAGTCAATGCTAAATCGGCCGGGAAGAGACCCATGAAATCACTGCGTGACGTCAGCAAGCTCAGCGCCATTGGGTTGATCCTCCTGGGCCTGCTCGCCGTCGTCCTCAGTGCGCTGGCACTCACTCGGTTCCGGCCGATGGAGGCGGCGCCCGCGTCCACGAGCCGCCCGTCCGCCACGCTCACAGGCTCGGCCGGCGCTGAGGCCACGCCCTCTCCGTCCGTGGCCGCATCGCCCTCGGCGCCCGCGGGCAGTGCGCCGGCCTCGTCGGCGGCTCCGGTCAGCGGACCGTCTGTTGTGGTGGTGGGTGATTCCTTCTCCATCGGGGAGCCGTCAGACACCTGGGTGGGCACCGCCGCTGAGGAACTCGGCTGGGGCACGGTGACCAACCTCTCTTCTCCCGGCCGCGGGTACATCACGGCGCCGCGCTCCTGCGAGTTCGAGCCGTGCGCCACGTTTGTGGGCACCATCCCGGCCATCGCTGAAGCTGGGCCGGACATCGTGGTGACCTTCGGCGGCACGGCCGACGGCGACTACAGCTTGGCCGAGCCCGCCTCCGAATACTTCGCCGCGCTGCGCGAGGCACTCCCCCGGGCCGAGTTGGTGGCCGTCTCCCCCGTCACGACCGACAAGCCGGCCCCGTACTTCCTCACTTTGCACAACAGCACCATCCGCGACGGCGTGGAGGCCGTCGACGGGTCGTTCGTTGATGTGGGGCAGCCCGGCGCCGGGGACGGCGAGGCCTTGTCGGGCGAGGCGCAGGCGGAGATCGCGCAGCAGGTGGTGGACCAGCTCCGGTAATCCGGTCCAGCGGCGGACGTTCTAGGTTTCCCCCCGACGAACTGCTCCGCGGCGAGCCAGGGGGCGGCATCGGGTTCCTTGGCGGTGGCGAAGCCGTCGACCAGCGGAGGCGCGCGGCCTCGCGCGCCGGTGGGCTCGGCCCTTAGGGTACGGGCCGAGTTGCAGCCTGAGCCACAGGCGTATGATCCGATGCCAGTAGCAGGACAGGCAGCAACGAGGAGGACCTGTGTCGTTGAACGGCGCACGCCCTTCAGTCATCGTGATCGGCGATCTCTGCCTCGACCACAACGAGGTGGCCGGGCGCGTGCTTGAGCCGTCGTGGGGGTCGCCCGCGCTGTTCATCGCCAGACAACTCCAGCACGAGTACGGAATGCGCGCCCTCGTCAGCGGCCCCTACGGCAAGGACCTGCTGCCGTTCCTCGGCGGAATCGAGTGCGATCGTGGACCCTCGGGTCGGCGCTCCTTGTCGTACAAGAACGTCGCCGAGCCCGCACCGTCGGGCCAGGAGGCGGCAAGCGCCCCGTGCAGAATCCAGCACTGGCGCCCCGCGGACCGCCCACTGGGGCCGATCAGCCCCCATACCAACTGGACCGCCTTCGACCTGGTGTACTTCTGCCCACTCGTCCCGGACCAGGATCGGGCAGCAGACATCGAGGAGTTCCGCGCCGCGCGACCAGACGGAGACGCCGTCCACGTCCTCGTGGCGCAAGGCCTCATGCGGGTCAGCGGCGAGCCGAGCGGCGACCACTACAGGCGGGTTGAGCGCCGCGACATCACCGACGCCGAAGCAGCCACCTGGTCATGCTTCGACATCGTCGTCTTCTCCGACGAGGACCAGAGCGACGCGCTCGCCAAGGCGACCCGCTGGTCGGCCAACGGCGGGGCGACCGGCACCGGCTTCGTCGTCACCCAAGGACAGCGGGGCGCCAGCCTGTGCTTCCAGGGCAGGGCCATCCCCATCCCCACGCGGCCCGTCACCGACGAGTCGACCTCGGTGGGCGCCGGGGACGCCTTCGCCGCCACGATGGGGCTCGAGTTCTACCAGGCCCACGTCGTCGAGGCCATGGGGAGACCCGAAGCGCTGCATCGGGCGACGGTGAGGGCCACGGCGGCGGCCTCCGCGCGCGTGCTGGCAGGCGTGTCGGTATCGGCCGAAACCCGGTAGCGGGGGTCCTGGCGGACGCGGGGGTAGAGTGAAAGATCCCCCGGGCCACCGTGGCTCTGGACTTCACCCGAGGGTGGTGATCAGATGGCTGAGCAGGTGACGGATCACTCTGGCCTTGACGGATCAGAGTTCGACGGGTTCCTCACCTTCGCCGAGGTGGCGGCGCAGTTCGACCAGTTGTCGGACCGCCTCCGGGCGACGGAGAAGCCGCTGGCCAACGCGTTGGTGGAGGCCGCCATCGAGATGGCGGGCGCCCAATGGGGCACCATCACCCTCCAGGACGGAGACGAATTCCGTTCCCTGGTGGTCAGCGACGACTTCTCCCTCCAACTGGACCTCCTGCAGTACGCCTTCGGCTCCGGGCCGTGCCTCGACGCCATCAAGCACGACACCCCCTTCATGGTGCCCGACCTCCGTCACGAGAACCGCTGGCCGGAATACACCGCAAGCGCCCGCAAATTGGGCGTGCGCAGCATCTTCGCCCACCCCCTCCACCTCATGGATCAGGACCGCACCATCGCGAGCCTGAACCTGTACTCCGACACCGAGGACGCCTTCCGAGACAGGGCCAACTCGGGCGAGGCTGCGGTGGTGTCGACGTTCGCCGCCATGGGTACCTCCATCGCGCTCAGCCAGTCCAAGGCCGAGCAGCTGGAGAGCGCGCTGCGCACCAACCGGGAGATCGCCATGGCGATGGGCGTGCTCATGGGCCGCCACTCCATCAGCCGCGACGCCGCCCTCAACCTCATGCGGCTGGCGAGCCAGAACTCCAACCTGAAGATGTCCGTCATCGCCGACGAGATCATCACCACCGGCGAACTGCCGATGGAGCGCGTCAGACGCGGTGGCGCTGCAACCACATCTCCAACACGGTCAACTGCCACAGGCCGTTGACGCCGGCCGGAAGCAGGCTCCCCCGCTGCGCCGCCAGTAGCGTCTCCATCACCTGAGGCTGCAGGAGATGGAACGCGGGCGCCCTAAACTGGGGCGCGCAAGTGCCGACGCAATCAGGGAGGCCCACCAGCGTGCTCGTTCTCCACGCCCTCTGGATTCCCGGAAAACGGAGCGCCGCAGTGTGGGCCGAAGACTCGGAGGCAATGATCACCAGCCCGAGCCAGGCCCTGCGGCAAGCCCGCCCGCACCCCTTCGCCGCCACCACGGGCGCCCTCGGGGCCCTGGTTCCCGGAACTCCCTCGACGGCGACGGTTCTCCTGCCATCACTGCGGAAGGCGCCCTTGGATTCGCCTGTCCTGTTCCGCATCACGCCACGACGGCAGGCCGGCACCCGGCCCTCGGCGCTTGAGTGGAGGGTCCCGGTGCTCATGCTGGACCCGGCTAAGGTCGAAACCAGCCTCGCCCCCCTCGTCGACCCCGCCGCAGCTGACACCTCACCCGGACAGTGGCAGGACGTCGACGTGCGCCCCGCCGCGTCGCTGCGACACCTGTTCGACGTGGCCCGCTACGCCGCCGAGCTCGTCGAACGTGGGCGGGTGCTGCCCACTTTCGCGAACACCCAGGCAGGTCCCGAGGCGCGCTGGAGAGCCGTACTGACGGGGCAGGACGCCGCGGCAGCGGTAGCGCTCATCGCCGCCGCTCCCCCGTCTGTCCGCGCCGCGAGCCCAGCCTCCAGTGCCGCCGCGCTCGTCTCAGAGGCGCTGGACACCATCGCCGACGCGCTCGCCCGCACACAGCTGGTGGGATCGATCCTTCCGCCACGACGAGGCCGGCGCCCCGCTCGCCTGCCCGCCGCGGAGGCATGGCTGGAGGCCCTCACCGGACCGGATGCGCGGTTCGACGCCGACCCCGACGAGCTGCGAGAGCTCGCCGAGCGGCTGCAACCATGGGCCGACGCCCGCGTGGAAACCCCCGGCCCGGCGCAGCTCGTCCTGCGGCTGCGAGACCCGAACGTGCACGCTTCGCCGGAGGACGCATTTCTCGACGCTCAACCGGCGACCGCCCCGCCCGCGGCCGACGCAGGCCTGGACGCGGCAGCGGCACCCACCTGGGAACTGGAGTTCCTGCTGCGCTCGCGCACTGATCCGAGCCTGCTGGTCGACGCCCCGCGCATCTGGGGCGGCGACGGCTCCCTGGCCCGCTGGCTGGAACGACCACGCGAGGTACTGCTGACAGAGCTCGCCCGTGCCCAGCGCGCGTTCCCCCGCTTGGAGGCCGGGCTCCGACAGGCCCAGCCATCCGGCCTCAGCCTCGACGCCGAGGCCACCTACGACTTCCTCACCCAGGGCGCCACCGCACTCGACGACGCCGGCTTCGAGGTTCTGCTCCCCGCCTGGTGGCGTCGGCCCGCCCGCGTGGGGCTGCGCCTCAGCGCCACACCGTCGGACCACGGTGAGACCGGCGTCGGGTTCGGGCGCGAACAGTTGTGCGAGTTCCGCTGGGACCTTGCCGTCGGGGACCACGGGCTGAGTGACGATGAGATCGCGGTGCTTTCGGCCGCGAAGTCCCCGCTCGTGCAACTCCGCGGCCAATGGGTGGCCATCGATCCCGCCCAGCTGGCGCGTGGCCTGGAGTTCCTGCGCAGCGAAGGCACCGGCCGCACGTCCGCCGCCGAACTGCTCACCCTCGCGCTCAGCCATCCCGACGACCTCGAGCTGCCCCTTCCTCTGACGGACGTGGCGGCCGAAGGTTGGCTGGGCGACGTGCTCGTCGGCACCGTGCCCGACACAGTGACCGGCATCGAGCCGCCAGGGAGCTTCACCGCCACGCTGAGGCCGTACCAGCACCGCGGCCTGGACTGGCTCTCCTTCCTCAGCCGTCTAGGGCTGGGCGCTTGCCTCGCCGACGACATGGGACTTGGCAAGACCATTCAGCTCCTCGCCCTCGAAGCGACGGCCCGCCACCGTGCCGCAGACAGCGCGGACAGCCCGTCGGCCCCCACCCTGCTCCTGTGCCCGATGTCGCTCATCGGCAACTGGGAGGCCGAGGCGGCCAGGTTCGCGCCCGCGCTGAGGGTGCACGCGCACCACGGCCCGGAGAGGCTGCGGGACGAGGACCTCACCGCCGCTCTGGCCGGCACCGACATCGTCGTGACCACCTACGCCACCGCCCTGAACGACATTGACCAGCTCGCGGAGGTCGAGTGGGAGCGGGTGGTGCTCGACGAGGCTCAGGCCATCAAGAACCGGCTGTCGCGTACCGCCAAGGCCGTGCGCCGCCTGCAGGCCGGCCAGCGCATCGCCCTCACCGGGACACCGGTGGAGAACCGGCTCACCGAGCTGTGGTCCATCATGGACTTCCTCAACCCCGGCATCCTCGGCTCGCCCGAGCTGTTCCGCGCCCGCTTCTCGACCCCGATCGAGCGCCACCGCGACGACGACGCCGCCAAGCTGCTGCGACGCGTGACCCGCCCCTACATCCTGCGCAGGGTCAAAACCGATCCGGCCGTCATCGACGACCTGCCCGAGAAGATCGAGATCAAACAGCACTACCGGCTCACGGTCGAGCAGGCCTCCCTGTACCAGGCGGTGGTCGACGAGATGATGCAGCGGATCGAGGGATCCGAGGGCATCAAGCGGCGCGGCAACGTGCTCGCGGCGATGACCAAGCTCAAGCAGGTCTGCAATCACCCGGCGCAGCTGCTGCATGACCGCTCGCCGATCGGCCGACGCTCCGGCAAGCTCATCCGCTTGGAGGACATCCTCGACGAGATCCTCGCCGAGGGCGACCGCGTCCTGTGTTTCACGCAGTACACCGAATTCGCCGAACTCCTCGTGCCGCACCTCGCTGCGCGATTCGACACAAACCCCGCCTACCTGTCGGGCAGCACCTCGCGCGAGCGGCGCAGTGAACTCGTCGAGCGGTTCCAATCAGGCGAGGGATCACCCCTGTTCGTGTTGTCGCTGAAGGCCGGCGGAACCGGGCTGAACCTGACGGCCGCGAACCACGTCATCCACCTCGACCGGTGGTGGAACCCCGCCGTGGAGGACCAGGCCACGGACCGGGCGTTCCGGATCGGTCAGAAACGCAACGTCCAGGTGCGCAAGTTCATCGGCACCGGCACAGTGGAGGAGCGCATCGATCAGATGATCGACGAGAAGAAGGAACTGGCGAACATGGTCGTCGGCGACGGCGAAGCATGGCTGACAGAGCTTTCCTCCGCCCAGTTGCGCGACCTGTTCGCCCTGTCGAAGGACGCGGTCGGTGAGTAGCGGCTTCGATCCGCGGTTCTTCCCGCCGTCGACGCCTCGCGCCGTCGAGGGTGGCTTGCGGGCGAGGAGTGCTCGGGGGAAGATCGCCAGCACCTGGTGGTCCACCCGCTTCATCCAGGTGCTTGAGGACACCGGGATAGGGGGTCGGCTTTCCAGGGGCCGCAACTACGCCCGTCGGGGCCAGGTGATCTCACTCGAGCTGAGCCCCGGGCAGGTGAGCGCCGCCGTCCAGGGTTCACGCGCCCGCCCGTACCGGGTGCGCATCGGGGTCACGGCCTACGGGAAGGACCAGTGGGCAAGGGTTGAGGAGTCCCTGGCCGCCGACGCCTGGTTCGTCGCCCAGCTCCTGGCAGGTGAGATGCCGCCCGACATCGAGGGGGTCTTCGAGAGTCTCGGCCTGGCGCTGTTCCCGCAGAGCGCCGACGACCTGTCGTTGGATTGCTCATGCCCTGACTGGAGCGTGCCCTGCAAGCATCTGGCCGCGGTGTTCTACCTGCTCGCCGAACGATTCGATGCCGATCCCTTCGAGATCCTCGCCTGGCGTGGCCGCGACAGGGAGGATCTGCTCTCCCGCCTCGACGCCGTCGTCTCCGACGACTCGGAGGGCTCGGAGGGCTCGGATGCGGCAACGCCACTGACGGAGCTGCTCGAGGTGTTCTACGTTGCCGCGGCGCCGTCGCTCCGGTCGCCGACCGTGACCGGGCCGAACCTGCTGGATCAGCTCCCCCGCGTGCCGGTCACGGTGCGCGGCCGCCCGCTGGCCGAGGTGCTACGCCCCGCCTACGACGAATTCGCAGGCCTCCACGACGGCGGTGCCACCCGACGCCGGGGAGTCCCTCGTAGCGACGCCTGAGGCGCCCCGGGAGGCCAAGGCCACTCGAATCTACTCTAAGCGGTTTAGAGTAGATTCGAGTAGCCCGAGAGTGGGTGTGCATCCTTCCTGAAGATGTCCGTCATCGCCGACGAGATCATCACCACCGGCGAACTGCCGATGGCCCGCGTCAGACGCGGTGGCGCTGCAGCCACATCTCCAACACGGTCAACTGCCACAAACCGTTGACGCCGGCCGGAAGCAGGCTCCCCCGCTGCGCAGCCAGCAGCGTCTCCATCACCTGAGGCTGCAGGATCTCCCGGCCCCGGGCCGCCTGCGAGGAGAGCGTGTCGCGCACGAGGCCCAGCACCGGGCCGTCCAGGTTCATCAACGCCGGCAGCAGCAGGTGCCCCTTCGGGCGGTGCACCACGCCGTCGGGCAGCAGGTGCCGGCCCAGAGCCGCCAACACGTCCGATCCGCCCCGCTCCCGCTCCGGGTGGTGGGCCGCCAACTCCACCAGGTGCCGGTCGAGGAACGGCGCCGTCGCCTCCACCCCCCACACCCTGGTCATCCGCACAGCGTCCCCCAGCGGCTCGAGCTCCGCCCCGAAACCATTGCGGGGGTCCACGGAGCCGCCGAGGACCTCGTCGGCGCCCTGCCCGGACATCACCGTGTCGGTGTGCTCCGAGGCGTGACGGGCCAGCAGATGGAACGCGGGGGCCTCGTGGGCGGCCATCGGCTCGGCCATGTCCTCCACCGCGGCGGCCACCGCGGGCACCAGCTCCGCTGTGGGGACGTGCAGGCAGTGATGGGTGGTGCCGAAGCGCCTGGCCACCACGCTGGAGTACTCGAACTCGTCGCCCGGAACGTCCTCCGAGCTGTCGAAGCCGATGCTGAACGTGTTGACCCCGCCCCGATGGCAGTCGGCGAGCAGGGCCACCAGCAGGCTCGAGTCCAGCCCTCCCGACAGCAGCACCGACACCGGCCCAGACCCCGGCAGCCGGCTCCGGACCGCCGAGAGCAGGGCTTCATGGGCGGCCTCATGCCACTCGTGTTGCGACCAGCGCTCGAGGTCGCCGTCGTCCTGGGAGTCCGGCCGCCAGTAGACGCGGTCGCGGGTGCCGTCGACGTCGATGACCCGCAGCGTCGCGGGAGGGAGCTTGCGGACCCCCTTCACGATGGTCCGCGGCGCGGGCACCACCGAACTCCGGCTCAGGTAGTGATGCAGCGCCTCCGGATCGATCGAGGTGTCCACTCCCCCAGCCGCCAGCACCGCCGGGAGGGTGGAGGCGAACAGCAGGCCGGCGGGGGTGTCGGCCAGATACAGCGGCTTCACGCCCAGGGCGTCCCTGGCCAGCAGCACCTTCCGTTTGGCCCGGTCCACGAGCACCACCGCGAACTCGCCGTCCAGGTGCTCGACGAAGTCCTCACCCCAGCGGGCGTAGGCGGCCAGGATCAGGTGGGCGTCGCCGTCGCGGGTGGCGCCCAGCTGCCGGCGGAGCTTCGTGCGGTTGCCGAGATGCGCGTCCACCACGATCGCCATCCCGGAGTCGACGTCGACGACGGGCTGCAGGTCGCTGCAGTCCGGGGTTCCGGCGTAGCGGTACGCAAGGACCGCGTGCCCGTCGCCCCACATCCGACGCGGCCCCCACCGTCGACCCTCCAGGGCCTCCAGCATCCGGCTGACAGTGTCGACGTCCGGACGCACGCCGCGCCCGAGGGTCACGGCGCCCGCGAGGCCGCTCATGGCGCCGGGTGTGGCGCGGGTTGTCGTCGGTCTGAACCAAGAATGCGCACAGGTCTCACCTTCCAGCAGGAGGGGAGACACTCGTCGGCTCCCCTGACATGTCGCGGGGAGGAAGGATCGCAGAAGCGGCCACCCCAACCGCGGGGCAGTGAGCCGGCTTCTTGACTCATCGAGCACCCTAACCCAGGCGGGGTGGGAGAGGGAATAGACGTTCGCCGTCAGAGGAGGGCGCGAGCGGGGATGCCCGCGTGGCGAGGGCTGGCTGCCGGTCGATCAGGGCCCCAGCGCGCCGATCGGGATGGCGACCACCCCGTCGGGCCTGGTGTAGCCGTAGCCGCCAGCGGTGATCACCCCTAGCACGGCCGGCTCCCCCACCTTCACCGTGTCGACCTTCGCAGCGAAGCTCAACAGCGATGCAGCCGCCCGGTCCACCTGCCCCGCACCCAGCTTCACCTCGAACGCGCCCCAGGTCCCATTCCTGGACTCGACGATGATGTCGACCTCAAGCCCGTCAGAGTCTCTGTAGTGGTACACGGAAGCGTCCGCCGCCTCGGCGTATACGCGGACATCGCGGACCGCAAGTGACTCGAACAGCAAGCCCAGAGTGTTGAGATCGCGGAGGAGCTTCGCGGGGCTGGCGTCGAGTGCGGCGGCAGCCAGAGACGGGTCGACGAGATGCGTGCGTGCCCTTTCACGCAGCCTCGCCCGCGATCGCAGGTGCGTGGACCAGGCCGGTTGGACCTCCAGGAGCATGAGCCTGGCCAGTGCATCCTGGTACTCGTGCGCCGAGGGACGCGAGAGCGAGATGTCTGGGCCATCAGCCTCCGCCGACAACTTGGTCACCACGTGTTCCATCGCAGTGTTCCGGGCGAGCGCCTGGATGAACCGCAGTACTCGAGCCGGGTCTCGCCGAGGTCCCGCGATCCGTCGAAGGTCCACTTCGGCGACGGTGCGCAGATAGTCGCGGTTGGCCGCAGCCGCATCCTGGACCGACAAGCCGAGGTTGATGGGCCACCCACCCCGGACGATGAGCTCTGCGGCGTGCTGAGGGGTGACAGTGTCGGCAGGCGACGTGCGTCGCTCGCCGGCCAGCAGCGCGCGGAGGGACATGGCGCCCGTGGAATCGGACGACTCGAAGAGGGTGAGCGGACGCATCACGAGACGCGCGAAACGCCCCGCGCCGGAGTGGCGGCGCACGTCGTCATTCGGCACAGCCGACCCGGTGAGGATGAACTGCCCGGGCTTCCCTCGCCGGTCCACCTCAGCCCGTACGTGATTCCACAAGCGGGTGCCGTCCAGCTGCCATTCGTCGACCAATCGCGGCGAAGGTCCGCCCAGTACGAGTCCCGGGTCAACGTCCAGCGCACGGATAGCTGCTTCATCGCGGTCCAGGTAGACGGCACTGGCGGTTGCCCGCTCGGCGCTGCGCGTCTTGCCGCAGGCCTTCGGCCCCTCGATGAGGACCGCGCCGGCGGAGTGGAGCCGCTTCTTCAGAAGGTCGTCGAGGATTCGGGGGAGGTAATCCACAATGCCTCCGATCTGGGTTGCATGACGAAAGTTTACACTTTGCAGAACTCAACGTTGACACTTTGCAGTACTTATCGTTGACAGTCTGCAGAGTGCAGGACGCAGGAGTTACACCGTGGGCAGGGGTGCGGGAAGGAGAGGTCCTTGTCACTCCGATTGTCTCGGGTGAGTCCAGACCAACAGCAGCCCACTTGTGCGATTATCACGATCGGGTAACAGTCGTGCCGTGCGGCTTGGACGGGCACGTTTGTTCGATTAAAATGGGGCCATGCACCAACGGCGGCTCACCACGGAACAGGCGCTCACCGCGCTTGAATCCACGCTGTCGCTGGTTGATCACGCCGAGCGGGCGGCGCTTGATGCGCCAGCCAGGCTCCAGCTGATGCAGCGGGCACGGAGGCTGTCGGAGCGGCTTGAGTCGCTGGCCCACGTGCTGACAGACGAGGCCAACCGGGCGCAGGCATCCATGAGGGCGGCAGGCACCCCCTTGACGTCCTTCCTCGCGGTGAGTGAGCAGCGCGATACCAGAGAAGCGGCCGCGCAGGTGTTCCGGGCGAGCGATGTGGCGGCCCACCCCCAGGTCAAGCAGGCAGCGCTCGACGGTGACGTCTCCCCCGCCCACGCCATGGCCATCACGAAGGGCATGGCGCAGCTGCCGGCCACCTTGAGCCCAGAGCAGCTGCAGCGGGCGGAGGAGGTGTTCCTCGGCAGGGCCGGGAGCACCACGCCGCGGGAGTTGTCGAAGCTGGCACCCGTGGTGCTGGCGGAGGTCGCGCCGGAGCAGCTGCCCACAGCGGAGCAGCGCGTGGCAGACGTGGAGGCGCAGGCGCGGCGAGCGAAGGCGAAGCGGTCGTTCAGCTACGGCGACGACGGCGACGGCTCTGTCTGGTTCCGCGGGTCGCTGCCGGCCGTGGACGCGGCGCCGCTGATCGCCACCGTCGAGGCCTACGTGCAGGCCGATCGACGGGCGGCGCGGGATCGGCTCACTGGTGTCCGTTCGCTGCGCCCCGGCCCGCAGGTGCTGCGCAATCACGCGGCGGCCGATCAGGGCCGCACCCCCGAACAGCGCCGGGCGGACGCGTTCACGGTGATGGTCTCCCAGCATCGCGGGGCGCCGACGGTGGCCGGAGACCGGCCCCGGATCGTCGTCACCATCCAGGAGTCAGACCTACGCGAGCGCGCCGAGGCCGTCGGCGTGTTGGCCTCCGGCGCGGTGGTCGCGCCCGGGGACCTGCGCAGGCTGTGCTGCGACGCAGACCTCACCCCCGTGGTGCTCGGCGGCAGGTCCGAGGTGCTGGACCTCGGGCTCACCGAGCGGCTCGTCACCCCCGGCCTCCGCAAGGCGTTGACCATTCGCGACGGCGGCTGCATCTTCCCCAACTGCACCACCCCGGCCATCGCCTGCGAAGCCCATCACGTGGTCCCCTGGTATCTCGGCGGGCCCACGTCGCTGGGGAACATGGTCCTCCTCTGCGCACACCACCACGCGGTGGTCGAACCGCAGCGCTTCAACGACACCGCGGACCAATGGACCATCACCTTCGACCCTGTCACCAGGAAACCAGTCATCGCACCGACGAAACGGATGCAGCTCTACTTGAACGGCAACGGCCGACGACCTGATCGGGATTCGCGACGCCCGTAGGTTGTGGCGCGCCTCGGCGCGGACAGCAGGCCGGGCCCGGGCCTCGAACCTCGGACGGGTGACCGTGTCCGTCTGGTTTCCGAGGCTTCGAGGCCGCTGCGCGGCGCCTCAGCCAACTGTAAGTCTTGCCAGGGCGGGGGCTAGGGTGCCGGGGCCCGTGACCGCGACGTCCGACAGCCCCTGCCACTGGGCGGCCTCGGACAGGAGGGGCGCGACCCGGCTGGCCACCTCGTCGATCCTCCCCTGCTGGGCGGGCTCGATGTGGGCGTGCTGGACGCGCAGGACGCCCGCCTTGCGGTCGCTCTTGAGGTCCACGCGGGCCACGATCTGGTCGTCGAGCAGCACCGGTAGGACGTAGTAGCCGTGCTCGCGCTGCTCCTTGGGCGTGTAGATGGAGATGCGGTAGTGGAAGTCGAACAGCCGCTCCGCGCGGGGGCGGAACCAGACCAGCGGGTCGAACGGGCTGAGCAGCGCCGCCGCCTCGACCCGTCTCGGGACGCGCTGACCGGCGGGCATCCAGGCGGGCTTCGCCCAGCCGTCGACGGTGACGGGCTCGAGGACGCCGTCGGCGGTGAGGTCGTCGACGGCCTGGCGGGCGGTTGCGGTCTTGAGGCGCGGGTAGTCGGCCAGATCCTCCAGGGTGGCCACCCCGTGCGCGACGGCGGCGCGGCGGATGAGCTCGCGGACGGCGTCTGGCTTCGGGATTGGGGCGAGGGCCTGGGGTGGGAGTGTGGTGGCCGCCGGGGCGAGGAAGCGCTCGAAGCGTTGGCGGCCGACGGTGACCAGCTCGCCGGTGTGGAACAGGTACTGCGCGGCCCAGTGGACGTCGTTCTTGTTCCACCAGCCGCCGCCGAGCGACACGTTCTCCGGATGGTCCAGATCGCGGATGCGCAGCGGGCCGCGGTCGGCGAACTCGGCCAGGACGTCGGCGATCAGGGGCTGGTGTTCGCTGGCCCAGTTCTCGAAGCCGGGGCGCTTCGGGGCGGTGCGGTGCCAGTGCCACAGCGGCCAGTCCCCGACGGGGATGATGGTGGCCTCGTGGGCCAGGTACTCGGTGTAGCGGCCGAGGCGGGGCTTGGGGGTGTCGTGGTGGAGGAGGGCGTCGAGCGTGGCCTTGGGGTACGGGCCGAGGCGTGCCAGGAGGGGGAGGTAGTGGGAGCGCTCGAAGACGTTGACGGTGTCGAGCTGGAGGACGCCCATTGTGGCGATCGCTCTGGTGAGTGTCGCGGGGGTGGGGGTCGCTGGGCGCGGGGCCGCGAGGCCCTGGGCGGTGATGGCGACGCGTCTGGCTTCGGGGAGACTCAGCTGTCGCGGCATTGGGACAGGATAGGCGGCTAGGGTCAGGGGATGGAGATCCCGGGGCTGACCTTCGTGCCGCTGACCGTGCAACGCGACGAGGACGGCTGGTTCGCGGAAGCCTGGAACGAGGCCAGGATGAGCGTGCTCGGGCTGCGACACTTCCGGCCCGTGCAGCACAACGTTCGCCACTTCCACCGCAGCGGCGTCACGCGCGGGCTCTACGCCGAGCCGTGGGACCGCCTGATCACCGTGCTGCGGGGGCGGGCTTTCGGCGCGTGGGTGGACCTGCGCCCCGGGGAGACGTACGGCGCGGTGGTCACGGCCGAGCTCGGCGCCGACACCGCCGTCTTCGTCCCCAGGGGCGTGGCGAACTCGGTGCAGATCCTCGAGGACGACACCACCATCACCACCCTCCTCGACCAGCACTGGACCCCCGAGGCCCGAGCCCGGTACTCCACCGTCAACCTGTTCGACCCCGCGCTGGACATCCCCTGGCCCATCCCCGAGCGGCGCGCCACCGTCTCCCCCGACGACGCCGCCAACCCGATGCTGGCCGACGCCGTCCCCTTCCGCGTGGCAGGCCGGAGGGAGCAGCCGGCCGTCGACGCGCAGCGGGGCGCTCGGGGGACGGATCCTGGGCCTGTGGGCGAGGGTGGGGGCGCGGTCGGGTCGTTCGGGTCTGGCGCGTCGGGCGATGCGCAGCGCGGCTTCGGGCGGTGGGCCGACGCTGCCCCCCGTCGGGAGGAGGCGGACTCCCCCGCTGCGCCCTCCTCGCCCCGCCGTCGGGCATACAAGGTGCTGTTCGTGTGCACGGCCAACATCTGCCGCTCGGCGTACGCGGATGTCGCGGCCAACGCGGTGGCCCCGGCCGGGGTCCAGTTCTCGTCGGCGGGCACGAGGGCCCTCGTCGGGGAGGGCATCGACCCGCCCATGGCGCAGGAACTGAAGGTCGACGGGGACCCTGGGGCGCACCGGGCGCGTCAGGTCACCCGAGACCTCGTGGAGGACGCCGACCTCATCCTCACCATGGCCGGCGAGCACCGTCGCTACCTGCTCGACGAGTGGCCGGCGGTGGGGCGGAAGACGTACGTGATCGGGCATGCGGCGCGGGTGCTGGCTGAGCTTCCTGAGGGTGTCACCCTGGAGGGTTTGGCCGGGCACCTGTGGAGGAACCGGACGGCGCAGGAGGGCGACGAGGTGCGCGACCCGTACCGTCGGGGGCAGGAGGCGGCGAGTGTCGCGGCTCGGGAGATCGACGGGCACTTGTCGGTGGTTGTGGGGGTGTTGGGGACTTTAGTGTCGCGGCGGTAGGCAGGGCGGTGCCTCGGCCGGTGGGACGCTTGCGTTTCATAGCTTCGAGGCCGCTGCGCGGCGCCTCAGCCAGCGGGATGGGCCGGTTCCGCGGCTCAAACGTCACCTTTCCGCGTCCACAAACGATACCTCTCCGACACGGACGGCCCTGGCCACCTGAGAATCGGCACTTCCTCAGTAGCAACTGACCACACTCTAACCGGACATTGCTGTCCGGTAGGCTGGGTGCGCGGCCCAGCGCCGACGAGCCAGAGTCCGGGTCGATGGCGATCCGGCAGAAGCGATGGAGGATCCGGCATGCAGATCAACGGCAAGGTGTTCGTCGTCACGGGAGGCGGACAGGGAATCGGGCGCCAGGTGGTACTCGGACTCCTGCGCAAGGGGGCCGAGGTGGCCGCCGTCGACCTCAACGCCGCCAAACTGGAGGAGACACGCGAGCTCGCTGGGCGCGAGGCGCACCGCCTGTCGCTGCACGCGGTCAACGTCACCGACCGGGGCGCCGTCGCGGCGCTACCCGAGGCCGTCATCCAGGCGCACGGGCAGGTGGACGGGTTGCTCAACGTTGCAGGGATCATCCAGCGGTTCGTGAAAGTGGTGGACCTCTCGTTCGAGGACATCGACCGTGTCCTCGACGTGAACTTCTGGGGTGTCGTCGCCATGACCAAGGCGTTCCTGCCCGAGCTACTCAAGCGCCCGAAGGCCGCCGTCGTCAACGTCTCCAGCATGGGCGGATTCATCCCCATCCCCGGACAGACCCTGTACGGGGCGAGCAAAGCGGCTGTGAAGATGTTCACCGAGGGGTTGCATGCGGAGTTGCGGGAGACGAATGTCGCGGTGACTGTGGTGTTCCCGGGCGCGGTGCGGACGGGAATCACGGCCAACAGCGGGGTGACGACGCCCGGCGGAGGCTCGAGTGGAACGGAGGGCCAGGGCCGGATGAAGCTCACCTCGCCTGAGGAGGCGGCTCGGCTCATCATCCGTGGCATGGAGCGCGGGAGCTACCGTGTCGCGCTGGGACGGGACGCGCAGATGCTGGACCTGTTCACCCGGTTGGCGCCGGAGCGGGCGATGGCGCTGATCTCTGACCGGATGGGGTCGCTGCTGGACCGGTGAATCGGGATGCCTTGCGCCCTCGAAGTAGGGCCCGCGGACTGCTGAAACCTCGACTTCGATACTGCTGAAACTTCGACTTCGATGCTGCTGAAACTTCGAGTGGTGGCTCGGAGCAGGGATTGTTCGGAGGCCGCCATTGATTCCCGGTGAGATTCCGGGGAGATGGACCGCATACAGCGCCATCTCCCCGGAATCGCACTGGGATGGTGACGTTGGGTCACCGACCCTGGGACAGCCGGGGCGGCTGCTTGGACTGACCAGGGGGCGGACTGGGCAGGGGCTAGGGTCGGGGCATGGTGTGGGTGGCTGCCGGGGTGGTCGCGGTGGTGGCCGCCGTCGTGATGGCGTTCGCGGTGCCGCGGGTGCGCGTCCTGGACGACGACGAGGCGCCGGACTTCGCCCTCCTGGTCACGCCGTCGAGCGTGGTGGGGGTGACGGTGGCTGCGTTCGTGGCGGCGACGGTGCTGTGGGTGCTGCCGACGGACCTGTGGTGGCTGTGGGTGCCGTACCTCGGGATCGGCGCCCCCCTGGCCTACATCGACCTCCGGACCACGTTCCTGCCACGACAACTGCACTACGTGGGTGTCGCGGCGATGGTGCTCGGGCTGGTCGCGCTCGCGGTGCTCGACATCTGGGCAGCGGTGGGCGCCGTCGTCGGGGCGCTGGCGGCGTTCGGGTTGCTGTATCTGGCGTGGCACCTCTCCCCCGGGCTGGGGTTCGGGGATGTGCGGTTGGCGCTGTTGATCGGGGCGGTAGCCGGGCAGGGCGGGGTGTCGATGTGGACGGCGTCGCTGTTCTTCGGCACCGCCCTGGGCGCGGTGCACGCCGTCGGGCATGCGGTGTGGGCGCGGCGGGACCCGGGGCGGCCCGGGTACTTCCCCTACGGGCCGGCGTTGTGGCTGGGCCCGATTGTCGCGGCGGTGTGGATGGAGCTGGTGTGAGTCGTCGCGGGCTGACCGGGGTTTGAGAGCTGGCCCCGCTCGCCCTATCGTCTATCAGTCCTTTGTGTGGTGGCGCCACTATTACGATGACTCAGGGGCCTCCCTCAGATTCACAACCCATTGACAGGTGTGGCCATAGCCCTATCTTTGGCTCAACCTGCGCCCAGGGTGACAGCCGGAGGAACACCATGAATCAGGACGTTCTGATCGCAATTCTGGTCACTGCATTGGCTGGAGCCATCGGCGGCTTTCTGGCCCGAGTGGTACCCAATGGCGTGGGCAAGAAGCCACTCAAGGACGCACCCGCTGAGGCTGGGGCAGTTGTCTCAACTCTTGCGGGTGCCGCCGTTGCCGTCGCGGCTTTTCTCGCCACCGAGCCCATCTCCGCTGTCGCTGTATTCGCCACTGCCCCTCCCGTCGAGCCCGCCACCGTCTGGATGTTCACCTGGGGCGATGTGGTGAATGCCTTCGTGGCCGGCTTGGCAGGCATCAAACTGCTGCTCACGTACCAGGACTCGAAGACACTCCGAACTGCGTTGGGAGTGGCCGCAGCCCGTCCTCCGAGCCCCGATTTGGCCGCCGCGGTCACCGCGACGCCGCGTGAAGTTCTGGCGACCGCTCGCGCCGCTAGCTAACCGACAGTCGGATGGGGGGAGAAGACATGCCTGAGACGGTGCGAATCGCGCTGGTCATGAACGGGGGCGTGAGCCTTGCCGTCTGGATGGGTGGCGTGACCCATGAGATCGACCTGTTGCGCCGAGTCAACGCGGACAGCGACGACGCTTGGGGGCATGTGCTGAAGAAGGCGGGGCGGGAAGTACAAGTCGACCTGATCGCAGGCAGCAGCGCTGGAGGCCTGAACGGTACGCTGCTCGCCACCGCGATTGCGCGAGGTGCATCGCTCCCGCATCTTCGAGATATGTGGCGCAAATACGCGAGACTCAAGGCCGGACATCTCCGCTTCCCCATGCCTCTTGAATCCCCTAATTCCATCCTTGATGGGGATAACTTCCAGGCATCTCTCGGCAAGGTCCTCAGCGGAATCCACACCGGTGACTCCGGGGGTGAGGACGTCACCCTGCTTGTCACTTCGTCCGCCCTCGAAGGATCCAGCCGTGCGGTGACCGATGCCTCTGGTGGGAAATTCAGCGCGGCTGACCACCGACGAGTCTACCGATTCCGCAAGCGCAAGGGCAGCAAGAGGTGGAACACGGAGTTCGGTGTCATCGAACGAGCCGAACTCGACAACTTCGAGCACACCAGGGAAGGAGTCGATCCCTTGGTGCTGGCCGCCCGCGCGTCGGCGGGATTCCCTGTCGCCTTCGAATCCGTTCAAGAGACGCCCGCTCTGCACAAGCTGAACGATGTGAAGTCTGACGGGGACCCTTCCTGGTTGATGGATGGGGGTGTGCTCGACAATGCGCCGTTCGAGCCACTTCTGAGAGAACTGATCGCACGACCGAGATCCGATTCCGGCCCGCGCTGGGTGGTATACGTGGTCCCACACAATGACGTCGACGTGCCGCCCACTCCTGCCGACCCCAATCCCAAGCCACCCAGCTGGACCAGCGTACTGGCCGCTGTTGCATCGCTGAGCCGCGAGTCCGACCTCCGCTCCGACGTCGAGTCCGTCGCTGAGCGTCACCGCGAGGCGCACCAGACGGTGGCCAGGCCCGACGAACTGCTGCTCCTGAATGAAGGGATACCCGGCCTGTCATGGGACGCGGCCTTCGAGGTGGCTGAGACCCTGCTCCCCCTGTACCGACGCACTACCGCCAAGGAGACAGCCACCAACGTCGTCCTGGCGGGATCGAACAGCATGTCGGCTCAACCGGTACCCTCCGCCTCCGTGGACGCAGTGCTCGCACTTGACCCGTTCTGGATCGCGACTGACATGGGCGCAACCCGAATGATGGGCAACGAGCCGCTGTGGCAGTGGGGCGTTGGGCGCGCCCAGCCGATGGCAGCGTGGATCTCGCGAGTCGTTCGAACCCTCGACGGAGAGCAGACGGACACCACGGTTGCGATCGAAGTGATCGCCGGGCTCCAGGAGGACCTCCTGGCCATCGACCTTGGTATGACCGCTGTGCATGACGAAGCCTTCAAAGAATGTGATCAGATCGTCGGCAACCTCGCCGCCTTCAACACGGCCGTACTCGAGACCAATCTCCTCCTTTCGCTGACGGCAACAATGAAAGGCATGGTCGAGCAATGGGCAGCCGTCGCAGCTCTCCCTGCCGACGAGTGTGTGCGGAGGCTCATCACCGTGGAAGTGCTTAGCCATTTTCTGTCTTGGGGGACGCCATCGACCCCCCCGTTCGATCTGTTCATCCTCGGCCCCAGGACCCCTGAGGGCCCTTGGTTGAAGCCGATCGAAACCAAGCCGAGCCTGTCCAAGCTCGAGCACTGGCCGAACCAGAAGCTGTACGGGGACCGGTTCATGAACTTCGGTGCTTTTGGCAGCAACAGCTTCAAGGATTGGGACTGGATGTGGGGCCGCCTCGACGGCGCCATCACACTGGCGAACGCGCTCCTCCCGGCCGACTTGAGCGACGAGGAGAGGGCAATGCTGATCAACCCCCTCATCGATGGCATCCTTGTCGACTGCGGGACGGATCGGCCCGCCGTCTATGCGCGCTGCGTCGAGGTTCTGTCCACGACGCCCTCTGCATTGATCGCGGCTGCCCGGGACTCGACAGAGACGGAGCTCGACGGGCTGATCGACGATACAGCCGGGATGCTGACCAAGCATCCCTTGGTGGCCAGGCTCACGAGGCGTCGACGGCTGGCCATGCGTGGAGCGGCCTGGTGGCTGTCCCGAAAAGCGAAGCGGGAGGCGCGCAAGCTCTGATCACCCCGGAGATAAGACCTTGTCAATAGCTTATCCCGCCCCTGGCTCAACCTCATTGCCGTACGACTGTTCGATTATCACGATTGGGTAACACTGCCTCCCCATGCTTGGGTTGGTGCTTGCGTTCGATTAAAATGGGGGCATGCATCAACGGCGGCTCACCACGGATCAGGCGCTCGATGCGCTGGAGTCCACGCTGTCGCAGGTGGATCACGCCGAGCGAGCGGGGCTGGATGCCCCGGCGAGGCTGCGGTTGATGCAGCGTGCGCGGCGGCTGTCGGAGCGAGTGGGGACGCTGGCCCTCGTGCTGACCGACGAAGCCAACCGGGCGCAGGCGTCCATGCGGGCGGCCGGCACGCCGTTGACGTCGTTTCTGGCGGTGTCGGAGCAGCGTGACACGAAAGAAGCCGCAGCGCAGGTCTTCCAGGCGCGGGATGTCGCGGCCCACTCCCATGTGAAGCAGGCGGCGCTCGACGGCGAGGTGTCTCCGGCGCATGCCGTGGCCATCTCGAAGGGCATGGCAGAGCTTCCGGCCTCGCTGACCGCGGAGCAGCTGGAGCTAGCGCAGGAGGCGTTCCTCGGACGGGCAGGCACCACCACACCGCGGGAGTTGTCGAAGCTGGCGCCGCTGGTCCTGGCCGAGGTTGCGCCGGAACAGGTGCCCACCCGGGAACAGCTGGTCGCGGATATGGAGGCCCAGGCCCGGCGGGCGAAGGCGAAGCGCTCATTCTCCTACGGGGACGACGGCGACGGCTCGGTGTGGTTCAGGGGGTCGCTGCCCGCGGTGGACGCGGCACCGTTGATCGCCACCGTCGAGGCCTACGTCCAGGCGGATCGACGAGCGGCGCGAGATCGGCTCACCGGTGTCCGTTCGCTGCGCCCCGGGCCGCAGCTACTGCGCGATCACGCGGCCGCAGACCAGGGCCGCACGCCGGAGCAGCGCCGCGCCGATGCTTTCACCACCCTGGTGGGCGAGCACCGCGGGGCCCCGAC
Organism: Tessaracoccus luoxuelianae; assembly: GCF_055326245.1. NCBI lineage: Bacteria > Bacillati > Actinomycetota > Actinomycetes > Propionibacteriales > Propionibacteriaceae > Tessaracoccus > Tessaracoccus luoxuelianae. Next base: position 435,369 of record NZ_JBUZNO010000001.1, read on the forward strand.
TGTCGCGGGAGACCGGCCCCGGATCGTGGTCACCATCCAGGAATCCGACCTCCGCGGTCGCGCCGAAGCCGTCGGCGTGCTGGCCTCGGGCACGAAGGTCTCCGCCGGGGAGCTGCGTCGCCTGTGCTGCGACGCGGACCTCACGCCCGTGGTGCTCGGCGGCGGGTCTGAGGTTCTGGACCTCGGCCTCACCGAGCGCCTCGTCAGCCGCGCTCTCCGCAAAGCGCTGACCATCCGCGACGGTGGCTGCATCTTCCCCAACTGCACGGCACCAGACACAGCCTGCGAAGCCCATCACGTGATCCCCTGGTACCTCGGCGGGCCAACCTCGATGGGAAACCTGGTCTTGTTATGCGCCCACCACCACGCCGTCGTGGAGCCGCAACGCTTCAACGACGCGGCGGACCAATGGACCATCACGTTCGATCCGGTCACCCGCAACCCGATGATCTCGCCGACGAAACGAATGCGGCTGTATCTGCACGGTCGTGATCGACGGCCGGGCGAGGTCCACCGTCGGCCTTAGGACCCGGCCGCCCGGGTCTGAACGCGCGCGACACGACCCTTCGAGACAGCCGGCGGTCGCTCCGCGACGCCGGCCTCCTCAGGGAGCGGCGCAGGGCCGACCTTCGCGACGCCGGCCTCCTCAGAGGGCAGGCAGGAACCCGATGGCACTTCGCCTGCGAGGCTGCGTTACGACCCTTCGAGACAGCCGGCGGTCGCTCCGCGACGCCGGCCTCCTCAGGGAGCGGCGCAGGGCCGACCTTCGCGACGCCGGCCTCCTCAGAGTGCAGACAGGAACCCGATGGCACTTCGCCTGCGAGGGTGCGTTACGACCCTTCGAGACAGGGCCACGCCGCTCCGCGGGTGGGCCCCTCCTCAGGGAGCGGGAATGAGCCCCCGCGGTGCCTCAGCCAGGGGGTCTTGAAGGTCGCGTTTCAGAGGCTTCGAGGCCGCTGCGCGGCGCCTCAGCCAGCGGTAGGGGTGCCTCAGCCAGGGGGAAGGCGGTCTGAAAGGTCACGTTTCATAGGCTTCGAGGCCGCTGCGCGGCACCTCAGCCAGCGGAAAAGGGCAGCTCGGCCAGCGGAAAAGGGCCCTGCGCCGTACCTCAGCCAGCGGAATCGGGCAGCTCGGCCGGCGGGAAAGGGCAGCTCCGCCGGCGGGAAAGGGCTCGTCAGCGGTTGGCGGCTTCCACCCAGCGGTCGAGGGTCGAGGCGGCGGCGCCGGAGTCGACGGCGTCCTGGGCCGCCTTGAGAGGTTCGCGCATCTGGTCCACCAGCGGCAGCACCGTCGAGATCCCCCGATACGCCAACAAGGCCGCGGCCGCGTTCAACACCACGATGTCGCGCACCGGGCCCGGCTTGCCGGCCAGCATGTCCCTGGCCACCTGCGCGTTGTGCGGCGCGTCACCGCCGTGAAGGTCGTGGGGGGCCGCCGGCTCCAGGCCGAGGTCCTCCGGGTTCAGCACCGTGCGGTGCACGCGACCCTCAGAGATCATCCACACGTCAGACTCCGACGTCGTGGTCAACTCGTCCAATCCGTCGAACCCTCGGAACACCATGCCCCGCGTGCCGCGTTCGGCGAGCACCCGCGCGATCACCGGGGCCACGTCGTCGTTGGCCACACCCAACGCCATCGCGCGCGGCCGGGCCGGGTTGGCCAGCGGGCCGAGGAAGTTGAAGGTGGTCTGGATCCCCAGCGCCTTGCGCACCCCCGCCACGTTCCTCATCGCCGGGTGGTACAGCTGCGCGAAGAGGAACACGATGCCCACCTCGTCGAGGATCAACGCCTGCCGCGCGGGCTCGACGTCGATCCGCACCCCCAGCGCCTCCAGCGTGTCCGCGGTGCCCGCCATCGACGACGCCGCCCGCGACCCGTGCTTGACCACCTTTGCCCCCGCACCAGCAGCGACGATGGCGGCCATCGTCGAGATGTTGACGGTGTTGGCGCGGTCGCCGCCCGTGCCCACGACGTCCACCGCGTCAGGATCCAGCGCGATGGGCAGCGCGTTGGCGAGCATCGCGTCCGCCAGCCCCGCGATCTCGTCCTCGGACTCGCCCTTCGCACGCAGCGCCGTCAGCAGAGCAGCGATCTGCACCTCGGAGGCGCGCCCCGCAAGGATCTCGTTGAGCGCCCACGTCGCGGCGGTGGACTCAAGGCCCTCGCTGCGCACCAGGCCGGTCAGGATGTCGGGCCAGGTGTAGCCCGACATCAGCCGACCTGCGCCAACCGGGCGCGGATCAGGTTGGCCGCCTGGACAGGCATGGTGACCGGGTCGATCGGGAAGGGGGCCACGGCCTCGGCGCGCGCCCACGACGCCAGCCACGCGTCCGCCTCACGCGAGACGAGCAGCATCACCGGAGGACAGTCGGCGTACTCCTCCTTCACCTGGTGCGCCAGGCCGAACCCGCCCGAGGGCTGGGCGTTGCCGTCGAAGATCATCACCGCGTAGTCCGTGCCGGCGTCCAGCGTGCGCAGCAGCGCGCCCTGGGTGGCGACCTCGAAGATCTCGATCGGCGGCAGATCGCGGGCGACGCTGCTGCCCAGGGTCAGCCGGACCTGTTCGCGCACCGTTCGGTCGTCGGAGAACACCAGCACCTTCGCGGTGGCTTCGCTCATCTTGGGTCTTCCTTCGCGTTGTCGCCGACAACCGTCGGCCGAGGATCCTTCTGGGGGTCATCGTAGCCAAGACCCGGCTGCCTGGTGCGCTGGGCCTCCTCCCGGTCCAGGGCCCTGTCCACCCGTTTGGCCTCCCGGTTGGAGTCCTTGATCCATTGGATGAAGATCGTGATCATGGCCGCGAACATCGTGATGTCCCCCGTGGCCCACATCAGTCCCCCCGCCCAGGACTGATCCTCCATCGGCGACAGACCCCACGACCGCTCAAAGGCCAGGTACCACTCCTCGGCGATCAGCCGCGTCGAGCCCATGATCGTCACGCCCAGGAAGGCGTGGAACGGCATCGTGAGCAGGAACAGCAGGATCCGGATGGGATACGGCATCTTGATCGGCACCGGATCCACCCCCAGCAGCGGGAAGAAGAACAGGCAGCCCAGAGTGATCAGGTAGAAGTGCAGGAAATCGTGCCAGAAGTCGTTCTGCAGCGTGATCTCGTACCAGCCCGACATGTACAGCGCGAACGGGCTGGCCACCATCAGCCCCGTGGTGAGCGGCGGGAACAGCAGCACCTTCGCCACCGTCGAATGCAGCACCGCCAACAGCCAGCCCCGCTGCCGCTTCGGGAGGGTGCGCAGCGCCAGGGTGGCCGGCGCACCGAACACCAGGAACACCGGCGCGATCATGTTCAGCAGCATGTGCTGGAGCATGTGCACCCAGAACAGCACAGTGTCGTAGACGCCCAGGAAGCTGAAGATGGCCACCGCGATGGTGCCCAACCCGAGTCCGACGAAGGACACGGTGCGCATGACCGGCCACCGGTCACCGCGACGGTGCAGCGTCCACACGCCCCACAGGTACAGGCCACCCACGACGAGCAGGCCCAGCACCGCGTAGAGCGGGAATTCCCAGGCGGTGAAGTAGCGCGCACCCACCAGCGGAATGATGTCGTCGTCGGGCTTGGCGTGCAGCGGAAGTGCGGCCAAAGCCTGGACAAACATGCGCGGATTATCGCATGCCCCTCCGCCGCGAAACCAGGGGGGTACCCCTAATCCGGCCGCTGGCGTGACCTCAACGGGTTTTACCGCAATAATGACCTCGTGGCGACCAATCATGACACCCTCATCGCACCGACGGAGCTGCCCACGGGCGCACTCCACGCTGTCCCCTCCGCACGACTGAACAAGCCGATGGGCAGGCCGGACACGGTCGCCGTCGGCACCATCGTGTGGCTCGCGAGCGAGCTGATGTTCTTCGCAGCCCTGTTCGCCGCCTACTTCTGGATCCGCAGCATCACCAACGACGCCGCGGCCGCCGCCGGGGTGACGTCGCTGTGGGACGCCAACACGGTGCACCTGGACACCACCTTCGCCGCCGTCAACACCGCCATCCTGGTGCTGTCGTCGGTGACCTGCCAGCTCGCCGCCAACGCGGCCGAGGCCGGCCGGGTGTCGGGCTCCTGGCTCAACCCCATCAAGTGGGGCATGCGGCAGGGCTTCATCGTCACCGCCACCCTGGGCTCCATCTTCGTCGCCGGCCAGGTGTGGGAGTACTTCACCCTCTTCGGCGAGGGCTTCACCATCTCCACCAACCAGTACTGGTCCGTGTTCTTCCTCGCCACCGGCTTCCACGGCCTCCACGTCATCGGCGGCATCGTCGCCTTCTGGTTCATCCTGGCGCGCTCCTACATGACGCGCACCCACACCCACGAGCAGACCGTCGGCGCCCACGTCGTGTCCTACTACTGGCACTTCGTCGACGTGATCTGGATCCTGCTCTTCGGCGTCCTCTACTTCCTCCGCTGACCGCACTAGACCTGGAGACACCGTGAAGTTCCTGACCAACCTCCGGCGGCATGCGGCGGCGCGTCCCTTGCTGCTGATCTTGGCCCTCCTCGTCGTCGGCCTGGGCTACAGCGTCGTCAGCCCCCAGCGGTCCTCCGCCGAGACCGAGATGACCCAGCAGATCGAGGAGGGCAAGGCCCTCTTCGACTTCACCTGCTCCTCCTGCCACGGCCTCGGCGGCGAAGGCACTTCGCAGGGCCCGTCCCTGGTGGGCGTGGGCGCCGCGTCCGTGGACTTCCAGATGGGCACCGGCCGCATGCCGGCGGCCCGCGAGCAGGCCCAGCTGCCCGCCCGCCAGGTCAACTACTCGCAGGAGCAGATCGAAGCGGTGGCGGCCTACGTCGCCACCCTCGGCGCCGGCCCCGCCATCCCGACTGAAGACCAGTACTCACCCGAGGGCCTCACCGAGGAGGAGATCGCCCGCGGCGGCGCCCTCTTCCGCGCCAACTGCTCCGCCTGCCACGGCATCGTCGGCGGCGGCGGCGCGATGCCCAACGGCAAGTACGCCCCCTCCCTGGTGGAGACCGCACCGGTCCACATCTACGAGGCCATGCGCACCGGCCCCCAGCAGATGCCCACGTTCTCCAAGGACGTCATGCCGGACCAGAGCGTCCGCGAGATCATCGGCTACCTCGACGAGGCCAACTCGCAACCCAACTACGGCGGCCTCACCATGGGCGACGCCGGGCCCGTCTCCGAAGGCTTCTGGGCCTTCGTGATCGGCATCGGTGGTCTCGCCATCGTCGCCACCTGGATCGCTAAGAAGGGGGCCCGGGCCCGATGAGCCACGACAACCTGCCGGTGCGTGACCCCGAACTGGGTCACAGCGTCGCCAACCCCGGCCTCGAGGAACACGTCGAGCGTTACGCCGACGCGGACAAGGGCGCGGGCAACCGCGCCTACACCGCCATCCTCCTCATGCTCGGCGCCGTCCCCCTCCTGTCCATCGCCTTCATCGTGATCTACTTCGCCGTCCCGCGCGACATGGTCATCGACTTCGGCATCCTCCGGGCGAACGCGCAGAACGTGGGCTTCGGCCTGACCGGCGGCCTGTCGGCCGTGCTGATCGGTGTCGCGGTGATCCAGTGGGCGAAGCTGATCATGGACGACCGGGAAATGGTCGAGACCCGCCACTCCGCCTCCTCCACCCCGGAGGAGATGCGCACCATGATGCAGGGCTGGGAGGACGGCGTCGAACAGTCCGGAGTCCGCCGTCGCAAGCTGATCCTCGGCGCCCTCGGTGGCGCCGTCGGCATGTCGGTGGTTCCCCTCGTGGTGTTGCTGGCGGACATGGGACCGCACCCCACCAAGGCCGTCCGCGCCGAGACCATCGAGCAGACCATCTGGGCCGAGGACGTCCTCATCCTCAACGACGAGAACTGGCTGCCCATCCGCCCCGAAATGCTGGAGGTGGGTCAGCTGGTCAACGCCCAGCCCGCGACCCTACGGGACCTGCACGGCGTGGAGGCGCACCAGGCCAAGGCCAAGTCGTCGCTCATCCTCGTGCGGATGGACCCCAACTCGATCCAGATCCCGGAATCGCGCCGCGACTGGCACGTCTCGGGCATCCTCGCCTACTCCAAGATCTGCACCCACGTGGGCTGCCCCATCTCGCTGTGGGAGCGCCAGACCCACCACCTGCTGTGCCCATGCCACCAGTCGACGTTCGACCTCGGCAACAGTGGCGTCGTGGTGTTCGGGCCCGCGGCCCGTTCGCTGCCGCAGCTGGCCATCAAGGTCAACGCGCACGGTTACCTGGTGGCCCAGGGAGACTTCACCCTCCCCGTCGGCCCGAGCTTCTTCGAGCGCGACTCGAGCAACGACTTCAAGGATGGTGACCAGTAATGGCCGATCCCACCACAGTCGCCCCGTCGTCGCCGACGCTGGAGGCGAAGGTCGCGCCGGTGACCAACCCGGAGGCGCCGGGCCTCGTCAAGTGGGCCGACGAGCGGGTCGGGCTCACGAAGCTCACCAAGCCCCTCCTGCGCAAGGTCTTCCCCGACCACTGGTCCTTCATGCTCGGCGAGATCGCGCTGTTCTCGTTCATCGTCCTGCTGCTCACCGGCGTGTTCCTCACCATCTGGTTCGTGCCGTCCATGGCGGAGATCGAATACGACGGCTCGTACCAGCTCCTCAAGGGCATGCCTGTCTCCGAGGCGTTCGCCTCCACCCTCAACATCTCCTTCGACGTGCGCGGCGGCCTGCTGGTGCGCCAGATCCACCACTGGGCGGCGCTGCTGTTCGTGGCGGCGGCCACGGTGCACATGCTGCGCGTGTTCTTCACCGGCGCGTTCCGCAAGCCGCGCGAGGTCAACTGGCTGATCGGCGTGGGGCTGCTGTCGCTGTCGCTGATCGCCGGATTCGCCGGCTACTCCCTGCCTGATGATCTGCTGTCCGGCACCGGCCTCCGGTTCGTCAACGGGCTCGTGCGCTCCATCCCGATCATCGGCACCTGGGCCGAGTTCTTCGTCTTCGGCGGCGAGTTCCCCGGCGACATCCTCATCCCCCGGCTCTACATGGTGCACATCCTGCTGGTGCCCGGCATCCTGCTCGGCCTGATCTCCGCGCACATGGCGCTCATGGTCTACCACAAGCACGGACAGTTCCCTGGCCCCGGCCGCACCGAGAACAACGTCGTCGGCTACCCGATGTTCCCCGTCTACATCTCCCACATGGGCGGCTTCTTCTTCATCGTGTTCGGCGTCCTGGTCCTCATGGGCGGCCTGTTCCAGATCAACCCGGTGTGGCTGTACGGGCCCTACGACCCGTCAAAGGTCACCGCGGGCTCCCAGCCCGACTGGTACATGGGCTGGGTGGAAGGCGCCATCCGCATCATGCCCGCCCTCGAATCAAGCTTCTGGGGCACCACCTGGACATGGAGCGTGTTCCTGCCCGGCGTCGGCCTGATGGGCGTGCTGTTCACCGCGCTCGGCGCGTGGCCGTTCATCGAGGCCTGGATCACCGGGGACAAGCGCGAACACCACCTGCTGGACCGTCCGCGGAACGCGCCGGTGCGCACGGCGCTCGGTGTCGCGGGGATGACGTCCTACGGCATGTTCTGGATCGCCGGCGGCAACGACATCATCGCCACCCGGTTCGCCCTGGACCTCAACGCCATCACGTTGTTCACGAGGGTCGCGGTGTTCGTCGGTCCCATCATCGCGTTCATGGTCACGAAGCGCATCTGCCTCAGCCTGCAGCGGGCGGACCGCGAACGCGCCCTGCACGGCTCGGAGGACGGCGTGATCGTGAGGTCGCCGTCGGGCGGGTACTCGGAGTCCCACGTGCCGGTGTCACACGGGGAGCAGTTCGTGCTCACCCAGCACCTGCAGCACAAGGTGCTCGTCGCGGGGGCCGACACGGACGCCGCGGGTGTCCGCCGCAAGGGTGGAGTGTCGCGGCTGCGGGCTCGACTGTCGCGGTGGTACCTCGGCCACGACATCGCCAAGCCGACCGCCCAGGAGCTTGAGGCGGCTGCGCATCATGGGTCGCATGGGGGCCATGGGTCGCTCAATGGGGTCGGTCCGGATGGCCACGCCGTCGACGGTGTCGCGGTGGAGGGTCGCGAGCTGGACGGTCCTCGCCACGGGGCCGGAGCCGACAAGGCGGGTCTGCACCACTAGATGGGTTGAAGAGTTGGCCGGAGGGCGTCGTCTGAGGACGGCGCCCTCCGTCGCGTTTGGGGTCGCGGCCTTGGGTCACGTCGGGGCCGCGCGGCTGATGTTCCTCCAGACCGGTCCTCGACCCCCCAGGGGGCCCGAGGACCGGTCTGGAGGAACGTCAGCCGCGCCGGCCTCTCGCAACCGCGCGGGGAGGACCGGCAGAGGTCAGCCGCGACGGCGGCGGAAGCGCGGCTTGAGCCTCGTCGTCGGAAGCGGTGGGGCGTCGAGGCGCTGCGTGGCGCCCTTGTAGCCGCGGACTCCGCCGAACCTGTCGTCGCCCGCCTGCCACGCCTCCCGCAGCTCAACGATCTCCTCGTGGCTGCGGCCGATGAAGTTCCACCACATCACGATGCCCTCCTCGAACGGCTCACCGCCGAGCAGCATGAGGCGGGCGTCGCGGTCTGTGGGGTTCCGGAGGCGGAGATGGTTCAGGCCGGCGTCGCGGACACCCATGGCGTCCTTGTCGATCAGCACCCCGTCCACCTCGACGGCGCCGACGTCCACCAGCACGCCGTGCTCGAAGCCCGGCCTCACCTCGAACTCCCATTCGGCCCCGGGGCGGAGGATCAGCTCGACGCCGAGGAGGCCGGTCTCCGTGGTGATCGGCGACGATGCCCCCGCGAGCTCCCCCACCATCACGCGGGCATGACCGCCCGGGATGTCGACGACGTCGGGGCGGTGGTGCTGGAAGCCGCGCTGCATGTCCTTGGCGTGCTCGGGCAGCACCACCCACAGCTGCACGCCGTGGAGGTACTCGGTCTGGGCGGTGGTCACCTCGGAGTGCGAGATGCCGAAACCGGATGTCATGAGATTGACCTCGCCGGGGCGGACGAGGTCGTGGACGCCGCCGGAGTCGCGGTGCTCGATCTCGCCGTCGAACAGCCAGCTGACCGTCTGCAGCGACGTGTGCGGGTGCGGCGCGACGTCCATTCCGCCAGTGGCCTCGACGAGGTTCGGGCCGTAGTGGTCTGCGAAGCACCAGGCGCCGACGAAGGACCGCTCGAGCTGCGGGAGGGTGCGTCGCACGGTCATCGCGTCGGGCCCTTCGCCGAGGCTCACGAGCTTGGGCGCGAGCCGCTGGACTTCCGTGGGCGGGTGGTTGTGGTGCTCGCAGTCGACGAACTGGGGCGAGGACTCGGTGTTGCTCATGGCACTCCTTGCGCGGGTGCCTCCACGCTACCCGTCGGATGCTTCCTGCACCGGGTGCCGGGGGGTTCGACGCGGTCGGCGGCGCTCCGCGCCCGACTAGCCACCCAGCGGCGAGTGAAGTCCGCGGAACTCAGCGCCCGGCTCACCTAGCGGGACTCAGGTAGACTCACCCGACGTGCGATTCCTTCACGGTGACCCCAGCTACGACCTGACCTACAGCGACGTCTTCATGGTCCCCAGCCGATCGAGCATCAGCTCCCGGCTCGACGTGGATCTGACCTCCACCGACGGCCTCGCCACCCCCACCCCCCTCGTCGCGGCGAACATGACGGCTGTCTCCGGCCGCCGCATGGCCGAGACCATGGCCCGCCGCGGCGGCCTGGCGATCTTCCCGCAGGACATCCCCAGCGACGTCGTGGCCAGGTCCATCGACAAGGTCAAGGCCGCGCACCCCGTCTTCGACACCGCCGTCACCGTCTCCCCCACCACCACCGTCGGGGAAACCCTCAGCCTGATCGGCAAGCGTGCCCACGGAGTCGCCGTCGTGGTGGACAAGGATCGCCGCATCGTCGGGCTCGTCACGCCGCAGGACGCGTCGGACTCCGACCGCTTCGCGCAGGCCAAGGACGTGATGACCAGCGACGTCACCCGCGTGGCCGCGGACACCAGCCCCGCCGGCGTCTTCGCGACGCTCAGCGAGCAGCACCAGAAGGTGGCGCTGGCCGTCGACGCCGACGACCGCCTCGTCGGCCTGATGACCCCCAAGGGCGCCCTGCGCTCCGCGATCTACTCCCCCGCCGTCGACCACAAGGGCCGCCTGCGCGCGGGTGTCGCGGTGGGCATCAACGGCGACATCTCGGCGAAGGTCCGCGCCGCGTTGGAGGGTCGCGCTGATGTGATCGTGATGGACACCGCCCACGGGCACCAGGAGAAGATGATCTCCGCGCTGAGCCTCGCCAGGGACGCGCGGGACGCGTTCGAGGCCGAGACCGGCCGGCGGGTCCTCATCGTCGCGGGCAACGTGGTGACCACCGACGGCTGCGACGACCTCATTGACGCCGGCGCCGACATCCTCAAGGTGGGCGTCGGGCCAGGCGCGATGTGCACCACGCGGATGCAGACGGGCGTCGGCCGGCCACAGTTCTCCGCCGTGCTGGAGTGCGCCGAGGCGGCGAAGGAGCGCGGGAAGTCCGTCTGGGCCGACGGCGGGGTCCGCCACCCCCGTGACGTCGCCCTCGCTCTCGCCGCCGGCGCCGGGTCCGTGATGATCGGCTCCTGGTTCGCGGGAACGCACGAGTCGACCGGGGACCAGCTGATGGACAACCAAGGGCGGGTGTACAAGGAGTCGTTCGGGATGGCGTCGTCGCGGGCGGTGCGGCAGCGCACGCGCGAGCAGTCGGCCTTCGACCGGGCCCGTGCCGCGATGTTCGAGGAAGGCATCTCGTCGTCGAGGATGTATCTCGACCCGAGGCGCCCGGGGGTGGAGGACCTGATCGACTGGATCACCTCCGGCGTACGGTCGTCGTGCACCTACGCCGGGGCGAGGAGCCTAGACGAGTTCGCCGAGCGGGCCGTCGTCGGGGTCCAGTCCGGGTCCGGATACGAGGAGGGTCGCCCGCTCGATCAGAGCTGGTGAACCGTTCCGGTCCGCTTCCGGGCGGGCCCGCTTGCACGTGCGGTCACGACCCTTCGAGATGCGCCCCCGCCGCTTCGCGGAGGGCTCTCCTCAGGGAGCGGGAGGGGACGTTCACCATCGGCCAAACCTCGCCGTCGACACGCCTGTGGCAAGCGATGGACCTGTATTCTCTCAAGCCGCTCTCAGGTGTTAAAGTGTGCTAGACCATACGCCTCGGCGCAGACGTGCCGATCATGAGGGGAATACCACCATGGCTTTTGACTCAGCCGCACCCATCAATCGTCGCACCGTGGCCAAGGGCATCGCCTGGTCGGTGCCCGCCGTCGCCGTCGCCGGCGCAGCCCCAGCCTTCGCCCTCTCGGGTCCGATACCGGATGTGACCTTCCTGAGCGCCTGCAAGTGGCCCGGCAACAACTGCCAGCTCGACCTCGACAAGTCCTACGGCATCACTTTCGCGGTGAAGAACAACGATCCTGTCAAGACCATCTACATGTGCCCAGTCAGCATGGTGGTCACTTCCGGAGACACCTACAATCAGAATCCTCCTGTCATTTGGACCGCGAAGGGCCCCACGACTGGGTGCTACACGATCGCGCCCGGGGCCACTGAGAACGTTGTCTTCCGCTTCGAGAACAGCTCCACCAGCGCAGACCTCACGTTCAAAGCAGACGTGACGATTGCGTGGAGCCACACTTGCTCGGGCAATAACGACTGCTCCGGCGACTCCCCCGCACACCAGAACATCCCCAGGTCGATCGTTGTCGGTGGCACCCCGCCCGGCGGCGAGTGCACCTGCGCTGCACTCGCAGGCTGAGTCCGGTCGTCCTCGAAGGGGCGCATCCCTCTTGGGATGCGCCCCTTATGGCCTACTCCCAACACAGGCGGTTGCACACCACTGACAGGGCCTCGTCCGATCGGACGAGGCCCTGTTAAGTTCGGTCCGGAGGCGTCCTCAGTGCTTGTAGTCGCCCCGGTAGAACTCGAGGATCCAACCGCTGGCCGACCAGATGCCGATCCCGAAGCCCACAAGGCTGATCCACGGCTGCGACAGGGCCGGGCCCAGGAAGATGACCATGACGGTCAACGCGGCGAAGAACGGCCAGATGCTCTTCGGCGCGAAGAACCCGATGGTGCCCGCCCCCTCGATCACCTCAGCGTCCTCACGGTCCTCCGGCCGCGGGTCGAAACTCCGTGCCGTCAGCGTCAGGTAGCCGGCGATCATCAGGCCCACCAGCCCGCTGAAGCCCAACACGAACGTGCCGGCGATCTCGCGTGCCATGAACCAGTAGATGGGCGTCACCACCGCGAAGAAGACGAAGATGAACCAGAAGACGTACCTCTCGGGCTTCACTGCTTGGCACCTTCCGGCTCGATGATGGGGTTGACCCGGTCCAGCAACTCGCCAGGATCCTCCGCGTGCAGGTTCGCAGCCTCAACCAGCTCAGGCCGGTGCATGTCCAGCGCGGGGCTGAGGGAGCGGATGCGCGGCAGCGAATCGAAGTTGTGACGCGGCGGCGGGCAGGACGTGGCCCACTCCAGCGAGCGTCCCCATCCCCACGGGTCGTTGACGCCCACCATGGGCGACTTCCGCGTGATCCACACGTTCCACAGGAACGGCAGCATGGACACACCCAGCAGGAACGCACCGAACGTCGACACCTGGTTCAGGAACGTGAAGCCCTCCCAGGCGCCGTAATCCGCAATGCGTCGCTGCATGCCCTCGACGCCCAGCCAGTGCTGCACGAGGAAGGTGGTGTGGAAGCCGACGAACAGGAGCCAGAAATGCACCTGGCCCCACGTCTCGTTGAGCATCTTGCCGGTGAACTTCGGCCACCAGTAGTAGAAGCCAGCGAACATCGCGAACACCACAGTGCCGAACAGCACGTAGTGGAAGTGCGCGACCACGAAGTAGGTGTCGGAGACCTGGAAGTCCAGCGCCGGCGCCGCCAGGATGATGCCCGTCAGGCCGCCGAACAGGAACGTGGTGAGGAACCCGATGGCGAACGTCATCGACGTGTTGAGCGTCAACGACCCCCGCCAGATGGTGCCGATCCAGTTGAAGAACTTCACGCCGGTGGGCACCGCGATCATGAACGTCATGAACGAGAAGAACGGAAGGTTGACCGAGCCGGTGACGAACATATGGTGCGCCCACACCGAGACCGACAGGGCGCCGATGGACAGCGTCGCGAACACCAGGCCGTAGTAGCCAAACACCGGCTTGCGGCTGAACGCGCTCAGCACCTCGGTGATGATGCCGAAGAACGGCAGCGCGATGATGTAGACCTCGGGGTGACCGAAGAACCAGAACAAGTGCTGCCAGAGGATGGGGCCGCCCGACGCGGGGTCGAACACGTGCGAACCCAGGACGCGATCCGCCTCGAGCACCAGCAGGCCGGCCGCCAGCACGGGGAAGGCGATGAGGACCATCAGCGAGGTGACCAGGATGTTCCACGCAAAGATCGGCATCCGGAACATCGTGAGCCCGGGGGCGCGCATGGTGATGATCGTGGTGATGAAGTTCACCGAGCCGAGGATGGTCGACAGGCCCAGCAGGTAGAGGCCCATCAGCCACAGGTCGTGCCCGATGCCGGGCGAGTGGATGGCGTTGGAGAGCGGCGCGTAGGCGAACCAGCCGAAGCTGGCGGCGCCGTCGGGGCTGAGGAAGCCGGCGCACGCCATCAGCGAGCCGAACAGGTAGAGCCAGAACGAGAATCCGTTCATGCGCGGGAACGCCACATCCGGGGCGCCGAGCTGAAGCGGCAGGATGGCGTTGGCGAACCCCGCGAACATCGGCGTGGCGAACATCAGCAACATGATGGTGCCGTGCATGGTGAAGAACTGGTTGAACGTCTCGTAGTTGACGAACTGCATTCCCGGGGCGGCCAGCTCAGCGCGGATGTACAGCGCAAGGATGCCGCCGAACATGAAGAAGCCGAACGCGGTGACGAAGTACATGTTGCCGATGACCTTGTGGTCCGTCGTCGTGAGGTACTTCATCACGGTCTCGCCGAGACGGTGCGGCTCCGTGCGGGTCTCCCGCTGGATCGCCGTGCGCTCTGTGATGGTTGCGCTGCTCACTGGTGCTCCTCCGGTGCTTCCGTCGGCAGAACGGCCTGAAGGGCCTCCTGCAACTCCCTCTCGCCTGCGTTGCCGTTGGCGGCGAGCTCCCGAACATGCGCGGCGTACTCCTCCTGAGTCACCACATGCAGCTTGAACAGCATCAACGCGTGATACTCGCCGCACAACTCCGCGCACTTACCGTCGTAGATACCCAGACGGTTGGGCGTCACCTCAAAGGAGTTGGTGGTCCCGGGAATGACGTCCATCTTGAAGTAGAACGACGGCACCCAGAAAGAATGGATCACATCGGCGGACTGCAGATTGAACCGCACAGTTTGATCGACGGGCAGGTACAGATCCGGAATGGTCTCCAGCGTTCCGACGGTGAACGCATCAGTACCGATGTCCGGGTTGTCCGCCTCCAGGTAGTTGAACGTCCAAGACCACTTCTGACCGATCACGTTGATGGTGACGTCCGGATCCTCGGAGGTCTGCAGCACGGCGTCTGAGGCCTTGACGGTGTAGAAGAACAGCACGCCGATGATGAGGAACGGCACCAGGGTGTAGAGCAGTTCGAGCGGCAGGTGGTAGGTGGTCTGCCGGGGAGCCGGAGCGTCGCCGTCGCGGCGGCGGTAGCGGATGACCGCCCATCCGATCAGGCCCCAGACCAGCAGGCCGATCACCAGGGACGCGATCCAGGCACCCACCCAGACGTCGCCCATCACGGGCGCCTGTTCGGTGGCCGCGACCGGGAGGCCGAACCGCGCCGCCTGCTCGGAGCACGCCGTCAAGCCCATCAGGGAGAACGGGACTCCGACAAGCAAGGCTGCACGAACCATCCGCCGACGCGATGGAGCAGGATTGCCACTCACAAGTTGCCCTTCCGTAGACCGAACAGCCCTGCGAAAAACCATGCTGGATTCACAGGACACCACTGCTGGGGCCCACCTTAACGCAAAAAGCCACCCCCGCGGAGATGTCTCCACAGGGGTGGCCTAGCATAGGAAGTTTCAGGCGAAACTCAGTGGAAGGAGTCTCCACAGGCGCATGACCCTCCCGCGTTGGGGTTGTCGATGGTGAAGCCCTGCTTCTCGATGGTGTCCACGAAATCGATGCTGGCGCCGCCCAGGTAAGGGGAGCTCATCTTGTCCGTGACGACGACCACGCCGTCGTAGTTGGTCGCGACGTCACCGTCGAGCTGACGGTCGTCGAAGTAGAGCTGGTAGCGCAGGCCGGAGCAGCCTCCGGGCTGCACCGCGATGCGCAGCGACAGGTCGTCGCGGCCCTCGGCGTCCAGCAGGGCGCGCACCTTCTGCACGGCCACGTCGGTGAGGACGACGCCGGTCTGGATCTGGGTATCGGTCACGCTTGACTCCAAATGTTGTAAGTACGTGTGGTGTCACGATTCTACGCCGCTTCTGAAGGAAACCCCATCCCCGTATCGCGGAGGGCGTAGGTTTCTGAGGCTTCGAGGCCGCTGCGCGGCACCTCAGCCAGCGGGAGGGGTATCGCCGAGAGCATAGGTTCCTGAGGCTTCGAGGCCGCTGCGCGGCACCTCAGCCAGCGGGAGCGGAACCGCGGAGGGCGTAGGAGATCTTCACCACGACCAGGTGGCGGCCACCTTCGCGGCCACCTCGGCCAACTGCTCAGGCGTCGACGGTTCGTCGCCCGCGCCCGGAAGCAGGGGGTAGGCGGACTCCAGCCCCGCCAGGCGCAGCTCTCTGGCGGACACGAAGTTGCGGCCCACCACCGCGATCACCGGCCGCAACGCCTCACCCGCCATCGACACCACCCGCTTCACCACGGGCCCGCCGACGGCGTGGAAGTCCAGGGACTCGGCCCCCGTCACCACCACATCGGCCTGCCCCAGGGTGCCAGCGAGCCCGTAGCTCTCCTCGAGGAACGTCAGCGGGTCCGTCACCACCCCGCCCATGGCCTGGATCAACAGCCCCGCTCCCCCGGCGGCCCCGGCCCCCGGCCCGGGGACCAGCCCCAGATGAGCGGCCCAGCGCCCGGACACGGAATCCGCCGCGAGCACCGCCGCGAGGTCAGCGCCGCGCTCACGCCCCTCCGTCGCCGCCATCCCCGTCAGGCCGGTCAGCGGCCGCTCGGGCTGGCCCTCGGGGACGAGCGCCACGAGCCGACGACCCTCCCACGCCTCCCCCGCGACCTTCAACGCCGCGACAGGCTGCGCATCGAACGCGTCCAGCGCCTCCCGGGCCAGGTCGTCGACCCGGCAGCCGGTGAGATCCACCACGAGGTCGCCGTCGGCCTCGGCAAGGAACCGACCCAGCTCGACGGCGTCCACCGGCGACGCCAGGGTGGCCGCTGGCGCCGCCACCGCGACCGCCGCGGCCAATGCCTCGCCCTCCACGCCCAGTGGGACGACGACCACCTGAGCGCCACGCTCCATGAACGCCCCGGCGATGAGTTCGGACGCCCCGGCCGCGCTGAGCCCGGCCAGGGCGTCCGAGGCAACAACGACTCTCAAAGCTCCGTCGACTCCGGGTCCGACTCGCTCAGCTCATCGTCGGCGTCCGGGATCAGCCCGTAGTACTCGCTGATCTCCTCCAGCAGCTCGCGCATCTCCTCAAGGGTGACATCCACGTCCGGCAGCACCAGATCCGACTCCGCCAGGACGTCCTCGGGAACCTCGATGCCCCGGGCGCGCACACCCTCGACGAGGCCCTTCAAGGCCTCGAGCATGCCGGGCTCGTCGCCCGCCGCCACCCGATCCTCCAGCGCGCGGTCCAACTCGTTGAGCTCCATCAGATGCTCAGGCTCCAGGACCCACTGACCCTGGCCCATGATCCGCACGATCATGCCTGCGACTCCTGGCCGGGTGCCGGCTGCGCGGCGGGCTGCTGCGCTTCCACAGGGGTCGCGGGCGAGGCCGTCGTACCGTTGGCCGGCGCCGAGATCTCCGCGCGCGGCGCCGGGGCGCCGGTCAGCTGAGCCTTCAAGGCGGCGAGCTCGTCCTCGACGACGGAGTCAGAGGCCAGCGCGTCCAGCTCGCGGGTGATGTCGTCCTTGTACATGCCGCTGGGGTCCTCGAGCGCGCCGGAGGCGAGCAGCTCGTCGACGGCGGAGGCCCGCGCCTGCAGCTGCAGGGTCTTGTCCTCGGCCCGCTGAATCGCGAGGCCGACGTCACTCATCTCCTCGGAGATGCCGGTGAACGCCTCGTTGATGCGGGTCTGCGCCTCCGCGGCCGAGTAGGTGGCCTTGATGGTCTCCTTGCGGGTGCGGAACGCGTCCACCTTCGCCTGCAGGCGGGAGCTGGCGCGCACCAGCTTCTCCTCCTCGCCCTGAAGCTGGGCGTGCTGGGTCTGCAGGTCATCGAGCTGCGTCTGCAGGCCGGCCTTGCGGGTCAGCGCCTCGCGGGCGAGGTCCTCACGGTTGGCCTCCAGGGCGCGCGCCGCCGCCGCCTGCAGCCGCGCCACCTCCTGGCTCATCTTCGTGGCCTGCAGCTCCACGCGCTTGCGACTGGTGGCCACATCCGCGACGCCGCGGCGCACGTTCTGCAGCAGCTCCAACTGCTTCTGGTACGAGTAATCGAGGGTTTCACGGGGATCTTCGTACTTGTCCAGGGTCTTGTTGGCCTTGGACTTGAAGACCAGAGCGATGCGCTCAAAAATGCTGGCCACGGGGTGTCCTTCCACGGAAGTGCAATGTGCGCCTCCACGGTAGCGCGGCGCCGGTCCGCCTGGAGTGGATCGCTCCCCTGAATCAACCCTGAGGCGCCTCGGGTAGAATGGGCAGCCGTACCCGCCCCTCGCGCAAGGACACCAGCACCGTGGCACTGTTCCGCCCCTACGAGCGCTCGCAGAAGACCAGCTCAGCAGATCACATCTCGACGCTGACCCCCAAGGGGGAGAAGGCGGCCGCGAAGAATTCCTCCGGCGCCGCCCCCGCGCCCGCCGTCGAGCAGGGCACCCCGGCAGCCGCGCCGAAGCAGGCGGTGCGCAAGAAGGAAGGCGCCACGCCCACGCGTCGCGCCGCCGAGGCCGCCCGGATGGAGCGCCTGCACCCCACCCTCACCCCGAAGCAGCAGCGCAAGGCCGACGCCAACTCGAAGGCCCGCGCCCGCAACGAGGCCTGGGAGCGTGTGGAGAAGTCCCCCGAGCGCCAACTGGTGCGCGACTACGTCGACACCCGCTGGACTGTCGCGGAGTTCATGCTGCCCGCCATGATCCTCGTCATGGCCGCCGTGATGGTCACCATGAACAACGTCGTGCTGTCCAGCTGGATCTCGATGAGCCTGTGGGTGCTGCTCGGCCTCGTCATCATCAACGTCGGAATCATGTGGCGCGGCTTCAAGAAGCTGCTCGCCGAGCGCCACCCCGACGCCCCCACCAGGGGCCTGCTCGTCTACATGTTCAACCGCTCGCTGATGATCCGGCGCTTCCGCCAGCCGTCGCCCCGCATCAACCGTGGCGACCCCATCTGATGAGCTACCACTGGAAGCCGGAGACCGGCGCCTTCTCCCTCGCGGATTTGGAGGCTGTCGGGCTGCTGCACCGCTTCGAGGATCAGGCCGCAGCCGAGGAGTGGCTCGGCGTCTTCTACGGCGACCTGCTGGAGCAGGGTGTCGCGGAGGTCAGCCTCTACGAGGAGGACCGCCTCATCTACGGTCCGATGTCGCTGCATCCGTGACCCGCTGCTGACGCGCCACCACCACCCCGAAGGCCACCATGCCCAGGCCCGCCGCCACCGCGAACGGGGCCTGCTGCCTGGCCACCGCAATCCGGTCCTCGTAGCGCTGCACCTTGCCGCCCCGCTCGTTGGTGAGGCTGGAGTACTCGCAGACGTCGCCGGGCCCCATCTCGATGCCGCGGCAGGACGTCGACGGCGCCGCCCACGACACCACACCCCACGCGGCCACGGCCAGGCCCGCCACGACGAACGCCCACAGGCCCACCCGCTTGATCATGGGCGCAAAGGTACCCGCGGGATGCGGACCGCCCCAACTCCCATGTCGGTAGGCTTGCGCGGGTGAGCCGGAACCCAAACCTGACCCTGACCAAGTCCCTCCCGAAGGGCGTCGACGTCGTCGTGCTCGGCCTGGTGACCATCAACCAGGCCGGCCAGGCCCTCGTCGGCCTCGTCGGAGACCTCGACAAGGCGTGCTCGAAGATCTACGGTCGCGGCGTGGCCGATCTGGCCGCGGCGCTCGGCGCCTCCGCCAAGCGTGAAGAGGTGACCTTCCTCCCCGTCGTCGACGGCGCCCGCCTCGCGGTGGTCGGCCTCGGCGACGCGGACGTCACCCCCGCCGGGGTGCGGCTGGCGGTGGGCACCGCCCTGCGGAAGATCGCCGAGCTCCCCGAGGCTCAGGGGCTGGACGTGGCGGTGTCGCTGGAGCTGACCGACCCCGAGCTGCTGCGCGCCGCCGGCGAAGGCGCGCTGCTGGGGGCCTACGCGTTCCAGCCGATCACGGCCACGTCAAAGGTCGCGGCGGTGGGCTCGGTGTCGCTGGTGTCGTCGCTGCTCGGCGCCGAACAGAAGGACGCCGTCACGCGCGCCAAGACCACCGCCGACGCCGTCTGCCAGGCCCGCGACTGGGGCAACACGCCCCCCAACCTGCTCTACCCCGAGACGTTCGCCGAGGCTGCGCGGGTCCACGTGCGCGACGAGCGGATCACCGTCGACATCCTCGACGACAAGGCCCTGGAGCGCGGCGGCTACGGCGGCATCATGGCGGTCGGCGGCGGCTCCGCGCGCGGGCCCAGGCTGGTGCGGTTGAGCTACGCGCCGCGGGGCGCCGAGACCCACCTGGCACTGGTGGGCAAGGGCATCACGTTCGACTCGGGCGGCCTGGACATCAAGCCCGCCGGACAGATGGCCGGCATGAAGTTCGACATGTCCGGGGCGGGCGCGGTTGTCGCGGCGACTCGCGCCATCGCCGCCCTGGGCCTCAAGATCAAGGTGACCGCCTACGCCGCGCTGGCGGAGAACATGCCCTCCGGCAGCGCGTACCGATCGAGCGACGTGCTCACCATGTTCGACGGCCAGACGGTGGAGAATTTCAACACCGACGCCGAGGGCCGCCTCGTGATGGCCGACGCCATCGCCCGCGCCGGCCTGGACAAGCCCGACCTCATCGTCGACGTCGCCACCCTCACGGGCGCCTGCATGGTCGCGCTCGGGATGCGCACCGGTGGGCTGCTCACCAATGGGGAGGCCACCTCGGACCTGCTGCTGGACGCGGCGGAGGCCGCCGGCGAAGATTTCTGGGAGCTGCCCATCACGGAGCACACGCGGGAGCAGCTGAAGTCCACGGTCGCGGACATGAAGTCCGGCGCCGGGCACCGCTGGGGCGGCGCGCTGGTGGCGGCGGCGTTCCTGGAGCGCTTCGTGCCCGACGGCGTGGCGTGGGCGCACCTGGACATCGCGGGCCCGGCGGAGAACCCGGACGCGGCGTACGGCTACGTGCCCAAGGGCGGAACGGGTGCGGGTGTGCGGACGTTGGTGTCGCTGGCGGGGTTGCTGTCGGCCTGACCGGTTGAGGGGTGCCCCGGTCCCCGTTGCCCGGTCCCCTTTGCCCGGTCCCCGTTGTCGGTGCCGAGAGGCGTGACTCAAGGCCCGGGCGGCCGTTATCCACTCCTTACACCGTCGACGGTGCAGGGAGGTGGGAGTCGAGGCCCGGGCGGCCGTTATCCACGGTCTGGCTGCTGCTGCGGTCTGGTCATTACCCGGGTGATCGAGGCCGCCCGGGCCTCGACTCCCACCTCCCTGCACTTTGTTTCCCGGTGGCATGGTCGGGTCAGGGCGTGTGCCCGCAGGGCGGCCCTGGCATAGGTGTGCCCAAGCGGGACGCCAGTTGAGTGATCCTCGGGCTGGGCAGCCCGACGCGCAGCCGCCCTGCCGTCCCCCACCCTCGCGCACATCTCACGATCCGCCCTGCCACCCCCGCGCACACCTCGCGCACATCTCGCGGCGGCTCGTCTGAGGGCGGCCGGCCCTGTGGCGCCTGCGGTAAGTCTGGCCGCCCGCGCTACAGCGCCGGCGGCCGAACTCAGGACAGGCGGCCGCGGAGCGCCTGCGATCTAGAGCAGGCGTCGAGACGCAAGCCAGGCGACGAGACATAAGCCAGGCGACGAGACAGGACAGCGGGGCGGCGGGTGGTGGGGGCTGGGCGCCTGCGGTAAGTCTGGCCGCCCGCTCTACAGCGCCGGCGGCCGAACTCAGGACAGGCGGCCGCGGGGCGGCGGGTGGTGGGGGCCGGGGCAGGTTGGGTGGGCGTTGATGACGGTCGCGGCAGCGCGAAGCGCCGCCGCCGGCATCATGGGCGGCCCGGCCCCCACCACACGCCGCCAACCCGACCACAGCAACTCAGACCACCGCCGGCATCATGGGCGGCCCGACCCCCACCACACGTCGCCAACCCGACCACAGGTCCTGTAGGCAAGATGGGCCAAGTCCCTTGCCAGCTCACTTTCCTTAGGCTCCGAGGCCGCTCCGCGGCACCTCAGCCCGCGGGGGGAGGCCAACGGCTCGGGACGAGGTTACTGGCGGGCGCGCTTCGCGCGGAGGCCGTACTCGCGCATCCGCTTCGGGTACGGGACCACGCCGGCGTCGTAGCACGGGATGTTGCAGCGGGCCGCGAACTCGTAGCCGTAGGCCGCGCTCGGCAAGCCGCGACGGGTGGACTCGCCGTCGGCCGCCACGAGCAGCAGCGACGGCTTGTTGAACGACGTGGGCTGCTCCACCCATGCCTCCACGCCTCGGCGGGTGGCGACGAAGTGGGTCAGGTGATCGCGCAGAGCATCCGGCACCTGGCGATCCTCCCGTGCCACCTGTGCCTCGCGCCGTCGCCGTCGAAACCAACCCACGGGCCAATTATGCCGAGTCGACGAAACCGCCGGTCCCCGCGGTCCGCCGCGGCGCCTCTCCGACGCCCGGACGGCCACCGCGAGCGCCGTCGAAGTCCACCACCAGCGCTGAGGCGCCATGGAAGACTGGGCCGCATGAGCGACCCCTTTGACGTGGCCATCCTCGGCGCCGGCTCAGCCGGCTACGCCTGCGCCCTGCGCGCCGCCCAGCTCGGGCTACGGGTGGCCCTCGTCGACGACACCGCCCTCGGCGGCACCTGCCTCCACCGCGGCTGCATCCCCACCAAGGCATGGCTGCAGGCGGCCAAGGTGAGGCGGACGGTGGCCAAGGCGCCGTCGTTCGGGATCGGCGCCACGCTCGGCGAGACGGACGCGGGAGGGATCCGGCGCTACGCCGACGGCGTCGTCGGGGGCCTCCACCGCGGCCTGGAGTCGCTGATCTCCCAGCGCGGCATCACCGTCATCCGCGAGCGCGGCACGCTGACGGTCGACGACCGCGGCCCGGGCATCGAGACCGGCGCCATCGTGCACCGTGCCCGCGCCGTCGTCGTGGCGACGGGGGCCGCGCCCGTGACGCTCGGCCTCGCGGTCGACGGGGTGCGCATTCTCACCAGCGACCACGCGCTCCGCCTGGAGTCCCTCCCCGAGCGGGCCGTCGTGCTCGGCGGTGGCGTGATAGGGGTGGAGTTCGCGTCGCTGTGGGCAGACCTGGGGGTCGCGGTGACCCTCGTCGAGGCCATGGACCGGCTGCTGCCCGCCGAGGAGCCGGGGCATGCGCGGATCCTGGCCCGTGCGCTCAAGGGTCGCGGGGTGGACGTGCGGCTGGGCGTCGCCGTCGACTCGGCCGAGGCCACCGACGACGGGGTGGCGGTGCGGATCGGCGGCGAGACCCTCCACACGGAGCTGCTCCTCGTGGCCGTGGGGCGGCGCCCCGCCACCGACGGCATGGGGCTGGCCGAGTCGGGCGTGGAGATCGGCCCGGGCGGGCACCTCGTCGTCGACGAGCACCTCCAGACCCGCGTCAAGGGCGTGTTCGCGGCGGGCGACGTGGTAGCGGGGCCCCAACTGGCGCACCGCGGCTACGCGCACGGGATCTTCCTGGCGGAGCGGATCGCGCATCTGCAGGGCAGGCACCACGAGCGGCCGGTGCTGCCCCGCGACACCGACATCCCCCGCGTCACCTACTCCAGCCCCCAGCTGGCCTCGGTGGGCCTCACCGCGGCGGAGGCCGGGCCCGAGGCCGACGTCGTCGACTACCACCTCACCGGCAACGGCCGCGCCCAGATCCTGCGTGCACCCGGGGAGCGCGAGACCGGGGTGGTGCGGTTGGTGCGACGATCGGGCGGCGCCATTGTCGGCATGCACGCGGTGGGCGAGGACGTGGCCGAGCTGATCGCCGAAGGAAGCCTCCTGGTGGGCTGGAACGCCACTCCCGAGGACCTCGCCGGCATCGTGCACCCGCACCCGACCCTCAGCGAGGCGATCGCCGAAGCGAACTGGGCGTTGGCCGGCCGGGCACTGCACATGCACGCCTGAATCGCATATAGGCTGGGGGCAAATCGCGGTATGCAAAGGAGCCATCTCACATGTCAACCGAAGTAACTCTCCCGGCGCTGGGCGAATCCGTCACGGAAGGCACCATTTCCCGCTGGTTGAAGGCAGTCGGAGACACCGTCGAAGTCGACGAACCACTGCTCGAGGTCTCCACCGACAAGGTCGACACTGAGATCCCCAGCCCCATCGCAGGCACCCTGCTCGAGATCCGCTTCCAGGAGGACGACGTCGCGGAGGTCGGTGCAGTCCTCTGCGTCGTCGGTGACGCCGACGACGCGGGCGAGGCCACCGCCGCTCCCGCCGAGGAAGCCGCCGAACCCGAGCCTGAGCCTGAGCCAGCCGAGGAGAGCGCCGAGGAGGAGCCCGTCGAGGCGCAGGAAGCTGAGGAAGCACCTGCCGCTCCTGCCAGCGAGCCGTCGGCCGCAGCTTCGTCCGCCGGCGTCGAGGTGACCCTTCCCGCACTGGGCGAGTCGGTCACCGAAGGCACGGTGTCGCGGTGGTTGAAGGAAGTGGGCGAGACCGTCGAGGCCGACGAGCCGCTCCTCGAGGTCAGCACGGACAAGGTGGACACTGAGATTCCCAGCCCCGTCGCCGGGACCCTGCTGGAGATCCGCTTCAAGGAAGACGATGTGGCCGAGGTGGGTGCCGTCCTGGCGATCGTCGGCGAAGCCACCGCCGCCCCGGAGCCGAAGCCCGAGCCGAAGCCCGCGCCCGCAGCGAAGCCCGAACCCAAGCCCGCCCCCGCGCCCCAGGCCGAACCAGCGGCCAAGGCTGAGCTCGCTCCGGCGCCGAAGGCTGAGCCCGCTCCGGCCGCTCCGAAGCAAGAGCACTCACCCGCCGTCGAGGCCGCCGTGGCACGGCGCGCCGAAGAGGCATCAGCCGACGGCACCTACGTCACGCCGCTGGTGCGCAAGCTCGCGAAGGAACACGGCGTGGAGCTGTCCAGCGTCAAGGGCACCGGCGTCGGTGGCCGCATCCGCAAGCAGGACGTGATCGAGGCGGCTGAGGCAGCCAAGGCCGCGGCCGAGGCGGCGAAGGCCGCCCCCGCTCCGGCCCCCGAGGCCCCGAAGGCCGCTGCTCCGGCAGCCGCCGCCCCGAAGGCCTCGGCGCCCACCGCTCAGGTGCGCGGCACCACGGAGAAGCTGTCGCGGCTGCGCAAGACGATCGCGGCGCGGATGGTGGAGTCGCTCCAGGTCTCGGCCCAGCTCACCGCCACCGTCGAGGTGGACGTCACGGCCGTCAGCCACATCCGGACCCAGGTCAAGGACGATTTCAAGAAGCGCGAGGGCGCATCGCTGTCCTACCTTCCGTTCATCACGATGGCCGCCGTCGAGGCCCTCAAGCAGTACCCGATCGTCAACGCCACCATCGACACGGAGGCCGGCACCGTCACCTACGCCGACGGCGAGCACATCGGGCTCGCGGTGGACACCGAGAAGGGCCTCCTGGTGCCCGTCATCAAGGATGCGGGAGACCTCAACCTCACCGGCCTGGCGAAGAAGATCGCGGACCTCGCGGCCCGCACGCGCGCCAGCAAGGTCACCCCGGACGAGCTGTCGGGTGGCACGTTCACCATCACCAACTACGGCTCGGCGGGCACCCTGTTCGACACGCCCATCATCAACCAGCCGCAGGCGGCCATCCTCGGCACCGGCGCGCTCGTCAAGCGCCCGGTCGTGGTCGAGGACCGCTTCGGCAACGAGTCCATCTCGGTGCGGCACATGATGTACCTGTCGCTCAGCTACGACCACCGTCTCATCGACGGCGCGGTCGCGGCCAGGTTCCTCTCCACTGTCAAGTCGCGCCTCGAAGAGGGCGACTTCGGGGGCGAGTTCGGCCTCTGAGCCACCACCGATCAACGACGAAGGGGCGCCATCCTTCGGGGTGGCGCCCCTTCGTCGTCCGGGGGACGCTAGATGCGTCCGGCCGCGAGGCTGATGTGGAGGATCGATGCCGCCTCGGCCACCGCGTCGGGCAGCTGGTGCACCCCGGAGACGGAGGTCCGGTGGGACCCGCCCACCCACACCGACAGAGGCGGCGACACCGCGGCCAGCTGATTCACCACCGCCTGCGCGGGCTCGACGGAGCGCTCCGAGGTCACCCCGATCACCGCGGCCCGCGCGCGGCGACCGTCGGCCGCCCGGACCCACTCCTCCACCGGGATGTCGGAGCCCAGGTAGACCACGTTGACGCCGCGACGACGCAGGCAGGTGGCGAACGTGAGCAGCGCCAACTGGTGCCGGTCCCCAGCGGGAAGCCCGACGAGCACCGTCGGGCCGCCAGTGACGGCCGGCGCGGCGTCGAACTCGGCCGAGATCGCCCGCATCAGGCCGGCGCTGGCGAAGTGCTCCTGCGCCACGGACAGCTCGCCGCTCTCCCAGGCGTCACCGATCCGGGCCAGCTGCGGCAGGATCCAGCCGTCGGCCACCTCCTCGAATGGTCCGCTGGCGAACGCGCGCCGCAGCACGTCGTCGAGTTGAGCCGGCTCCAGCGACGCCGCGGCCGCGACGAACGCCTCGGGTCCCGGACGGCCCGAAACCGGGGAGTCCCCGGCGCCCGGCAGCCCTCGCACCGCCTCGGCCGCCCGCGATGCCGGCACGCCCGCCTCGACGAGCGAGGCCATCTCCCGGAGCGCCCCCACCTGTGAGTCGTCGTAGAGCCGGTACCCGCCGGGCGTGCGCGATGGGCGCACCACGTCGTAGCGGCGTTCCCACACCCTCAAGGTGGCCTCAGCCACTCCAGTGAGCGCGGCCACCTGCTTGACTGTGTACATTCGCACGTCCCTCCAGGCCAGTCTGATGCACACCGTACCAAAGGTTGAACAAACCTTCTGCAATGCGTTGCATCCGGGTGCCGTTTTCGCTATCGTCGTGCGAAAGATTGAACAAACATTGGACACTCATGATCGCTGACACGAGCTCATCCAGACCGCGAGGCCGCACGGCCCAGCGCGACGACGTGGTCCTGCTCGACGAGGACGGCATGCCCATCGGCCGCGCCGACCGCATGCAGGTGCACTCCACCACCACGCCGCTCCACCTGGCCTTCTCCACCTACGTGTTCAACGCCCATGGCGAGGTGCTCGTCACCCGCCGCGCCCTGGCCAAGAAGACCTGGCCGGGCGTGTGGACGAACTCGTGCTGCGGGCACCCCAAGCCCGGCGAGTCCCTCGAGGACGCGGCCCGGCGCCGGATCCGCGAGGAGCTGGGCCTCAACGTCGGCCCCCTCGTCAGCCTCCTTCCGGACTTCCGCTACCGCGCCGTCGACGCCTCGGGGATCGTGGAGAACGAGATCTGCCCCGTCTTCGCGGCCTTCGTGCCCGACGAGCAGCCCATCGCCAACCCCGACGAGGTCTCCGAGTGGGCCTGGGTGCCCTGGGAGAACCTGTCCGCGGCCATCACCGCGACACCTCACGTCTACAGCCCCTGGGCCGCCCTGCAGGTACCCCAGATCGCCTCGGCGCACCCCGATGCCGTGTGGCGGCCCGCGCCGCCCACCATCGACGTCGGCGCGGCCATCGCGGACGTCGACGCCCTCCTCGCGGCGGAGGTCAACACCCTCACCGTCGAGTGGCAGAGCTACGCCGGAGACCTCGGCCTCGACGTGCTCGAGGCGGACCTGCCACGCTGGCTCGGCGGCCTGCTGGTGGGCCACGGCAAGCGGCTGCGCGTGGCCCTGGCCTACTGGGGGTTCATCGCCACCGGCGGGACCCACGGCTCCTCCGGGTACCGCAACCTCATCCGCTCCGCCTCCGCCCTTGAGACCCTGCATCTCTTCGCGCTCATCCACGACGACGTGATGGACGAATCGGACTCCCGACGCGGGCGCCCGTCGGCCCACGTGGCCTCGGCGGGCTGGCACCGCGCGGCCGGTGCCTCCGGCGACGCGGAGGTCTTCGGCCGCAACATGGCGATCCTCCTGGGCGACCTGGCCCACACCATCTCCGACAGACTCGTCGACGGCCTCCCGCAGCCCCTGCGCGAGGTCTGGTACGCGCTGTCGGTCGAGCTCATCGCCGGGCAGCGCGCGGACCTCACCGGCGCCGCAGCGGCCCGCCGCGACCGTGCCCACGCCGAGCACATCGCCCGCGCCAAGACCGGCCGCTACACCGTGGCCAGGCCCCTCCAGATCGGGGCCACCGCCGCCGGCGCCAATCCCGCCGTCGTCGCCACCCTCATGGAGTGCGGCGACCATCTCGGCCGCGCGTTCGCGCTCCGCGACGAATACCTCGGTGTCTGGGGAGACCCAGACATCACCGGCAAACCCGCCGGGGACGACCTCCTGGAAGCGAAGGCAACCGTGCTCCTCTCCCTCGCCGAGGACCGCCTCAGCGGCCCCGACGCCCACCTCCTCAGCCGCCTCGGCACCCCCGACCTGGCCCGAGAGGACGTCGACCATCTCGCCGACGCCATCCGCGCCGCGGGCGTGGCCGACGAGCTCGAAGCAATGATCGCCGCGGCCGTCGACGACGGGCTGGCCTGCCTGGAGATGCCCCCACTCGTGGCGGCCGGCGTGGCCGGTCTGCGCGAAGCCGCCGGCTCGCTCGCCTGGAGGCAGTCATGAGCCGCGGACGACGGATCCCGGGGAAGTCCGGCGCGCAGCGCCACGTGGCCGTGGTGGGGGCGGGGCTCTCCGGCCTTGCCGCCGCGATGCACCTGGCCGGCGACGGCTACCGCGTCACCGTGCTGGAGCGCGAGGCCATTCCCGGCGGCCGCAACGGCCTGCTGGAGAAGGACGGCTTCACGTTCGACACCGGTCCCAAGGTCTTCACCATGGTCTCCCTGCTCCAGGAGGCGTTCAGCGCCGTCGGGAAGCGGGTGCCGGACTACGTCACCCTCAAGCAACTCGATCCCGCCTACCACGCGCACTTCGCAGACGGCTCCACCCTGCTCGTGCGCGCCGGCCACGAGGCCATGCGCGCCGAGATCGCCGCGCACAGCGGCGCGAAGGACGCGGCCGCGTTCGACAAGTTCGTGGTGTGGCTCAAGCGGCTCAATGATGTGGAACTCCCGCATTTCATCGACGCCAACTTCAACTCCCCCCTGAGCCTGTTCCGGTCTCCGATGGCCGCGCTTGAGCTGATCCGGCTGGGCGGGTTCGGCCGGCTGGGCCCGGCCGTCGCTCGACGGTTCGACGACGAGCGCCTCCATCGGATGTTCAGCTTCCAGGCCATGTACGCGGGCCTGGCACCCGCCCAGGCGCTGGCGCTCTACGCCGTGATCACCTACATGGACTCCATCGAGGGCGTCTTCTTCCCGGAGGGCGGCATGCACGCCGTCCCGCGCGCCATGGCTGCGGCGGCCGCAGACGCTGGCGTCGAGTTCCGCTACTCCACCCCCGTGGAGCGGGTGGAGCGGCGCGCCGACGGCTCAGCGGCAGGTGTGCGCCTTCCGGGCGGCGAGGTCCTGGCGGCCGACGCCGTCGTGGTGACGGTGGATCTCCCCGTCGCCTACGAGCGCCTACTACCCGACGTGCGTGCGCCGCGGGTGGCACGCAACGGCCGGTACTCCCCCAGCGCGCTGGTGTGGCACGTGGGCGTCCGCGGCACTCTGCCCGACGGCGTGGGGCACCACAACATCTACTTCGGCAAGGCGTGGGACGAGTCCTTCCGGGAGTTGCTCGACGGCGGGACGGCAATGACGGACCCGTCGCGGTTCCTGTCCGTGCCGTCGATCGACGACCCGGCTGCAGCTCCCGAGGGGTGCCACGTCCTCTACTACCTGGAGCCCGTGCCCAACCTCAAGGTGGGGCGCCTGGACTGGGACGTCGAGGGACCCCGCCTGCGGGAGCGGATGCTCGGCTCGCTCGAGACGATGGGCTACCCCACCGACATCGTCACCGAGGAGCTCGTCACCCCGGTGGACTGGGAGCGCCAGGGCATGGCGGCGGGCACCCCGTTCGCGCTGGCCCACACCTTCCCCCAGACCGGCCCGTTCCGCCCGAAGAACGTGGATCGTCGCGTCCCGGGCCTGGTGTTCGCCGGGTCCGGCACCACCCCGGGCGTCGGCATCCCGATGGTGCTGGTGTCAGGGAAGCTGGCGGCGAAGAGGGTCGCGGAGATGGGGCGGTGAACGCATCCCTGGACGCCGGCTACCGGCGGTGCGCCGAGCTCACCCGGGAGTACGGCACCACCTACTACTGGGGTGCGCTGCTGCTGCCGAAGTCCCAGCGCAAGGACGTGTACAGCGTCTACGCGCTGTGCCGGCTGGCCGATGACATCGTCGACGAGCCGGACAAGGTGCAGGCCGACGACGCCGCGGTGCCGCGCGACGGGACCCCCCAGGAGCGGCTCGCAGCGTTCCGCGCCACGTTCTTCGACTCCCTGGCCCGCGGAACTGCCGAGCAGCCGGTGATGGCGGCCATCGTCGAGAGCATCAACCGGCGGGGAACCGATCCGGAGTGCTTCGAACGGTTCTTCGACGCAATGGCCTCGGACTTCACCCAGGACACGTGGGAAACGTGGGAGGACCTGCGCGACGGGTACATGGAGGGCTCGGCCGCGGTGATCGGCGAGATGATGCTGCCGGTGCTCGAGCCCCTCACCCCGGAGGCGATGGGGCCGGCGCGGGCGCTGGGGCAGGCGTTCCAGCTCACCAACTTTCTGCGCGACATCAACGAGGACCTGGACCGCGGGCGTGTCTACCTGCCTCAGGAGGATCTGGCCAGGCACGGCGCGGATCCGTGGCTCCGCCGCGTCACGCCGCAGTGGCGGGCGATGATGGCCGAGCAGGTGGCCCGAAACCGGGAGCTGTACGCCGAAGGGGTCCGGGGGCTCGACATGTTGCCGCCGGCCTCCAAGCGCTGCGTCGGGACCGCGCTCGTCCTGTACAGCCGGATCCTGGACCGGATCGAGGCCGCTGACTACGACGTGTTCTCAGGCCGGATCCGGGTGCCGAACCGGGAGAAGTTGAGTGTCGCGGTGAGGGCGGTCGTGGGGGCGATGCCCTCGGTGAGCTTCGCCCCCGCGCACTGACCCTTCGGACCCTTCCCCGCTGGTTGAGCCGGGCCAAGTCGCGAAGCGGCGCAGCCCGCGTCGAAACCGACCCGAACCTGGCGCACGGACTCGCAAGTTATCCACAGGTGGGTGCATTTGCCCTTGCCTGACGCTGTGTCGCGGCCACGATGGGTGCATGCCATTCACCTACATGCTCCAATGCTCCGACGGGAGTTTCTACGTCGGGTCGACCTGGGACCTCGGGGAGCGGGTCACGCAACATATGTCGGGTCGCGGCGCCACGTATACCAGCCGCCGCCGACCCGTGCGCCTCGTCTGGGCCCAGGAGTTCGAGCGAATCGATGAGGCGTTCAACGTCGAGAAGAAGATTCAGGGTTGGGGGAGGGAAAAGCGGATCGCGCTGGTCGAAGGTCGGTACGCCGACTTGCCCGGCTTGGCTCGCAAGGGTCGCCAGACTCAGCCGTGTGAGATCTCGGATGAGGCGCGCGCACGTCTCGATTCCGACTGACGGTGCCGAGAGGCTGCCGGACCGCTGCCGGGTCACCGTTGACCCGGTGCTGGGGTCTTGCTGGAGGGTTGCGTCGGGTTTCGACGCGGGCTGCGCCGCTAAGCGGCTTTGCCCGGCTCAACCCAAGTCGACGCGGGCTGCGCCGCTACGCGGCTTTGCCCGGCTCAACCAGCGGGAAGGGTGCAGCTCGGTCCGCTCAACCAAACGGGCGAGCGCGTTCGGCCTGCTCAACCAGCGTCGGGAGGGGTCGCCACTATCCCGCTGGTTGACCCAGCCGCGGCGCGAAGCGCCCGCTGCTGCGTCGAACCCACCGCACCCGGTGCAGGGACTTGCTGGAGAGTTGCGTCGGTTTCGACGCGGGCTGCGCCGCTCCGCGGCTTTGCCCGGCTCAACCAGCGGGAAGGTGCAGCTTGGCCCGGCTCAACCAGCGGAGGGGGCGGCTTGGCCCGGCTCAACCAGCGGGAAGGTGCGGCTCGGCCCGGCTCAACCAGCGGGAAGGTGCGGCTCGGCCCGGCTCAACCAGCGGGATGGTGCGGCTCGTCCAAGGGTGGGTCAGCGGCGGGGCCAGCGGCCCAGTAGCCCCTCCATCGGCACCGTCCACAGGTCGTGGCCGGCCGCGCCCCACCCCTCGAGGAGGGCGTTGGCCGCCAGGAAGCCTGTCGTGGCCGCCCGCTCCATCAGTGCCACCGGGTACTGGCAGCGGACCCAGTCGCCCGCCAGCACCAGCCGCGGCGACGGCGTCCTCACGCCTGGGCGGTCCGCCCACCTGCCCGGCCCGATCAGCGTGCAGTCGTCGCGCACCAGCACCTCGCGCTCCAGAACGCCGGCCGCGGCCGTCTCCGGGAAGATCCGGTGCAGTTCCTCCTCCAGCCTCGCCGCGACCCCCTCAGCCGCGCCCGGATCAGACGCCACCGCCGGGTCCGCGGCGTAGGCGTGCAGCTCGACGACGGAGCCGCGATGCTCCGTCGCCCAGTCCGCGGCGCCCTTCTCGAAGCGCTCCAGCACGGAGACGTTGTCCAGCGGCCCGTAGCCGGAGGTGCCGACGAACGCCGGGCGCGAGGCGTCCACCGGGGTGTCCAGCCACAGCCGCACCACAACGAACGGCGGCGCGTTGACCGTGCCCGCGACGCGTCGCTGCCACGCCCCCCAACTGCTGCCGGCCAGGTCCGAGATCAGCTCCCGGCTGGTGCGTGGGTCCGTGGCGAGGACGACGGCGTCGTAGGTGCTCGCCTCCCCGTCGATCACCACAGTGGTGGCGCCCTGCCCGATGCCGATCGCCTCAACGTGCTGGCCGACCCTGATGTCCACCCCGCGACCCGCGAGGTAGCGGCCGAGGGGCGCCCACAGGGCGGTGTCGTAGTCGTCGACGGGCACGTCGAAGAGCAGGCCCTCGGCCGATCCCATGAAGTAGGTGTGGAACATGGCCACCAGTTCCCCGGCGCCGAACTGCGACGGGTCGGCGAAGAACGACCGGGCAAACACCTCCAGGGCCAGGTCGCGGGCCGCCTCCGGGAAGCGCAACCTGTCCAGGAAATCCGCGGCGGACTCGCCGTCGTAGGCGGAGTAGGTCTCGGGGAACTTCACCCGGAGCAGTTCCATGGCCGCGGGCACGTTGACCTTGGCCAGCGTGCGCGCGCTGAACGCGGGACTGCGCCACACGAACTGCATCACGGAGAACGGCGGCGTGGTGGCCAGCCCGGTGAAGGAGTCCCGCATCCCGTCCGGGCGCTGCAGCGGGTAGTCCTCGATCGGCACGAGCGAGTTCAGCTGCGGATCGATGCGCCGCAGCAGCCCGCGCAGGTTGTAGTACTGCCGGAAGAACGCGTGGAACCCGCGGCTCATGGTGCGACCGTCGTCCAGCGGCCATGCCGCCACCCGCCCACCGAGGCGGTCCGAGGATTCGATGAGCGTGACCTGCACCCCGCGCTCGGCCAGCCCGGCGGCGGCGGCCAGGCCTGCGATCCCTCCGCCGACGACGGCCACCGACTTCGGCTCCCCCACCCGCGACACTCCCAGCGGGCCCGGATGTCGGACGGCCCGCTTGTCGCGGCCGGGGTGGGTGGTGGTGCTCATGCATGCTCCTCGGGCTTGCGGGCGACGAACGTGTGGAGGATGCCGCGCTGCCATCCGGAGGCGGTGCGGTGCGCGATGTCGACGAACCCGGCCCTGGTGAGCCGGTGCGCGAAGCGGTCGACGGAGTCGAAGTCGCGGACGCTGCGCCACAGGTAGCGGTAGAGGTCCACGTCGCGGTCCACGACGGTGCCCAGCGGGATGATGACGGCCCGGCACACCGCGTCCCAGACGCGCCTGGCCCGGTCGTCGCCGGCCACCGAGTACTCCTGGACGACGAGCCAGCCCCCGGGGCGCAGCAGCTGGAACACCTCCGTCACGGCGCGGTCACGCGTCATGGGCGGCACGTTGCGGAAGAGGTAGCAGGTCAGGATGCCGTCCCGGTCACCGCCGACGGCGTCGAGGTCCAGCGTGCCGGCCACGGCCTGCTCGAAGCTGACCCCGCCGGGCCACTGCTTGCGCCCGGCCTCGGCGAGCATCCCCGAGGACGCGTCGAGGCCGAGGATCTCCGTGCCCTCGGGGGCGGCACCCACCAGCGCCGCCGTCGAGGCACCGGAGCCGCAGGCGAGGTCGATCAGCCGCAGCCGGGCATCCCCGCCCACCCGCTCGACCAGCGCCGTGGCGGCGCGCCTGAGCTCGCGGTGGTACCCGGGGTTGAGGGCCACCATGAGGTCGTAGTGCCCTGCGCCGCGGTCGAACGCCTCGGTCGTGGTCACGCTTCCAGCCCTGTAATGGTCGTGCATTCAACGGCCTCCATTCCTACGTCGGATCAGGCTACTCGCGGCAGCGACCACGAGGGCCAGAGCGAGCAATGCGACCCCGAGGCGCGCGTAGGTGCGGCGGGGACGCGCCGGATCCACCTCCGCGGTGGCCTTCCGGACGGCGTCGTCGAACCCGGTCAGCCCACCCGGGGGGTCCCCGAGCAGGCCCGCGGCGTCGTCGTCGCTCTTGACGGCGTCGTGGATGAGGCTGCCCACCAGCGGCCTGGCGATCGCGGAGTCCACGGGGGTCACCAGACCCACCCACAGCGAGGCGAGGCGGGGCGTGAGGACGGGGAGCGTGACCACGAACGGCGGCTGCAGCCCGGTGGCCGTGGCGTAGCGGTGCATCATCTCCACATAGGTGAGCACCTCCTCCATCCCGACGTCGATGGCGCGGTTGACGTCTGGCTGGAGGTCGGCGGCGCGGACGAGGTAGTGGATGACGTCGTCGACGGCGATGGGCTGGATGCGGTTGCGCAGCCACTTGGGCCCCACCGCCACGGGAAGCCGCTCGGAGAGGTGGCGCAGCATGTCGAAGGACGCCGACCCCTCCCCCAGCACCACGCCGGCCTGGAGGACCGCCGTCGGCACCCCTGAGCCGAGCAGGATCTCACCCACCTCCACCCGGGAGGCCATGTGTTCCGAGAGCTTCCCCTCCGGGTGCAGTCCGCTGAGGTAGACGATCCGCTCCACCCCGGAGGCCAGTGCGGCGGCGGCGAAGGTCTCGGCGAGCTCGCGGTCACGCCGGCGGTAGTCCCCGCGACCGTCCATCGAGTGCAGCATGTAGTAGGCCACCTCCACCCCGTCCAGCGCCCGGAGCACGTCGGAGGTGCGGGTGGCGTCTCCGGCGGTGACCTCGACCCGGTCACGCCAGGCGGGCGCGAGCTTCCCGGGGTTGCGCGACAGCACCCGGACCCGCCACCCGGCGTCCAGGAGCGCGGGGACGAGCCGGGCGCCGACGTGGCCGGTGGCGCCTGTGACGAGTGCGGTGCGGGTGGACATGTCAGCCTCCAAGGGACAACAACGGTGGGAGCAGGATCAGCATGCCCAGTGACCAGGTCAGGTGGGAGGCGATCGGCCCGAGGACCCCGCCTGTGACCCTGCGTTGGGCGGCGGTGAGCAGGCCGAGGCAGACCGCGGCGAAGGTGAGCAGCGGGACCCCCGTGAACAGCGTGGACGCGGCATACAGGGCGGTGGAGCCGACGGCGTTGAACCGTCGGTCCAGCGACGCGTAGACGGCGCCCCGGAAGAACAACTCCTCGGCCACCCCGTTGACGGCCGTGACGAGCGCCACGAGCCACAGCGACCCGTAGCGGGCGTAGTCCAGCAGGTCCTCGACGGGGGCCGAGAGGACGGGGATCCGGTTGACGACGAGGGCGCCGGCGAGGAAGACGGCGAGCAGTATGAGCCCCAGCAGGAAGCCCTGCAGCGCGCCCCTGCTGCGGCCACCGTCGCGGGTGCGCCCCTCCCCGAGGTAGAGGGGGCCGGAGACGAACGCCCCGAGGATCCAGAGCGCCGCGACGCCGAGTGTCGCGGCGTAGAACTCGGGCGCGCCGGGTTCGATGGAGAGCGCCAGACCCAGGGCGACGGCGCCCAGGACAACCGTGACCCCCACCACGATCCGGCGACGGCGGCGCACGGCAGGCGTCTCCGTGCGGATCCGCTCGACGGGATTGACCAGGGCGGCGGTCAGGAAGGCGCGCGGTTCGTGCAGGAATCGGCGCACGGTCCCCTCCTTCTCCCGCCGGTGCCCACAGCCTAAACGTTACACAAAGTTTGAACAACTCGTTCGTGGCTGGTGGACAGCCCTCCCCCAGACTGGCACGGATCGACCCCCGCGTAGGGCGGGAACGCCGGATCTGATTGGATGACAGGCGTGTTCATCGGGGTCGGGACTGTCGTCAACGTCATCACCGTGGTGGTCGGCGCCCTCCTCGGGATAGCCCTGGGCAACCGGATCCCCGAGAAGACCAAGGACACCGTCACCTCCGTGCTCGGCCTGGTCACCCTGGTGCTCGGCGGACTGTCTGTGGTGGCCATGGGATCGGAGGCGCTGCGGCACGAGGTCGACGGCGCGGCGATGCTGATCGTGCTCGCGTCGCTGCTCGTCGGGGCTCTGCTGGGGTCCTGGCTGCGGGTCGAGGACCGCCTCGAGCAGGGCGCCGCCTGGCTGCGGGGGCGCTTCACCGCCTCCGGGGACGCGGCGCGGTTCGTCGACGCCATGGTCACCTCCACGCTCCTGTTCTGCGTGGGTCCCCTCGCCATCCTGGGCTCGCTGTCCGACGGGCTGGGTCGCGGCGCGGACCAGCTGCTCGTCAAGTCCGTGCTCGACGGCTTCGCGGCCATGGCGTTCGCCTCTACGCTGGGCTGGGGAGTGCTCGCCTCGGCCGGGGCGGTGGCGCTCATCCAGGGGTCGCTGACCGCCGTCGGCTACTTCGCCGGCGACGTGCTGAGCACCGCGCAGGTGGACGCGCTGACCGCCACCGGCGGCGTGGTGCTGCTCGCGCTCGGGCTCCGGCTGCTCAACCTCAAGCAGATCCCCGTCGGCGACCTGCTGCCCGCGCTGCTGCTGGCCCCGCCCCTGGTCTCGCTCACCGCCGCCCTGTTCTGAGCGGTTAGCATCGGGCCCATGTTCACGTTCGACGATCGCGGCCTGGGCGAGTCCCTGGCCGACTACCAGGAGACCTGGGACCGGCAGCGCGCCCTGCACGCCGCGGTCGCGGGCGGCGCCCCCGGCCAGGTCCTCTACGTCGAGCACTCCCCCGTCTACACCGCCGGCCGCCGCACCACCGCCGAGCAGCGCCCGCAGGACGGCACCCCGGTCATCGACGTGGATCGCGGCGGGCTCATCACCTATCACGGCCCCGGCCAGCTCGTCGGCTACCCGATCGTGCAGCTGCGGGAGGGCGTCGGCGTGGTGGACTACGTGCGCGCCCTGGAGGCGGCCGTCATCGAACTGCTCACCGGCTACGGGCTGACCAGCGGCCGGGTCGAGGGCCGCACCGGGGTGTGGCTGCCCGCCGACGGGGATCGGCCTGAGCGCAAGATCTGCGCCATCGGCGTGCGCGTGGCCAGGCGCACCACGATGCACGGCTTTGCGCTCAACGTGCTGAGCTCGGCCGAGCGTTTCAG
Source organism: Tessaracoccus luoxuelianae (assembly GCF_055326245.1). NCBI lineage: Bacteria > Bacillati > Actinomycetota > Actinomycetes > Propionibacteriales > Propionibacteriaceae > Tessaracoccus > Tessaracoccus luoxuelianae. The sequence continues at coordinate 472,148 of NZ_JBUZNO010000001.1, forward strand.
CAACATCATCGCCTGCGGCATCGCCGACGCGGGGGTGACGTCGATCGCCGAGGAGCTGCCCGGCCAGTGGAGCGTCAAGGGCGTGGCCGACGATCTGCGCACCCCCCTGACACGGGCCCTGGATCCGATCCTCGGCTGATCACTCGACGGCGTGCGGAGGCGCGGCCGCCCGTCGCGACGACAGCACCACCGCCGCCAGCAGCAGCGCCGCGCCGACGAGCCCGGCGGCGCTGAGGCGCTCCCCCAGCACCAGGAACGCCAGCGCGGCCCCGGTGAGCGGCTCCAGCAGCGCCACCATCACCCCCGTCGTCGAGCTCTGAGTGCGAAGCCCGCGCAGGTAGGCGAGATAGGCGATGGCAGAGGGGATGAGGCCGAGAGCCACCACAAGTGCAACGCTCGCGGGCGTCGGAGCGAACCAGACGCCCTGGCCGGCGGCGGTGGCCACGCCGAGCACCACCAGTCCGCCGAGGAGGAACGCCAGCGCCGACCCGGTGGCGTCGTGGTAGTCCGGCACCGGACGGGCGCCCAGCAGGCTGATGACCGCGAACGCCACCCCGGCCAGCAGGGCCAGCCCCGCCCCCCAGAGCGCATCGGCCACCTGCACCCCCTGCGGCGGCGCACCCATGAACAGGGCCAGGCCGACGGCGGTGAAACCCAACGCCAGCGCCAGCGGCCGCGTGAGCCGCTGCCGGCCCGTCGCGAGGTCCACCACCAGCACCATCACGGGCGCCGAGCCGACGGTGACCAGCGTGGCGATGGACACGCCCAGCAACCCCACCGCGCTGAAGAAGCCGAACTGGTACACCGCCGAGCACGCGGCCATCGCCGCCACCCGCCTCCACCCGGAGCGACGGCGCGGCCACCGCACGCGGCCGGTCAGCGCCACCGCGAGCATGAGCAGCAGCCCGCCGACGAGGATCCGGTAGCCGGCGACGGCCAGGAATCCCAGCCCGGAGGTGCCGCGCAGGAGGGTGCCGAGCGTGCCGGAGGTGCCCCAGGCGACGCCGGCGACCACCAGGGCCGCGACACCGGCGGTCACCGGGCGGGTCGAAGTGGCGGGGCGCGTGAGCACCCGCTCAGGCTAGCGCCACGGCCGGGGCCCTCCCGGCGGCAGCGGGTAGGCTGTGCGGGTGACCGCAGTGCAGCCCGATGGACGTCGACTCCTCCGCGTGGAGTCGAGAAACGCCGAGACCCCGATTGAGCGCAAGCCGAGTTGGATCCGCACCACCGCGAAGATGGGCCCCAACTACACGGACCTGCAGAAGATCGTGCGCGACGGGGACCTCCACACCGTGTGCCAGGAGGCCGGCTGCCCCAACATCTACGAATGTTGGGAGGATCGCGAATCCACGTTCCTCATCGGCGGGGATCAGTGCACCCGCCGCTGCGACTTCTGCCAGATCGAGTCCGCCAAGCCCGAGAGCTACGACCCGTCGGAGCCCCTGCGGGTGGCCGCGTCGGTGAAGAAGATGGGCCTTCGCTACGCCACCGTCACCGGGGTGTGCCGCGACGACCTCCCCGACGAGGGGGCCTGGCTGTACGCGGAGACCATCCGCCAGATCCACGCGCTCAACCCCGGGGTCGGCGTCGAGATGCTGGCGCCGGACTTCTCCGGGCGCGCCGAGCTGCTCGGGCAGCTGTTCGACGCCCGCCCCGAGGTGTTCGCACACAACGTCGAGACGGTGCCGCGCATCTTCAAGCGCATCCGGCCCGGCTTCCGCTACGACCGCTCGCTCCGGGTGCTGACCATGTCGCGGGAGGCCGGCCTGGTCACCAAGTCCAACCTCATCCTGGGTATGGGAGAGACCCGCGAGGAGATCAGTCAGGCGCTTCAGGACCTGCACGACGCGGGCGCCGAACTGATCACCATCACCCAATATCTGCGCCCCAACGCCACGCTCCACCCGATCGACCGCTGGGTCACGCCGGAGGAGTTCGAGGACCTGGCGGAGGAGGCGCGCGGGATCGGATATTCTGGCGTGCTGTCTGGTCCTCTGGTCCGCTCCTCGTACAGGGCGGGCCGCCTGTACCGGACCGCGATGGACGCGCGCATCACAATCGGCTGAGACGGAGACACAGATGGCCAGCGAGAGAGCCAAGGCGCTAGCTGAAAAGCAGAAGGCCGAACTGAAGGCCGCCAAGGCGGCCAAGAAGAACTCCACAGACCCCAAGGACTGGGGCTGGTGGAAGCAGCTCCGCGAGACCTACAAGGTCACGGTCAAGTTCGACACGGTGCTGCCGTGGCTCATGCTCGTCGGGTTCCTGGTCCCGTTCGCGGCGCTGCTGATCCTGGGCTTCGTCCTCGACGCTCCCCTCATCTGGGGCCTCGTCGGAATCTCGGCGGGCGTACTCGGCGCGTTGTCGGTGTTCACGTGGCGGGCCCGCAAGGCCGTCTACCGTCGCTTCGAGGGCCAGGCCGGCTCCGCGGAAGTGGCGCTGCAGATGCTGCCCAAGCAGTGGATCTCCACCCCCGTCATCACCGCGACCCGGAGCCTCGACGCCGTGCACCGCACGCTCGGTCCCGGGGGGCTGGTGCTCATCGGCGAGGGCGAGCCCGGCAGGCTGAAGCCGCTGCTGGCCAGCGAGAAGAAGAAGCACGAGCAGGTGGCCTACGGCGTGGACGTCACCATCATCCAGATGGGCAAGGGCACGGGCCAGGTGCCGCTGGACAAGCTCGCCGATCAGATCAAGAAGCTGCCCAAGAAGCTGTCGCCCGCCAAGATCACCGAGGTCAACCAGCGCCTCCGCGCTCTGGACGCCATGCGCCCCAAGGCCCCCATCCCGAAGGGCCCCATCCAGACGAAGGGCGCCCGGTCCGCCATGCGCGGCCGCTGACGCGTGGCGAACCTGGTCAACCTCGAATCCGTCACCCACGGCTTCGGGACGCGCATCCTGCTGGACTCCGTCTCGCTCGGCGTCGGCGCCGGTGAGGTGATCGGCGTGGTGGGCCGCAACGGCGACGGCAAGACCACCCTGCTGCGCATCCTCACCGGAGACCTGGAGCCGGACTCCGGGCGTGTCACCGTCACCGGCAACGCCTCCATCGGTGTGCTGACCCAGGCCACCGTCGGGCAGGACTCGCAGACGCTGCGGGACTGGATCCTCGACGGGGAGCCGGATCACGTGTGGGCGGCGAACGCGGAGAAGCGCGCCGTCGTCGAGGCACTGCTGGCGGACATGGAGCTGGACCGCCGGCTGGACACATTGTCCGGCGGCGAGCGCCGTCGGGTGGGGCTGGTGGCCGTGCTGCTGGGCCACCACGACCTCATCGTGCTCGACGAGCCCACCAACCACCTCGACGTCGAGGCAATCGCGTTCCTCGCCACGCACCTGCAGGCCCGCACCAGGTCCGGGCTGTCCATGCTGGTGGTCAGCCACGACAGGTGGTTCCTGGACGCGGTCTGCACGCGCATCTGGGAGGTCCACGACGGCGTGGTCGACGGCTACGACGGCGGCTACGCGGCCTACGTGCTGGCGAGGGTTGAGCGGCAGCGGCAGTCGGCCGCCAACGAGTCGCGGCGCAAGAACCTCGCCCGCAAGGAGCTCGCCTGGCTGCGTCGCGGTGCCCCGGCCCGGACGTCGAAGCCCAAGTTCCGCATCGAGGCCGCCAACGTGCTCATCGCGGACGAGCCCGAGCCGCGCGACAAGCTTGCGCTGCAACAATTCGCCGTGACGCGCCTGGGCAAGGACGTGTTCGACCTCATCAACGTCACCTACGCCATCCCGGACCAGACACTGCTGGACAAGCTCACGTGGTCGATCGGGCCGGGAGACCGGATCGGGCTGGTGGGCGTCAACGGCGCGGGGAAGACCACGCTCCTGGATCTGCTCGCCGGGTTCCGGGAGCCGGACAGCGGCAAGGTCAAGCGCGGTAAGACGCTGCGGTTGGGCTTCCTGTCGCAGACGGTCGGTGAGCTGGACGACGCGGACCGGGTGCTCGATTCGGTCAAGCGCCTCAAGGAGGAGACGAAGCTCGCCACCGGGCGCGAGGCCACCGCGTCGTCGCTGCTGGAGGAGTTCGGGTTCACCGGGGACAAGCTGGTGGCACGGATCGGGGACCTCAGCGGTGGCGAGCGCCGCAGGCTGCAGTTCCTCCGTCTCCTTCTCACCGAGCCCAACGTGATGATCCTCGACGAGCCCACCAACGACCTGGACATCGACACCCTCACCATCATCGAGGACTACCTCGACAGTTGGCCCGGCACCCTGATCGTGGTCAGCCACGACCGCTACTTCCTCGAGCGGATCACCGACTACACCTACGCCCTGCTGGGCGACGGATCGTGCGCGCTGCTGCCGGGTGGGGTCGAGGAGTACCTGGAGCGTCGCGCGAGGGCCAAGGCCCCCGCCCCGACGGCCGGACAGGCTACGCCCGGGTCGCCGTCGGACGCTGCGGCGGAGCGCCAGAAGAAGAAGGACCTGGCCCGGATCGAGGGACAGTTGGAGAAGGCTGCGGCGTTGATCGAACGGCTGCACGCGGACATGGCCAAGGCCGGGACGGACTTCTCGCGGTTGGCGGCCCTGGACGCCGAACTGCGCGACGCGGAGGCCCGGCACGAGCGCCTCGAGGAAGCCTGGCTCGAGACGGCCGACTGACCCACCCGTCCGGCCCTGAAAAGCGTCGGGGGAGCCGCCTAGGGTGGCGGGCATGTATCGCACCCTCGCCGTCGCCGGATACCGGTCGCTGCGCGACGTCATCGTCCCCCTGGGGCGCGTCACCGTCGTCACCGGCGCCAACGGCTCCGGCAAGTCAAGCCTCTACCGCGCGCTCCGGCTGCTCGCCGGCTGTGCACTCGGGGACGCCGTCGGCTCGCTCGCCCGCGAAGGCGGCCTCAGCTCAGCGCTGTGGGCGGGCCCCGAATCGTTGGCGGGGGCGCGCCGGGGCCACGCCGTCGAGGGGACCAGGCGCGCAGGGCCGGTGTCGCTGCGGCTCGGCATCGGCTCCGATGCGCTGTCCTACCTCATCGACCTCGGGCTGCCCGTCCCCGGCCGGTCGGCCTTCGACCGCGACCCCGAGATCAAGCGCGAAGCCGCCTGGGCCGGGCCCATCATGCGGCCCGGCACCATGGTGGCCAAGCGCCTTCGGGCCGGGGTCATGATCCGCGACGACGGCCCGTGGATCGAGTTGCCCTTCCACCTCCCCGCCCACGCGTCGATGCTGGCGGACGTGCCCGAGTTGCGCCCACTCCGCGACGACCTCGCCGCCTGGCGCTTCTACGACGCTCTCCGCACCGACGCCGACGCCCCGGCCAGGCAGCCCCGCGTCGGCACCCGCACCTGGGCGCTGGCCTCCGACGGCTCGGACGTGGCCGCGGCGCTTCAGACCATCATCGAGCGGGGGAAGGAGCCCCTGCACGAGTCGGTCGAGGACGCGTTCCCCGGCAGCAGGGCGGGGATCGAGGTGCGCGACGGCGTGTTCGACCTCACCCTCCAGCAGCCCGGAATGCTGCGCCCCCTCCGGGGCGCCGAACTCTCCGACGGCACCCTGCGCTACCTGATGTGGCTCGCGGCGCTCCTGGCACCCAGCCGGCCGCCACTGATGGCCATCAACGAGCCGGAGAACAGCCTCCACCCCAGCCTGATCTCTCCCCTGGCCCGGCTGATCGCCCGCGCCGCCGTCGACGCGCAGCTCGTGGTGGTGACGCACTCCCGGCCGCTGTTGGAGCAGCTCACCGAGGCCGTCCCCGCTGAGCACCTCGAGGTGGTGGAGCTCGGCAAGGATCTCGGGGAGACGATGGTCGAAGGCCAGGGACTGCTCAGCCGTCCGACGTGGGAGTGGGGCCGACGGTGAACCCGCGGATCAGCGGCGGTTGACCACCACGGTGCCCAGCAGCAGGTCCGTGAGCGCCCGGCGCTCGGCCCCCACCACGATCGCAGGCACCACCATGCACTTCATCGCGGTCCGCGCCACCGGGCGCCACCACCCGAGCGGCTGCCCGTCCAGGCGCGTGATCCCGATCCGCGCGATCAGCTGCCCGAACGATCCGCCGGCCAGGGCGGTCAGCACGCTGGCCTCCACGAAGTAGACGGCCAGGATCAGGAACGACTCCCCCTGGTAGCCGGTCATCACATCCATCCCGAAGAGGCCGATCGCCACGATCATGCTCGCCGCCCAGTCCCCGATCATGGCCGCCACCCGCGCCCGCCACGACGCCAGCGACCCTGCGCCGGACTCCGGAAGCCCGAGGGTTGAGCCGGGGTACTCAGCGGGGGTCGTCGTCACGGGCGGCAGCCTAGCAGCGACCGCCGGGTCTGCCCTCGGCGAACGAGGTTGGTCCCCACCCGGTGGGCGTGGGAGGGTGAGCCCATGCCTTTGCTCGTCGTCCGCCTGTGGGTGGACCTCTGCCGCGTCCAGGTCGGCAGCTGTCGCTGAACGCGCAGCGCCAACCCGCCACACCCCCAGCAAAGGAATTCCCTTCATGTCAACAGCCACGTCTGAGCGCGCCCTCGAGGCGACGCCGCAGCCACGCAAACCCTTCTACACCAACCTCGGCTTCCAGATCGTCGTCGGCCTCATCGTCGGCCTGGTTCTCGGCCTGATCGCCGTGGCCATCGGCCCCGACGGCGAGGAACGCAACTGGCTGGCCACGCTCCTCTCCGAGGTGGGCAACGCCTACGTCAGCCTGCTCACGCTCCTGGTGGTCCCGCTCGTCGTGACCGCCGTCATCTCCTCCATCTCCCGACTCCGTGAGGTGGCCAACGCCGCACGGCTGGCCGTCCAGACGCTCGTCTGGTTCGCCATCACGGCTTTCGCCAGCGTGGTTGTCGGCATCGCGGTGGGGCTCCTCTCCGCGCCCTGGCTGACCGCCGGCGTCAACGGGGAGGCGGCCGCCGAGCCGAGCCGCGTGGGCTCATGGTCGGCGTTCCTCCTCGGGCTGATCCCCAACAACTTCCTCGGCCTCGGCGTCCGCATCTCCGGCGACCCCGAGGCGGGCTTCACCGCAGCCGCCAACTTCTCGGTCCTCCAGGTCCTCCTGATCTCCATCCTGTTCGGCGTCGCCGCGCTGAAGGTGGGCGACAAGGCCGCCCCGCTGGTCGGGTTCATGGAATCCGCCCTCTCGGTCATCCAGAAGGTCCTCTGGTGGATCATTCGGTTGGCGCCCATCGGCACCGCGGCGCTGATCGGCAAGGCTGTCGCCACCTACGGCTGGACCTCTCTCGCCTCGCTCGGCTCGTTCGTGGTGGCGCTCTACATCGGGCTCATCATCGTGTGGGCGGTGGTCTACCCCGCCATCCTCAAGGCTCACGGCCTGAGCGTGCGCCAGTTCTACCGCAACGTCTGGCCCGCGATCTCCCTGGGCTTCGTGACCCGTTCGTCGATGGGCACCATGCCGGTCACCGAGCAGGTGGTGGAGAGGAACCTGGGCGTCGCGCGCCAGTACGCGAGCTTCGCGGTGCCGCTGGGCGCAACCACCAAGATGGACGGCTGCGCCGCGGTCTTCCCTGCGCTGGCCTCGATCTTCGTGGCCCAGTTCTACGGCATCGACCTGGGCGTCACCCACTACCTGCTGATCGCGTTCGTCGCGGTGCTTGGGTCGTCGGCCACGGCCGGCACCACGGGCGCGACGGTGATGCTCACACTGACGCTGTCCACCCTGGGCCTGCCGCTGGCCGGGGTCGGCCTCCTGCTGGCAGTGGAGCCCATCGTCGACATGGGCCGAACGGCGCTCAACGTCACCGGCCAGGCGCTGGTGGCCGCAGTCGTCGGCAAGCGCGAGGGCATCCTCGATCAGGCGACCTACGACGCCGAACCCCAGTTCAGCGCCTGACCCGCACCTCGCGCCCCGTCCTCCACCCAGGGGCGGGGCGTCGGCGCGTCGTTCCGCCCCGGACGCCGCGGCCGCCGGCGCGGGAGTAGATTCCGGGCCATGGCACATCCCGCCGCGGAGGCCCGCGGCCTCGTCGTCCATCGCGCCAGGGACGAGATCCTGCACGGGCTGGACCTGACCCTTGCCCCCGGCTCGGTCACCGGCCTCTTCGGTCCCTCCGGCTGCGGGAAGACCACCTTGATGCGCGCCATGGTGGGCGTCCAGAAGATCACCTCCGGCACGCTGAACCTGTTGGGGCTGCCTGCCGGTGACCCGCAGCTGCGCCGTCGCGTCTCGTACACCAGCCAGTCGCTGAGCATCTACCGCGACATCTCCGTGCGCGCCAACGTCCTCCTCTTCGCCCGCCTCCACGGCGCCCCCGACGAGGCCGCCGACGACGCGATCGCCTACGTGGAGCTGTCACACCTGGCCGCCAGGCGCGTCGAGACCCTCTCCGGGGGCGAGGCCAGCCGCGCGTCCCTGGCCTGCGCCCTCGTCGGGAAGCCTGAGGTGCTGATCCTGGACGAGCCCACCGTCGGCCTCGACCCGCTGACCCGGGAATCGCTGTGGGAGCACTTCCGGATGCTCGCCTCCTCCGGGACAACCCTGCTGGTGTCCAGCCACGTCATGGACGAGGCCACCCGCTGCGACTCGGTCCTGCTCATGCGCGAGGGCCACTTCCTCGCCAGCGGGCACATGGACGAACTGATGGCCGCCAGCGGCGCCGCGACCCCCGAGGCCGCGTTCCTGGCCCTGGTCCGGCGCGAGGTCGCGGCGTGAACGGCCCGCGGCACGCCGCCCCGCGCAGCCGCGTGGCACCGTTGGCCACCGTCGCCCGGATCCTGGCCCAACTGCACGCGGACCCGCGCACCATCGGCCTGGTGATGGTGCTGCCCATCGTGTTCATCTCGCTGCTCTACTACGTGATGATCGATCTCCCCACCCCGCCCGGGGCGCCGACGGCGTTCGACACGATCGGGCCGACGATGCTGGCCGTGCTGCCGATGATGCTGATGTTCCTGGTCACCTCCATCGCCATGCTGCGCGAGCGCACCACCGGAACCCTGGAGCGGCTGCTCACGACGCCGCTGAGCCGCTGGAATCTGCTGGCCTCCTACGGGCTGGTGTTCGGCGTGCTCGGCGTGGCCCAGGCCTCGCTGCTGGCCACGTTCGTGCTGGGCGTGTTCGGCGTGGACATCGAGGGTCCCCTCTGGGTGCTGCTGGTGATCACCCTGCTCGACGCCCTCGTCGGGGTGTCCTTCGGGCTGCTGGCCAGCGCCTACGCCCGCACCGAGTTTCAGGCGGTGCAGTTCATGCCGATGTTCATCGGGCCCCAGATCTTCCTGTCCGGGCTCTTCGCCCCCGTCGATCTGATGCCCGACGCGCTGGCGGCGGTCGCGCGCGTCCTGCCCATGACGTGGGCCGCCGAGGCGGTCCTCGATGTGACCGGCAACGCCGAGGTGGCCTCCAGCACGTGGGTGGGCATCGCGCTGCTGGCCGCTCTGGTGATCGGGATGCTGGTGATCGCCGCGGCGTCGATGCCCCGCCAGACCCGCTGACGGCCCTCAGTTCCGGAAAAGCTGTAACAGCGCTGTTACTCATCGGCAACTGACGGACAAGTTTTTCCCCGTATGGTCTCATTCAAGACATCCCGACACGTGAGGAAAGATCCGCCCATGTTCCAAGGCGCAGACGACCTGCTGGCTTACGTCAAGGAAGAAGGCATCGAGACCATCGACGTCCGCTTCTGCGACATTCCCGGGGTCATGCAGCACTTCACCGTTCCTGCCGGCTCGTTCGGCCCTGAGGTGTTCGAGGAGGGACTCAACTTCGACGGCTCGTCCATCACGGGCTTCCAGAAGATCCACGAATCGGACATGTCGCTGCTGCCGGACCCCACCACCGCCTACGTGGATCCCTTCCGCAAGTCGAAGACCCTCAACGTCAACTTCTTCGTCCACGACCCGCTGACGAAGGAGCCCTACTCCCGCGACCCGCGCAACATCGCGCGGAAGGCGCAGGCGTACCTGGCCTCCACCGGCATCGGTGACACCGCCTTCTTCGCGCCCGAGGCCGAGTTCTACGTGTTCGACGACATCCGCTTCGAGACCACGGCCAACTCGTCGTACTACCACATCGACTCCGAGGCCGGCGCCTGGAACACCGGGCGCCTCGAGGACGGCGGCAACCGCGGCTACAAGGTCAAGTACAAGGGCGGCTACTTCCCCGTGGCGCCCGTCGACCACTTCGGCGACCTCCGCGACGACATCGTCCGCCACATGGAGGCCGCAGGCCTCGAGGTTGAGCGCGCGCACCACGAGGTGGGCACCGCCGGCCAGGCCGAGATCAACTGGCGCTTCGACACGCTGCTGAAGTCTGCCGACGACGTGATGAAGTTCAAGTACCTCGTCAAGAACACCGCGTGGGCCGCCGGCAAGACGGCCACGTTCATGCCGAAGCCCATCTTCGGCGACAACGGCTCCGGCATGCACTGCCACCAGTCCATCTGGAACGAGGGCGTGCCCCTGTTCTACGACGAGAACGGCTATGCCGGGCTCTCGGACATGGCCCGCTACTACATCGGCGGCCTCCTCAAGCACGCCCCCGCGCTGCTCGCCTTCACCAACCCGTCGGTGAACTCGTTCCACCGCCTGGTCCCCGGCTTCGAGGCCCCGGTCAACCTGGTCTACTCGCAGCGCAACCGCTCGGCCTGCATCCGCATCCCGATCACGGGCTCCAACCCGAAGGCCAAGCGCATCGAGTTCCGCTGCCCGGACCCGTCCTCGAACCCGTACCTGGCATTCGCCGCCATGCTGCTGGCCGGCATCGACGGCATCCAGAACCGGATCGAGCCGATGGCCCCGATCGACAAGGATCTCTACGAGCTGCCCCCCGACGAGCACGCCCAGGTTCCGACGGTGCCCGCCTCGCTCGGCGCGGTGCTGGACGCCCTCGAGGCTGATCACGAGTTCCTGCTCGCCGGTGACGTGTTCACCCCGGACCTGATCGAGACGTGGATCGAGCTCAAGCGAGCCGAGATCCAGGCCATCGCGATGCGCCCGCACCCGCACGAGTTCGAGCTGTACTACGCGCTCTGATCCGTAGCCCCTTGAGAGTGGCCCCCGTCCTGCACCGCAGGGTCGGGGGCCATTCTCGTTGCGGGGGCGGCCGCCCGCGACATCAACCGTTCGGCCGACCCCGCGACACTCCACTCCCCCGCCACGCCACCCTAGGCTGAGCGCGTGTCCAAGACCCGTCTCGCGCGCATCGCGATCCCCGTTGCCCTCATCCTGATCTGGCTCGTCGGCGCCGCTGTGGGCGGCCCCTACTTCGGCCGCATCGAGGAGGTGGCCACCAACGACCAGTCGACGTTCCTCCCCACCAGCGCCGAGGCCACGGTCGTCAGCGAGCGCTACCTGGACTTCGTGGACAGCTCCACCATCCCCGCCATCGTCCTGTTCACCTCCGACGAGGCCCTGACGCCAGAGACGCTCACCGAGCTGGGCGAGCGAGCCGCGGCGCTGGCCGACGTCGAGGGGGTGGAGGAGGTCTCCCCCCTCATCCCGTCCGAGGACGGCAAGGCCGCGCAGGTCTTCGCCGGCGTGGACTCCGACGGCGAGATCGCCGAGGTCGTCACGCTCCTCCGCGAGGACTTCGCCGAGGGGCTCCCCGACGGCGTCACCCCCTATGTCACCGGCCCGGCGGGGTTCACCGCGGACATCACCGAGGCCTTCAGCGGCATCGATGGGCTGCTGCTGGTCGTCGCCCTTGCCGTGGTGCTGGTGATCCTGCTGGTGGTCTACCGCTCGCTCATCCTGCCGTTCGCGGTGCTGCTCACGAGCATCTCCGCCCTCGCCGTCGCGCTGCTGGTCAACTGGTGGCTGGCCAAGGCGGGCATCGTCACCCTGACCGGACAGACGCAGGGCATCCTGTTCATCCTCGTCATCGGCGCGGCCACCGACTACTCGCTGCTCTACACCGCGCGCTACGCCGAGGAGCTGAAGCGGCGCGCGTCGAAGGCCGATGCCACCCGGGCCGCGCTCAAGGGGGTCATCGAGCCGGTGCTGGCCTCCGGCGGCACGGTCATCGCCGGCCTCATGTGCCTGCTGCTGAGCGATCTGGGCTCCAGCCGCTCGCTCGGCCCCGTCGCGGCCATCGGCATCGTGTTCGCGATGCTGGGTGCGCTCACGCTTCTGCCGAGCATGTTGTTCCTCATGGGCCGCGCGTCCTACTGGCCACGCCGCCCCCGCTTCGACCCCAACCGCGGCGACGACACCCAGATGACCACGGGCATCTACGCGAAGGCGGCAGGGCTGGTGTCGCGGCGTCCCCGGACCGTGTGGATCGCGTGCGCGATCGCGCTGGCAGCCGGCGCCGCGTTCGTGCCCACGCTCAAGGCCGACGGCGTCCCCCCGAGCGAGTTCGTGCTCGGAGCCTCCGAGGCCCGCGACGGCCAGGTTGCGCTCGCCGAGCACTTCCCCGCCGGCTCGGGCAGCCCCGCCCGCGTCCTGACCGACGAATCCCGGCTCCAGGAGGTGACCGACCTGCTTCTGGCCAACGACGGCGTGGACTCGGTCTCCGTGATCGCCGCCGACTCGCCCGCCGGCACCGCGCCAGTGACCGCCGACGGCATCCAGCCGCTGGGCCCGCCCGGAACCCCGGCCCCGGCACCGTCCGTCAGCGACGGTCAGGTCCTGCTGTTGGCCACCCTGACGGACGCGGCCGACAGCGACGCCGCGTCGGACACGGTTCGCGCCCTCCGGACGGACCTCGACGGCGCCGCCCAGATCGGCGGCGAGACGGCCACCAACGTCGACACCCGCGACACCTCCATCCGCGACCGCAACGTCATCATCCCTCTGGTGCTGGTGGTGATCCTGCTGATCCTCATCCTGCTGCTGCGCAGCATCCTGGCGCCGGTGGTGCTGATCCTCACCACGGTGCTGTCCTTCGGCACCGCGCTGGGCACCGCGGCGCTGGTGTTCAACCACGTCCTGGACCTGCCGGGTGCCGACCCGTCGGTGCCGCTGTACGGGTTCGTGTTCCTGGTGGCGCTGGGGATCGACTACAACATCTTCCTCATGACCAGGGTCCGCGAGGAGTCGATGATCCACGGTACCCGCGAAGGCATCAAGCGGGGCCTGGCCGTCACCGGTGGCGTGATCACCTCGGCGGGCCTTGTGCTGGCCGCCACCTTCGCCGCCCTCGCCGTCCTGCCCATCCTGTTCCTCATCCAGCTCGCGTTCATCGTCGCGTTCGGCGTCCTCATCGACACCTTCCTCGTCCGGACCCTGCTGGTGCCGGCGCTTGCCTATGACATCGGCCCCGCCGTCTGGTGGCCGGCGAAGCTGAAGGCGGACCAGGCGGCGCACGCCAAGCTCGACTGACCGCTGTCCGCGCAGACCAGTAGGGTGATGGCCATGCGTGGAATCGTGGTGCGGGACGACGGCGTGGCTCTGGAAGAGGGCATCGAGGAGCTGCTGGGCGACGAGGGGGTCCTCGTCGAGGTGGTGTATTCGGACCTCAACTACAAGGACGCCCTGGCCGTCACCGGGCGGCCTGGCGTGGTGCGCCAGCGGCCGCTGATCGCCGGTGTGGACATGGTGGGCCGCGTCGTCGAATCGCCCGACGACCGCTGGGCCCCGGGAGAGTGGCTGATCCTCAACGGCGCGGGCCTGTCCGAGACCAGGCACGGAGGGTACGCCACCTTGGCCAGGGCGGACGCCGAGCTCGCGGTCCGCGTGCCGGACGGCCTCACCCCGGAGCGCGCCGCGGCCCTCGGCACCGCCGGCTACACGGCGGCGCTGGCGGTGCTGCGGCTGGTGATGGAGGGTGCCTCACCCTCCGACGGGCCGGTGCTCGTGACGGGCGCGACGGGGGGCGTGGGGTCGATCGCGACGATGCTGCTGGCGTCGGCCGGCTTCGATGTCGCGGCGTCGACGGGGCGCCCCGACGAGTTCGGCGGCTACCTCCGGGAGCTGGGCGCGGACACGATCGTGGCCAGGGACGAGCTCGCCACGCCGGGGCGGCCGCTCCAGAAGGCCACCTACGTGGGCGTGATCGACTCGGTGGGTGGCCAGATCCTGGCCAATGCCATCGCGCAGACTCAGCCTCACGGCGTGGTCGCGGCCTGCGGGTTGGCGGGCTCCTCCGAGCTGCCGGCCACCGTGCTGCCGTTCATCCTCCGCGGAGTGACGTTGGCGGGGATCGACTCTGTGTGGGCGGACGTGGAGGACCGCGCCGACGCCTGGCGTGTGCTGTCGCGGGGGGTCGACACGGACCTGCTGGACGCCATGACCACCCGGATCGGGCTCGACGGTGTGATCGCGGCCGGCGAGGACCTTCTCGCCGGGCGGCGCCACGGCCGCACCCTCGTCGAGCTCTGACCATCGTTCCCTGAGGAGTCGACCCGCCGAAGGCGCGTGGGCGTCTCGAAGGGTCGAATCGCAACCTGACAACCCAGTCTCGCTCAAAGGTCACCACACAACCCTTCGAGACGGCCGACGGTCGCTCCGCGACGCCGACCTCCTCAGGGACCGATTGCGACGGCCGACGGTCGCTCCGCGACGCCGACCTCCTCAGGGATCGATTGAGACACGGCCGATGCGTCCCCACAAGGGAGGGTGACGGCAGGGCGGCACGGCGCAGTGATGCCCAACCCGACCATCGCCGAACTGGCGTCCCGCCCAGGCAGACCCGCACCGGGGCCGCCCTGCCGGCACACGCCCGAAGGTGACAACGCCACATCGCGACCGGCGCGGAGCCGGGAGACGCTGCCCGGGCAGCCCTCAACACCCAGCCCCAGCGCGACAGGCCCCAGCGCGACAGGCAGGTGCCGATGCGGGCCAACCACCAGGGGCTGCCCGGGCAGCGGCTCACGTCTCCGCGCACCGTAGGCAGGTGGAAAGAGAACAATCAGGCGAGGTCGATGTAAGGGTTCGCCGGGGCCTGCTCGATCACGCCCACCTCGACGAGGAACTCCGCCATCCGGCCGAACGCCGCGACATCCAGCGACACGTCCACCTCCCCGTCCCTGGTCCACAGCCCCGTCGTGGCCTCCAGCACCCGGGCCGCCGACTCCCTCTGGGCGGGGTCCGCCAGGGCAGGCACCTGCTCGGCGGTGGCATCCAGCGCCGCCTCCGGGTCCGCGATGACCGCCTCCTGCGCCTCGCGCATCCCCGCCGCGACCGCCGCGAGCACGTCGTCGGGCACCTCGGTGCCGACGGTGACCAGGCTCGGCCCCACCAGCCGCGGCGACGCCGGGTCCGAGATCGGGATCGAGATGACGGGCTCGCCCTGGGCCTGCAGCTGCACCAGTTCGTTGTTGCGGAATCCCATGATGAAGTCCACCTGGCGGGCGGCCAACGCGCTGAGCTGCGTGTAGCCGATGTCCATCAGCTTGACGTCGGCCTCGGTGAGGCCGGCTTCGTGCATGGCGGCCAGAGCAGCGTAGTAGCTGGAGCCGAAGTGGCCGGGGATGCCGAGGCTGCGGCCGGCGAGCACGGTCAGCCCGTCGTCGGCCGACAGCCCCAGCCCGGCGCCTCCCATCACCTCAAGCGGGTAGGTCTGGTAGCTGGTGGCGAACGTGCGCAGGTCCTGCCCGTTCGCGGCCGCCACCATCGCCTCGTCGGCGGAGGCGAACACGACGTGCTCCTCGCGGGCCAGGACGGCGCCGAACACGTCCTCCTGCTGCCCGTGGTGACGCAGCGTCACGTCCAACCCGTGCTTGGCGAAGATGCCCTGCGCCACACCCAGGTAGAAGGCGCTGAACTGCACGTTGGGAATGTAGGTGAGGCCCACGGTGAGCGTGCCGTTGGCGAGTATGCTGCCGCTTGCGGTAGGTGTGGGGGTGGCTTCGGGCTGGGAGGAGCAGGCGGCGAAGCCGGCTGCGCCGGCCACGGCGAAGCCGCCGAGGACGAGGGATCGTCGGGTGATCATGTGGTTTCTCCTTGGAGTCTGGCGACCGCGGCGCGTTCAGCGACGAGGACGAGGCCGTGCAGGGTCAGTGAGGTGAGGCTGATCCAGGCGACGACGGCGAACAGGCCCGCTGTGTCCGCCGCCTCCCTGGTGAGGGTGAGGAGCGTGCCCAGTCCGGCGCCGCCCATGACGAGTTCCCCGACGACGGCGCCGGTCATGGTGAGGACCACACCGCCGCGGACGCCGGCGAGGATGGCGGGGGCCGCCATCGGTCCCTCGACGTGGATCAGCCGCTGCCAGGCGCTGGCGCCGTCGAGCAGCGCGTTCTCGACCACCCGCATGTCGAGGGATCGGAGTCCCACCACCGTGGTGGTGATCATCGGGAAGAACGCGATGATGGCGCACAGCACCGCGATGGGCACGGTGCCGTAGCCGATCCACAGCACCAGCAGCGGCGCGATGGCCACGAGCGGAATGGTCTGTGAGATGGCGACGAACGGCTCGACGACGGCGGCCAGGAGCCGCGAGTGGGTGATCACCACGCCGAGCGGGATCGCCACGGCGATGGCCATGAACGCGCCGAGCAGGGCGGCTCCCAGGGTGGGGGCGAGGTAGCGCCAGGCCACGCCGGTGGTGGCCTGGGTCACCATCCGCGCCACCACGTCGACGGGGTTGGGCAGGTAGACGGGGGCGACGAGACCCGTGGCGGTGACAGCCCACCACAGCAGGCCCACCAGCGCGAAGGAGGCGAGCGTCGTCCGCCGCCGCCCCGCCGCGGGCCGAGTGCGGGCAGGGTAGGCGGACCACACGCCGAGATGCGCGAGGGTGCGCGCCCGTCGCCGCTCCTGGATGGTCATCGTCCCGGTCCTTCGTCTCAGGTCCCGGGGTACGCGCAGGCACGACGGCTGAATGCGCGCACGAAAGTGCGCACGCCGTCGCGCACGCGTGTTCCTCCCATCCAGACTTTGACTGTCGGTCTCGGAATTTCACCGAGTCAACCCTTCGGCCCTGATGGGCCTCGGGGGTCGCGGACTATCACCGCCGGTTCGGACTTACACCGACCCCGGAACACGTTTGCACAGATGGTAGCACCGGAGAACCGGCACACCGCCGCCGGTCTCGGGCTCAGCTCTCCCAGAAGACCGCGTCCACCACGTCCGAGGCGCGGCGCAGCAGCCGGCGGGTGTCGTCGACCAGCTGAGAGGCCGCCCTGGGGCCGTAGCCCAGGAGGACCGAGACTGCGGCCAGCTCGCGCACGTCCGCGGGCAGTGCGTCGCTGGCGCGGCCGCGCACCAGCATCACCGCGTCCCGCAGCCGGCTCGCCCTCACCCACGCCTGCTCAAGGCGCTCGGCCTGAGGCTGCTCCAGCAGCTCCAACCGGGCCAGGAGACGCAGCGCGCCGAGGGTGGAGGTGGTGCGGAGCCCCGGGTGGGCGTACGCGTGCTGTAGCTGGAGCAGCTGAATGGTCCACTCCACGTCCGAGAGGCCACCGGGGCCGAGCTTGAGGTGCCGCTCCCGCGGCACACCCTTGGGGATGCGTTCGGTCTCCATCCGGGACTTCAGCTTGCGGATGTCGGTGACCTGCTCGGGTCGGAGCCCACCGACGGGATACCGGAAGCCGTCCAGCGCGGACAGCACCTGCTCGGCGAGGGCGCGGTCTCCGGCACCTGGCCGGGCGCGCAGCAGCATCTGCGCCTCCCAGGTCGAGGCCCATTTGGCGTAGTAGGCGGCATACGACGACACGGTTCTCACCTGCGGTCCGCCCTTGCCCTCGGGTCTGAGGTCCGTGTCGACGACGAGCCCCGGGTCCGGCCCAGGCTTCCCGATGATGTCGGAGGCCAGGCGGACCAGCTCGGTGGCGCGGGTGAGGTTCTCCCCCTCGACGCCGTCGGGAACCACGAAGATGCAGTCAGCGTCCGAGGAGTAGGACATCTCGCTTCCGCCCCACCGGCCCACCGCGATGACTCCCACCTGCGGGGCTTCGATGCGACGTCGGGCCAGCGCGAGCCCCGCGTCGATGGTGGCCGACGCCAGGTCGCTCAGCGCCACCCCCACCGTCGCCAGGTCGGCGTCGCCCAACACATCACTGAGGGCGATCCGGCACAGCTCCGCGCGGCGCAGCGCCCGAACTGAGGCGATGGCCTTGTCGAGGTCCTCCTGCCGGCTGGCGGCCCGCGTCATGGCCTCGGTCAGTTCCTCGATGGCGCGCGGGCGCAGCTCGTCGTTGCCGGCCAGCATGTGGATGTGGTGGGGGGCGCGCTTGAGCAGGTTGACCACGTACCGGCTCGAGGACGCGATGCGCGCCAGCCGGTGCGCCATGAAACCCTCGTCGCGCAGCGTCCGCAGGTACCAGGACGTGGTGCCCAGCGCCTCCGACAGCTGCCTGAACGACAGCAGCCCGAAGTCCGGGTTGGGGCCCTCGGCGAACCACTCAAGCATCGCGGGCATCAGCTGCCGCTGGATCTCGGCGCCGCGGTCGGTGCCCCGGGTGAGCGCCTGGATGTGGCCGAGCGCGGCCCGCGGGTCGGCGAATCCCAGCGCCCGCATTCGCGTCATGGCCGCGTCGGGGGTCAGCTTGAGGCCGTCGGTGGGGAGGTGGCTGACGGCATCGAGCAGCGGGGAGAAGAAGATCCGCTGCTGGAGGCGCCGGACGCGGCGCGTGGACTCGCGCCACTGCCTGGTCAGCTCGTCTGCGGTGAGTCCCAGGGAGCGGGCGACGTGCCGCAGCGCCAGCTCCTCGTCGGGCACCAGGTGCGTGCGCCTGAGCCGCCTCAGCTGGACGCGGTGCTCGAGCACGCGTTGGAAGCGGTAGGCGTCTGCCATCTCCGCGCCGTCGGTGCGGCCGATGTAGCCGCTGCCCACCAGCGCCTTGAGCCCGGTGAAGGTGCCGCGGACGCGGAGCCGCTCGTCGGCCCGGCCGTGGACCAGTTGGAGCAGCTGCACGGAGAACTCGGTGTCGCGGAGGCCGCCGGAGCCCAGCTTGATCTCCTTGTCGGCCTGCTTGGCGGGGATCAGGGAGATCACCCGCTCGCGCATGCTGCGCACCTCGGCGAGGAACTCCGGCCGCTCCCCTGCCTGCCACACCATGGGCCACACCATGTCCACGAAGCCCTGGCCGAGCTCGAGGTCCCCGGCCGCGGGGCGCGCCTTGAGCATGGCCTGGAACTCCCAGTTCTTGGCCCACTTCTCGTAGTAGGTCCGGCAGCTGGCCAAGGTGCGCACCAGCGGACCGGCCTTCCCCTCGGGCCGGAGCGCGGCGTCGACCTGCCAGATGGTGCCCTCGGCGGTGTGCGCCGAGCAGAGCCGCGCCTGCGCGGCCGCCAGCTTGGTGGCCGCGGCCATCGCCTCCTCGACGGTGGCCCCCTCCGCGGGCTCGGCCACATAGAGCACGTCGACGTCGGAGATGTAGTTGAGCTCCTGCGCGCCGGTCTTGCCGAGCGCGATGACCGCCAGGCGCGCGGAGCGCCAGCCGGGGACCTCGGCCCGGGCGTGCGCCAGCGACATCTCCAGCACGGCGTCGGCCACATGGGCGAGTTCGCGGGCCACGTCGTCGGCGACGGCGATCGGGTCCGGGGCGGTGAGGTCGCGGGCCGCGATCTCGATCAGCGCCACCCGGTCCGCGAGGCGCAGGGAGTCCGGGTTGCCCTGGGCGACGCCGTCGACCAGTCCGACGCGTCCGGCGAAGAAGGCCTGCCACCCCTCGCGTCCGCGTGCGCGGGGCTCCTCCCGGAGCGCCTCCGCCTCCTCCGGGTGACGCACCAGGGTCTGGGCCAGCACGGAGGATCCGCCGAGCACGGCCACGATCCGCCGGAGCCAGCCGTCGTCAGCGACCATCCGGGCGAAGAGCTCCGGGGCGGATTCTGAGATGCGCTCCAGGGCGTCGAGGGCGAGGTCGCGGTCCGCCACCGGCTCGAAGACGGCGAGGTCGACGGGCGGGTCGCCTTGCACCCGCTCCCGCCAGCGGTCCCAGACGCGGGCGCTCGCCGTGGCGGAGTCGAACCCGCGTCGGGCGAACTCGCCGATCTGCGACTGGTACCTGGTCACCGGCTCAGACTATCGACGCCGGCCCGGCCCCGCGGGTCCCACGGCGCGCCGCCACTATCCTGGGCCGATCATGTTCAAGCCCACCCCGAAGGTCGTCGCCGCGTTGCGGGCCCACCTGAGCGACGACGCCGCGATCGACGCAGAGCTTGCCCGCCGTCGCCCGGACCTCACCGGGCTCCTCCTGCGCGCCGCGAAGCTCCCGGGGCTCCTGGACCGGGAGCTCACCGCCGCGGTGTGCCGGGCCGGGTGCGCCCTCCTCGGTGAGCGGCATCCGGGGGCGTCCATCGAGGTGCGGGTGCCGCCGTTCGCGGCGGTTCAGATCGGGTTCGACGCCGGGCCGAGGCACACGCGCGGCACCCCGCCCAACGTCGTGGAGATGACGCCGGAGACCTTCGTGGGCCTCGCCGTCGGGCGCCTCGACTGGTCCGGGGCGACGCTCAGCGCCTCCGGCGTGCACGCCGGCGAGGCTGCCCGTGCCTTCCCGCTGGTGCGGTGAAGGCCCTCACATGACGCGGATGTGGCGCTCCAGCTCCCAGGGGGTGACCTGCTTGCGGTAGGCCGAGAACTCCTCGTGCTTGTTGCGCAGGAAGTACTCGAAGACGTGCTCGCCGAGGGTCTCGGCCACCAGCTCGCTCTCCTCCATCAGCCGGAGTGCCTCGTCGAGGTTGTGCGGGAGCTCACGGATGCCGATGGCCTGACGCTCACGGTCCGTGAGGCGCCACACCTCGTCCTCGGTCTCCTCGGGGAGCTCGTACTCCTCCTCGATGCCCTTGAGGCCGGCGTTGAGCAGCACTGCGTAGGCGAGATACGGGTTGACCGCCGCGTCGACGGCGCGGTACTCGATGCGCGCCGACGAGGTCTTGCCGGGGGTGAACTGCGGGATCCGGATGAGGGCCGAGCGGTTGGCCCGCCCCCAGCAGGCGTACGAGGGGGCCTCGCCGCCGCCGACGAGGCGCTTGTAGGAGTTGACCCACTGGTTGGTCACCGCCGTGATCTCCGGGGCGTGCCGCATGAGGCCGGCGATGAACTGCTTGGCGGTCTTGGACAGGTTGTACTCGTCCGAGGCGTCGTAGAAGGCGTTGGTGTCGCCCTCGAACAGCGACATGTGGGTGTGCATGCCCGAGCCGGGGTGTTCGGAGAACGGCTTCGGCATGAACGAGGCGTGGATCCCCTGGCTGACGGCCACCTCGCGGATCACCACGCGGAAGGTCATCACGTTGTCCGCCATGGTGAGCGCGTCGGCGTAGCGCAGGTCGATCTCATGCTGCCCGGGGGCGGCCTCGTGGTGGCTGAACTCCACCGAGATGCCCATCTGCTCCAGCATCGTGATGGCGTCGCGGCGGAAATCCGTGCCGTCGCCGAGCGTGGTGTGATCGAAGTAGCCGCCGTCGTCCAGCGGCACCGGCGGCGTCAGCGACCGGAGGAGGAAGAACTCGATCTCGGGATGGATGTAGAACGTGAAGCCCATCTGCCCGGCCTTCTGCAGGGCGCGCTTGAGCACGTAGCGGGGGTCCGCGAAGCTCGGGGAGCCGTCGGGCAGCTTGATGTCGCACAGCATCCGCGCCGTGGAACGGCCGGCCTGGCGCCAGGGCAGCACCTGATATGTCGACGGGTCCGGGTGCGCCACCATGTCGGACTCGAAGACGCGCGCGAAGCCCTCGATGGCCGATCCGTCGAACCCGACACCTTCGGAGATGGCGCCCTCCACCTCGGCGGGCGCGATGGCGACGGACTTGAGGGAGCCCAACACGTCGGTGAACCAGAGTCTGACGAACCGGATCCCCCGCTCTTCCATAGAGCGCAGGACGAATTCAGTCTGCCTATCCATGGCCCCAGTCTGCCCGCACTTTGTTTCAAGCGCATGACGAACCGCGTCAGAGGTCGTGATTCCGAGCGTGGGTCCCGGCGCTTGCCAGCGCCCTTGGCGCCACTGGGCCCGTCCGGGGCCACCATCTACTATTGGCCCTATGGCAGAGCCCGGCTGGTACGCGGACCCGACGGCGCCCCACGGACGGCGCTACTGGGACGGTCAGCGCTGGATGCAGGCCGGGCCCGTGCGCCAGGGGCCTGGCACGGGTCTGTGGGTGGTGATCGCGCTGCTGGTGGTCGCCGCCGTGATCGCGGCCATCATCCTCGTGCCCCGAGGCGCGAATCCGTTCGCGGCCACGCCCGAGGACAACAGGTCCGCCCGCCCCTCAGGCACCCAGTGGAACGAGCTCGTCCCCACGGAGACGCCCAGCCCCACCCCCGTCGAGACGGGATTCGGGCAGCCGATCGACTGCCCCATCACCGGCGAATCCCCCCGCAGCGACCTCCGCGACGGCCGCCTCCACGGTGGCGGGCTCTCCATCGAGCCGCCGTCGGGCTCTGACTGGTACCAGTCCGGGGCCTGGATCGAGTGGCTGTACGAGTCCAACGGGATGATCCGCGACATCGCCACCGGCTGGATCAGCAACGTCAACGTCGGCTACATCCGCGTATCGGACGGCTTCTCGCCGGTGATGAGCACGGCCGCGGAGCAGTTCGTCACGTGCATGGCCTCCTCGGGCATGTTCTTCGGCTTCGAGCGCCGCGAGATCCTCATCAACGAGGACTACGTCGTCTCGGACCGGATCGGCTGGCGGCTCACCTCCAACATCTTCGTCGGCAACCAGCGCCATCAGGGCATCGAGGGCGACGTGGTCGACGTCATCCTGGTGCCCACCGGCGACAAGGACCGGTTCGCGGTGTACGTCTCGTGCGCCACCATCGACCATGAGGAGAACCAGCGGGAGGTCGAGCACGCGCTGGCCTCCCTGCGCTTCGACGGCTGATTCACCCGCACGTAGACTGGCGCACTGTGAACCCAGTGACACCCCACACCATCACCCCCTTGCGCGACGTCCCCCGCTCCATCCCGCGCCCCGAGTACGTCGGCAGGCCCGCACCCAAGCGCTATACCGGCTCGGACGTGCAGACCCCTGATGTGATCGAGCGGATGCGGGTGGCCGGCCGGATCGCGTCGGAGGCGATGCACGAGGCGGCCAAGGCCATCGCGCCGGGCGTCACCACGGATCAGCTGGACGCCGTCGCGCACGAGTACATGCTGGATCACGGGGCCTACCCGTCGGCGCTGGGCTACCGCGGCTTCCCCAAGTCCATCTGCACCTCGGTCAACGAGGTGGTCTGCCACGGCATCCCGGACCTGCGCCCGCTGGAGGACGGCGATCTGGTCAAGATCGACGTCACCGCGTTCAAGGACGGCGTCCACGGGGACAACTGCGGCACCTTCTACTGCGGCGACGTCGACGAGGAGTCGCGGCTCCTCTCCGAGCGCACCCTGGAGGCGCTGAACCGCGCCATCAAGGCCGTCAAGCCGGGCCGTCCCCTCTCAGTGATCGGCCGCGTCATCGAGTCCTACGCCAAGCGCTTCGGCTACGGGGTGGTGCGCGACTACACCGGCCACGGCGTCCACACCGCGTTCCACTCCGGGCTGGTGGTGTTCCACTACGACGAGCCCCGGGTCACCACCATCATGCAGCCCGGCATGACCTTCACCATCGAGCCCATGCTCACCCTCGGCACCCACGAGACCGACCAGTGGGACGACGACTGGACCGTCGTCACCACGGACCGGTCGCGGGTGGCTCAGTGGGAGCACAGCCTGGTGGTCACCGCCGACGGCGCCGAGATCCTCACCCTCCCTGGCAACGCGGCGTGAGTATCAGGCGGGTCTCCAGCCACCTGGAGGTGGGGGTCGGCGCCACCGCGGACATGGTTTTCTCGGTCGCGGTGAGCACGCACTACCCGGAGGTCGACGAGACGCTGACCTTCAAGGTCGGCGACGACGAGCTCGAGGTCGAGGAACTGATCGCACCATCGGGCAGCCGCCTGCACCGGCTCCGCGACGCCCCCGTCGGCACCCTCCACGTGGACTACAACGCGGCCGTGCTGGCCCCCGCCCCCGAGTACCCCCTCCAAGGCATCGACGAGATCCTCTACACCCGGCCCTCGCGCTACTGCGACTCGGACCGGCTGGCCAACCTCAGCCACACCCACTTCGCCGGCCTCACCGGATTCGAGCTGATGAGCGCCGTCACGCAGTGGGTCCGCACCAAGGTGATCTACCGCCCCGGATCCAGCCGGGTCGTCGACGGCGCGCTGGAGACCTACCTCAGCCGGGCCGGGGTGTGCCGGGACTCGGCGCACCTCGTGGTCGCCTTCCTGCGCGGGGTCAACATGCCGGCGCGTCTGGTGTCGGTGTATGCCCCGGGCCTGACACCGATGGACTTCCACGCCGTCGTCGAGGCCTACTGGGAAGGGTCCTGGTACCTGCTCGACGCCACCGGGCTGGCGCCGCGCACCCCCATGGTGCGGATCTGCACCGGGCGCGACGCCGCCGACACCGCCTTCATGACCACGCTCGGCGGGCGCACCACCCTCAACCGGTTGTCGGTCACCGCGACCGTCGACGGCGAGCTGCCCTACGACGACAACTTCAGCTTCAGGACGCTCACCTGAGGCGCCTCGTCGCCCTCCATCGGGAGGACGTCGACACCGACGCTGAGCCGTGAGGTCGCGGCCTCGGTGACGATGACCCCCCGCAGCGGGCTCACGTCCGCGAAGTCGCGGCCCCAGGCCGTCACGATGTAGCGCGAGTCCGCGAACTGCCCGTTGGTGGGGTCGATGTCGATCCACGTCCCGGTGGGCGCCAGCACCGAGATCCAGGCGTGCGACGCGTCGGCGCCCTCCAACTTGGTCTGCCCGGGCCCCGCGACCGTCTCGATGTATCCGGAGACGTAGCGGGCCGGCACGCCGAGTGAGCGCAGGATCGCGATGCCGAGGTGGGCGAAGTCCTGGCAGACGCCGGCGCGCAGCTCGAGGAGCTCGTCGACGGTGGTGCGCACGGACGTGACGCCCGGCCGGTACGCGAAGTCCCGACGGATGCCCCTGGTGAGCTCCACCAGCGCCTCACCGAAGCCCAGCCCGGGCGCCAGGATGGTCTCGGCGTAGTCGGCGAGGTCCTCCCCGGAGGCCACCGTCACGTGCCGGGACGGCAGCGAGAACATGGCGCGGTCCAGCCGGAACGCGGCGTTGCCGGCGGTGGCGCGCCGGGCCGACGCCAGCGTCCACTGGTTGAGGGAGTCCAGGTCCACCTCGGGCCAGGCCACGTCGACGATGGCCTCCTTGATCACCACGAGGTGGGTGTGAGGGTAGTGGATCTCCAGGTAGTGGCTGGTGTTGCCGAAACGGTCCAGATGCTCGGTGTGCAGCAGGGGACGCGGCAGCACCTGGGTGCCGTGGGCGCGGAGCCGCTGGGTGGCGGTGTCGCGGGGGGTGAGGAATCCCCGCTCGTAGCACAGCGTCACGGGCTCCGGATACTCGTAGCTGGTGCGATGCTTGACGAAGTAGCGGCGGGGCGTCAGGTTTTCGGGAAGCTGCCTCACGCGTCCTCCCCCAGGAGCGCCCCGGCGCTCCACTCGCTGAGCGTGGCCCGGCGCGGCGCGGACCGGGTCAGGTGCCTGCGGCTGAGCTCATCGGAGATCGCGCGAAGCTCGGACAGCTCGGCGGCCGCGAACCCGGTCACCAGCGCCCTCGGGCCGGTGAAGAGTCGCACCAGGTCCGCGTTGGCGAACGCCGCCACCAGCTCCGAGGCCCGCGCCGCCACCTCGTCGTCGCCGATGAGCTTGAGGTCCTCGACGAGCCGGTCCAGCTGGTAGGCCACGGATCGGGGGTTGGATCTGTCGCACAGCAGCAGCTGGGTGGCCGCCAGGGTCGGGCGACGGGGCCCCTCACCGGAGGCGGAGCGGCGGCGCTGCGTGATGAGCGACTCCCCCATCTCGAGGATCGCGTCTGCGAGCTGGTTCTCCACCACGGCCGCACGGTCGTCTCCAAGGGTGTGCAGCACCACAGCGAGCGTGCGCTGCGAGCGCTCGATCCGCACCCCGGCGTCGATGAACGCCCACGTCACGTCACGGGTCAGGCTCTCATTGTTGAGGCCCGCCACGGCCAGGGTGCCCGCGACGAGGTCGTCCAGGATGCCCGCCAGGTCGCGGCGCCTGCCCGCGTCGACGAGCAGCCGGTTGAGCTGGCTGAGAATGTGCCAGAGGTCGCTGGACATGATGTCGGGCACCTGGTTGGCGGCCTCCGTGAGGCGCCTGATCGCGTGCGCCACGGAGCCGGTGGAACTCCCGTCGACGACGGCGGGGCGCAGCCGCTTCAGAGCGGCGCCGACGTCGCCCGCGGACAGGTCCAGGCCGGTGATCCGCTCCCCGGCGACGAGGACGGCGCCGAGCACCTGGCCGCCGCGTGAGACCGGGCTCCGGCCATGGTCGTGGGCGAGGTCCACGGCCAGACGCAGCAGCCGCACCGTGCCGTCGGCGCGCTCCGCGTAGCGACCGAACCAGAACAGGTTGTCCGCGATGCGGGGCGCGAGCGTCGCCACCCGCTGGATGGCGATCGGTCCCCCCTCGAAGGTGGGGGTCCACGTCTCCTGGACATCGTCCGGGTCCAGCACCCAGACGTCCTTGGTCAGGGCACCGTTCATGGTGGTGATCCGGAACCGCTCGTCCGGCGCCACCCGCGCCAGGCCACCAGCCAGGATCTCGTGCGAGTGGTCCACCTGGGCGGCGAAGCAACGCAGCACCACGCGGCGCGGCTCCACGCCGTCGGCGGTGACCACCGGGGTGGTGGAGAGTTCGACGTTGTCCTGCCCGCACCACGCCCACGGCTCCGCCTCGATACGGGCCACCAGCTCCGCCTTGTCGGCAGCGGTGAGCTCCCACCCGGCCAGCGTCGAGCCTCCGAAACCTCGGTTGATGGGCTTGAGGAGCAGGCTGTCCAGGTGCGTCAGGACGTGGCTGCGTTGCGCGTCGTCGCCGCACCACCACGTCTGGGCCGACGGCAGGAGGAGCTCCTCCCCGAGGAGCTGGACGGCCAACCCCGGGAGCAGGCCGAGCAGGGCCGGGTTCTCCAACACCCCGCTGCCCAGTGGGTTGAGGGAGGCGACGTTGCCGAGGCGCGCGGATTCGACGAGGCCGGCCACGCCGAGCTGGGAGTCGCTGCGGAACTCGAGCGGGTCACACAGATCCGAGTCCACGCGGCGGAGGATGACGTCGACCAGGGCCCGACCCTCAGGGGAGTTGACCCACACCTGCCCGTCGCGGAGCACCAGGTCCTCGGCCTCCACGAGCGCATAGCCCAGCAGCGTGGCGAGGAAGCCCTGCTCGTAGGCGGTCTCCGCACCGGCCCCGGACCAGAGGAGGACCCCCTTGGGGGTGTGTCCGGTGCGGGGGGCGAGCTGCTGCAGCCCGGCCCGCATCGCCGAGAAGTAGCTGCGCAGCCGCGCCGGGCGGGCGTCGTGGTGCAGGTCAGCCATCACGCGGGAGATGAGCCTACGGTTCGCCATCGCGTAGCCCATGCCCGACGGGGCATCGGTGCGGTCGGCCAGCACCGTCCACGCTCCCCCGGCGTCGCGGCCCAGGTCCGCGGCGGCCAGCGGCAGCCAGGCATGGCTCGGCGCCTCGATGCCGCTCGCGCGGTGCAGGAACCCGTGGTGGCCCCACACGATCTCCGCGGGCAGCGCGCCCGAGGAAAGGAGCCGCTGCTCGCCGTACAGGTCCCGCAACACCAGGCCGAGCAGGCGGGCCCGCTGCTTGAGGCCGGCCTCCAGCGCGTCCCATTCGTCGGCCCCGATGACGAGGGGAAGCGGGTCGATCATCCAGGCGAGGCGCAGTTCGCCGCCGTAGTGGATCCCCTCGTCCTGGACCAGGCGGTCCAACTCCTCACGGGCCGACTGCAGCCCCCGCAGGCCGAGCGTTCCGATGGCGCCCTCGAGGAACGACTTCCCGGGCGTGGCTTCAGCCCCGGAGGTGAGCTCGTCCCAGCCCGTGCCCAGCCGCCCACGGTAGGCCGCCAGATGGCTGGTCGGGGCTGCCTGGGCTGTCACATTCGCCACCTTAGTGGTGCTCCCGGCGGGGGGCGCTGCCGTCGGCGGCGGTGGACGACGAGCGTCGCCCTCCCTGACGGCGGCCCCAGCCCTCTCTTCCCCGCTCCCTGAGGAGGGCCGCCCGCGGAGCGGCGTGGCCCGTCTCGAAGGGTCGTGACTACCACCTTCACGCAGTTCTGGTGGTCGGGTGTGGGAAGCCGTGAGTCGATGCCCGGGCGGCCGTTGTCCAGGGTCTGGTTTCTGGCTGCCGGTCAGTGTGTGGTCGGGTGGTGAGGCCGCCCGGGCCTCGACTCTCGACTCACCGCACTCGTCTTCCCTGTGGCGTTGCCAGGTCCCGGGTGTGGACCGGCAGGGCGGCGTTGCGGTTGGGTCTCCTTGAGCGGGATGCCGGTTGGGTGATCCTCGGGTTGGGCACCGCTGCGCAGTGCCGCCCTGCCGTCCCTCACCCTCGTTTTCAGGAGCGGGACCCTCCGTGTTCGAAGCGCCGCACCTTCGGCGAAGCCCCTGGCGCTGGCTCCGGTGGCTCGACCGAGGCTCCGCCGCGGAGACGGGACCCACCTGCTTCCACGAAGCCAAGCAGAGCGCGGCAGACGCGGTGATGGAAGGGGTGCGCCTGTCGGTGCCCACCACACCCGCGCAGGCCACCGCCGCCCTCAAGCTCGCCGACGATATCGGGGACCGGTTCCCGCTGGTCGGTGCCCCCACAAGCCTGTGAGGGGTGTTCATGGTGGACGAGTCGGCCGGTAAGCCGGATTCTGTTTCCCAGATGATCATCTATCTGAGGCCCGACGTTGCCGCCGGGCTCCTGCAACCTACCCGGACGCCTCGCGCGAGCAGCGCTCAAGTGGCGTCCGCGGCCGGCCAAAGGCCGACCTTCTTGGTCTTGCTCCGGGTGGGGTTTACCTAGCCGCACCGGTCACCCGGCACGCTGGTGGTCTCTTACACCACCGTTTCACCCTTACCTGTTGCCAGGCGGTCTGTTTTCTGTGGCACTGTCCCGCGGGTCACCCCGGGTGGGCGTTACCCACCACCCTGCTCTGAGGAGTCCGGACTTTCCTCAGCCACCGAAGTGGCCGCGATCATCTGGCCGACTCGTCCGCAGACCATCGTACCCGCTGGATGGATGCGGTCAGTTCGGCCGCGACAGTGTCACCTTGCCCGACCGCACATCCACCTTGTCGACGCGGACGCGGATCTCCGAGCCCACCTCCTTCTGCGACGCCTTGACGCGCAGCTCGACGGCGGGGTCGGGCACCTGCAGGGTGCCGACTCCGGTCTTGGGGTGCACGTCAGTGACCACGCCGGTCAGCACGCGGCCCAGGGCGCCGCGCAGGACGAGCGCCTCGGCCAGGTCGAGCACCCCGTTCTCGTAGGCCCGGGCTGCCCGCCCGGAGTCGGCCATCTCGGCCGGCAGCGCATCGAGGCCGTCACGGGCCCACTGCGGAACCTCCACACCGTTGAGCAGCGCGTGGCACACCTCAAGGACGTAGCGGTCGACGAGGCGGCGCAGCGGGGCCGTGGTGTGCGCGTAGGGCGCGGCGAGGGCGGAGTGCTCCAGGTGTGCGTCGGGGACCGCGCCGTCGAAGGCCAGGTAGCCGGCGCCGCGGAACAGCATGGTGCATTTGGTGAGCACGGCCAGCTCGCGTGGATTGTCCGGGGACAGCGACCGCACGAACTCGGGGTAGCCCATGGACTTCGGCCAGGCGACGCCCAGCGTGGCGGCCGCTCGGCGGAGCTTCTCCAGCGACCACTGTTCGGCGGGCGGCAGCGTACGCAGGATGCCCACCCCGCCGTCAAGCATGGTGCGGGCGGCAGCGAAGCCGGTGAGCAGGGAGATCTGCGCGTTGTGGTCCTCGACCGGCACCAGGCTCCGGAACTCCAGCTGCCAGGTCCCGTCGTGCTCGAGGATCTCCTGCTCCGGCAGATTGAGCGAGACGCCTCCCCGCTGGATCTCCAGCTGGCGACGCAACTCCCCCACCTCCGGCAGGAGCGCGATGCTGGGATGCGACTCGTCGCGATCGAGGTCGCGCTGGACGCCGTCGTAGTTGAGCTTCGCGCGGCTCAGCACCAGGGCCCTGGTCAGGGAGACCCCGCGGAGCTCCCCCGCGGAGTCGAGCCGGTGCTCCCACAGCATCGCGGGGCGTGGCACGCCGTCGGCCAGGAGGGAGGCCGCACCCTCCGCCAACACGGAGGGGTGGAGCGGGACGCGCGCGCTGGGGGCGTAGAACGTCTGGCCCCGGCGATGGGTCTCCTCCTCCAGGGCGGTGCCGGGCCGCACGAAGTGGGCCACGTCGGAGATGGCGTAGCGCACCAGGTAACCGTCGCCGTCGCGCTCGATCTGCAGCGCCTGATCCAGGTCCGTGGAGGACTCCGGGTCGATGGTGACGAACTCGATGTCGGTGCGGTCCACATGCCCACTGGGCGGCAGCTGCGCCGCCAGCTCGGCCTCGGCCAGCACCTCCGCCGGGAAGGACGTGGGCAGCTCGAGCCGTCGCTGGAGATCCAGGAGGCCGTGGTGGACCTCAGCCGGGATATTGCGGATGTCCAGATGCGTCGACGGCATCAGAGGCCGGACTCCGCCGTGCGCACCAGGATGCGGTCACACTCCACGCAGCGCACCACCTGCTCCGCGGGCGCCCGACGGTAGAGATCCAGGTCCGAGACGGTCAGCTGCAGCTGGCAGCCGCCACAGCGCCCGGCCTTCAGGAGGGCCGCCCCCAGCCCGGACGAGGCCCGCATCTTCTCGTAGAGCGCCAGAACGGCGACCGGGATGCGGGCGGCGATGGGCGCGCGGGCCACGCTCAGGTCCTTCGCCTCTTGGCTCAGCTTGGCAACCGCCTCGTCGCGCACGGCCACCTCTTCGTGCAGCCGGGCCTCGATCTCGATCTTGCGGGCCGCGATCTTCTCCCGGTGTGCGACGGCCTCCTCCAGCCGGCCCATCACCTCCAGCTCCGAGTCCTCCAGATCCGAGATGCGGCGCTGGAGGTGGGCGACCTCGTCCTGGAGCGAGCGCAGGATCTTGCCGTCGGTGACGGAGCCGTCGACGATGCGCTTCTCGTCCCGCGCCAGCCTGGCCCGCACCGGCTCGAGGTCCGCCTCAGCCTTGCTGACGGCGACCTGAAGGTCGTCGGCCTCGGTGGTGGAGAAGATCAGCTCGTCGGTGACGCGCTGGCGGGCGGCGATGAGGTCCGCGATGGCCTTGTGCTGAGGAAGGGACCGGGCCGCGTGCTGAATCCTGGCCACCTCCGAATCGAGGTCGGCCAACGTGAGCAGCGAGCGTTGGGCGGCGGGGTCAGCGAGCATCGGGGCGTCCTTTATCCAGTTTGGGGTGCGCCCCAGACTACCCGCCGGGCCTGGCCCGGAGACTCAGAGCGCTAGACGCGACTTGACCTTCTCAGCGAGGGTGTCGGCGATCCGGCGCGCCGCCTCGTCCGTGGGCGCCTCCACCATCACGCGCACCACCGGCTCCGTGCCGGAGGGGCGAAGCAGCACCCGTCCCGCGTCGCCCAGCTCCCGGGACGCGGCCGCCACCGCCTGCTGAACCCCTGTGTCGATGCCGGCGCGCAGCTTGTCCACACCGCGGACGTTGATGATCACCTGCGGGAGCACCGTCATGACGGAGGCGAGCTCCTTCAGGGACCTGCCGGTGGAGATCATGCGGGCCGCCAGGTGCAGGCCTGTGAGGGTGCCGTCTCCGGTGTTGGCGAACTCGTTGATGATGACGTGGCCGGACTGCTCGCCGCCGAGGGCGAAACCGTTGGCGTTCATGGACTCCAGAACGTAGCGGTCCCCCACCTTCGTCTGATCCACGCGGATGCCGTGCTCCCGCATCGCGTTGATCAGCCCCAGGTTGCTCATCACGGTTGCGACGACGGTGTCGGAGTGCAGACGGTGCTCCTCCTTCATGGCGATGGCGAGGATGGCCAGGATGTGGTCGCCGTCCACCACGTTGCCGGCATGGTCGACGGCGAGGCAGCGGTCCGCGTCCCCGTCGAGGGCGATGCCCAGATCCGCGCCCTCGGCCTTGACGCGCGCGATCAGGTCGCCGAGGTGGGTGGAGCCACAGTCGCGGTTGATGTTGAGCCCGTCAGGATCGGCGTGGATGGCGATCACCCGCGCACCCTGGGCCGCGAACGCCTCCGGGGCGGTGGCCGAGGCGGCGCCGTTGGCGCAGTCGATCACCACGGTGAGGCCCTCCAGGGAGGCGTCCTCGCCCAACGAACCCACCAGGTGAGCGACGTAGGCCTCGACGGCGCCCAGATCGCTGCGGATGCGGCCGACGGCGTCCCCGATGGGACGCTCCCAGCCTTCACCCATCCGGGTCTCGATGGCGTCCTCCAGGTAGTCGTCGAGCTTGACGCCGCCCTTGGAGAAGAACTTGATGCCGTTGTCCGGCATGGGATTGTGCGAGGCGGAGATCATCACGCCCAGATCAGCGTGCAGGCTGTTGACCAGGAAGGCGACGCCCGGCGTGGGCAGCACCCCGAGCCGCAGCACGTCCACGCCCGCCGAGGCCAACCCGGCGATGACTGCCGCCTCGAGGAACTCGCCGCTGGCTCGCGGGTCTCGGCCGACGAGGGCCACGGGCCGATGCCCGGCGAAGGCGCCGGCCTCCCCCAGGATGTGCGCCGCCGCGACCGAAAGGTCGAGCGCCAGCTCGGCGGTCAGTTCGCTGTTCGCGACGCCACGGACGCCGTCGGTACCAAAGAGTCGTGCCACGCAGGCGAGACTACCGCCGCCTGACGCAGCCGGGCGAATTCCTCGTCGAATGCGACGAACGCCCACCCCCTGCGCGGGGATGGGCGTTCGAGGAGCGGCTGGAATCAGCGCTTGCTGTACTGCGGGGCCTTGCGGGCCTTCTTGAGACCGGCCTTCTTGCGCTCGATGATGCGGGAGTCACGCGTCAGCATCCCGGCCTTCTTGAGGGCGGGACGCGAAGCCTCGGTGTCCACCGCGTTCAGCGCGCGGGCGATGCCCAGGCGGAGGGCGCCGGCCTGACCGGTGATGCCGCCGCCGTGGATGCGGGCGATCACGTCATAGGAGCCGGACACGCCGGCCACCACGAACGGGTCGCTGACGAGCTGCTGGTGCACCTTGTTGGGGAAGTAGTCCTCAAGGGTGCGGCCGTTGATGGTCCAGGAGCCGGAGCCGGGAGCGATGCGGACGCGGGCGACCGCCTCCTTGCGGCGGCCGGTGGCGCCCATGGGGGCGACGACGGCGGGACGCACGTCGGAGCCGGCGGCGGCAGCCGGGTTGGCGTCCGAGCGGTAGGCGATCTCGCGGTTCTGATCGTCGACGAACGGGGTGATCTCGTCCGCGACGGTCTCTTCGATGTCAGCAGTCTGGGTCATGGGATGCGTCTCGCTCTCGCTCACTGGGCGATCTGGGTGATCTGGTAGGCCTGCGGCTGTTGCGCGGCGTGCGGGTGCTCCGGGCCGGCGTAGACCTTGAGCTTCCCGATCAGCTGACGGCTCAGCTTGTTCTTGGGCAGCATGCCCCACACAGCGAGCTCAACCGCCTTACGGGGATCCTTGTTCAGCATCTCTCCGATAGAGACGGCCTTGAGGCCGCCCGGTCGGCCGGAGTGCGAGTAGCGCATCGAATCCGTGCGCTTGTTGCCGGAGACAGCGATCTTCGAGGCGTTGACGACGACGACGAAGTCTCCGCCGTCGACGTGCGGGGCGAAGGTGGCCTTGTGCTTGCCGCGCAACAGGGTGGCAGCGGCCACGGCGAGACGCCCGAGGATGACGTCCTCGGCATCAATCACATGCCAGTTCCGGGCGATTTCGCCCGGCTTTGGGGTGTACGTAGACACGAGACCAACTTCCATTCGTTTCCAAACAAACTGCGGATCGCACTGGCGGCGTCGACTCGCGGAGCCGCAGCCGACCCCAGTAAGTCGCACAGGCCTCTCGGCGCGCAACAGCTGCCAAGCTTACGTGGCCGGAGGCCAGCGGGGCAAATCGGTGCGCCACCTCGACGGTGCCCGCCCGGGAGGCGCTCCCCCACCGATTTGCGGGGGTTGCCTCATTGCGCCCTCACGAGGGGTCTAACGTTAGGCCATGGCCTCAAAGACGAGTCCCCAGATCGCCGTCTCGACCCCCATCGACGTCCGCAACGTCGTCCTCGTGGGAGCCAGCGGCTCGGGCAAGACAACACTGTTCGAACATCTTCTGCGCGCCCGCATCGAGGGCTACCGCGGCGAGAAAGACACCCCCGAGCGGGGGGCATCGCTGACGCTGGCCTCGATCCCGTCAAACAATGTGCAGATCAACCTCCTCGACGCCCCCGGGCATGCGGAGTATGTCGGCGAGCTGCGGGCGGGCCTTCGGGCTGCCGACGCGGCGATCTTCGTCGTCGCCGCCGGCGAGGACATCGACGCCGGCACCGTCGCGCTGTGGCACGAATGCCAGGACGTCCAGATGCCCCGCATCCTCGCCATCACCAAGCTGGACCAGGGGCGCGCGGACTTCGAGCTGATGGTCTCGGTCGTGCAGGACACGTTCGGCGACAACATCATCCCTGCCCTCATCCCGCTCGAGGTCGACGGGGAGAACGTGGGCAACCTCTCTCTGCTGAACAAGCGCGCGCACGACTACTCGTCGGGAGTCCGGGTGTCGCGGGATGCCACGGAGGAGGAGTTGGCGCTCATCGACGAGCGCCGCGCCCCCCTGCTGGAGGCCATCATCACCGAGGTGCAGGACGAGGACCTCATGGAGCGCTACCTCGAGGGCGAGGAGCTGGCCGCCGAAGAGGTGCACACCGCGCTGCTGGCGGCGGTGGAGTCGGGACGGTTCTTCCCGGTGCTGCCTGCCCACACCACCTCGGACAAGGGCACCGAGGAGCTGATGCGCTGGATCGAACGCGGCTTCCCGGCCCCGGCGTCGCACCACATCCCACCGATCACCACACCCAACGGCGCCACGCTGCCGCCTGCGTCGTGCGAGCCTGACGGCCCGCTCGTCGCGCAGGTCATCCGCACCACGTCGGACAACTTCGCCGGCCGCACCAGCCTGGTGCGGATCTTCAGCGGGTCGCTGAGGGTCGACGACGTCGTCCACGTCTCGGGGCACCGCGAGCTCTTCGGCGCGGAGGCCGACCCGATGCATCCGGACCACGACGACGACGAGCGGATCGGCCCGATGAGCGTCACCCTCGGCGGCGAGATCGTCGCCAAGCCGGTGGCTGTCGCGGGCGAGATTGTCGCGGTGACCCGGCTCTCGAAGGCCGAGACCGGGGACACGCTGTCGGATCCCGCCCGCCCCGCGCTGCTTCCGCCCTGGTCTCTACCCTCGCCTCAGCTGCCTGTCGCCATCCACGCGGCCAGCCGCGGCGATGAGGACAAGCTCGCATCCGCCCTCCACCGTCTCGCGCTGGAGGACCCCACGGTGCATCTGGAGCGCAACGCGGGCACCGAGCAGCAGCTGCTGTGGGTGATGGGCCAGGCCCACAAGGAGCTGCTCTTGGCGCGGCTCAGGGACCGCTACCAGGTGGGCTTCAAGGAGGAGCCGGTGCGGGTGGCGTTGCGGGAGACGTTCGTGGCGCCGTCGAAGGGCAAGGGCCGCCACGTCAAGCAGTCCGGCGGGCATGGTCAGTTCGCGGTCTGCGACGTCGAGGTGGAACCCCTCCCCCGTGGCGGCGGTTTCGAGTTCGTGGACAAGGTGGTGGGCGGCTCGGTGCCGCGTGCCTACATCGGCTCCGTCCAGAAGGGCCTCGAGCAGCAGCTTGCGCACGGCACCACCTTCGGGATGCCGATGGTGGACGTGCGGGTGACCCTCTACGACGGCAAGTCCCACTCGGTGGACTCCTCGGACATGGCGTTCCAGGTGGCCGGCCAACTCGCGCTCCGGGACGCCGCCGGCCCCGGGAAGGTGGGCCTGCTGGAGCCCATCGACCGGGTGCGCGTCACCACCGGCGACTCGTTCATGGGCTCGGTGCTCACGGACCTCGCCGGCCGCAGGGCGCAGGTGCAGGGCAGCGACCTCGACGGCCAGGGCCACGCCACCATCGAGGCACTGGTTCCGCAGAGCGAGCTCGTGACCTACCCGATCGACCTGCGCGGCGTCGCGCAGGGCACCGGCAGCTTCACCCGCGAGTTCCACGGCTACGAGTTGATGCCCGAGGAGCTCTGGCCGAAGCAGTAGTTCCAGGCAGAGTCGCGGCCGCGTGTTCCCGTCAGGGGCGCGCGGCCGCGCCGCGTCCGGGATGCCCCACGACGGCGTCGAGGAGCGCGTCGGCGACCTCACGTTTGGTGCCTGCCGACTCGGCGATCACCGCATCGTCGGCGCCCAGGATCAGCACCCTGTTGTCCGCCGCCTCGAAGCCCTTGTGCCAGCCCACCTCGTTGACGGCCAGCAGGTCGACGCCCTTGCCGCGACGCTTGGCGACGGCGCGGCGCAGCAGTTCGTCGCCGGTGGAGGTCTCCGCCGCGAAGGCGACGATCAGCTGCCCGGGGCGGCGCCGGGCGGCCAGGCCGGCGACGATGTCCTCGTTCTCCACCAGCGTCAGCACCGGCGGGGCCCCCGCCTCCTTGGTGAGCTTCCCTTCGGAGGTTTCCGCCACCCGGTAGTCCGCGACGGCGGCCGCCATGATGACGACGTCGGCCGTCCGCGTCAGCTCTCCCATCACGGCCGACAGCTCGGAGGCTGACCCGGCGGTGCGCGTCTCGATCCCGGGCCGCTGGGCGGGGCGCAGCACGTCGGCGTCGATGTTGCAGGCCGCGAGGTAGACCCTCGCGCCGCGCTCGGACGCCGCCACCGCCAGCGCCACCCCCTGCCGACCGCTGGACCGGTTGCCGAGGTAGCGGACGGGATCGATGGGCTCGCGGGTCCCTCCGGCCGACACCGCGACGGTGAGCCCCGCGAGATCCTGCCGGTGGGCGCTGATCCGCCGCGCCGCCGCGTGGATCTCGTCGGGTTCGCTCATCCGGCCCGGCCCGGAGTCGCCGCCGGTGAGCGGTCCGTCTGCCGGCCCGATCACGTGCACGCCCCTGGACCTGAGCGTGGCCATGTTCGCCACCGTCGCCGGGTGCTGCCACATCTCGGTGTGCATCGCCGGCGCGATGAGCACCGGTGCGCGGGTGGCGAGCAGGGTGGTGCCGAGCAGGTCGGAGGCGAGGCCGGCCGCCATCGACGCGATCGTGTTGGCGGTGGCCGGCGCGACCACCACCAGGTCGGCCCGCTGGCCGAGCGCCACGTGCCGCACCTCGGGCACGTCGTCGTGGACGGAGGTGGTGACCCGGTTGCGGGAGATCGCTTCCCACGTGGGAAGCCCGACGAACCGCAGAGCATCCTCGGTGGGGACGACGTGCACCTCGTGCCCGTCGAGTACGAACAGGCGGACGAGCTGGACGGCCTTGTAGGCGGCGATGCCGCCCGTGACTCCCACGACGATGACCATGCCGACGATTCTTCCAGAGGCATCCGCGTTGCGCCGGTACGGAGACCGGGGCCCGGTACTGTCGCGGCATGTGCACTGTGGTGATCCGGGTGCCGGAGCCGGGTGAGGGTCCGGTCCGGGTGCTGGCGGTCCGAGACGAGGACCCGGAGCGTCCCTGGCTGCCGTGGGGCGCCTGGTGGCCGGATCGGCCGTCGGTACGCGGGGTCCGGGACGAGCTTGCCGGCGGGGCCTGGCTCGCCGCCGACGGGTCGCGGCTCGCCGTGCTGCTCAATCGCGCAGGCGGCGCGGACGTGCCGGTGCCCACCTCGAGGGGATCGCTGGTGTTGGACGCGGTGGCGGGGCGGCCGCTGCCCGAGCCGCTGACCACCCTGGGCTTCAACCTGGTGGAGGCCCACGCCGAGGGCGCGCGCGTCACGTCGTGGGAGGGCGGGCGCCCCAGTGTCACGGACCTGGCGCCCGGCACGCACATGGTGGCCCACGAGGACGTCGATGATCCCACCACCCCGAGGATCGCGCAGTGGTTGGGCCGCTTCGCGACCACCGCCACCGACGACCGGGGCGACGGCCGCTGGTGGGAGGCTTGGCTACGGGTGCTGGAGGAGTCCGCCCGGCTCGAGGCCGCCGACGACAGGGCGATCATCCGCGACAACCGGCCTCACGGCTACCCGACGCTCAGCCTGCTGGTGGCCGTGGCGTCGCTCGACGCCTCGGGGATCCGGGTGGCTACGGACGCGCTGGCGCGACCCGGTCAGTGGAACCGTCCGCGCCTCTGAAGGGTGGCTCAGAAGATGGAGCCGTTGTCCACGATCTGCTTGCCGAAGGGGAAGCAGGTCACGGGGATCATCTTGAGGCTGACGTAGGCGTTCGCGATGCCGATGATCGTGAGGGTCTGCGCCAACGCCGCGGCGACGTGCGCCAGGGCCAGCCACCAGCCGGCGATGAGGAACCAGATCACGTTCATGATCGCGGATCCGGCCCCGGCTTCCGGCCGCCTGATCACGCTCCGCCCGAAGGGCCAGAGGACGTAGTTCGCCATCCGGAACGACGCGACGCCGGCCGGGATGGTGATGATGAAGATGCAGGCGATCACGCCGGCGACGAAGTAGCCGAGGGCGAGCCAGAACCCGCCGAAGACGACCCAGATGATGTTGAGCAGTGTGCGCATGTCTCTCCTTGTGGCGCGGCCGACATGCACAAGCGTATGCGCTGCGCAGCGGGCTCCGGGCCGGCCCTGCGGGGTAGGGCCCCCGGTGAGGCCGACGGCGATCCCCACTAGGCTGGTCCGGTGGATCCGCTGCCCCCCAGACTGCACCGCGACGTTGTGAGCTTCGTCCGACGCAGCGCGCGCATGAACGAGTCCCAGGCGAGGTCCTGGGAGCGCCACCGCGACACCTACGTGGTGGACCTGCCCCGGGGGCCCATGTCCACCTCAATCGCCGACGATGCCACCGTGGACTGGGCTGCGGAGTTCGGGCGCGAGGCGCCGCTGATCGTGGAGATCGGCTCCGGCACGGGAGACTCGTTGGCGCCGATGGCCGCCGGGCGGCCGGAGTCGGACGTGGTGGCATTCGAGGTCTTCGAGCCTGCCATCGCCTCCACGGTGGGGCGGCTGGCCCGTGCCGGGGTGCTCAACGTCCGCATCGTCATCGCCGATGGCGCGCAGGGCCTGGACAGGCTCTTTGGCGACGGCACGGTCAGCGAGCTGTGGACGTTCTTCGCTGATCCCTGGCACAAGAAGCGCCACCACAAGCGGCGGCTGGTGGGGCCGGACTTCGCGGATGTGGTGACGGCCAAGCTCGCCCCCGGGGGACTGTGGCGGCTGGCCACCGACTGGGAGGACTACGCGCTCTGGATGAGGGATCACCTCGATGCCGCGCCGGGCCTGGTCAACGAGCACGACGGTTGGGCGCCGCGTCTCGCGGAGCGGCCCGTGACCAAGTACGAGGCCAAAGGGCTCGCCGCGGGCCGCCGCGTCTACGACCTCACGTATCGGAGGATCGATGCGGCTCAGGCTTGATCTGGCCTACGACGGCACCGCGTTCCACGGCTGGGCCACCCAGCCAGGGTTGCGTACCGTGCAGGAGGTGGTGGAGGAGCGGATCGGGCAGTTGCTGAGTCTGCCGGTGAGGCCCAGGCTGGTGGCCGCCGGGCGCACCGACGCGGGCGTCCACGCCCGCGGTCAGGTCTGCCACCTCGATCTCGTCCTCCCTGAGGGTGCACCCGCCGCGCACCAGCCGGACGGCGCGGCCTACCTCTACCGCCGCCTCCGCCGCGCCCTCCCCGCCGACGTGGTCGTCAAGGCCGTCTCCCCCGCCCCGGCGGGATTCCACGCCCGCTATTCCGCCATCTGGCGGCGGTACTGCTACCGGGTCCTGAGCGCCGACTCCCCGCCGGACCCGTTGGTGCGGAGCCACGTGGTGTCGCTGCGACACACCGTCGACTTCGACCGCTTCAACGCCGCGGCCGCGACCCTCATCGGTTTGAGGGAGTTCGCGCCGTTCTGCAAGCCCCGCGACGGTGCCACCACCATCCGCGAGCTGCGGGAGTTCAGCGCCACCCGGCGCAGCGACGGCCTGATCGAGATCCATCTTCTGGCCGACGCGTTCTGCCACTCCATGGTCCGCTCACTGGTGGGCGCCGTCACTGCGGTGGCCGCCGGCCGCCGCGACCTCGCCTGGCTGGAGCGGGTCGCCGCCACCCCTGCCAGGCACGGCGAGGTGCTCGTGATGCCCGCCCGTGGGCTCACCCTCGAAGAGGTGGGCTACCCCGCCGACGACCGCCTCGCGGCCCGCGCCCTCGAGGCCCGCGCTACGCGCACCCTGGAGGATCTGTGAGCCACTACTTCCACACGCCGGAGGGTCCGGTCTCGACCCGGCAGATCACCGCGCACATCTGGGGCATGGAGCTGAGCTTCACCACCGCCGGCGGCGTGTTCTCCGGGGCCCGCCTG
Source organism: Tessaracoccus luoxuelianae (assembly GCF_055326245.1). Classification (NCBI taxonomy): domain Bacteria; kingdom Bacillati; phylum Actinomycetota; class Actinomycetes; order Propionibacteriales; family Propionibacteriaceae; genus Tessaracoccus; species Tessaracoccus luoxuelianae. The sequence continues at coordinate 512,193 of NZ_JBUZNO010000001.1, forward strand.
GACCCAGGCACGGCGATCCTGCTGAGGGAATCGCTGCCGCCTGAGGAGGGTCACCTGCTGGACCTGGGGTGCGGCTTCGGACCCATCGCGGTGGCTCTGGCTGCGGCCTCCCCCGCGGTCACCGTCGACGCCGTCGACGTCAACGCCCTCGCCGTCGAGCTCACCGGTCTCAACGCCGCTGCTGCCGGGGTCGCGGAGCGGGTGCGGGCCACGGCCCCCGACGGCGTCGCGGCGGAGGTCCGCTACCGCGAGATCTGGTCAAACCCGCCCATCCGGATCGGCAAGGTGGCCCTGCACCAGCTCCTGCTCACCTGGCTCCCCCGCCTTGAGCCGGGCGGCGTGGCGCGCCTCGTGGTGAACAAGAACCTTGGCGGTGACTCGCTCCAGCGCTGGCTCATCGAGCAGGGCTATCCCACCGAGCGGGTCGCCTCCGCCAAGGGCTTCCGGATCCTCGAGGTGTCCCCGGGCCCGTCGCCCGAGTGATCGCGCCCCTGAGGGTGGCGACGCGGTGATCCGCGACTCGAAGGACAGCGGGTTCTGCCTAGACTGACGTCTCGAAGCGCCATAGTTGAAGCACGAACTATTTTTCGCCCCTAGGATGGGAGAGTCAGCGCGCCCCCGGGCGCGAGTCTTTCCACAAGGAGTGAGCATGACCTACACCCTCCCCGACCTCGACTACGACTACAGCGCGCTTGCGCCCCACATCGCCCCCGAGATCATGGAGCTGCACCACAGCAAGCACCATGCCGCCTACGTCAAGGGCATCAACGACGCGCTCGAGCAGCTCGCCGCCGCGCGCGAGAAGGGCGACCTGGGCGCCGTCAACAAGCTGAGCAAGGACGCCGCCTTCCACCTCGGCGGGCACATCAACCACTCCGTGTTCTGGAAGAACATGTCCCCCGACGGCGGGGACCGCCCCGACGGCGAGCTCGCCTCGGCGATCGACGAGTACTTCGGCGGCTTCGAAGGCTTCCAGAAGCATTTCAACGCCGTGGCCAACGGCATCCAGGGCTCCGGCTGGTCGATGCTCGTGTGGGACACCCTGGGCCAGCGGATGAACATCAACCAGCTGTTCGATCAGCAGGGCAACCTGCCGGCCGGCCAGATCCCGCTGCTGCAGCTCGACATGTGGGAGCACGCCTTCTACCTGCAGTACAAGAACGTCAAGGGCGATTACGTCAACGCCTGGTGGAACGTGGTCAACTGGGCCGACGTCGCCGAGCGCTTCACGAAGGCCAAGGCCGCCTCGGCCGCCCTCGCCTGATCCGACGCCGACACGTTGAAGGGCCCCGGGGATTCCCCGGGGCCCTTCAACGTGATCGAGTCAGTCGAGGAGGGTGCGGTCCGCCAGGCTGGCTCCCTTGATCTTCGAGAACTCCTCCAGCAGGTGCTCGGCGGTGATGTGCTTCTTGGCCGCCTCGTCGACCTCGAGGACCACCTTGCCCTCGTGCATCATGATGAGCCGGTTGCCCAGCTCGATGGCCTGGTGCATGTTGTGGGTGACCATGAGGGTGGTGAGGCGGTGGCGGGCGACGGCCTCCCCGGTCAGCCGGGTGATCAGCTCCGCCCGCGACGGGTCCAGGGCCGCGGTGTGCTCGTCGAGCAACAGGATCGACGGCTGGGCATAGGTGGCCATGAGCAGGCTGAGCGCCTGCCTCTGACCGCCCGACAGCATGCCCACGCGCATCTGGAGCCGGTCCTCCAGGCCGAGTTCCAGCGTGGCCAGCGCCTCGCGGTACAGCGCCCGCTTCGGCTTGGTGACCGCCATCCCCAGGCCCCGGCGCTTGCCGCGCTCGAAGGCGATGGACAGGTTCTCCTCGATGGTGAGGTGCGGCGATGTCCCGGCCATGGGGTCCTGGAACACGCGCGCCACCCACTTCGCGCGGCGGTGCTCGGGCATCCTCGTGACCTCGCGTTCGTCGATCAGCACCTGTCCGCCCTCGGCGAGATAGCGACCCGCCACCACGTTGAGCATCGTGGACTTGCCGGCGCCGTTGGAGCCGATGACCGTGACGAAGTCGCCCTCGTGCAGGGTGAGGGTCAGGCTGTCGAGCGCGAGCCGCTCGTTGACGGTACCGGGGAAGAACCGCTTGGTGACGTTGACGAGCTTGAGCATCAGGCAGCCGCCCCTTCAGTGATCGCCTTGGCGCGCCTGCGCTGCGCGCGCAGCCTCCGGATCGGGTCCCACGCAGGCAGGACGAGGGCGAGGACGACGAGCACCGCCGAGACGAGTTTCATGTCGTTGGGGTTGAACCCGTTGCTGAGCGCCACCTGGATGACGCCGCGGTAGATCACGGAGCCCAGCGCGGCGGCCATGACGGCCTGCCACACCGAGGTCAGCCCGAAGATCGCCTGGCCCACGATCACCGACGCGAGCCCGGCGACGATGAGGCCGATGCCCATGGAGATGTCGGAGAAGCCCTGATACTGGGCCACGAGCGTCCCGCAGAGCGCCACCAGGCCGTTGGAGATCATGAGGCCGACGATCTTGGTGGACCCGGTGTTGATGCCCTGCGACTGGGCCATCAGCTCGTTGTCGCCCGTGGCGCGCATCCCGACGCCGTAGCTGGTGCCGAGGAACCAGTACACCAGCACGCCGATCACGATCACCACGACCGCGAAGAGGCCCACCGACGTCCAGGTGCCCAGCACCTTGTCCGCCCGCAGGCCGGAGAACAGCGTATCCTGGCGCAGCAGCGGGACGTTGGCCTTGTTGCCCATGATCCGCAGGTTGATCGAATACAGGGCGATCTGGGTCAGGATGCCCGCCAACAGCGGGTTGATCCCGCCCCACACGTGCAGCAGGCCGGTAACGGCGCCGGCGATCATGCCGGCCACCACCCCGGCCACCATCGCGAGCGGGATCGGGGCCCCGTTCACGATGAGGATGGCGCAGGTGGCCGCCCCCGTCGTGAAGGAGCCATCCACCGTGAGGTCCGGGAAGTCCAGGACCCGGTAGGTGAGATACACCCCCAGCGCCATGACGGCGTAGAGGAGTCCGATCTCGAGCGCGATGATCATGGTGTGTGTCTACTCGTCGGTCAGAACTGCTTGGTGGCGCGGGAGACGATGGCCTCGGGCAGCGTCAGGCCCTGCTTCGCGGCGCCCTCCACGTTGACGAAGAGGTCGAACTCCTTCTGCGTCTCCACCGCGATCTCGGAGGCCGGGGTGCCCTCCAGCAGCTTGAGGAACACCGCTGCGGCGTCCTTGCCCTGCTGGGTGTAGTTCACCGACAGGCCGGCGGCCGCGCCGCGCTCCATCGTCGACTCGTCGGAGGCGAACACGGGCTTCTGCTTCTGTTCGGCGACCTGGATGAGCGACTCTGCGGCGGAGACCACGGTGTTGTCGGTGGGGATGAGGTAGGCGTCGACGTCGAGGGACTCGGCGGCCTGCTGGACCTCAGACGAGTTCGTGACGGTGGCCGACACGATCTCGATGCCCATCTCGCCGGCGGCCTCCTCGGCCTCCGTGACCTGGACCTCGGAGTTGACCTCGCCGGAGGAGTAGACGATGCCGACGGTCGCCACCTCGGGCAGCGCCTCCTTGATCAGCTCCAGCTGCTCCTTCATCGGGTTGAGGTCCGAGACGCCCGTGATATTGGCGTCCGGGGCGTCCCACGACGACACCAGCCCGGCCTCAACCGGGTCGGTGACGGCCGCGAACACGATGGGGCGGTCCGTGATGACGTTGGCCAGCGACTGCGCCGTGGGCGTAGCGATGGCGAGGAAGCCGTCGTAGTCCGACGAGGCGAACGTGTTGGCGATGTTGGTGAGCGTGGACTGGTCGCCCTGGGCGTTCTGGAGGTCGAACTCCGCGTTCTCGCCTTCCACGTAGCCGGCCTCGGCCAGCGCGTCGATGAAGCCCTGCTGGGCGGCGTCGAGCGCGGGGTGGGACACGATCGTGGCGATGCCGACGCTGATCGACTCGGGCGCAGCCTGGGACTCGGCGGCCGAGCTTGAGGCGGCGACGGTGGACTCGGCGGGGCTGGTGGCGGGGCTGGTAGTACCGCCGCAGGCGGTGAGTGCGAGGGCGCTGGCTGCGCCGATCGCGAGGGCCTTGAGCTTCATGATTCTCCTAGAAGGGGTTCCGCTGATTCGGTGTCTCGCTGATGGCTCAGCGTAGTTTCAGGGCGGGGGTCGCAACGAGCCCGTCCACATCAGTAGGTGGTGGCCGCGTCTTCAGCCACGTCGTCCGGGATGGTGACGCCCATCCGCTCAACGGCCGCCGGGTTGATCACAAGATCGAGCGCCTCCGCCAGCTCCACGGGCGTCTCGGCGGGGTCAGCGCCCTCGATGATGCGGGCGATCATGGCCGCGGTCTGCAGACCCTGGGCCTTGTAGTCGGTGGCCAGCGCCGCGGCGGCGCCCCGCTCCACGGAATCAGGATCGGAGGTGACGAGGAGGCGCTGGCGCTGCTCCGCCACCTGGATCATGGATTCCATCGCCGAGACCACCGTGTTGTCCACCAGCACGAAGTAGGCGTCGACGTCCAGGGACTCCGCGGCCTGCTGCACCTCGGAGGAGTTGGTGATGGTGGCTGTCTTGACCTCGATGCCCAGCTCGGCGCCGGCCTCGATGGCGGCCTCCGCCTGCACCTGGGCGTTGACTTCGGCCGACGAGTAGACGATCCCGACGGTCTTCACCTCCGGCATGATGCGCTGGATGACGGCGAGCTGCTCGTCGGTGGGCAGCTGGTCGCTGGTTCCGGTCACGTTGCCGCCGGGGTTGTCCATGGATTCGACGAGCCCCGCGGCAACGGGGTCCGTCACAGAGGCGAACACGATGGGCCTGTCCTGGACCACTTGTGCCAGGGCCTGCGCCGGCGGCGTGGCCAGCGCGACGAACAGGTCGTGGTCCGAGGCTGCGTAGGTGTTGGCGATGCTGGTGAGCGTCGCCTGGTCCCCCTGCGGGTTCTGGAACTCGAGCGTCAGGTTCTCGCCCTCCACGTAGCCGGCCTGCGCCAGGCCCTCCCTGATGCCCTCGAACACTGCGTCCAGTGACGGGTGGGACACGATGGTCACCGCCCCGATCGACACGGTCGCCTTCTCGGGGGCGCTGGAACCGCCGTCTCCGGGCGCGGCCTCGGAGCCCCCTGGGGCAGTGGCGCCTGTTCCGCACCCGGCCACCAGCAGTGCACCGGCCAGAGCAACAGCCCACACTTCGCGTCGCGTCATCACAGTCTCCTCCTTCGGCGTCGCCCAACCTTATCTACGACGGGCGTCGCCACCGAAACCGGGCCCACCAGTGGTGTCCGGGAACGCAAAGAGGGGGCCCTCGAAGGCCCCCTCTCTGTAGTGTGCGTGCTACTTGGCGTCGGTCTCCTCGACCTCAGCCTCGTCAGCCTCGTCAGCGGCGGCCGGGGCCTCGTCGACGAGGTCAGCCTCCACAGTCTCGTCGGCAGCGGACTCCTCGACGACCGGGGCCTCGTCGACGACCGGGGTCTCCTCGACCTTGTCGGCCTTCTTCGCGGCCTTCGGCTTCGACACGACGGGCTCGGTGATGATCTCGATCACCGCGAGCGGGGCGTTGTCGCCCTTGCGGTTGCCGATCTTCGTGATGCGGGTGTACCCGCCTTCACGACCCTCGAGCGACGGCGCGATCTCCTCGAACAGGCGACGCACGACGTCCTTGTCCGTGACGGAGGTGAGCACGAGGCGACGCGCGTGCAGGTCCCCCCGCTTGGCCTTCGTCAGCAGCTTCTCAGCCAGCGGCTGGACGCGCCGGGCACGCGTCTCGGTGGTGGTGATGCTTCCATGCTCGAAGAGCTGGGTGGCGAGGTTGCGCAGGATGAGGCGCTCGTGGGCCGGGCTGCCGCCCAGACGAGCGCCCTTGGTTGGCTTGGGCATGTCTATTCTCCAGAACTAGTGGGCGGTCAGTACTGCTCGGTCTCGGCGAAGTCAGCGTCCTCGTCGTTGTCCTCGTCGTAGCGCTCGATGGCCTGCAACGGGTCGAAGCCGGGGTGCGAGTCACGCAGCGCGAGACCGAGACCGGCCAGCGTCTCCTTGACCTCGTCGATGGACTTCGATCCGAAGTTGCGGATGTCGAGCAGGTCCTCTTCGCTGCGGGCCACGAGCTCGCCCACGGTGTGGATGCCCTCGCGCTTGAGGCAGTTGTAGGAACGCACCGACAGCTCAAGATCCTCGACGGGGAGGTTGAGCGACTCGGCTATCTGCTCGTCGACGGGCGACGGGCCGATCTCGATGCCCTCGGCATCTGCGTTGAGCTCCCGGGCGAGGCCGAAGAGCTCCACCAGGGTGCGGCCGGCCGAGGCCATGGCATCGCGGGGGGCGATCGACGGCTTGGTCTCCACGTCGATGATGAGGCGATCGAAGTCGGTGCGCTGGGCCACGCGGGTGGCCTCCACCTTGTAGGTCACCTTCAGGACCGGCGAGTAGATCGAATCCACGGGGATCCGGCTGATCTCGGCGTCGGGGTTCTTGTTCTGCACGCTGGACACGTAGCCGCGGCCTCGCTCGACCACCAGCTCCATCTCGATCTTCCCGTTGTCGTTGAGCGTGGCGATGTGCAGCTCCGGGTTGTGGATCTCGACGCCCGCGGGGGGCTGGATGTCACCAGCGGTGACGGTGCCTGCGCCGGCCTTCCGGAGGTACATGACCACCGGCTCGTCCTCCTCGGAGGAGAGCACGAGGCTCTTCAGGTTGAGGATGATCTCGGTGACGTCTTCGACGACGCCCTCAAGGGTGGAGAACTCGTGCTGGTTGCCCTCCACCTTGATGCTGGTCACCGCGGCGCCAGGGATCGAGGACAGCAGGGTACGGCGCAGTGAGTTGCCGAGCGTGTAGCCGAAGCCGGGCTCCAGCGGTTCGATCATGAACCGTGAACGGAACTCGGAGACGACGTCCTCGGAGAGGCTGGGGCGCTGTGCGATAAGCATGGGTGTTCCTTCCCGCACCAACCGATATCTGATGGTGCGAATGCGGCCGCGAGGCCTGAGGGTGATACGGGCCGACCGGAACTCCCGGCCGGCCCTTCAGCATTACTTCGAGTAGAGCTCGACGATCATCTGCTCCTGGACATCCACGACGATCTGCTCGCGGACGGGGAGCTGGTGCACGAGGATCCGCATCCGGTTGGGACGGGCCTCGAGCCACGCGGGGACCGCGCGGTCGCCGTGGGTCTCGCGGGCGATGACCAACGGGGCCATGGTCAGCGACTTCTCCGCGACGTCGATGATGTCGTGCGCGCGGACGCGGTACGACGGGATGTTCACGCGCTGACCGTTGACCAGGAAGTGGCCGTGGACCACGAGCTGGCGGGCCTGCCGACGGGTGGTGGCGAAGCCTGCGCGGTAAACCACGTTGTCCAGGCGCGACTCGAGGATCTGCAGCAGACGGTCACCGGTCTTACCCGGATGACGATCAGCTTCCTGGTAGTAGCGGCGGAACTGCTTCTCCAGGACGCCGTAGGCGTAGCGCGCCTTCTGCTTCTCCTTGAGCTGCAGCGAGTACTCGGAGTCCTTCGTGCGGCCGCGACCGTGCACACCCGGGGGGTACGGACGGCGCTCGAAGGCCTTGTCGTTGCCAACCAGGTCTGTCCCGAGACGACGAGACTTCTTGGTCAAAGGGCCGGTGTAACGAGCCATTTTCTTCTAGTCCTTTTCTCTCGGGCGATCAGACGCGACGGCGCTTGGGCGGGCGGCAGCCGTTGTGCGGCGTCGGGGTCACGTCCGAGATGGCGCCGACCTCGAGGCCGACGGCCCCCAGGGAGCGGATCGCGGTCTCACGGCCGGAGCCGGGGCCCTTGACGAACACGTCGATGCGCTTCATGCCGTGCTCCATGGCACGACGGCCAGCGGCCTCGGCGGCCATCTGCGCAGCGAACGGCGTCGACTTGCGGGAGCCCTTGAAGCCGACGGTTCCGGCTGAGGCCCACGCAATCACAGCCCCGGTGGGATCGGTGATCGAGATGATGGTGTTGTTGAAGGTGCTCTTGATATGCGCCTGACCGGCGAGCACGTTCTTCTTTTCCTTGCGGCGCACCTTGGTTTTGGTGGCGGCCGCCTTGCGGCTTGCAGTAGCCATTGAGTCCTTCTCCTAAGTCCTGCAGAGGGGCGCGGGTTAGCGCGCCTTCTTCTTGCCAGCGACGGCCTTCTTCTTGCCCTTGCGGGTGCGCGCATTGGTGCGCGTGCGCTGACCACGAACCGGCAGACCACTGCGGTGGCGACGGCCCTGGTAGTTACCGATCTCAACCTTGCGGCGGATGTCGGCGGCAACCGTACGGCGGAGGTCGCCCTCGATCTCGTACTTGCCTTCGATGTGGTCGCGCAGGGCGACGAGCTGGTCCTCCGTGAGCTGGTGGACTCGGACATCTCCGCTGATACCAGTGGCGGAGAGGGTCTCGGCGGCGCGGGTCTTCCCGACGCCGAAGATGTAGGTGAGTGCGACTTCCAGACGCTTTTCGCGCGGGAGGTCAACACCAACGAGGCGTGCCATCAGGCGGTTACCTTTCTCAAACATGTCGATCCTGACTCGATGAGGAGCCCGGTCGCGGACCGCGAAGGTGTGTGGCGTGAAGCGTCCCCGCCGCCTGTGGTGCACTCATGCACCGACGGGGCCCTGGCCTTCGCCCAGGGGTGGGGACCCCGAGAGGGGTCCTTGCGTTCACGTTGCTTTCAGTTGTCGGCGGAGTGGGCGATCGACCCGTCCCGCGGTGTTCTGCATGCCAGGGGCCAGTGGCCCCGGGTCAGCCCTGCCGCTGCTTGTGGCGAGGGTTTTCGCAGATCACCATCACACGACCGTGCCGGCGGATGACCTTGCACTTGTCGCAGATCTTCTTGACGCTCGGCTGAACCTTCATTCGAGCAACCTTTTCAATCGGCGACTGGGAGCGCGGACGCGCCCAATCTTGTGGTGGATAGCTTGATCGACATGCCGGGCATGCAGACATGTCCGGTCATAGACGACCGACGCACCACTCTACGTGACGAGGGCTCGAGTTGCCAAAACGAGGAGGCTCCCCTGGGCTGGGGTGGCGGTGGCGCGACGGGAAAAGCAAAAAGGGCCCCCGCCGTCGATCGGCGAGGCCCTTCTCTGTGGCGTGCGACGGGTGTGCCGCGCTCACTTGTGACGGTAGACGATGCGTCCGCGCGTCAGGTCGTAGGGAGACAGCTCCACCACGACGCGGTCCGCGGGGAGGATGCGGATGTAGTGCTGGCGCATCTTGCCGCTGATGGTCGTGAGGACCTTGTGTCCGTTGGCCAACTCCACGCGGAACATCGCGTTGGGCAGGGCCTCGACCACGGTGCCCTCGAGCTCGAGGGCTCCTTCTTTCTTCGCCATGTATTCTCTCTCGTTGCCCCGGCCCGCCCACTGCGCGCCGGTTAGTACCAATCGGCTATTCTACGCTGCCCCGCCCGGCAAGGCCAAACACTGACCCCACCCGTGGGGCTAGCCTGGGGCCATGAGCTACTTCGTGGTCCAGTACACCTACACAGACGACCCGCGGGCCCTCGACGCCGAGCGCCCCCACCATCGCGCCTACCTCACGTCCCTGCTGGACGACACGCTGGTGACAAGCGGTCCATATGTGGGAAGCGACCTCCCTGGGGCACTGCTGATCTTCACCGCCGATTCCGCCGCCGAAGTCGAGGACCTCCTGGACCGCGACCCCTTCTGGGCGGCGAACCTGATCGCCGAGCGCTCGATCGAGGAATGGAACCCGGTCCTCGGTTCGCTGGCCTGATCCAGGGGAGAATTCAGCGCTGGAACAACTCGGCGATCGACGGATGGGCAGCCGCGTAGCCGTCGAGCAGCTCCTTGCCCAGGCGCGGCGAGGCCACCAGGGGATGGATGGAGAAGCCCTCCCACGCCTTCTCGCGGTTGCCCGTGAGCGCCGCCTCGGCGATCGCCTGCTCGGCGGCCCGGAGGGTGCTCATCTGACCCAACTGCTGCAGCGTCAACGGCGCGACCGGCTGCGGGTGAACCCCCGTCCCGTCCGCGAGGCAGCCCACCTCCACCACGACGTCGTCGGGCAGCTCCGGCACGATCCGCCCGGCTGAGCTCCGGTTGCCCACGTCGAGGATCATGCGTTCCGGAGCTCCGGTGGCCAGCGCGGTCATGAGCCGCAGCGCCACCTCCTGGTAACCGCCACCGGCGACATCCTCGTCGTTGCGGGCCTCGTCGCCCTCGCGGGCCTCGGCCATGTAGGTGGCCTCGCGTTCGTGGAGGGCATCGTGCCAGAGCCCTAGCGGCGACTCGCAGCAGGCGACCGCATCGTAGAAGCGGCCCTGCTGGTCGCCCAGGTACTGGCCGCGCGTCTGCGCCGCGCGACGGATGTTGCGGATCGCCTCGTCGGTCTTCCAGTAGTAGTAGAGGTATTCGTTGGGCAGCGCCCCCATCGCCCTGACCCACGGCTTCTCCAGGAGCCGCGCCTCCTCGACGTGCTCCAGCGCGTCGTCCGAGGCGAGGAGGCCTGGGAGCAGGTCCACGCCGTCCACGCTCACCGACCTCAGCCAGCCGAGGTGGTTGAGGCCCACGTAGTCGTAGTCGACGCGATCGCGGTCGTACTCGAGGGAGACCCCGAGCAGCCGCGACACGCGCCGCACCAGGCCGATGGGGGTGTCGCAGATCCCCACGACGCGGTCGCCGAGGACCGTGCGCATCGCCTGGGTGACGATCCCCGCCGGGTTGGTGAAGTTGATGGTCCAGGCGTCGGGTGCGACCTCAGCGATGGTCTCGGCCACCTGCCTCATGACAGGCACCGTGCGCAGCGCGTAGGCCAACCCTCCGGGGCCGACTGTCTCCTGGCCCAGGAGGCCCAGGTTGAGGGCGACCCGCTCGTCGGCGATCCGCCCCTCGGCGCCGCCGACCCGGATGGCGGCGAAGACGAAGCGGGCGCCGACGAGGGCGTCGCGCAGGTCCGTGGTGACGCGCAGGCTGGGTGGATCGACGAGCTGGCGGGCTCGTTCGCCGATCACCCGTCCGATCGCATCGAGCCTTGAGGCCGAGGTGTCGTGGAGGACCACCTCGGTGATGTCGACCGCGGGACGTCCCGAGGCGGACAGCGCGTTGGTGGCGACGGCGTCGTAGACCAGCGGCACGCGGAAGCCGCCTCCGCCGAGGATCACGAGTTTCATGGGTGGCAACCTCCGGTCGACAATGATCCGCTCAGCCGGCGGAGTCGCCGACGTCCAGCTCGCGGCCCTGCAATGAGTGGCAGTATCGAGCATAACGATTCGATTCCGGTACGCCGGAAGGAGCGGCCACGCCATGACGGAGCACGAGCACGCCGAGGACGACGACACGCCGCTGTGCGAGGAATGCTCGCCGTGGGACCCCCTCGAGGGTCAGCGCACACCTGAGGATCCCCCGCTGGACGTCATGACCACCGGGACCATCTTCTTCGACATCATCTTCACCGGTCTCCCCCGCCTGCCGGAGCCGGGTGAGGAACTCTCCAGCGCGGGCATGGGCTCGTGTCCAGGCGGGATCGCCAACCTCGCCACGGCGGCCGCGAGGCTCGGGCTCCGGACCGGCCTGGTGGCCGGGTTCGGCGACGACACGTACGCGGACTGGATGTGGGACACCCTCAGCGGGCAGGAGAAGATCGACCTCACCGCCTCACGTCGATTCTCGAACTTCCACTCGGCCCTCACCGTGTCCATGGCCTTCAAGGGCGACCGCGGCATGGTGACCCACATGCACCCCCTGCCCGAGTCCCTCGAGACTGACCTCTTGGCCGCCCCCGCTGCCCGTGCGGCCACCGTTGAGCTGACGGACCCCGCCTCGTGGTGGCGCACGTTCAAGGATCGCGGCAGCCTGATCTTCGCCGACGTGGGCTTCGACGACACCGGGCGCTGGGACCGATCGGTTCTACAGCTCCTCGAGGACTGTCATGCCTTCACTCCCAACGCGGTGGAGGCCATGTGCTACACCCGCACAGACCGCCCCACCGATGCCGTGCGCAAGCTGGCTGGTCTGGTGCCCCTGGCTGTGGTGACCGACGGCGTCCACGGCTCCTTCGCCATCGACCAGGCGACCGGGGAGGAGGCCTACTGCCCGGCGGTCCCCGTCGAGGCGATCGACCCCACCGGCGCGGGCGACGTGTTCGCCGCGTCGATCCTGTTGGGGACGCTGGCCGGCTGGCCGCTGCAGCACCGCCTGCATTTCGCGGCCCTGACGTCCTCGCTCGCCGTGCGCCAGTTCGGCGGCTCGCTCGCGGCGCCCGGTTGGGGCGACGTGGCCGACTGGTGGCGTTCCACCTCCGCCCGCGCCGCCGCGGGAGACCTGAAGGCCTCCTACGTTCTTCGCGACTACGGCTTCCTCCAGGACCTGCTCCCGGACCATCCGGTCCTCGGGGTGCGTCGGGCGCAGGGCACCTTCGCCCTGGCATCCGACGCGGGCGCCCGCAACGGACTCCGGCCACCGCGCTGATCGGCGTGCAGTTCGCTTTCAGTCCACGTCGGAGGGCTCAGCCGTCCAGGTGTTGCAGTTGGCGAGCGTGGCGGAGTACAGCCCGCGCATGCCCCAGGTGGCCACCGAGTCCTGTGAGCCGTGGATCCCGTCCTCGATGACGGCCCGAAGATAGGGCTCGAAGGAGTCGTACACCTCGCGGGTCATCTCGAAGGACCGGTCGTGGGCCATCATCGCGTAGGAGAAGCAGGTGGCCTGAAGCTCGAGCCGGCGAGCCGACTCATTGTCACCACCCACGCTGTACTCCGCCATGAACATGCCCGCCTCTGACTGGAGGTGGTGCCCGTACTCGTGCCCGGCCATGTCCTTGACGCCGAAGTCGTGCCACGAGGCACCGTTGAGGGTGGTTTCACCGAAGTAGATGGCGCCTCCCTGCGCCGAGCAGTACAACGCCGGAGCAACCACCTCTCCGCAGGGCGTCTCCACCCGGTCTCCGGCGTAGAAGAAGACGGGGATGTCCTCGGTGCTGTAGCCCAGGGCGGCCAGCGTGGGCTTCCACGCCTCCTGGAGACAGGCCATCTGCGCCCGGGCGGCGCCCTCGAGCTCGGCAAGGGAGAACACTGCCGCCGGTGTCGGACATCCGTCGAGCGTGGGCAGGGCGGGGCCGTAGAGCGCGCTCTGCTGCAGCGTGATCCAGTCCGGGTGGGTGGAGGTGGGTCCGGGGAGCGGAGGCCACTCCCGGGCCGGCAGGCCGACGGTTTCAGGCTCGAGGATGGGGGCCACGGGCTCCGACGCGGCCGGCGCCGTCGTCTCGGAATCCTGTGCCTCGGTGGGCTCCGGGGCTGCAGAGGATGGGTCCGGCAGGACGATCTGCGGCTCGCGGGAGGTCATTCCCACGAGCGCGCCGAACAGGGCTGCCGCGACGACCAGGCCCACTCCCCCGAGCACGAGCAGGACCACGAGGACCACACCACCGCCCCCTCGCGAGCGTCGCGGCGGCGGCTGGACCCACACACGGTGCTGCGAGTACCAGTCCTGCATCAACGACCTCCTCGGCCTCGGGAACCCAGGAGCGGCTCAGAGAAGGGTGATCACCAGCAGCAGAAGCAGGACGGCCACCAGCGCCACGCCGACCACGCCCACCCCGAGGGCCATCGGCACCAGGTTGCGGGGTTCCGACACCCTGCCGGCGGGAGGACCTCCCTGCTGGACGATGGCGGGCACCTCAGTGGCCGCGGCGGGCAGCCTCTCGATGACGGGGACCAGGTCCCCCAGCGTCCGCGCCGCGTAGACGACGTCCATGGAGCCGGCGTACTCGTCGTGCGTGATCCGCCCGTCGGCGAACGCGGAGTTCAGCCGGGTGGTGAGAGACTCGCGCTCAGTCTCGTCGACCGGGTCGGCCGCACGTTGGAGGTACTTTGAGGACGGTGGGAGCGCCATGGCCCCATCTTAGGCTGCGCCGGCAAGCCTTGACCCGCGGGCGGGAGCGTCGGCAGGTCGTCAGTCGGCCAGCGGGCCGAACAGGTCCCCGAGCATCTCGGCGCCCCCGTCGTGCTCCGTGAGGACCCACAGGCCCTTCCCGGTGAGGGCCACCGTGTTCTCCCAGTGGGACCCGCGCGAGGAGTCCCTGCTCACCACGGTCCATCCGTCGTCGAGTTCGAGCGTCTGATGGAGGCCTGTGGTCAGCATGGGCTCGATGGCCAGCGCCATGCCCACGGCCAGCTTCGGGGTGGGGCGCCGCCGGTACCAGTTCGGCACGTCCGGCTCCATATGCATCTCGGAGCCGATGCCGTGCCCTGTGTACTCCCGGAGGGTGGCGTAGCGCACCGGCAGAGACTTTACGTAGTCCTCGATCGCCCGCGACACGTCCCCGACGCGCCCGCCTGCGCGCATCGCGCGCGCACCGGCCCACATGGCCTCACGCGTGGCGTCGATGAGGGCCACATCCTCGGGCGCGGGGGCCCCGACGATGATGGTGCGGGCGGCGTCGCCGTGCCAGCCCTGCACGATCGCGCCGAAGTCGATGGAGACGAGGTCGCCGTCGCGCAGAACCCGTTCCCCGGGGACGCCGTGGACCAGTTCGTCGTTGACGGAGATGCAGGCGACCCCCGGGAATCCGACACCCCACATCGAGCCGTAGTCCAGGAAGGACGACTCGGCGCCGTGGCGGGCGAGGACTTCGCGCCCGATGGCGTCGAGTTCGCCCGTGGTGATGCCCACCGCGGCCGCGGCGCACATGGCGTCCAGCCCCTGAGCGACGACGAGGCCGGCCTTGCGCATCAGCCGGAGCTCGTCGGCCGACTTCACCTCGATCATCACGGTGTGCGATCGGTGTGGGCGTCGACCATGTCGAACATGCGTTGGCGAACGTCGTCCACGGTGCCGGTGCCGTCGAGATCGACGAGGAGGCCCTTGCTCTCGTAGTGGAAGAGGAGGGGCGCGGTCTGGCCGGCGTAGACCTCCATCCGGCGACGGATGGTGTCGGCGTTGTCGTCAGCCCGCCCCTCCTTCGCGGCACGCGCGAGCAGCCGCTGGACGAGGGCCTCCGGCTCCACGTGCAGCGAGACGACGGCGTCGAGCTGCTGGCCGTGAGAGGCAAGGTAGCGGTCCAGGAAGTACACCTGGTGCATGGTCCGCGGGAATCCGTCCAGCAGGAAGCCCGGTTCGCAGTCCGGGGCCGAGAGCCGGTCCGCGACGATCTCCTCGGTGACGTCGTCGGGGACGTACTCGCCCGCGTCGATGATCTCCTTGACCTTGATGCCGAGGGGGGTCTGGTTCTTGATGTTGCTCCTGAAGATGTCCCCCGTGGAGATCGCCGGCACGCCGTAACGCTCGGCGAGCGCGGTGGCCTGTGTCCCCTTCCCCGCACCCGGCGCGCCCATGATCAGCAGCTTCATCGCAGGAAGCCCTCATAGTTGCGCTGCTGGAGCTGGCTCTCGATCTTCTTGACGGTGTCCAGAGCGACGCCGACGATGATGAGGATGGAGGTGCCGCCGAAGGGGAAGTTCTGCTGGGCGCCGACCGCCATGAAGGCGATGGTGGGGATGAGCGCGATGATGGCGAGGTACAGCGACCCGGGGGCGGTCAGCCGCGACAGTACGTAGGCGAGGTAGCGCTCGGTGGGCTTGCCCGCACGGATCCCGGGGATGAAGCCGCCGTACTTCTTCATGTTGTCCGAGACCTCCTCCGGGTTGAAGGTGATGGACACATAGAAGTAGCAGAAGGCGATGATCAGCACGAACTGCACCAGGTTGTACACCCAGGACTGACCGCCCTGGCCGGTGAAGTTCGCCTGGATCCACTGCGAGATGGCGCCGTCCGGCCGGAAGGTCGAGTAGAGCACCGGGAGGTACAGCATGGAGGAGGCGAAGATCACTGGGATGACGCCGGACTGGTTGACCTTGAGCGGGATGTAGGTGGTGGATCCGCCGACGAGGCGTCGGCCCACCATGCGCTTTGCGTACTGCACGGGGATCCGGCGCTGGCCCTGCTCGACCCAGATGATGCCCAGCATCACGAGCAGGCCGATACCGATCACGAGGAAGAACAGGAACCAGCCCGTCACGCCCTCGTGGCTCTGCTTGATGGACCACAGGCCGGCGGGGAAGCTGGCCGCGATCTGCGTGAAGATCATGATCGACATGCCGTTGCCGATGCCGCGCTCGGTGATGAGCTCGCCCATCCACATGATGACAGCGGTGCCGGCCGTCATGATCATCACCATGGTGATCAGGGGCAGCAGCTCGTCGCTGTAGAGGATGCCGTCGCAGCCCTGGAAGAGCTGGCCGGTGCGGGCGAGGGTGACGAAGGCCGTGGCGTTGAGGACCGCGAGCACCAGGGTGAGGTAACGGGTGTACTCGGTGATCTTCTGCTGGCCTGTGCCGCCCTCCTTCTTGAGGGCCTCCAGCTTCGGGATCACGACGGTGAGCAGCTGGAGGATGATCGAGGCCGTGATGTAGGGCATGATCCCGAGCGCGAAGATCGTCAACTGGAGCAGCGCCCCACCCGAGAACAGGTTGATCATCGAGTAGAGGCCGGCCGAGTCGCCCTGCGCGGCGAGCGCCAGACACTGGTCGATCCGCGAGATGCTCACGTTGGGTGAGGGGATCGTGGATCCCAGGCGGAACACGGCAATGATGCCCAGCGTGAAGAAGATCTTCTTGCGAAGATCCGGTGTCTTCAACGCGTTGGCCAAGGCGGAGATCATCCGACCCTACTTTCGGTTTCGTTGTACAACACGGCGCCGTGCAGTGTCGGCACGGCAACCAGGGAAGCCTATCAAGGCACGTACCGGCACCAAAACGCCGGAGCACCTGAGGGGCGCGCCGGAAACGCCGACGGGGTGGACCCGGGAGACCCCGGGCCCACCCCGACGGTGGTGTAGCTGGTGCGCGACCGACTCAGAGTTCGGTCACGGATCCGCCGGCGCCTTCAAGCTTCGCCTTGGCGGAGCTGGAGAATGCGTGGGCGGTCACGTCGAGCGCCACGGTGACGTCGCCGTTGCCGAGGATCTTGACGAGGTTGCCGGAGCGCACAGCGCCTGCATCCACGAGTTCCTCGACGCCCACGGAGCCGCCCTCGGGGAACAGCTCGGAGAGACGGCCGACGTTGACCACCTGGTACTCAACCCGGAACGGGTTCTTGAAGCCCTTGAGCTTCGGGATCCGCATGTGCAACGGCATCTGGCCGCCCTCGAAGTTCTGGGGAACGTTCTTACGCGCCCCGGTGCCCTTCGTACCGCGACCAGCGGTCTTACCCTTCGAACCCTCACCACGGCCAACACGGGTCTTAGCCGTCTTGGCGCCGGGGGCGGGGCGCAGATGATGCAGCTTGAGCGTCATCGTCACTTCACCTCTTCCACGGTAACCAGATGGGCGACGGTGCGGATCATCCCGAGCACCTCGGGGCGGTCCTCACGGACCACCGAGGAGCCGATGCGACCCAGACCGAGCGTCCGCAGCGTCTCGCGCTGGTTCTGCTTTCCACCCACCCCAGACTTTGCCTGGGTGATCTTCAGCTCGGCCATCAGTGAGCCACCTCTTCCTTCGAGGCGCGGATGAGCGCCGCCGGAGCGACGTCCTCGATCGCCATGCCGCGACGCTTGGCCACGGCCTGGGGCTCTTCGAGCTGCTGAAGCGCATCCACCGTGGCGTGCACCACGTTGATGGCATTGGACGAGCCGAGCGACTTGGCGAGCACGTCGTGCACGCCTGCGCACTCGAGGACGGCGCGAGCCGACCCACCGGCGATGACGCCGGTACCCGGGGACGCGGGGCGCAGCATGACCACGCCCGCGGCCTTCTCACCCTGAACCGGGTGCGGAATCGTGCGCTGGATCAACGGCACGCGGAAGAAGTGCTTCTTGGCCTCTTCAACACCCTTGGCGATCGCGGCCGGCACCTCCTTCGCCTTGCCGTAGCCGACGCCCACCATGCCCTCGCCGTCGCCGACGACGACCAGAGCGGTGAAGCTGAAGCGACGACCACCCTTGACCACCTTGGCGACGCGGTTGATGGTCACCACGCGCTCGAGGTACTTGCTTTCTTCCTTCGGAGCCTGGCCACGACGATCGTCACGGCCACGACGCTCACCTGTAGCGCCAGAACCTCGGCGCTGTTGGGTTTCACTCATCGTGAAAAACCTTTCCTTTCGTCGTGTTAGAAGCCGAGCCCGGCCTCGCGGGCTGCATCGGCCAGAGCAGCGATCCGCCCGTGGTACTTGTTACCCGCACGGTCGAAGACGACCTGCTCGACGCCGGCAGCCTTCGCGCGCTCGGCGATCAGGACACCGACCTTGCGTGCCTTCTCGGACTTGTCCGCCTCGGTGCCGCGCAGGTCGGCCTCCATGGTGGACGCGGACGCCAGCGTCTTGCCCTGGACATCGTCGATCACCTGAACGAACAGGTGCCGGGAGGACCGGTTGACCACCAGACGGGGACGATCGGCCGAGCCGTTGATCTTCTTGCGGCCACGGAGCTGCCGACGGGCGCGGGACGCCGTCTTGGGAGCCAGCGACTTGCGGTTGCTGAGCGAAATGGCCATCACTTGCCAGCCTTTCCGGCCTTGCGGCGGACTTGTTCGCCCGCGTAACGGACACCCTTGCCCTTGTAGGGCTCGGGCTTGCGGATCTTGCGGATGTTGGCCGCGGTCTCGCCGACAAGCTGCTTGTCGATGCCGTGGACGCTGAACCTGGTGGGCGCTTCCACCACGAAGGTGATGCCCTCGGGGGCGTTCACGATCACGGGGTGGGAGAATCCGAGCGCAAATTCCAGCTGCTGCGGGCCCTTGAAGATCACGCGGTAACCAACGCCGACGATCTCAAGCTTCTTTTCATAGCCCTCGGTCACGCCCTGGATCATGTTGCTGATCAGGGTGCGGGTGAGGCCATGGAGGGACCTGCTCTGACGCTCGTCGTTGGGACGGGCGACGGCGAGCTGGCCGTCTTCCTGCTTCTCGATGGTGATGGGCTCGGCGACGGTGAGCGTCAACGACCCCTTGGGTCCCTTGACGTCAACCTGTCGGCCGTCGAGCAACACGTCGACGCCGGATGGGATGGCGATGGGGAGCCTGCCAATACGCGACATTAGTTTTTCTCCTTACCTTCGCCGGTCACCAGACGTAGGCGAGTACTTCGCCGCCCACGGACTTGGCTTTGGCGTCCCTGTCGGTCAACAGACCCTGGGACGTCGAAATGATGGCGATGCCGAGACCGCCCAGCACCTTCGGCAACTCCGTGGACTTCGCGTAGACGCGGAGCCCCGGCTTGCTGATGCGACGAATGCCCACGATGGAGCGCACGCGCGAGTCGCCGTACTTCAGAGTGACCTTGAGGACCTTGCCAACCTGCCCCTCAACCTCGGTCAACTCGAAATCCGAGATGTAACCGTTGGCCTTGAGGATCTCGGCGATGCCCACCTTGATCTTCGACGACGGCATGGTCGTCGAGTCCAGGAACGCCTGGTTGGCGTTCCGCAGACGTGTCAGCATGTCTGCAATCGGATCAGTCATTGTCATGACTTGTTGCCTCTTTCTCGCGCCGGTTTCCGGGGGACCCGGACCTGTCGCAACTTGAATTCCTTAGGAACAGTGGTTCCGGATCACCAGGACGACTTGGTCACACCGGGCAGTTCGCCGGCGTGCGCCATGTCGCGCAGGCAGATGCGGCAGAGGCCGAACTTGCGGTAGACCGAGTGGGGCCTGCCGCACTTCTGGCAACGGGTGTAGGCGCGCACGCCGAACTTCGGCTTCCGGGCCTGCTTGACCTTGAGTGCTGTCTTTGCCATGGGTCAGCTCACTTCTTCTTCTTGGCGTAGAACGCGGGGCCGCGCTTCGACTTCTGCTTCTTGGCGTCATCGACGGCTTTGAAGGGGAAGCCGAGGAGCTTGAGCAGCGCCAGGCCTTCCGCGTCGTTGGCCGCCGTGGTCACGAAGGTGATGTCCATGCCACGGACACGATCCACCTTGTCCTGATCGATCTCGAGGAACATGACCTGCTCCGAGAGGCCGAAGGTGTAGTTGCCGTTGCCGTCGAACTGGTTGCCGTTGAGTCCACGGAAGTCGCGGATACGGGGCAGCGCGAGCGTCAAAAGCCGGTCTGCGAACTCCCACATGCGGTCGCCGCGCAGCGTGACGTGGCAGCCGATGGGCTGACCCTCACGAAGCTTGAACTGGGCGATCGACTTGCGGGCCTTCGTCACCGACGGCTTCTGGCCGGTGATGGCGGTGAGGTCCTTGATGGCGCCCTCGATGATCTTCGAGTCGCGCGCGGCCTCGCCGACGCCCATGTTGACCACGATCTTGACCAGACCGGGGATCTGCATGACGTTGTCGTAGTTGAACTCGTCCTGCAGTGCCGGGACGATGCTCTCGCGGTACTTGGCCTTCAGCCGCGGAATCGCGGTGGGGGCTGCGGTGGCGGTCATCAGATCTCCTCCCCGGTCTTGCGGGCGATGCGCACAGAGCGCTGCGCGGTGTACTCGGAGCCGTCGGGGCGGCGCTTGGTGACGTCGACGCGCTTGTGACCGATGCGCGTGACGACCTCCTTGCCGTCGACCTTGACCACGAGCTGCACGTTGGACACATGGATGGGGGCCTCGACGGTGATCACACCGCCCTCGACCTTGCGGCCGGCCGCGGTCTGGGACTCGCGACGGTGCTTCTTGACGAGGTTGACACCCTGCACCGTGACGCGCTTGGTTTCGGGGTTCACGGCGATGACTTCGGCGACGACCCCCCTGTCCTTGCCCGAGATGACCTTGACGCGGTCACCCTTCTTGATGTTGAGCGATGCCATGATCAGATCACCTCCGGGGCGAGCGAGACGATGCGCATGAACTTCTTCTCGCGGAGTTCGCGCGCAACCGGGCCGAAGATGCGGGTGCCGCGGGGCTCCCCGTCGTTCTTCAGGATGACGGCGGCGTTCTCATCGAACTTGATGTAGGACCCGTCGGCGCGGCGACGCTCCTTGACGGTGCGGACGACGACGGCCTTGACCACGTCGCCCTTCTTGACGTTGCCGCCAGGGATCGCGTCCTTGACGGTGGCGACGATGGTGTCGCCGAGGTAGGCGTAGCGGCGCTTAGAGCCACCGAGCACACGGATGCACAAGATCTCCTTGGCACCAGTGTTGTCGGCGACTTTCAGTCGCGACTCCTGCTGGATCATCTACTTCTCCTTGATCCACCGGTTCCCATGCATGGGGCCTTGTGAAACTAGAAATGAACCCCCTGGATTTTGCCAGGCGGCAGCCCCCAGCCCGAGAGAGAGGGAGCGTGGTGTGAACCCGGGAAAGGTCCCCTCGAAAGGGCACAGTCCCAAGGCAACTGGGACAGTCTAGCCCGTAGTGGACCCGGGGAAGAAATCAGCCCCGACGAGGCCCTCTCCCGTCTCCGCGCGCCTCTGCCGTCATTCGCTGCGCAGCGCCTCGACCGGGTCCTTGCGCGACGCGGCCGACGCCGGGATCAGGCCCGCCAGCGCCGTCAACCCCATGCTGACCAGCACCAGGATCACAGCCGCCTGCAGCGGCAGCTGAGCCACGTTCGGCACGTCGAAGTTGGCCTCGACGATGGCGTTGGCGGGAATGGTCAGCAGGAACGTGACCACCACGCCGAGCAGGCCCGCCACGAACCCGACGATGAGGGTCTCGGCGTTGAACACGCGCCTGATGTCGCGCTTGCTCGCACCGATGGAGCGCAGGATTCCGATCTCCTTCTTGCGCTCCAGCACCGAGATGTAGGTGATGACGCCGATCATGATGGAGCTGACCACCAGGGAGATCGCCACGAAGGCCACCAGCACGTAGCTGATGGTGTTGATGATGTCGGTGACCGAGCCCATCAGCGCCCCGACGATGTCGGTGAAGGTGATGACGCGATCCTCGTCGCCGGCCTCCTTGGCGCTGGCGTTGTAGGCGTCGAGGATGTCCAGCACGCGCTCCTTGGACTCGAAGTCCTTGGGAAAGATCTGGATGGTGGACGGGTCGGTGAGATCGGCGAAGCCGAGCGTACGCAGGTTGCCCTCGTAGGAGCTCAGCTGCCGCGTGGTCATCGCCATCAACAGCTGGGTCAGCTCGTCCTGGTTGCGGTTGAGCTGGAACGCGTCGGCGAAGACCGCCTCGTCGATGCTCATGGCGTCGGCCATGTTCTCGCTCAACCGGCCCATCGAGCCCTCGATGGCGGCGGAGACCTGGGTGCCGAGCGCGTCCGCCAGCTGCGTGGACAGGGCGCCGGTCAGCTCTCCCATCACATCCGCGATGTAGGAGCCCATCGCGCTTTGCAGCTGCGCGGTGAGGGCGTCGGTGTCGATCAGGCCACTGGTCTCGGCGAGGAGGTCCGCGCCTTGAGGCGAGGCGAGGAAGCCGTCGAGGTTAGCCTCCACGCCGTCGATGGGCAGGCCGTTGTCGACGGTGTAGGCCAGGTAGCCGCGCACCAGCTGCGTGAGCAACCCGGCCTCCTCCCCCGGTGCCTCGGCAGCCGGTGCCTGCCCGGCGGGCGCCGCCCCCAGGCGCGTCAGCAGGTCCAGGCCCTGCGGCGAGTCCAGGAAGGCCCGCACCAGCGCCGCGACGTCGGGCTGCTCGTCCGTGGCCGGCTGCACCTGCTCGACGAACCGGTCATAGGCCTGAGCGGCCGCCACCAGCGCCTCCGGGTCGATAAGCCCGCCGGTGGCCGCCAGCGCCGCCTGACCCTGCTCCGAACTCAGGAACGCCTCGACCCTCGCCTCAGCGCCGGGCGACGGGGCGCTCGGCGCGGGGGCGGGCTGCTCGGTGGCGTCGGACGGCGGTTGAAGGGGCGTCGCGGCGAAACCGAGGAGGGCCTCCAGCAGTCCTGCGAGAGTCTCGGCGTCGAGCGGACGAGGTTCCTGCACGGTGCCGACGAGGAGCTGTTGCCCGGTCGGCGATTGGAGGAAGAGCCGGAAGTTGGCCTCCGTGTCGGCCGGATCGAGCTTGTTCTCAGTGACGAAGACCGCGAACGAGGTGGCCAGCGAGGTGGTCCAGCTGACCACCTGACCGGCCTCGGCGCCCATGTCTGGCGCCGCGACGACGGAGGCCAGGTCGAGCTCCCCCAGGAGTGCGGCGAGATCCAGCTCCGGCAGGGACGAGGGGTCCAGAGCGAACTCCGGCAGGCTGAGATTCTCCAGTGCTGAGGTGTCGATCTCGAGGGCGTCGGCGTCGAAGGTGAAGGCCCCAGCGATGGCATCCTGGTCGAAGCTGATGAGCTGCGAGAGGTCCATCTCCTCGGCGGCGGCCCGGTCGTCGGCGAAACTGCGGCCGGTGAGCACGTTGGTGTCGCTACGGGCCAGCTGGTCGGCGACGATCTCGCTGCCCGCCGCCTTCTCGATGACGTGCCTGGTGAGCGCGGGGGTGTAGTAGATGCCAGACTGCAGGATCGTGCTGTCCTCCACGGCCTGCACGACGCCGACCACCTCCAACGTCTCGGCCGAGTCGACGACGCTCGCCACGTGGCCCTCGTCGGAGCTCCGGTCGGTCCACACGCCGAACTCGGCGTCGTAGCTGTAGAGGTCGGGCACGTTGACGAGCCGGAATGTCGCGGCCAGCAGGTCGTCGTAGGTGACGGTGATCGCGGCACCGGGCTCGGTGATGGGCTCCTCGTTCGCGAGTTGGGTGACCATCACGTCGAGCTCGGCCGGGTCGCGCAGCCCCATGGCATAGAGCGTGAGGTCGCTCACCCTGCCGCTGGGGCTGAGCACGACGACGGTCTCGAGGGCGTCGTCGGGCCAGTCTCCGGCGAGCACCTCGTAGTGGGTCTCCACCAGCGACAGGTCCTCGACCAGCTCGCTGAACACCCCGGATCCCGCGCCGGGGCCCAGGAGCGAGTTGACGGTGGAGGTAGGGTCCAACCCGACGGAGTTGAAGGTGGTGTCGGGGTTGACCTGGCGGGGCCCTTCCCGCGTCTCGGCGTAGATCCGAGGGGTGACGTCGTAGCTGTACTCGATGGAGTTGACGAAGTCGTCGATCCCGCTGTCGCCGTCGTCGAAGTATCTCTTCAGGGAGGCGAGGTCGTTGGTGCCGACCCCGCCGAGCATCCTGGAGACGCGCTGGGCCTCCGGCACCTCACCCTCGACGGGCGCCGGGGCATCGTCGTCGCGTCCGTCTGGCGACCCCGCCAGTAGGGAGGTGAGGTCGAAGCCCTGCCGCTCGATGGACAGCGGATACATCGACAGCGTGTCCTCCTCGACACCCTTGATGTAGAGGCCGACGCCGTTGGCGAGCGCGAGGATCGCGGCGATGCCGATGATGCCGATGCTGCCCGCGAACGACGTCATCAGGGTGCGGCCCTTCTTCGTCATCAGGTTGTTGAACGACAACGCGATGGCGGTGAGGAAGCTCATGGCGGTGCGCCGCGCCGGGCGTCCGCTCTCCTGCTGCTGCCCGGGCTGGTAGGGATCGGTGTCGGAGAAGACGACCCCGTCGCGGAGCTGGACGGTGCGGGTGGCGTACTCCTTGGCCAGCTCGGGGTTGTGCGTCACCATGATGACCAGGCGGTCGCGGGCGATGTCTGTCAGCAGGGCCATGATCTGGACGCTGGTGGCCGTGTCGAGGGCGCCGGTGGGCTCGTCTGCCAGCAGGATGTCCGGGTCGTTGATCAGCGCGCGGGCAATGGCGACGCGCTGCATCTGGCCGCCGGAGAGCTGGTTGGGGCGCTTGTGCACGTGCTCGGCCAGGCCCACCTCGGACAGCGCCGCCATGGCTCGTCGCTTCCGCTCGGAGGGCGAGACGCCTGCCAGCGTGAGAGCCAGCTCGACATTGGAGAGGACGCTCTGGTGCGGGATGAGGTTGTACGCCTGGAAGACGAACCCGATGCGATTGTTGCGGTAGGTGTCCCAGTCACGGTCGCGGTACTCGTCGGTGGGGATGCCGTCGATGACGAGGTTGCCCGAGTCGTAGTGGTCGAGACCGCCCACGACGTTGAGCAGGGTGGTCTTGCCGGAACCTGAGGGACCGAGGATCGCGACGAACTCGTTGTCGCGGAAGGCGATGGAGACGTCGTCCAGTGCCACCTGGGTGAAGTCGCCTGTGGTGTACGACTTGCGGACTTTCTCAAGCTGCAGCATGGGGCCTCGGTGACAGGATGTCGCGGCTTCTGGGCCGTGAGCCTTCCAGGATACGTCACTGCATCCAACAGACCAGAGCCGGTTCGCCGGACGTGCGAGTCGCCCGGGCCGCGTGGTGCGGACCGGGCGACTTGTGACAGCTCAGGATGAGTGTCCCGCTAGCGGCTCCTGCGACGACCGCTCTCGGCCGAGAACCGGGCGACTCCACCCGCCGAGGCGGTGGCCGCCGCGGCGGGCCGTCGGGAACGGCCCTCGGCGGGACGCTCGCCGCGCTGGACCTGGGGACGCTGGCCGCGACCACCCTGCGGACGGTCGGACCCACTGCGCGGTCGCGCTGACGCCCCACCGCGACGGCCGCCACCGCCCTGCCCCTCCTGGGGTTCGGGCTTGATGAGGCCGCCCGGGAAGGAGCGCTCCCCGGGCGCGATCTCGCGCAGCACCGGGTGTCGCGCGTCGGCGCGGGTGATGGTGGGATTGACGCCCGCCTTGCGGGTGAGGTCGCGCACGTCCGAGCGCTGCCCGTCGAGCATGAGCGTGACGACGGTGCCCTCGGCCCCGGCGCGGGCGGTGCGGCCCGAGCGGTGCGTGTAGGCCTTGTGTTCCACCGGCGGGTCCGCGTGGATGACCAGGCCGACATCGTCGACGTGGATGCCGCGCGCCGCGACGTCGGTGGCCACGAGCGTCTGGGCCGTGCCTGCATGGAAGGCCGCCATGGAGCGCTCGCGCGCGTTCTGGCTCATGTTGCCCTGCAGCTCGACGGCCGGGATCCCGGCGGCATTGAGCTGGCGGGCGATCTTCTTGGCGCGGTGCTTGGTGCGGGTGAACACCACCGACCGGCCCGGAGCGGCCGCGAGGTCGATGAGGACCGGGAGGTGGTGGTCGTCTGCCACGTGCAGCACGTGGTGGGTCATCGTGGCGACGGGCGACTCGGCCGAGTCCGCCTCGTGCACGACGGGGTTGGTCATGAACTGGTTCACCAGGGTCCCCACGGCCTTGTCCAGGGTGGCGGAGAACAGCATGCGCTGCCCGGCCTTCGGGGTCTGGGACAGCAGCCGGCGCACGGACGGCAGGAACCCGAGGTCCGCCATGTGGTCGGCCTCGTCGATGATGGTGATCTCGACGCCGGCCAGGGAGGCGACGCCCTGGGCGATCAGGTCCTCCAGACGGCCCGGGCACGCGACGATCACGTCAACGCCCCTGGTGAGGGCCGCCGCCTGCGGCTTCTGGTTGACGCCGCCGAAGATGGTGCGCGAGGTGAGCCCCGCGGAGGCCGCCAGCGGCGCGAGCGCCTCGTCGATCTGGATCGCGAGCTCCCGGGTGGGGGCGAGGATCATGGCGCGCGGCCGCTTGGCGGCGCGACGGGTGCCGGAGGATGAGAGGCGTGCCACCAGCGGCAGCAGGAAGGCGTAGGTCTTGCCCGAGCCTGTGCGGCCCCGGCCCAGCACGTCGCGGCCGCTGAGCGAGTCCGGCAGCGTCGCGGCCTGGATGGGCGTGGGGAGGGTGATGTCTCGCTCAGCGAGGATGGAGGCGAGGGGTGCGGGCACGCCGAGCGCGCCGAAGGACAGTGAAGACATGAGGAAAGACTCCCGTGTGGGGGTGATGCAGCGGTTCTGCCCGGCGCGGACTAGGAGTGTGCTGAACAATGCTGTCTCCGGCGAGGACGTGCCGGGCGGGATGAGGTGGTGCCACTACATCTGGTGCGTGTACTTGACGTCCATATCCAGATGGAGGGGTGCCAGATCGCCCGATCCGGTGCGCCGCAGCCGAGGCATGATTGTTCAGCAGGCTCCTAGGTGTCCGCAGCGCGATGGCATCGGAGAAAGAAGCTAGAGGAACTCAGAGCAGAACGATCCGAGTGCTGGGCGGTACTCTACCCCACGCGTTCCACGGAGGCCGCATCGTGCCTCGTCGCCGCTGGCAGGATGGGCGTCATGGCACAGCGCAGAATCCTCATCACGGGCGCCACAGGCGGCATCGGAGCACTCCTGGCACGCCGGTTGCGCGACGAGTACGACCTCGTCCTCCAGGGGCGTCACCCCGACGATGACGACCCGGACACCATCCGCATCGCGGACCTCACGGACTACGACGACACCCTCGCCCTCATGGAGGGGGTGGACACCGTCGTCCACATGGCGGGCGCGGCATCGCCCGAGTCGACGTGGGACGCCGTGCTGAGCGCCAACATCGTGGGCCTGCGCAACGCGCTGGAGGCCGCCCGCGAGGCGGGGGTGCGGCGCTTCGTCTTCGCCTCCTCCAATCACGCGATGGGGATGTACGACCGCGACGAGCAGTGGCCGGTGTATCCGCACATGCTCCCCCGCCCGGATTCGCTCTACGGGGTGTCAAAGGTGTTCGGCGAGGCGCTCGGCCGGTTCTACCACGACCAGCACGGCATGGACTTCATCGCGTTGAGGATCGGCTGGAGCTCAAAGACCACCCACGACACCGACCTCGACCTGCTGCGGGCGATGTGGCTGAGCGAGGACGACACCGTCGAGGTGGTGCGCTGCGCCATCGAGGCGGAGGTGCGGTTCGGGCTCTACTACGCCGTCTCGGACAACCCCAATCGTCGTTGGGACCTCACCAACACCATGCTGGAGCTCGGCTACCGGCCGAAGGACTCGTGGACCGACCATTCCGAGGCCGAGGAGGACACCGCGGAACCCACGCCGGACTCCTGGCCCGAGGGCTCCTGAGCCTGCCGGGCGGCGCCCTTCCCTCCACAGCACGAGGTCGGCGCGGCTGACACGTTCTCCACAGGCCGCACGTGACCTGGGAAAGCGGTGGGGTTCTCACCAAGAGTGGTGCGAACCCGACCGCAACCAGGAAGCCCCTGATCATGAGACCACGCCCCGCCATCGCCCTGCTCATCACCGTGATACTGACCCTCCTCGTCGCGCCCGCTCCCGCCGACGCCCGGCCCCAGGACGGCCCGCTGGCCGGCGCCGGGCACACGGTGTCGATGCCTCGCACCGGGCGGGACTGGTACGGCGCCTACCGGATGGGCCCGGTCACCGCGTACTGCGCGGACCTGATGTCCGCACCGCCCAGGCGCGCCACGGACTGGGAGGAGGCTCCCGCGGGGACGCCACTGGTCAAGCAGTCGGGTCTGGCCGACGACGGCGCACTCCTGCACGGCAACGGCACCGCGACACTCTCCGAGGCTGAGAGGGCGGACCTCGCCTGGGTCCTCACGCACACCGGGCAGAGTCCCTCAGCCGACACCGGCGCCGCCGTCGAGCACTTCGTCCGCGTGCGGACGGTCGACGGGGCGCAGCAGCGGGCCCGCGAGTCCGCCCGATGGGCGGCCGTGGTCGCCGCGCAGCCGTCGACGGGGACGGAGTTCGAGCGCCTCACCCGCGCGGCGGCCAGATTCGCGGGGCCCTACACGGCCCGGCTCGAGTGGGTCTCCCGCCCCACCCTGGCGGCGCCCTCAGGCCAGCTTCGCGCCTCGGTGACCTCGAGGGCGGGCATCGCCGTGCCAGGGGTCACGCTCTCGGTCGCGCCAACGGGGGCCTCCACCGTCGAGTCGGCGCCCTCCACGACGGGGACCTCCGGCGTGGCCGACATCCGCGTGACGATGGCGCGCCCAGGATCCGAGCCCTCGGTCGGCAATGTGTCAGTCAGCTTCGCTGGGCTGGCGGGATCGGCACCCCGGGTCTTCGTGCCCGCCGAGCGGACTGTCCAGCGGCTGCTCGCGGCGCCCAGCCCTGAATCGGTCGTCGCCACCGTGGAGGCCTCGCTCGCCCCCCACTTCACCCCCGCCGTCACCACGCGCACCCGGGACGTGGTGGCCGTGGCCGGCGAGCCGGCGGTGGATCTGGTGACCGTGGCCGGCGGCAGGCCAGGAGCGCGCTTCTCCGGCACCACCACCCTCTACGGTCCCTTCGCCTCCCTCGAGGACCTCGCTGCCGCATCCGCGGCCGACACCCAGCCCGTGGGCGAGGCGGTCTTCTCCGGACGCTACGGCCCCGACGGTTCGGCCGAGGCCGCGTCCACCTCGCTGAGGTTCCCCGGCCCCGGGTACTACCACTGGGTGGAGGCCCTTGCGCCGGCTGAGTTCGTCACTCCCCCGGCCGCGCCCAGCTGGCCCCAGCTGCCCGAGACAAGCCTGGTGCTCGCCCCCATGATCACCACCCGCCTGAGCCCGCACGGCACGGCTCGTGCCGGGGTCGAGGCCTCTGACGCACTGAGCCTCGACGGCGTGCCCGGGGTGGCGGTGCCCGATTCGACGGAGCTGGCTGTGAGCGCCTCAGGACGCATCATCGGGCCCGTCAGTCCGCGGCAGGCCGACGGCGGGCCCACCTGCGAGGGCGTGGACTGGTCCGGGGGAGCAACCGTCGGGCGCTATGACGACGTGTTGCTGCCTGGATCGGGCGCCGGCTTCGGGGCCACGGGGCTGGCCCGGACCCGGCTGGCCCTGCCGGGGTGCTACTCGGCTGAGGCTACCGTCACCATCGAGCACCCCAGCCGTGCCCCCATCATCGCGCGCCACGAGCTGGGCCACCCTTCCCAGACCGTGTTGATCACCGAGGAACCACGGCCATCCCCCTCCCCCACGCCCACCCCGACTCAGGCTCCGACACCGACGCAAAAGCCCAGCAAGGCGCCCGCGCCTGAACTCGCCCGTCCCGGTCTCCCCTCCACCGGCCGGTAGCCAGGCCAGTCGCCGGACATGCAGAAGGCCCGCTCCCCAAGAGGGGGTGCGGGCCTTCTGCTGGTGAGTCTGCCTTACTTGGCGCGCTCGATGATCTCGACCAGGCGCCAGCGCTTCTGCGCGGACAGCGGACGGGTCTCCATGACGCGAACGCGGTCGCCGATGCCGGCCGAGTTCTCCTCGTCGTGCGCCTTGAGGCGGGACGACTTGGTCATGACCTTGCCGTACAGCGGGTGCTTGACGCGGTCCTCGACGAGGACCACGATCGTCTTGTCCATCTTGTCGGACACGACAACGCCCTGCAGCACCTTGCGGGCGCCGCGCTGTTCAGTGGTGGTGGTGTCTTCGCTCATATTCACTTCTCCTCAACAACCGGCTCGTCGACGATGCCGAGGTTGCGCTCCTGCAGCACGGTGTAGATGCGTGCAATGTCCTTACGGACGTTGCGCATGCGGCTGCTCGACTCCAGCTGGCCGGTGGCAGCCTGGAAACGAAGGCCGAACAGTTCCTCCTTCAGCTCAACGACCTTGGCGTTGAGCTGATCACGCGACAGACCACGAAGATCGTGTGCGGCGAGAGAGTTACTCATCAGATATCACCTGCTTCGCGCTTGATGAAGCGTGCCTTGAAGGGCAGCTTGTGGATGGCCAGACGCATGGCCTCGCGGGCCACGTCCTCTGGGACGCCGGACAGCTCGAACAGCACGCGTCCGGGCTTGATGTTGGCGATCCACCACTCGGGGGAACCCTTGCCGGAACCCATGCGGGTCTCGGCCGGCTTCTTGGTCAGGGGGCGGTCCGGATACACGTTGATCCAGACCTTGCCGCCACGCTTGATGTGACGGGTCATGGCGATACGAGCGGCCTCGATCTGACGGTTGGTCAGGTACGAGGACTCGAGCGCCTGGATGCCGTACTCACCGAAGGCGAGCTTGGTGCCGCCCTTGGCCGCACCGTCACGCGTGGGGTGGTGCTGCTTACGGAACTTCACGCGACGAGGAATCAGCATGATCAGGCTCCTGCGTTCTCGGTTGCGGGCGCAGCCGGGGCCTCGGCCTGGGCTGCGTCGGCGCGACGGCGACCGCCGCGCTCGGGACGGTCCCCACGAGCCTCGCCGCGGGCGGGACGACGGCCCGGACGCTGCTGACGGCCACCGGGGGCGTTGTTACGGGCGGCCTTCTGGGCAGCGCGCTCGGCGCGGGTGCCGGTGACGTCGCCCTTGTAGATCCACACCTTGACGCCGATCCGGCCGAACGTGGTGCGGGCCTCGAAGAAGCCGTAGTCGATGTCGGCGCGCAGCGTGTGCAGCGGCACACGGCCTTCGCGGTAACCCTCGGAGCGCGACATTTCGGCGCCACCGAGACGACCCGAGCACTTGATCTTGATGCCCACGGCGCCGGAACGCATGGCCGTCTGCTGGGCCTTGCGCATGGCGCGACGGAAGGCGACACGGGCGCCGAGCTGCTCGGCGACTCCCTGAGCCACGAGCTGCGCATCGATCTCGGGGTTCTTGACCTCGAGGATGTTCAGCTGCACCTGCTTGCCGGTCAGCTTCTCCAGCTCGGCGCGGACGCGCTCCGCCTCGGCGCCGTTGCGGCCGATGACGATGCCCGGACGTGCGGCGTGGAGGAAGATGGTCACCCGCTCCGAGCGACGCTCGATCTCGATCGACGAAACGCCGGCGCGCTCAAGAGTCTTGGTCAGGTACTGGCGGATCTTGACGTCCTCGCCGACGAACTCCGAGTACTGCTTGTCGCTGTACCAGCGGGAGTTGTGATCGGTGGTGATGCCGAGGCGGAAGCCAATCGGGTTGATCTTTTGGCCCATAATCAGGCTCCCTTCGTCTCGCGGGGTTCGACGACCACTGTGATGTGGGCGCCGCGCTTGAGGATGCGGCTGGCCGACCCCTTCGCACGGGGCCGGATTCGACGCAGCGTCACGCCCTCGTCGACGAACGCCTTGGAGATGTACAGGTCGCCGGAGCGCAGGGCCTCGGCCGACTCCGCGTTGGCCACGGCCGAGGCCACAACCTTGTACACGGGCTCGGACGCGGCCTGCGGGGCGAACTTCAGGGCGACAAGGGCGTCCTTGACGTCCATGCCGCGGACCAGGTCGACGACTCGACGGACCTTGGTGGGGCTCATCCGGACGTGGCGCGCGATGGCGAACGAGCCAGGACGATCACCGAGCAGGTTCTCGCGACGACGGCTGTTGCCGTTTTCGTTGCTCATAGTTGATTCAGTTCCTTATCTCGCGCCTCAGCGGCGACGGGCCTTTTTGTCGTCCTTCACGTGACCCTTGAAGGTGCGCGTGGGAGCGAACTCGCCCAACTTGTGACCGATCATCGACTCGGTGACGAACACCGGGACGTGCTTGCGGCCGTCGTGCACTGCGATGGTGTGCCCCAGCATGTCGGGGATGATCATCGAGCGTCGCGACCAGGTCTTGATGACATTCTTGGTGCCCTTGTCGTTCTGAACGTCCACCTTCTTCTGCAGGTGGTCGTCGACGAAGGGGCCCTTCTTCAGGCTGCGTGGCATATTTCCTCAGGCTCCCTATCAGCGCTTCTTGCCGGTCTTGCGACGGCGGACGATGAGTCGACTGCTCGCCTTGTTCTTGTCACGGGTGCGTCCCTCGGGCTTGCCCCAGGGCGACACAGGGTGGCGGCCACCCGACGTGCGGCCCTCGCCACCACCGTGGGGGTGGTCGACGGGGTTCATCACGACGCCGCGGACGGTCGGGCGGATGCCCTTCCAGCGGTTGCGGCCGGCCTTGCCCCAGTTGATGTTGGACTGCTCGGCGTTGCCGACCGTGCCGATCGAGGCGCGACAGCGGACGTCGACCAGGCGCATTTCACCAGACGGCATGCGCAGCGTGGCGTACTTGCCCTCGCGGGCAACCAGCTGGATGGCCGCGCCGGCCGAACGGCCGAGCTTGGCTCCGCCGCCTGGGCGCATCTCCACCGCGTGCACCGTGGTGCCGACGGGGATCTGGCGCAGCTCGAGGTTGTTGCCCGGCTTGATGTCCGAGCCCTCGCCGGCGGTGACCACAGTGCCCTGAGCCAGGCCGTTCGGCGCGATGATGTAGCGCTTCTCGCCGTCGGCGTAGTGCAGCAGCGCGATGCGGGCGGTGCGGTTGGGGTCGTACTCGATGTGAGCGACCTTGGCCGGCACGCCGTCCTTGTCGTAGCGCTTGAAGTCGATGATGCGGTAGGCCTGCTTGTGGCCTCCACCGATGTGACGCGTCGTGATGCGCCCAGTGTTGTTGCGGCCACCGGTCTTCGACTTCGGCGCGAGCAGCGACTTCTCCGGCGTGGAGCGCGTGAGTTCAACGAAGTCGGACACGCTGGAGCCGCGACGGCCCGGCGTGGTCGGCTTGTACTTACGGATACCCATGAGTCTAAGTTCCTTCTCTCAGCGGCTCGCCGGTCAGTTGACCGGGCCTCCGAAGATGTCGATGCTCTGGCCCTCGGCCACGGTGACGATCGCACGCTTGGTGTCGACCTTCTTGCCGTACCCGTACTTGGTGCGGCGGCGCTTACCCGTGCGGTTGAGGGTGTTCACGGAGGTGACCTTGACATCGAAGATGGCCTCAATGGCGATCTTGATCTCGGTCTTGTTGGCGTCCGGGGAGACGATGAAGGTGTACTTGCCGTCATCGAGCAGGTTGTAGCTCTTCTCGCTCACCACGGGGCGCAGGATGACGTCGCGGTGATCGCGGATCTTCAGCGCAGTGGTCACTTGTCCTTCTCCTCAGTCTTCTTCTCGGCCTTGGGGGCCTCGACAGCGGTCTCCTCGGCGGCGGCCTCGGATTCGGTGGCGACGGCCTTGGCCGACTTGCCCACCGCGGGACCGGCCGAGAACGCGGCCAGTGCAGCCGAGGTGAAGACCACCTTGTCGTTGACCAGCACGTCGTAGGTGTTGAGCTGATCGACGGCGAGCGCGTGCACCGTGGGGACGTTGCGCAGGCTCAGCCAGGCCACGTCCTCGAAGCGGTCCAGCACGACCAGCACCTTGCTCAGATCCCCGGCCACGCTCGTCAATGCCTCGATGGCCGACTTGGTGGAGGGCTTCTCCCCCGCCACGATCTCGGAGATGACGAACACGCCGCCCTCGCGGGCCCGGTCCGACAGCGCGCCGCGCAGTGCGGCGGCGATCATCTTCTTGGGGGTGCGCTGCGAGTAGTCGCGCGGCTGCGGGCCGTGCACGACGCCGCCACCGGCCCACTGGGGGGCGCGGCGCGAACCCTGACGGGCGCGGCCGGTGCCCTTCTGGCGCCACGGCTTGATGCCACCGCCGCGGACTTCACCGCGGGTCTTGGTGGAGTGCGTGCCCTGACGGGCCGCGGCCAGCTGGGCCACGACAACCTGGTGGATCAGGGGAATGTTGGTCTGCGTGTCGAACAGATCGCCGGGAAGGTCGACCTTGCCGGCCTTCTTGCCCTTGGCGTCGACGACGTCAACTGTCAGATCGCTCATGCGACAACACCCTTCTTGGCTGCGCTGCGGACGACGACGAGCGACCCGTTGTTACCGGGGATGGCGCCGCGGACCAGCAGCAGACCACGCTCAGCGTCGACGGCGTGGATCTTGAGGTTCTGGATGGTGACCTTCTCGTTGCCCATCCGGCCGGCCATCTTGAGGCCCTTGAAGACCTTGCCGGGGGTGGAGCAGCCACCGATGGAGCCAGGCGAGCGGTGCTTGCGGTGCACACCGTGCGAGGCCTTGAGGCCGTGGAAGCCGTGGCGCTTCATGACGCCCGCGGTGCCCTTGCCCTTCGTGGTGCCGGTCACGTCGACGATCTCGCCGTCGGCGAAGACCTCCGCGGTCAGCTCCTGGCCCAAGGTGAACTCCGACGCATCAGCGGTGCGGAGCTCCACCAGCCGCTTGCGCGGGGTGACGTCCGCCTTGGCGAAGTGCCCGGCGGCCGGCTTGGTGACCTTCTTGGCCTTGATGGCACCGAAGCCGAGCTGCACGGCGGAGTAGCCGTCGGTCTCGGGGGTGCGCACCTGCGTGACGACGCAGGGTCCGGCCTGGATCACGGTCACAGGGACGATCTTGTTGTTCTCGTCCCACAACTGGGTCATGCCGAGCTTGGTGCCCAGGATGCCCTTCACGATTCGTTCACTCATCACTTCAGACCTCACGGGAGCTTGATCTCGATGTCAACACCGGCGGGCAGATCGAGGCGCATCAGCGAATCGACGGTCTTCGGCGTCGGGTCGAGGATGTCGATGAGGCGCTTGTGCGTGCGCATCTCGAAGTGCTCGCGGCTGTCCTTGTACTTGTGGGGCGAACGGATGACGCAGTACACGTTCTTCTCCGTCGGCAGCGGCACCGGGCCGGCCACCTTCGCGCCCGTGCGGGTCACAGTGTCGACGATCTTGCGCGCCGAGCTGTCGATGACCTCATGGTCATAGGCCCGCAGCCTGATGCGGATCTTTTGTCCAGCCACGTCGTTCCTTACTTCTAGCCCTGTGGAAATTTCACGTTCCTT
The DNA here is from genome assembly GCF_055326245.1 of Tessaracoccus luoxuelianae. Lineage (NCBI taxonomy): Bacteria > Bacillati > Actinomycetota > Actinomycetes > Propionibacteriales > Propionibacteriaceae > Tessaracoccus > Tessaracoccus luoxuelianae. The sequence goes on from NZ_JBUZNO010000001.1 coordinate 547,285, forward strand.
TGAGGGTATAAACCCTTGTCACTCCAACCCCCGAGGTCGGGAGTGTCGCGCCCTCAGCCGCAAGGTAAGACAACCCTTCCGGTGAAGGAAGGCCACATCTCGCGCTTGGGCGTCTGCTCGACCTCACTCGCGGGGCATGGCGCCAAGGACGCCGACCCCATCGCGGAGCAACCGGACCATTCTGGCATGCCTGGGGCGAGGCGCCAAATCGCGGGGTCCCTCAGCAGGGAGGGTCAGTACACCACGAGCCCCCGGCCGCGGAACAGCGCCCGCGCCTCCTCAACTATCTCCGGCGACGGCGCCCGCGTGTCCGCGAGGGAGTACTCCAGTCCGGCCTCCGCCCACTTCTGCCGGCCCATCTGGTGGAACGGGAGCACCTCGACACGCCCGACCGCGGGGAGTGAGGCAGCATACTCGGCGATCGGCGCGATGGTGGCGGGATCGTCGGTCAGGCCGGGGACCAGGACGAACCGGATCCACGTCTCGATGCCGAGCCCTGACAACCGTCGGCCGAACTCCAGCGTGGGGGCAAGGGACCGCCCCGTCACCCGCCGGTAGGTGGCCTCGTCCCCCGCTTTGACGTCCAACAGCACCAGATCCACGTCGGCCAGCAGCTCGTCGGTGGCGTGCCGGCCGAGGAACCCGGAGGTGTCCAGGGCTGTGTGGACGCCCATCTCCTTGGCGCCCCTCAGAACCCGCGCCGCGAACGCCGGCTGCTGGAGCACCTCGCCGCCGGAGAGGGTGATCCCGCCGCCCGTGGCGCGGAAGACGCCCCGGTAGCGCCGGATCCGGGCCAGCAGGTCCTCGGCCCGCACTGGAACCCCGCGCGAGGCCGCCATCGTGTCCGGGTTGTGGCAGTAGAGGCAGCGCAGCGGACACCCCGCGAGGAAGGTCGTCATCCGCGTGCCCGGACCGTCGACGGCGGTGACCAGCTCCCAGGAGTGCAGCGAGCCCACCTCGCCGGCGCGCTGCGCGGCCAGGAGCTCCGAACGGCCCAGCGCCTCCGCCGTCGGGATTCCCCCGAGCATGGAGGCGTGACGCGCCGCGGGCGCCGCCGGGGAGGCCACAGCCACCTAGAGGGCCTCGTGGAAGGTCCGCGAGAGCACGTCGAGCTGCTGCTCGCGGGTCAGCTTGACGAAGTTGACCGCATACCCCGAGACGCGGATGGTGAGCTGCGGATAGTTCTCCGGGTGCTCCATGGCGTCGAGGAGAGTCTCGCGGTTCAGGACGTTGATGTTGGCGTGGTACAGCCCCTCCTCCATGCCCGCGTCGAGGATGCCGACCAGGTTGGCGACGCGCTCACCCTCGGTGCGGCCGAGCGCCTGGGGCGTGATGGTGTTGGTCAGCGAGATGCCGTCCAGTGCGTCGTCGTAGGCGAGCTTGCCGACGCTCATCATGGAGGCGAGCATCCCGTGGGTGTCGGCCCCGTTCTCCGGGTTGGCACCGGGCGCGAAGGGCGTGCCGGCGGCGTGGCCGCAGGGGAAGGCACCGGTGGCCTTGCCGTAGACGACGTTGGAGGTGATGGTCAGCACCGACTGGGTGGGCACTGCGTCCCGGTAGAGCCGGATGGCGCGGATCTTGTCCATGACCGTGGAGACCACGAGTTGGGCGAGCTCGTCGGCGCGGTCGTCGTCGTTGCCGTACCTCGGGAAGTCCCCCTCGGTGAGGTAGTCGATCACCAGGCCCGTGTCGTCGCGCACCGGGGTGACGGAGGCGTACCGGATGGCCGCGAGCGAGTCGGCCACGATGGACAGTCCGGCAATGCCGCAGCCCAGCGTGCGCACGATCTCGTCGTCGTGCAGCGCCATCTCGATGGCCTCGTAGGCGTACTTGTCGTGGCAGTAGTGGATGATGTTGAGCGCCTCGACGTAGGTCTCGACGGCCCAGGTGAGCATCTCGTCGTAGCGCGCCCAGACGGTCTCGAAGTCCAGCGGCTGGTCACCGGTGATGGGCGCATAGCCGTCCACCACGGTCTTGCCGGTCATCTCGTCCCGGCCGCCGTTGATGGCGTACAGGAACGCCTTGGCGGTGTTGAGCCGGGCGCCGAAGAACTGCATCTGCTTGCCGATGGCCATGGGCGAGACGCAGCACGCGATGGCGGTGTCGTCGCCCCAGTGGCACCGGATCTCCCGATCCGACTCGTACTGGAGCGCGGAGGTCTCGATCGAGATGAGCGAGCAGAACTCCTTGTACCCGGCCGGCAGCGCCGCATCCCAGTAGACGGTGATGTTCGGCTCCGGGGCGGGGCCGAGGTTGCGCAGCGTCTGCAGCAGCCGGAACGACGTCTTCGTCACCAGGGTGCGGCCGTCGTCGGCGAACCCGCCGTCGGACCAGGTAGCCCAGTAGGGGTCCCCGGAGAAGATCTGGTCGTAGTCCTTCGTGCGGAGGAACCGGACGATGCGCAGCTTGGTGACCAGCGCGTCGATGACCTCCTGCACGCCCTCCTCGGTGAGGAGGCCGGCTGCGAGGTCGCGTTCGGCGTAGACGTCGAAGAAGCCGGAGAGCCGGCCGATGCTCATCGCGGCGCCGTCCTGGCTCTTCACCGAGGCGAGGTAGGCGAGGTAGGTCCACTGCACGGATTCGACGAAGGTCGCGGCGGGGCGCCGGAGATCGAAGCCATAGCTGTCGCCCAGGTTCTTCAGCTTCTGGAGCGCCTTGATCTGCTCGGCGTGCTCCTCGCGGTAACGGGCCCAGTTCTCGGAGAACGGCTGGCCGGCCACTGCGTCGAGGTCGACCTTCTTCTGCTCGATGAGGCGGTCCACCCCGTACAGTGCCACCCTTCGGTAGTCGCCGATGATCCGCCCGCGACCGTAGGCGTCCGGCAGGCCGGTGATGAGGTGCGCGCTGCGCGCCTTGCGGATCCGGGGGGTGTAGATGTCGAAGACGGCCTCGTTGTGGGTCTTGCGGTACCGGGTGAAGATCTCCTTGACCCGCTGGTCGGGCTCCAGCCCGGCCTCGCGGATGGCCGTCTCCACCATCCGCCAGCCGCCGGCGGGCATCATGGGGCGCTTCAGCGGCGTGTCGGTCTGCAGCCCGACGATGACATCGTCGTCGCCGCAGATGTAGCCCGCGGGGAAGGCGTCCACGTCGCCGGGGATGTGGGTCTCGACGTCATAGACGCGACGGGCGCGCTCCACGCTGAGGAAGTCCCGCTGCAGGGTCTCCCAGACGCGCAGCGTCTTCTCCGTGGGTCCGGTGAGGAAGGCGGCGTCACCGGTGTACGGGGTGAAGTTGCTCAGGATGAAGCTGCGCACATCGATGCTGTGCTGCCACGGCCCCGGGCGGAAACCGCTCCAGGGGTCTTCTGCGGTGTCGGTGTTGCGGAGGGTGGCCGAGGCCGTCATGGTGCTCCCTGTGAGAAGGATCAAGAGTGTCTCTCACTGGCGAGCGACGTCGGCCGAGCACCGGGGCGGTTCCGTCCAGGAGCCGGCCACCGCGGTGTCGCCAACGATGGAATTGATACTACTCCTCGTAGGAACTCCGCCGGGGGCCGGCCCCACCTATCGCGGGCTACTCGGCGGCCCACCTCAATGACCACGCGGCGGCGCGGGGGCGCAGCATATACTCCGGCCGCACGTCGGGCCCGCAGGATCGGGAACCGAGCCCGTGCTGTTGGGCGTCGACGTACAGGTGCATGGCAGTGGGCTCCCCCAGTTCGTGCGGATGGCGGGCCGTCGTCACCTGGTGGGCGTCGTGGGCGCGCAGGGAGAAGCCGGGCAGCTCCCCTCCGGCCCGCTCGGCGTGGAGGGCGAGGCCCAGCTCGGGGAGGCTCAGCTCGCGCAGCTCCATCCGATGCCCGCTCTCCTGCGGGACGGCGTAGTTCACCACCAGATCCTCGATCATCGACCGGAATCGCCCCACGTGGGCGGCGGTCGAGGAGTCCACATAGTTTTCGTGCGGGCCGGTGCCGAACCAGGCCGCGCGGGTGAGCCCGAGGGGAAGCTCGAAGTGGAGGCCGATCCGCGGCCACGTGCCCTCCCAGTCCTTCGTCGGCTCGGCTGAGGCATCAAGCCGGAGGTCGTCGCCGTCGAGAGACCAGATCAGCTCGACGGTGACCGCCTGCCTGGTGGCGGCGGGGGCGTAGCGATGCAGGACCGTGAGGCGGCCGGGACCAGGGGTGACCGACAGCACACGACGGTGCAGGCGGTCCAACCCTGCGTCTCGCCACTGCTCAAGCGACGACGGCGCGGGCGCGCCGACGCCACGCGAGGCGGTGGCCTCCACGTCCACGTAGGAGTTGAATCCCGCGAGCGAGTCGTTCTCAGTGGGGGCCCGCCACAGCTCCAGCCGCGGGCCGCGGACATCGCGGCCGGCGAGTTCCAGGAGGTCTCCGGTGCGCGCGTCGAAGGCGGCGGGGCCGAGGTTGTAGACGCCGCCGGAGGGCGTGGGCGTCTCGCCGGTCACCGGGTGTCGCGGGGCGGGCGGCGCCTCGGCGAGGAGTGACTGGACCCGGCTGACCACGTGGCCGGCCGGCGCCCATGGCCCGCCGTCGGCCATCACGGCCTCGACGGTGCGCCACAGCTCCCCGGCCTCGGGGGCGTGGAACGGCGGCAGCTCGACGCAGACCAGCTCCCCTGGGGCCACCGGCCGGATCTCCACCTCGCCCGAGGCGATCTCGAGGCCGTCCAGCTCGTCGCGCCACACGATGCGCAGATCGCTGGTGTCGCCGTCGTGGCGTCGGTTCTCCACCCCGAGCTCCTCGTCTGTGACGGTGAGCTTCACGGGGGTCACCACCGCGGCGTACTCGGCCAGCATCGTGGTGGGGGTCCCGTCGGAGAGCACCATGCCGTCGCAGACGAAGGAGCCGTCGTGGAGCTGCTCGCCGAAGTCGCCGCCGTAGCCGAAGTACTCCACGCCGTCGGGTGTGGTGGTGCGCAGCCCGTGGTCGCGCCACTCCCACACGAAGCCGCCGTGCCATTGGGGCAGCGCGTCGAAGCGCTCCTCGTACTCGGCCACCGCCCCGGCGCCGTTGCCCATGGCGTGCAGGTACTCGCACAGGATCATGGGGCGGCCCGCGAGCACGGCGCTGCGCCCCGCGGAGCCACGGAGGTTGCGGCCGGTGCCGGCGGACAGGTCCTCCATCTCCTCCACCGTGGCGTACATGCGCGAGACCATGTCGGTGTAGCGGCCCTCGAAGTCGGGCTCGTAGTGCACGGGGCGGTCGGGGTCACGGCGGTGCAGCCACGCGGCCATCGCGGCGGCGTTGGCCCCGGTGCCGGCCTCGTTGCCGAGCGACCACGCGACGATCGACGGGTGGTTCTTGTCGCGTTCGAACATCCGGATCACGCGGTCCACGAGCGCCTCGCGCCAGCGGGGATCGTCCGTGGGGTTGTCCACCCACCCGCCGCGCTCGAAGCCGTGGGTCTCGAGGTCGCACTCGTCGATCACCCACAGCCCCACCTCGTCGGTCAGCTCGAAGAACTCCGGGTGGGGCGGGTAGTGCGAGGTACGCACGGCGTTGATGTTGTGGCGCTTCATCAGGTGAAGCTGGGCGCGCACCCGGTCGCGATCGAAGACCCGGCCGTGGTCGGGGTCGTACTCGTGCCGGTTCACGCCGCGGATACGCAGCTTGCGGCCGTTGACGAGCCACTCGTGGCCCACGATCTCGATGCGCCGGAACCCCACTCGCAGGGTTCGCGTCTCCGCGGCGTTGCTCACCCGGGCGTCGTAGAGGCGGGGCCGGTCCGCGCTCCACGGGTCGACGACGCCCACCGGGATCGGCGCAACGTCTCCTGGGGCCTCGAAGGTGTGGGCCAGGCCGAGCTCGTCGAGACTGATCGTGACCGGGAACGCCGCGGCGTCGGCGCGCACCTCGGGCATCAGGGTGCCCTCGCCGGTCTCGGGATCGAAGTCCGCGCGCAGCCAGAGGTCGTCGATCCCGGCAGCGGGGCGGGCAAGGACGGTCACCGGCCGGAAGATGCCGGGCAGCCACCATTGGTCCTGGTCCTCCACGTAGCTGGCCGCCGACCACTGGTGGACGCGCACGTGGAGCACGTTGCGCCCGGGCCTGGCCTCGTCGGTGACGTCGAGCTCCTGGGCCAGCCGGCTCCCCCGCACCACGCCCACCAGGGAGCCGTTGAGGGACGCGATGGCAAGGGACTCCACGCCGTCGAAGCGCAGGAACACCCGGTCCCCGAAGCCGTCGGGCAGGTCGAACTCGACGCGGTAATCGCCGGTGGGGTTGTCGTCGGGGACGTGCGGGGGCTCCACGGGGAAGGGGAAGTTGACGTTGGTGTAGGCAGGTCTGCCCCAGTCGCCGCGACCTGGAAGGACCCAATGGCTCGGCACGTCGATCTGGTCCCAGCCGGAGTCGTCGAGGTCGACGGCGGCGGCACCGTCGGGCGCCAGGTCGGGCCGGGCGGAGTACCGGAAGCGCCACGTGCCGCTCAGGTCGATCTCGGCGGCGTCCGAGGCCACCCGCGACCTCGGCTGCACCCGTCGCCCCGACCCCGGCGCGAACGACTCGATCTCCGACACTGCTCTGCCCTCCATGGCTCGTCCAGACTCCCCCTCACCCTATCCAGCGCCCCCTCCCCGTGCACGACACGCCGTCGCATCCCTACCCCGGCGCCCTCCCGGTACCCGAGGCCCCACTCAGACGGCGAGTCGTGCCCGGCGCAGGGGCGACGGGTAGGCTGCGCGCAACGACGATCGAAGGGGATCCGCCGTGTCTGAGCTTGCCGACATCACCCAATTCCTGGCCGCCCGCGAGCCGTGGTCCCTGCTCCCTCCCGGCCGCATCTCCGCCTTCGCGAAGCGCGCCGTCGGGCGCTACGTCCGCAGGGGCACGGTGATCCTCGCCGCCGGCTCCGCCCCCACCGCGATGTTCCTGGTCCGCTCGGGGGCCGTGGAGATCGTCGACGCCGGGGGCGACCTCATCGACCACGACGAGCAGGGCGCCTGCTTCGGGCAGCTGTCCATCATCGAGGAGCGGCCGTCCCGCTTCACGTTCACCGCGCTCGAGGACACGTTGCTGTGGTCGTTCGCCCCGGACGCGGTCCGGGAGCTGCTCGCGGTGCCGGAGGTGCGGCGTTACTTCACCGAGTCGCGGTTGAGCGATGCCACCCGCCAGGTCCCCGAGGGCGGCCCCGTCCTGCAGGTTCCCGTCTCCGAGATGATCACCCGCTCCCCCATCACCATCCAGGCGGACGCGACCGTCGGCGAGGCCGCCCAGGCGATGGACGAGGCGCGCGTCTCGGCCATCCTCGTCACTGAAGCTGACGCCCTGGTGGGCATCCTCACCGACCGGGACCTGCGCCGGGTGGTCGCGCGGGCCGTGGCACCCTCGTCGCCGCTGGCGGAGTCCATGTCCACCGCGCCGCACACGATCAGCCACGACGCCCTCGCCCTGGACGTCCTGCTGAACCTCGTGGAGCACAAGATCCACCACCTCCCGGTGATGGATGGCGACCGGGTCCTCGGCATGGTCACCTCAGGCGATCTGATGCGGTTGGAGCGCTCGAGCCCGCTCTACGTGGTCGGGGACCTGGCGCGGCAGTCGGACCCTGCCTCGCTGGCGCGCGTCATGGGGAGGGTACCGAAGCTGGTGGGTCGCCTCCTGCGCCAGGACGCCACCGCCGAGGACATCACCCGGATCGTGAGCCGGACCACGGAGGCGCTGTGGCAACGGCTGCTGGAGCTGGCCGAGGAGCAGCTCGGCGCCCCCCCGGTGCCCTACTGCTGGGTGGCGCTGGGCTCGCTGGCCCGCGGGGAACAGGCGCTCGCCTCGGACCAGGACCACGCCCTGATCCTCAGCGACGACTACGAGCCCGGCCACGCGCCCTACTTCGAGCAGCTGGCCGAATCGGTGACCTCCGCCCTCGTCGAGTGCGGCTTTCCCCGCTGCAAGGGCGATGCCATGGCCACCAACCCGCAGTGGCGCAAACCGCTGGCGGCGTGGAGCCGCGAATTCGTCTCCTGGCTCGCGGCCCCCACGTCGGAGGCCGTCCTCAACTCCTCGATCTTCTTCGACATGCGCCCCGTCCACGGCGACCACACGCTGTACACGGCCCTCCAGCAGCGCATCCTGCGGACCGCGCCGTCCTCGACGCGGTTCCTCGGCCACCTGGCCAAGCACGCCAACGACGCCGAGGTGCCGATCGGGTTCCTCCGCGGCCTCGTCGTCGAGAAGAAGGGCCAGCACCGCGACCGTCTCGACATCAAGCTGGGCGGCATCAACCCCATCGTCGACGTGGCCCGCATCCACGCGCTGCACAAAGGGCTGCCGCAGGTCTCCACCCGGGGGCGGCTGCTGGCCGCGGCCGAGCACGGCGCCGAGGTGGACAACCTGCTCGACGCCTACGAGTTCCTCGGCTACACGCGCCTCCAGCACCAGGGGAGGCAGGTGGCCGCCGGCGAGGAGCCTGACAGCCACATCGATCCCGGGGACCTGTCGGACTTCGAGCGCCGCCACCTGCGCGACGCCTTCTCGATCGTCGGCAAGGCCCGATCTGCGCTCACCGTGACGTTCCAGACGCACTTCATCTCATGAGGTGGCCGTTCCGCCGCACCAACGCGGGGGCCGCGGACAAGGTGCCCGACGGCGCGCTGCGCCGCTACCTCAGCGCCGAGCCTGTGCCACGAAGCACCCCGATCTCCGAGCTGGCCCTGCTCGCCGTCGACTTCGAGACCACCGGCTTGACCCCGGCCGCCGACCACATTCTCTCGGTCGGGATGATCGACGTGACGGGGCTGAGTATCCCGCTCGGCACCGCCACCAACTTCTACGTCAACCCCGGTCACGAGGTGGGCCAGTCCGCCGTCATCCACCAGATCACCGACGACGAGCTCGCCGACGCCATCCCCAGCGCCGAGGCGCTGGACCGCGTGTTCGAACGCCTCACCGGCAGGGTGCTGCTGGCCCACCATGCCGCGATCGAGGTGGGGTTCCTGGCCGCCGCGGTGCGCCTCCTCTACGGCGTGAGCATCGAGCTGCCCGCCGTGGACACGATGGCGCTCGGGCATCGGGCACTGGGCTTCGACGAGGACCACCCCCGCGACGCGCTGAGGCTCTGGAAGCTCCGCTCACGCGCCGGGCTGCCGCACTACCGCGGCCACGATGCCGTGGTCGACGCCCTGGCCTGCGCGGAGCTGTACCTGGCCCTGGCCCAGGAGCTGGGAGTCAAGGACCTCGGCCAGCTCCTGCGCTTCTCCTGACCCCCGCCACTACACTCGCCCCACGTCCCTCGCGCGCCCCGGCCGCGGCGATCAAGGAGCTTCGATACCCGATGACCACCATCTGCTGGTTCAGGCGAGTACTTCGCGTCGAGGACCATCCGGCCCTCGTGGCCGCCGCCGCCGAGGGCAGCGTCGTGCCGCTCGTCATCCTCGATCCCGACGAGGCGGCCGCGCACCCCGCCTCCGCCGAACGACAGGCCTTGAGCCTGCCCGCGCTGGACGCCGAGCTCCGGCGCCACGGCAGCAGGCTCACGGTGCGGCGGGGGCGCCCCACGGACGTGTTGGCCTCGGTCATCCGCGACACTGATGCGGCATCGGTCCACACCACCGTCGGCTTTCCCTTCGCCGCCGACGACGGCCTCGACGACGCGGTCACCCGGGCCGGCGCGCGGCTGAGCCTCCATCCCTTGGCGGACCTGGTGCCGCGCGGCTCCGTGAGGACCGGCTCGGGCGGCACGTTCCGCGTGTACTCGCCCTTCTTCAAGGCGCTCAAGCAGCTGGACATCCGTCAACCCGTGGCGCCACCGGAGCTCCGGCCGCCCGACTCCTGGCCGTGGTCGGACCCGCTGGACTGGCCCGAGGCCCGGGCGGCGATGCGCCGCGGCTGGGACGTGGTGGCCGGCCACGTCGACGCCGGGGAGGCGGCCGCCGTGCAGCGCCTGGAGGACTTCCTGGACGCGGCCGTCGAGGACTACCAGGCGCACCGCGACGACCCGTGGCGCCCGGCCACCTCAGGCCTGTCCGATGCGCTGGCCGTCGGCGAGATCAGCGCGCGCACCATCTGGCACCGGTGTCTCCCGGCCTGGCACGAGGGACGACCCGGCGTGGAGGGCTTCCTCTCCGAGCTGGCCTGGCGCGAGTTCGCCCGCGACCTGTTCCACGAGTCCCCCACCCTCGGCGAGCGCTGCTGGCGCCCGGAGTGGGAGTCCTTCCCGTGGGACGGCGACGGGGAGGCGGCCGAGCTGTGGCGCCGCGGCCGCACCGGGGTGGCCATGGTCGACGCGGGGATGCGGGAGCTGTGGGCGACCGGCCGGATGCACAACCGGGTGCGGATGATCGCCGCCAGCTACCTGACCAAGCACCTTCTCGTCGACTGGCGCGTGGGGCTGGGCTGGTTCGAGCGGACGCTCACCGACTGGGACGCCGCCTCCAACGCGATGAACTGGCAGTGGGTGGCGGGCTGCGGGCCCGACGCGTCGCCCTACTTCCGGATCTTCAACCCCGACACGCAGGCCACCAAGTTCGACCCACGAGCCGCCTACCGCTCGCACTGGCTCGCCCCGGAGGCCGACGGCGCCCGAGACTTCGGCGCGGCCGCCCCACTGTCCTGGCACGTCGACCTCGCCGATCGACCCGAGCCCGTCATCTCGCTCGCCGACGGCCGAGCCCGCGCGCTCGCCGCCTACGAATCCCTCCGCGCGGGAAAAGCCGGCTGAACGCCCTGCCCGGCGTGTCGGGGCTTGGGTCACGGCGCACCCGGCGGCTAGAGTCACCGACCGTATGTCTTCCTCCGCCCTGGACCACCTGTCCCCCGCATTCCCGCAACGGGCGGCGTGGGGTACCGCGTCGTCGCTGCGGGCCTGGCAGGCCGCGGCGCTTGAGCAGTACGCGCGGGACCAGCCCCGCGACTTTCTCTGCGTGGCCACCCCCGGAGCAGGCAAGACCACGTTCGCGCTGAGGGTCGCGCTGACCCTGCTGTCGTCGCGGACGGTGCGCCGCATCGTCGTGGTGACCCCCACCGAGCACCTCAAGGTGCAGTGGGCGGACGCCGCCGCCAGGGTCGGGATCCAGCTGGACCCGGGGCTGGGTGGGTCGTCGCGGCGGGGCCGTGCGAAGGAGTACCACGGGTCGGCCGTCACGTACGCGGGGGTCGCGGCCCGCTCCTACGTCTACGAGGCGCTGTGCCATTCGAAGGAGACCCTGGTCATCTTCGACGAGATCCACCACGCGGGCGATTCCAAGAGCTGGGGCGAGTCGATCTCCTACGCGTTCACCCACGCCACCCGCCGGGTCGCGCTGACGGGCACCCCCTTCCGTTCGGACGACCACCCCATCCCGTTCGTCGCCTATGACGACATCGCCCCCGGCGTGCAGCAGTCGCGCGCCGACTACACCTACGGCTACACCGAGGCCCTGGCCGACCACGTCGTGCGGCCGGTGATGTTCATGAACTACGGCGGGCAGATGCGGTGGCGCACGAAGTCCGGCGACGAGCTGGGCGCCGACCTGGGCGTCCCGATGACCAAGGACCTCACCGCCCACGCCTGGCGCACCGCCCTGTCGCCCACCGGCGAATGGATCCCGGCGGTGGTGCGCGCGGCGGACAGGCGACTCAGCGAGGTCCGCCGCCACGTCCCCGACGCCGGGGGCCTCGTCATCGCCACCAACCAGACCACCGCGCGCGCCTACGCCCGGCTCCTACACGACCTCACGGGCAGCAAGCCCTGCGTCGTGCTCTCCGACGACGCCAAGGCCACGACCCGCATCGAGACGTTCGCCTCGTCCGACGAGCGGTGGATGGTGGCCGTGCGAATGGTCTCGGAGGGCGTCGACGTGCCCCGCCTGGCCGTCGGGGTCTACGCCACCGCAACCTCCACGCCGCTGTTCTTCACGCAGGCCGTCGGCCGGTTCGTGCGCAGCCGACGACGGGGCGAGGTGGCCACCGTCTTCCTCCCCACGGTCCCGGTGCTGCTCGCCCACGCCGCGACCCTCGAGCGGCAGCGCGATCACGTCCTCGGTAAGCCCAAGGGCGACGACGTCGACATCTGGGCCGAGACGGAGGCGCTGATCGAGCAGGCCAATCGCAGCGAGACGACCGCCGACGACCTGCTCGGCCAGTTCGAGGCGCTGGAATCCTCCGCGACCTTCGATCACGTCCTGTTCGACTCGCAGGCCTTCGGCATGCATGCCGAGCCCACCTCGGCCGACGAGCAGGACTACCTCGGCCTGCCCGGCCTGCTCGAGCCAAGCCAGGTCAGCGCCCTCCTCGCCGACCGGCAGCGTCGGCAGCTCCGGCGGCGTGAACGCGACGACCGGAAGGCCGAGCCCGAGGTGGCTCTGCACCGGGCGATCGCCTCGAAGCGCAAGGAGCTGAACTCGCTGGTGGCGCAGTTCGCGCGGCACAAGGGCGTTCCGCACAGCCACGTGCACGCGGACCTCCGTCGAGAGTGCGGCGGGCCGCCGCTGGCGCAGGCCTCGCAGGCGGAGGTGGACCAGCGGGTCAGCACCATCCGGGCCTGGCTGCGCGGCTGACCGTTCCTGGCGGCTCCGAACCGGCGGCTAGCCTGGGGCCATGACCGAGCACACTGAACACTCAGCAGGCGGCGTCTACTCCGTCAAGGGACGCGAGTTCACCCGCGACTCCCGCTACATCGAGACCCGCATCGTCGCCGATCCGCGTCCGGGCACCGACGACTACCCCGTCGAGCCTGGGCGCTACAGGCTGGTCGCGGCCTACGCGTGCCCGTGGGCCAACCGCGCCATCATCGTCCGCGAGCTCCTGGGCCTGCAGGACGTGATCTCGCTGGGCACCCCAGGCCCCACGCACGACTCCGACTCCTGGACCTTCGACCTCGATCCCGGTGAGGTGGACCCTGTGCTCGGGATCCCCCGCCTGAAGGACGCCTACGAGAGGCGCTTCCCCGGCTACCCCCGTGGCATCACGGTCCCCGCCATCGTCGACGTGCCCACCGGGATGGTGGTGACCAACAACTTCCCCCAGATCACCGAGGACCTGTTCTTCGAGTGGCGGTCCTTCCACAAGCCCGATGCGCCGGACCTCTGGCCCGAGGGCCTGCGGGGCGAGATGGATGAGGTGATGCAGCGCGTCTTCACGGAGGTCAACAACGGCGTCTACCGGTGTGGCTTCGCCGGGTCCCAGGAGGCCTACGACGCGGCCTACGACCGGCTGTGGACGGCGATGGACTGGCTGGAGGAACGGCTGGCGGACAGGCGCTACCTGATGGGGGACTCGATCACCGAGGCCGACGTGCGCCTGTTCACGACGCTGGTGCGCTTCGATCCCGTCTACCACGGCCACTTCAAGTGCAACCGCTCCAAGCTCTCGGAGCTGCCGAACCTGTGGGGGTACGCCCGCGACCTCTTCCAGACGCCGGGCTTCGGCACCAACGTGGACTTCGAGCAGATCAAGCGGCACTACTACGTTGTGCACACGGACCTCAACCCGCTCAGCATCGTGCCCAAGGGACCCGACCTGTCCGGGTGGACCACCCGTCACGGTCGCGGCTGACCCGGCACGCACGACGGCGGGGCGCCCCTGGGTGGAGCGCCCCGCCGTCGTTGTCCGCGGTCAGGATTCAGGCTGTGCCGCGTCGGTCTCGACGCTGCCCTCGATCTGATTCATCTTCGCGGAGTGCTGTACCTCGATCTTGCGGGGCTTGGCGGTCTCGGCGACGGGGATGGTGAGGGTCAGGACGCCGTCGGAGTACGAGGCGCTGATCTTGTCCACCGCGAGCCCGCGGCCGAGCGTCAGCTGGCGGGCGAAGGTGCCGACGGCGCGCTCACGGGTCAGCCACTGGGCGCCCTCGTCCTGGGCGGGCGAGGTGCGCTCGGCGCGGACGGTGACGGTGGCGCCGTCCATGTCGATGTCGATGCTGGCGGGGTCCACACCGGGCAGGTCGATGTGCGCGACGAACTCGTCGCCGGTGCGGTAGAGATCCATGGGCATCGCGACTGAGGCCGGGGTGCGGGTGACGTCGCCGAGGAGGCGGTCGATGTCGCGGAAGGGGTCGAAGCCAGGCATTGTGCGTTCCTTTCTGGGGTCAAATGGGTGCCGGACTTGGTTTCAAGTTGAGTGTACCTCGCTCAATTCGGGAGTCAAGCGAAGATTGAGTGGCCCTCGCTCAACCTCAACGACCGAAGGTGCTGGGCCTAGGATGCCGCCATGACGACGCCGCTGCCCGCATGGACGCTGATGTCCCGGGAGGCCCCGGTTGGGTCGCTCACGAACCACACCGTCTCCCTCGTCGGCGACACTCCGGATGCGATCTACGTCATCCGGGTCACCGACGCGTCACGCAAGCGCGATGCAGCGAAGGACACAGTCACGATCGACTACGCCCCACTGGGGTCAGCGGAAAGGCCGGCCCGGGCGACGGTCCCCTCTTGGCGGCGCCTGGACGACTTCGCCGACGAGGAGTTCGATCTCCGGGTCACCCGGGTCGTCGTTGTCCCCGGCAGCGCGCTGAGCGCTAGGAGACCTGGGTCACCGCGCGCATTCGGCCGCGGGCTCCTCGCGCTGGTGATCCTCGGCACCCTGGCAGGTATTGCTCTCGCCGTGGTCACACGCTCATGGTGGCTCCTTCCAGCGACGCTGCTGCCGCTGTTCGGCCTGGTCGCGCTCCTGGCTCATCTCAGGAAACGACGTGTCGCTGCCGTGCCTTCAGATGAGGACAGGCAGGAAGCGCTGGCCCGCGAAGAGATCCGCGCTCGTCTCACCCCTGCGATGACACCCGGACCTGCCGGTCCGGCGATGGACCCAGCACACGAACGGATCGCTTCGATCAAGGATGACTTCGGGCGCTTGGCCGGCGACATCGTCTACCGGATCGAGAGCTCAGCACTGTTCGACGCCTCGGTACCGACAACTCACCAGTTTCAGCTCGAACTGTTGCGGTGGGACGACGACTCAGCCCGCCTCGGGCCCGAGGGACGCAATCGGCTGTCCTTCGAGGTCGCCCTCGCCTTTCGGAACGCCCGGGAGAACGCGGAGCGGGTGGGGCTTGCCCACCTTCCCACCACAGCCCGCCCAGGGGCCGAGCGGGCGATCAAGGTCGCCCGCCTCGCGACGAGCGCCACCACTCCGGGCGAACGACAGGCCGCCGCGAGCCAGCTGGGCGACCTGTTGGACGACCTGGCGCTGCACTATCTCCCCAAGCCCGTTGACGTCCCTCGCATGTTGGCCCTCCACAGGACGGAACTAGAGGCAACCCATGACTGAGGCGATTCGGCCGCTGAGCCGGATGGAGCAGTTGGCCGGCCGCACCATCGTGGTCTCTTCTGCATTCCTCATCGGCCCCGTCACCCCATTTGTGCTGCAGGCCCGCCTCACCGGCGATCGGATCACCGTGAAGTACTCCGCGATCCGAGGCGACGTCTCGCCCCGTACTGTCACTGTGCCACTCCGTCGTCGGTTGGAGGACTTCGTACGCCAGTACTGCAACATCGCCATCGTCGGCCGCATCACCGTCGTTAGGGGGGTGCGGTGGCACGGCGCGACGGAGAGCGCGGTACGCAGTGCACTGGAGGAGAGCCCCCCGTTCGGCCGGGCTTCGCTCCGCTTGCCGCAGGGCATGACCTTCGAGGATCTGTACCCCGGACTCCGGGAGCTTCCGAGGCAGTCTTCGGCCGTCACCTACGTCCTGGGGACACTCGCCGAACCGTCGGACCCCACTGCCTCCCGGGATCGGGTGGACGAGATCAAGGCCGATTACGGGGAGCTCCTCACCGATGTGGTCTACCGCATCGAGAGCTCCGCCCTCTTCGACAGCAGCGTCCCCCTGACCAAGGAGTTCACCCTGCTCCTGATGCAGTGGGACGACGAACACAGGCGCCTGGACGGGCAGGCCCTCGACGCTCTGTCACGCCGCATCAGCATCGCCTTCGACACGGCGCGGGCTCATGCCGAGACCGTCGGGCTCAACCATCTCCCCCTCACCGCCCGTCGCCCCGCACGGCGCGCGGTCAAGGCCGCTCGGCTTGCGACGGAGGCGGTCACCGAGGGAGAGCGGGTTGCGGCTCGGACGCAGCTGGCCAAACTGCTCGAGGGTTTGAGGCTCCACTACCTGCCCTCGCCGAGCGAGGCTCCCCTGATGGTCGGCGGCTCCCGCCCGGCGCTTATCGGCCCCGGGCACTGACCTCCGTCAGAGGGAGGCGCGCAGAGCTCGGAGGCGGGCGAGCGAGGACTCCCTGCCCAACAGCTCCATCGACTCGAACAGCGGCGGTGAGACCTTCCGGCCCGAGATCGCCACGCGGATGGGGGCGAAGGCGAACTTGGGCTTGATGCCCATCCCCTCGACGATCCGCTCCCGCAACCCCGCCTGGATGGCGTCGGTCGAGAACGGCACGGACTCCGCCACGGCGATGGCCGCGTCCAGCACCTCAGCCGCGTTCTCAGCGAGGCCGGCCAGGGCGTCGTCGTCGATCACCAGCGCCTCGTCGACGGCGAAGAGATAGTCCAGCTGGGGCCGCGCATCCTTCAGCAGCACCAGGCGCTCCTGAATGAGCGGCACGGCGCTGCGCAGCAGGGCGGCCTCGGCCCCGGTGGGCGCCCAGTCCGCCTCGAACTCCAGGATCCGCGACGCCAGCTCCTCGGCAGACAGGCTCCGGATGTAGTGCCCGTTGAGCCAATCCAGCTTCTTCAGATCGAAGATGGGGCCCACTGTGTTGACCTTGGACCAGGAGAATCCCTCGACGAACTGCTCGAAGGTGGACACCTCGGACTCCTCGTCTCCCGCGTAGCCGAGCAGCTGGAGGAAGTTGCGCACGGCCTCGGGCAGATATCCCTGCTCCTTGAACCACATCAGCCGCGCGGCGGGGTTCTTGCGCTTCGAGATCTTGGACTTGTCCGTGTTGCGCAGCAGCGGCATGTGGGCGAACGCCGGCCGCTTCCAGCCCAGCCAGTCGTAGAGCAGCACGTGCTTCGGCGTCGAGGAGATCCACTCCTCGCCGCGCACCACCGTGTCGATCCCCATGAGGTGGTCGTCGACGACCACGGCGAGATGGTAGGTCGGGAAGCCGTCGGCCTTGAGGATGACCTGGTCGTCCGGGCGGGGCGCCTTGACCGTCCCGCGGACGATGTCCTCGAACTCGAGCGGCGCGTCGTCGGGAATCAGCATCCGCACCACCGGGGTCTCGGAGAAGCCCGGCAGCGCCGCCCTCTCCTCCCGGGTCTTCCCCAGGCACAGCCGGTCGTAGCCGGTCACCGACAGCTTGAGCGCCTCCTGCTCCTTCCGCAGGCCCGCCAGGCGCTCCGAGGAGCACCAGCAGTGGTAGGCGTGGCCGTCAGCGAGGAGCTGCTCGACGAACGGGCGGTAGGTGTCCAGCCGCTCCGACTGACGATACGGGCCGAAATCGCCTCCGAGATGCGGCCCCTCATCGGCCTGCAGCCCAAGCCACTCGAGCGAGTCGTAGATCTGCTGCTCGCTGCCCTCCACCAGCCTGGCCTGATCCGTGTCCTCGATCCGGAGCACGAACGCCCCGCCGGTCTTTCGAGCCCAGGCGAGGTCGAACAAAGCCATGAAAGCGGTGCCGACGTGCGGGTCGCCGGTGGGTGACGGGGCGACGCGGGTCCGGGCCGGGGTGGGTGTAGCGCTCATGGGACTTCACCCTATCGGGCATCCTTGAGGCTATGACGACCGAACCGGGCCCTACCCCCGCCAAGGCGCTCCAGCACGCGCGGGACGCGGTCGACGACGCTGCGCGCGGGCGGATCCGCGCAGACCTGGCCGCCGATCCTCCGCCGAAGCCGGCGCAGATGACGCGCACCCTGAGCTACTTCCTCGACGATCTCGTGCAGATCCCAGGCACCAAGGTGCGCGTCGGAATTGACCCGTTCCTCTCCTTCATCCCCTGGGCGGGCACGGCCGTGGGGGCGGTGTTCGGTAGCGTGGTGATGGCCGACGCCATCCGGCTCCGCGCACCACTGCCGGTCCTGCTCCGCATGGGCACCAACTCACTGCTGGACTGGGCCCTGGGCATGATCCCCTTCGTGGGGGCCTTCTTCGACGCCGCGTACCGCGCCAACAAGATGAACCTGAAGCTCCTGAACCGCACGATCGAGAACCGGGAGCTGGTCCGCCGGGCGTCCATCCGGTACTGGATCGGCGTCGCTGTGCTCGTGACCCTGCTGGTGGCCGCGATGGTGGCCATCCCCATCGCGTTCATCATGGGGATCAACCACCTCATCGCCACCACCGGCTGACCGGCCCCCACCGCTGGCGGCGTGCTAATTTACCGGCATGACCGAGCCCTCCGCGATGCCCTCCAACTTCATCTACGAGGCCGTGAACGCGGACGTGCAGGCGGGGAAGCGGGGCGGCCGGGTCCAGACGAGATTCCCTCCTGAGCCCAACGGATACCTCCACATCGGGCACGCCAAGGCGATCGTCGTGGACTTCGGGGTGGCTGCGGACTTCGGCGGCATCTGCATCCTGCGCCTCGACGACACCAACCCGGAGACCGAGGACACCAGCTTCGTCGAGGGGATCGTCGAGGACATCGAGTGGCTCGGCTACGAGCCTGCAGACGTGCGCTACGCCTCCGACTACTTCGAGGAGTTGTACTCGTGGGCCGAGCGGCTGGTCAGCGCAGGCCTCGCCTACGTCGATGATCAGGACGGCGAGGCCATCTCGGCCGGCCGCGGTGGCTTCGGCAAGCCAGGGGTGAATTCGCCCTTCCGCGACCGCTCCCCCGAGGCGAACCTGGACCTGTTCCGGCGCATGCGCGCCGGTGAGTATTCGGATGGTTCGAGGGTGCTGCGCGCCAAGATCGACATGGCCCACGAGAACATGCAGCTGCGCGACCCCATCATGTACCGGATCCGGCGCGTGACGCACCACCGCACGGGCGACGACTGGGCGATCTATCCCACCTATGACTGGGCGCACGGCCAGTCCGACGCCATCGAGGGCGTCACCCACTCCATCTGCACTCTCGAGTTCGAATCACACCGCCCCCTGTACGACTGGTTCCTGACCCAGCTGGGCGTCGAGGAGCCCCCGCGACAATACGAGTTCGCCCGCCTCGAGCTCACCCACACCGTCACCTCCAAACGGCGGCTGGCGAAGCTGGTCATGGACGGCGTCGTCGACGGGTGGGACGACGCCCGGATGCCCACCCTGCGGGGCCTGCGCCGCCGGGGCTACCCGCCCACCGCGATCCGCACCTTCTGCCGAGAGGTGGGCACCACCCGCACCAACTCTCGACAGTCCATCGAGGCCCTCGAAAGCTATGTCCGGCGCGAACTCAACTCCACGGCCCAGCGCCGGATGGCGGTCATCCGCCCGCTCAAGCTGCGCATCACCAACTGGCCGGTCGACGACGCGGGCCTGCCCGTGGTTGAGCACTTCGAGCTGGCGAACAACCCGGAGCGAGCGGAGGACGGCACCCGCAGCGTCGCGTTCAGCGGCGATCTCTGGATCGAGCAGGAGGACTTCCAGGAGGTGCCCCCGCCCAAGTACTTCCGGCTCTCCCCCGGCCGTGAGGTGCGCCTTCGGGGCGCCTACTTCGTGACCGCCACCGACGTCGTCAAGGACGAACAGGGCAACGTCGTGGAGGTGCTCGCCACCTACGACCCGGCCTCAAAGGGGGGCAACTCCCCGGACGGCCGCAAGGTCAAGTCCACGATGCACTGGGTGTCGGCGCAGCACGCGGTGGCCGCCACCGTGGCGCTGTACGGCCGGCTCTTCACCGCCGAGGCCCCGGGGGACGCGACGGGCGAAGCCCTGGACGATCTCAACCCCGATTCACGAGACGTCCTCGCCGGGGCGAAGGTGGAGGCGGCGCTGCTCGACGCGCGGCCCGGTGAGGTGGTGCAGTTCGAGCGCCTGGGCTACTTCGCCGCGGACCTGGACGAGCCGATGCACTTCCACCGGACCGTGGGTCTTCGGGATGAATGGGCGGCCATCCAGAAGCGGGGCTGAGCTCCGCCGCCCGGGAACGCGACGAGGGCCGTGCAGCCGAAGCTGCACGGCCCTCGTCAGGCGTGGAGTCTAGATCACTTGAGGATCTTGACGACGTTGCCTGCACCCACGGTGCGGCCGCCCTCACGGATGGCGAACTTGAGGTTCTCCTCCATGGCGATCGGCTTGTTGAGGTGCACGGTCATCTCGGTGTTGTCACCAGGCATGACCATCTCGGTGCCGGCAGGCAGCTGGACGACCCCGGTCACGTCCGTGGTGCGGAAGTAGAACTGGGGGGAGTAGTTCGAGAAGAACGGCTTGTGACGGCCACCCTCCTCCTTCGCCAGCACGTAGACGTTGGCCTCGAAGTCCGTGTGGGGAGTGGTGGAACCGGGCTTGATGACAACCATGCCGCGCTCCACGTCCTCCTTCTTGGTGCCGCGAAGCAGAAGGCCGACGTTCTCGCCCGCGCGACCCTCGTCGAGGATCTTGCGGAACATCTCCACACCGGTGACCGTGGAGGACTGCTTGGTCTCACGGATGCCGATGATGTCGACGGTCTCCCCGGTCTTGACGATGCCGCGCTCGATGCGGCCGGTGATGACGGTGCCACGACCGGTGATCGTGAAGACGTCCTCGACGGGCATGAGGAAGGGCTTGTCGGTGTCGCGAGCAGGCTGCGGGATGTTCTCGTCGACGGCGTCCATGAGATCGAGGATCGTCTGGGCCCACTTCTCGTCGCCCTGGAGGGCGGGGAACGCGGCGACGCGGACGATCTTGGTGTCTTCGAATCCCTGAGCCGACAGGATCTCGTCGAGTTCCATCTCGACGAGCTCGATCAGGTCAGCGTCCGCGTCGTCGATCATGTCGCACTTGTTGAGGGCGACGACCATGGCGGGCACGCCGACCTGGCGGGCCAGGAGGATGTGCTCGTGGGTCTGAGCCATCGGGCCGTCGGTGGCGGCGACGACGAGGATCGCGCCATCCATCTGGGCCGCACCGGTGATCATGTTCTTGACGTAGTCGGCGTGCCCGGGGCAGTCGACGTGCGCGTAGTGGCGCTTCTCGGTCTGGTACTCGACGTGCGAGATGGAGATGGTGATACCGCGCTGACGCTCTTCGGGCGCCTTGTCGATCTGATCGAACGCCGACACAGCATTCCACTGCGGGTACTTTTCGTGGAGCACCTTCGTGATCGCCGCGGTCAGAGTGGTCTTGCCGTGGTCGACGTGTCCGATTGTGCCGATGTTGCAGTGCGGCTTAGTCCGCTCAAACTTGGCCTTTGCCACGAGGGCTCCTTCTTGGGATCTCGCCTCGCTGGTTGCGGGGCGTCGCTTATGGTTCCTCTAGAGAGGTCAGCATCTGAGCTTAGCGCCCAAACGCATACCTGACCAATCCTATAGGAGCCTGGTTCTCAGTCAAACCGGGCGAGGTGGACTCACCCGGAAACGGCGGATGGCCGGGGTCTCCCCCGGCCATCCGTTGTCGCAGCGCGTCGCAGAAGCTCACTCGCCCCCGCGGGACTTCGCGACGATCTCCTCGGAGATGAACTTCGGCGTCTCAGCGTAGGAGTCGAACTCCATCGAGTACGAGGCCTGACCCGAGGTCTTCGACCGCAGGTCACCCACGTAGCCGAACATCTCGGACAGCGGCACGAGGGCCCGCACCACGCGGTTGCCGTGCTGCTCATCCATGGCCTGGATGTGGCCGCGGCGCGAGTTGATGTCGCCGATGACCGTGCCCAGGTAGTCCTCCGGCGTGGTGACCTCGACCGCCATGATGGGCTCCAGGATCGCCGGGTCCGCCTTGCGGGCCGCCTCCTTGAACGCCATGGAGCCGGCCAGCTTGAAGGCGAGCTCCGAGGAGTCGACGTCGTGGTAGGCGCCGTCGGTGAGGGTCACCTTGATGTTGTCCACCGGGTAGCCGGCCAGGACGCCGAACTGCAGGGCATCCTTGACTCCGGCGTCCACCGCGGGGATGTACTCCCTGGGGATGCGTCCGCCGGTGACGGCGTTGACGAACTCGTAGCCCGAGCCCGGCTCCGTCGGCTCCAGGTCGATGATGACCCGCGCGAACTGACCCGACCCACCGGTCTGCTTCTTGTGGGTGTACTCGATCTTCTCCACCTTGCGGCGGAGCGTCTCGCGGTAGGCCACCTGCGGCTTGCCGATGTTGGCTTCGACCTTGAACTCGCGACGCATGCGGTCGATCAGCACATCGAGGTGCAGCTCGCCCATGCCCGCGATGATGGTCTGCCCGGTCTCCTCGTCCGTGTGCACACGGAAGGTGGGATCCTCCTCGGCCAGGCGCTGGATCGCGTGCGACAGCTTCTCCTGGTCCGACTTGGTCTTCGGCTCGATGGCCTGCTCGATGACGGGGTTCGGGAACGTCATCGACTCCAGCACGATCGGGTTCCCCGGATCACACAGGGTCTCTCCCGTGGTGGTGTCCTTGAGGCCCATGACCGCGCAGATCATGCCGGCGCCGATCTGGGGGATCTCCTCGCGCTTGTTGGCGTGCATCTGGTAGATCTTGCCGATGCGCTCCTTGCGGCCCTTGGTGGCGTTGAGCACCTGGGAGCCGGAGTGCAGGACACCGGAGTAGATGCGCACGAACGTCAGGCGCCCGAGGTGGGGATCAGCGGCCACCTTGAAGGCCAGGATCGACAGCGGCTCGTCGTCGGCGGGGTGACGCTCCATGCGGACCGTCTCGTCGTTGGGCTTGAACCCCTCGATGGCCGGCACGTCGAGCGGGGACGGCAGGTAGGCGTTGATGGAGTCGAGCAGGGGCTGGACGCCCTTGTTCTTGAACGACGACCCGCACACCACAGCGGTGAACGTGTTGGAGATGACGCCCTTGCGGACGGCCGCCTTGATCTGCGCGACCGTGGGCTCCTCGCCCTCCATGTAGAGCTCCATGATGTCGTCATCGACGTCAGCGATGCGCTCGATCAGGACGGCGTGGGCGGCCTCGGCGGCCTCCTTGAGGTCCGCGGGGATCTCCTCGACGGTGTAGTCCTCACCGATCGTGGTCTCGCCGTGCCAGGTGAGCGCACGCATCTCGACGAGGTCAACCACACCCAGGAAACCGCCCTCGGAGCCGATCGGGAGCTGAAGCAGCACCGGATCGGTGTTGAGGCGCTCCCGAATGGTCTTGACGCAGTGGTCGAACGACGCGCCCGTGCGGTCCAGCTTGTTGATGTAGCAGATGCGCGGCACGCCGTACTTGGTGGCCTGACGCCACACCGTCATCGACTGCGGCTCAACGCCGGCCACGCCGTCGAACACCGCGACGGCGCCGTCGAGCACGCGGAGCGAACGCTCCACCTCGACGGTGAAGTCGACGTGCCCGGGGGTGTCGATGATGTTGATCAGGTGGTCCTTCCAGAAACAGGTCGTGGCGGCCGACGTGATCGTGATGCCGCGCTCCTGCTCCTGCTCCATCCAGTCCATCACGGCGGCGCCCTCGTGAACCTCACCGATCTTGTAGGTCTTGCCGGTGTAGAACAAGATGCGCTCGGTGGTGGTGGTCTTGCCGGCGTCGATGTGCGCCATGATGCCGATGTTGCGAACCTTGGAAAGGTCGGTCACTGTGCAGTCCTTATGTCTCTGGGTAGTAGACGGTGAAGGCCCCCGGGGTTGAGACCCGGGGGCGACCGATCACCAGCGGTAGTGCGCGAAGGCGCGGTTGGCCTCGGCCATCTTGTGCGTGTCCTCGCGACGCTTCACCGAAGCACCGAGACCGTTGGAGGCGTCGAGGATCTCGTTCATGAGGCGCTCGGTCATCGTCTTCTCGCGACGGGCGCGGGAGAAGCTGACCAGCCAGCGCATGGCCAGCGTGTTCTGGCGGCCGGGCTTGACCTCGATCGGCACCTGGTAGGTGGCGCCGCCGACACGACGGGACTTCACCTCGATGGAGGGCCGGACGTTGTCCAGTGCGCGCTTGAGCGTCTGCACCGGATCCGTGCCCGTCTTGACACGGGTGCCCTCGAGGGCGTCGTAGACGATCGACTGCGCGATGGTCTTCTTGCCGTCGAGCAGAATCTTGCTCACCAGCTGAGAGACGAGCGGGGAGCCGTACACCGGGTCGATGGGGACCGGGCGCTTCGGGGCGGGACCCTTGCGTGGCATTACTTCTCCTTCTTCGCGCCGTAGCGGCTACGGGCCTGCTTGCGACCCTTGACACCCTGGGTGTCGAGCGAGCCGCGGATGATCTTGTAGCGCACACCGGGGAGGTCCTTCACGCGACCGCCGCGGACGAGCACCATCGAGTGCTCCTGCAGGTTGTGGCCGACGCCCGGAATGTAGGCGGTGACTTCGATGCCGGAGCTCAGGCGCACACGAGCGACCTTGCGCAGCGCGGAGTTCGGCTTCTTCGGGGTCGTGGTGTACACGCGGGTGCACACGCCGCGACGCTGGGGCGAGCCCTTCAACGCGGGCGTCTTGTTCTTCGAGACTTTGTCGGTGCGGCCCTTGCGGACCAGCTGCTGAATAGTTGGCACCTGTTGGTATCACTTTCGTTGTCTGGGTGGACGTTTGTCATCCCTGGCGCAACCCTTCGACGTGGGGCCGGGTCACCGTTTCCAACCTCACGACACATCGAGTTGCCGTGCGAACTCCGCACAGGTCTGGTCTCTTCGCAACGAATAAGAACGCCAGGATCATGCCAGGGCACGCACATATGGGCCCGAGCAACCGAGCACGCCCACTTAGGTTACTCCAGCGCCCCACTATGGTCAAAAACGCGACGATCATCAGAGAAGTCAGCCGCGAAAGGGTGATCGTTCCTCACACAACTGCAGCCGCGAACGTGAGGGCGGTTCACGCTGGAGCGATGGGATCGGATCTATCGAGGACTGCCGTGATCGAAGTGACACGCAAGTACGCCCGGGCGTATGTGGCGGCGACGAAGAAGGTCAAGGGTGCGATGCTCGACGAGTTCTGCCTCGTGACCGGGCTGTCGCGGGACCGGGCCCGGCACCTGTTGACCGCCACCGGCACCCGGCCCTCGAACGTGGCCAGGATCGACCGCCGCCGCGCGAAGCCGAGGAAGTACTCCACCGATGCCGCCAGGGTTCTGGAGCGGGTGTGGGTGCTCTCCGGCTGTGAGTGCGGCCCCTACCTGGCCGCGGACATGACCAGGCTCCTGTCGAACCTGGAGGCCAACAGTGAGCTCGCCCCGGGGCGGGGCGGTTACAGCCCGGGGGTGCGTGCCGAACTGGAGGCGATGTCCGGGGCCACGATCGACCGCTATCTGGCCGGGTTCAAGGCCACCCACGGGCTACGCGGGTTCACCACCACCCGGCCGGGTCCGCTGCTGCGGACCTCGATCCAGATCCGCAAGGCCGGCGACGAGGCCGAAGCCGAGCCCGGGTTCCTCGAGGTCGACACCGTCGCCCACTGCGGCCCCACCCTGAAGGGCGAGTTCGCCCGCTCCGTGTCGTTGACCGACGTGGTCACCGGCTGGACCCAGGTGATCGCGATCCGCAACAACGCCCGCCGCTGGATGCTTGAGGCCCTCGACCAGGCCATCGACCTGTTCCCATTCCCGATCCAAGGCCTCGACTGCGACAACGGCTCCGAGTTCATCAACCACGACGTCATCAACTGGGCCGGCCACCGCGACATCTTCTTCACCCGATCACGGCCCTACCGGAAGAACGACCAAGCCACCATCGAAGCCAAGAACAACCACATCGTGCGCCGGCGAGGGTTCTACTACCGCTACGACACCCCCACCGAACTCGCGCTCCTCAACCAGCTGTGGCCCCTCGTGGCTGACCGCGGTAACTACTTCATCTCCACCAAGAAACCCGTCGGCTGGGGCGCCGACAAGGCCGGACACCGTAAACGCATCTACGACCGCCCCAGTCCACCCCTGGACCGGCTCCTCGCCGCCCAGATCCTGTCCCCAGCCCAGCAAGCCGACCTGCTGGCCCGCCGCGAGCAGCTGAACCTGGCCGAACTCACCCGCGACATCACCCGCATCCAAGGGCTCCTGATCGCCGCCGCCAAAGACAAAACCGACGCCCTCTACACCGCCAAGCTGACCCTCCCCAGCGCCACCACAGCGATCAAGACCCCACGCACCGCCTGACCCATTTCGCGGCTAAACCATGTGAGGAACCAGGAATCATTTCGCGGCTACCTTGACATGAGGAACTACG